>NZ_JASJUJ010000005.1:0-331020 GCF_047467975.1 Citrobacter sp. C348 | reverse complement strand
ACCAGCATCGTTACATTCACGAGGCTTTGGGAGTGCTTAAGGCCTGTATGAAGCGTATCGATGCGGGAGACAGTCGGCCTCTGATAGATTACGTCGATCGTTTTGATGATATTGATCGGCAAGATGACCAAGCCTCTGTGTCCTTATCTGTTAGTGCTCCAGAAGTAAAACCAGAAGTCACGCCTAGCGTCACCGTAGCGTGCCTCTTTGAGCAATACGAAGCGGAGAACGCTCAGAACTGGAAGCCCGCCACCTTAAGGGAAAACAAAGCGTCACACGCTGCGTTAATCGAAATATTCGACCATCTGGGTCTCAATGCTGAAGCCAGTAGAGCAGACATGCTCAGAGTTCGTGATGTGCTCCAGCAGTTACCTAAGAACCGTAAGCAGCGCTTCAAGGATGCCTCATTGGCTGACCTGCTAAGCCGTGATGATAAGACTGATTGTCTGGATGTCGTTACCATCAATAATAAGTATCTCATCAAGATGGCGGCTGTCTTTAAGTGGGCTGTGCGTAATGACTTGATTAAAAAGAACATGACTGAGGGGTTGGAACTTAAGGTTCCCCAGCGTAAAGCCTCTGAGGCCCGTAACGCCTTCTCTACGGAGCAGGTGGGGCAACTACTGGTTGCCGCTAAGTCATACTCTCAGAAGACTTCTGGCAAACCTTATCACTACTACGTTACCGCTTTGGCTGCTATCACTGGGGCAAGGCTTAATGAAGTCGCACAACTTCAGGTCAAGGACGTTAGGACCACCGAGGCCGGGACCGTTTATATTCATATCAATGAGGATGACAGCAGCCTACCCGGTAAGAGTATCAAGAACGCTCACAGTGATCGCTGTGTGCCTCTGGTCGATGGTGCCTATGGTTTTGTATTGGCTGACTTTATGGCGCTTGTAGAGACCCGTAGAGGCTCTGGTGGTGATGACGCTATGGTCTTTGATGGTTTGCGCCTAATGAAGAACGGTTACGGTGAGCAGGTGAGTAAATGGTTTAACCGTACGCTGTTACCTAAGGTTGTAGCTGACCGTGACGGATTGGCGTTCCATTCGTTTAGACATACAGTTGCGACTCAGTTAAAACAACAAGGTGTCGAATTGGCGTATGCTCAGGCAGTCATGGGGCATAGCTCTGGGTCAATTACCTATGACCGATACGCTAAAGAGGTTGAAGTGGATAGATTAGTTAATGTGCTGGCTGATATTTATAAGGAGACTGGTATCAATGGCTGAGTATCATCCGGCTGTATTTAGGGCTGCGGCTTTCAATTGTCCTTATTGCAATGTTTACTCAAAGCATGAATGGCTCCCCTTAAAGGGGACTCGGGTGGGAATTGCTCTTGACCTATTTACTAAGATGTACGTTTCAGTGTGCCTGTGCTGCTCAGAGGAGGCTTATTGGTGTGATGAGCGGTTGATAATCCCGGCATCAACTGATGTCGAAATGCCCAGCCCTGACATGCCGGAGGACTGTAGGTCCGACTACATGGAGGCTAGAAGCATCGTCAATCTGTCTCCTAAAGGGGCCGCTGCGCTTCTCCGTCTGTGTCTTCAGAAGTTAATGGTCCACTTAGGCGAGCCGGGGAGCAACATTAACGCCGACATAAAGTCTCTCGTGGAGAAAGGATTACCTCCTCGCATTCAACAAGCAGCAGACATCTGTCGTATCGTAGGGAATCAGGCGGTCCATCCCGGAGAGATTAACCTTGATGATGACCCACAGTTAACGCATGGCCTCTTTAAGCTGTTGAATATCATTGTCGATGACCGAATCACAAGACCAAAAGAAATCGAGGCGATGTTCCAGAGTATGCCTGAGGGACCACGGCAGGGCATCGAAAATCGGGACAAAAAGAGCGCTTAGGGTTAACGACTCACTGTAGAGAGAGAGAAGGCCTCTGAGGAATCGACGATTAGCTCGTACTCATGCCTTAACTCTCATTCATACACTTATTGTGAAGTCAACAGAATTAATAACGACTCACTATAAGGAGAGAGAAGAGAAAAAGTTTTCCCTCTATGACAACTGCTACTTCAAGGTAGCTCTAACCGTAACTTATCGCATCCTTTCAGGGGCGGGATGACCAATTACAGACACCAAGCGTTCACTTAAAGTGAGTGCTTCCTGTGTGCTCTGGGTCAGTCGATAAGTGAATAGCCAATAATAGAAATCATATTAATTATGGTCTCTGGTCTACAGGGGCTAAACTTAAAGTTTACTTAAAGACCTTAATGTTATATTACTTGTTTACACAAGATAATAATAAGAACTTAAGGTATTACTTAAAGACCATTTAGAGTCATCCATTGATTTTGTCATTATTAATCCTTTAATAACTAATAGTGTCTCCGCAAGACACCTCTCCTATCAATCTCAAAGACATTCTAAATGTGCATCCTTTGTCCTGCTGGTCTCCCTATTGCTTGGGGACTTTGAGTAGGTCAGTAGGGTGCGGCTTAGGGTGCATATTTAAAATGAGGTAATCAAGCAATGAGTAATCGACATAAACATGCAGGCCATATTATCACTATTGAAAGTCACAGCTTCAAGGCCAATGAGTCAGGTATGTGGAATCTTACCGAAATATGGAAGGTCCTCAGCTTGCCTAACAATAAGTTACCTTCTCAGTGGCGCGGTAAAGTGACTAAGAGACTCACCGACATGCAAAAAATGCACGTCGAGAAGATTGGTATTGAAAGCATAACCTATGCAGACAAACAGGCTACCCTAAAGTATGCCGGATGGGTCTCCGAAGATTTTGAGGATATGGTCTACGCAGCCTTTGAGGCTATTCTTGAGATGCCGGAAGTTGCTGAGGCAGTCGCTAATAAGATGGTCGAACTTGGTTATCATGCTGAAGCTGAACTATTGGAACGCCATAAGGACGACTATCGAGAAGCGATGCAGACTCTTAACAAGATAGGTAAACGTGTTGACGGTAGAAAGCCTGAGCGTATCTACAGGGCTGTGCTTAGCGGTAACCTGACGAAACCCCAAGGTCTATCCATGATTCCCCGTAGTAGCGTCTGGTACGCCAGAGTGGTGAATATATGATAGCTATCGACCACGTCAAAATTGACTCTCAGACAATAGAGGGCCGTAAGGCGTTGCGACTGATGACAATCAATACAGCTTCCATTGTGTCCGCTCTGGGTCTACCACCTCTGGGTGAGCGTCCTGTCTATTCAAAGGCCGCCTTATGTCTCATGGCGGTAGCTGCTGGATTATCCCCTAAAGACTTTCATCATCGCCATCATTAATTAACACTACCTCAAATAACCTTTTGAACTGACCGAAATGCGGGGAGACACCGTAGGGATTATTACGCCCTGTGGTCGACCGATAAGTTCAATCAATTCAGACTTCAAAAGGAGATAAATATTATGCCTATTTCATATCGTAAATTAAATATCACTCTGAGTGCTGACAAAGAGACCGTGTTGGTATTCGGTCAGGAGCTATCTACAAAGTATTTCACTGAGATTGTCGTTACAACCATGCTCAATTCCACCGGGTCTGACATGGCTAAATCAAATCGTATTCTTAACGATATTCATGCCATTGGTCTTAATGCCTCTGATTACGGAAAGTATTCCCGCTGGTGGGCTGAAAGTAATGCACAGGAACGCCAAGAGGCTGAGCGTCGACGTAAAGAGGCTGAGGAACATCAAGAGCGTATGGCCGCTATTCATGCAACGCCAGCAGAGATTGCTAAAGCTGCCGCTGAACGTAGAGCACGCGACGAAGACCTGATTAAACGCTTCGGCAATAAAGGGGCCTCTTTCGGATACTAACTGATCACTTTCGGCGGCGCTGCTTGGATTCTGAGATAAGACCAAGGGTGTCGCCAACTACTTTCTACGTAGCGCACTTATATACTAAGGAGATATTTATCATGGCTATTATAAATCAAATTAACAAAGTAACCTCACTGGCTTCTCTGCGTCAGCCTCAGCGTGACAAAGATGGTCAAATTATAAAAGGGTCTGTATGGGGTACTGACACCTCACGCACTGACTATGTTCAGATGACCAACGGTCAAGACGCCCAAGTTCTCAACGTAGGCTTCACGGACCGCTCAGGTCGTCCGATGGCCTTCGGGAATGACTCACATGATTACGTTCAAGCGCTGGAGGACTCTTTGGACGAGACCTTCAACGATGGTGATTTCCGCACTGCTGTAATGGAGCATGTCTTCCCCTGTGAGTTTCGCCCATACGGCACTGACCCTACGCCTATTCGCCGTCAGGCTCTCCAGAATCGTACCGTCCGCTTTAAGCATAATGGTGCGTTTAACCCAGCTAAGGATGCTCCGTCTACTACAGCCATCACCGGGGCAAGTGTAACTGTCACCCCAGTGTTGAACCCTGAGACCAATAAGACTGGCATTCTGTGTTCTGCTGCTACTCATGTATCTGACTTCGATATGATGGGAGGGTGGACTGAAGGGGCGCTAATCCAGACTGTAGGCGATATGCAGGTCCAATACTGTCGTCAAATGTTTGCCGCTGTGGTCGATGTCCTGAAAGATACACCAGACCTACAAGTCATCGAAGCGGTCCCACTGAGTGGGAAACCCTCTGACCAAGCTGAGGACCTTCTGGACATCTTAGCGCTGAATCTTCCGGTCGAGTTGGGTAACACACTGCCTGACTATGCTGTATTGGTCCCTGAGAAACTAGAGGCAGTCTTGGACCGATCTGCTCAACGCGCAGGCCATGAAGATATTAGCGACCTGCTGGGCTGCACAGTATGCGGCTATGCGGGTGATGATACAGGTGTCTATCTCCTGCCTAAGCGGTTCGCTTCTATCTCTTTCAGGTCAACTAAAGGCGCTAAGACCGTGGATGTAAAAGTGACTCGTAATAGCAATACCGCTGGGTATGACCTTGAGTTAATCAGCGTGGTCGATGTGTTGGCTACCGGTTCCGTTAAGGTGAAAACTGGAGCATTCGACGTTGAGACAGACGCCTCTTTCCCGTTGGTCCATGCTATTCGTTTTACTGCCGTAGAGTAGCTATAAACCCTGAGTGAACATACGGAGGACCCCATGAACTTACAGGAGTTGTATGTGTTCGTCCTCTGCGTCCACTTGGTCTGCCAGATACTCTAAAGTGAGTGATAGATACTAGCGATCAATTTCAGTTTACCGATCGAGACAAACGATCATCAGTATGCCCGCATCCGGGCTATCCTTTAGACTCCGTTTTTATGGTTATTTAAAGGAATATCAACATGTTGAAAGGTATCGGGTCATTTATCGGGATGGCTTTACTATTACTGGCTGCTGGTTGTATGGCTGGTTACATCTATGGTGGGGTACAGTGGTCAACATATCGGGCGCTTGCTAGGGCAGTGAGTGCCTTTTGGTGGGCCTCCGGGGCTTTGTTCTTGCTGGGCATCGTGTACCGTATTGTCTTCAATAGATTATCGTCGGTTTGTGGCGTTCTCTTTACTGCCGCAATCGCCATTGCTCTGGTGCTAACTGGTCTTCACTTTGCGGTCGGTGGGGGCTGGTGGCACTAGCAGATGGTTCTTGTGCTTAAAATTCCTCACAAAAATCTCCGCAGGTATCTAATATATAAAGTTTAACGACTTCCCCCTGTAGCCCTCTCAAAGTTGTTCCCTGAGCAGTGGGGGCTACCATCTCTTGATGTTTAAACATTAGGACATTACAGCACTTCTCAGCTTGGTTCTATTCCTCCGAGGGGAACATTACGTTCATTCAGCCTTGACCAGAGATCACTCAATGTGTAACCATTACTGTAACCAAAAGGATTCATGATTCTTTATGAAACAAATGGTTAGTGAGTGATTGTCTTCGATGCTTCGATTCCCTTCGCCCGCTCCAACGCTTTTCTTTTGTTAGTAGTCTACTCAAAACCCTTCACAATGTTGCATGTGGATTTTTAATCGTGGCTAGCGAAATTAGCTGCATGATCGTTACGGCCGGCATTTGGCAATTCACTTCACATAATTTTTAACTGCACCGTAGAATATTGATTACTGCACAGCATCTGCAGTGATTTCTCTGAGTGAATATATAAAAAGGGTTAGCACTTAATCGAATGAATTTTATATATAAACTCAAACATAAAGAAAGAAGGGGAGATAGCCACTGCGAACGTGACTATCTCCAGTTATATCCCGAATCAGGAATTCGGTTTATGGTTTTCAACTACCCAGACGGTGAGTTCTTTTTCCAGCGTTTTATCTCCCGTCATTGCCTTCACCCTCACCCAACTTTCACCAGCGGTATCCGTTCTCAGCTGTGAGTAGGCATTGCCTAACGTAAAGTTGGTTTTATCCGGCGTCATCGTAAAGGTTCCGCTGCTGGGTTGGGCTTTGCTGCCCGCGCTAAATTCGACACTGCCGTTTAACGGGTTACCGAACTTATCCTGCAATCGGGCCATAAAGCCTACCGGTTCAAGGTTGGCAACGGCATAGCCAGGATCCTGCTCCAGAGTGAGTACCGGATTCTGGGCATCAGCATTCAGCGTCAGCGAAGCATTTGCCGAGACGTTGCTACCGTGTTCAGCCAATGTGGCGGTCAGCGTGTAACGACCCGCCTTATGGCCGTGGACATTCACGGTCGCAGTACCGGAGTCATTGGTGGTGACAAGCGTATTATCAATCTGCAGAGGATCGCGTGACGATGGGCCTGTGGCCGTAATTTTCAGCTTACGGTTGCTGACGTTGTTACCCGATGTATCGCTCAGATGCAGGGTAAACGCCACGTTATCCACATCACTCACTATGGCTGAGGTGGTTGACGGTTCGATCGTCAAGACTGCATTTTGCAGATCCGATACCACCTCCACTGCCTTACTCGCCGTAACGCGTTTACCCTCTTTGATGAAGGTTGCCTGCAATTGATAGTGCCCGGCTTCTGCGGCAACAAAGGTTGTTGATGCCATTCCTTTCTCATCCAACGTCAGTTCGGACTGGCCCAGTTTTAATCCACTGGCGGGGTCGCTGGTCAGGCGCACGTCGCCGCTGAACGGATTATTTTCACCGTCAGCAACCTGTACCTGAATGTTGTGCGCCGCTGATGCGTTCGCCACGATGCTCTCTGTCGGTGCGGTCAAATTCACTACCGCGCTGTTGATATCTGGTACAAAGCCCAGTTCGACGGTCGAGGACTCAATACTCTGTTTCCCGTCTGTAGCCATGGCTTTCACGGTGTAATTACCCGCCTTAACCGTGGTTAACGTCACCGTTGCGTAACCGTCTTTATTGGTGGTGATTTTGTCCGGGTATACGAGCCCTTGCGGCGCTACGATAAGCTCCACTTTCTGTCCTTCAACCGACGCGGCGGTATTGTTGAGCCTGATTTCAAGCGTGGCGCCATCGCGACCGTTTGCTGCAATATGGGTGATTGCGCCATTGTCTTTGGCTGCCAGAGACAATGTTGCGCCCGTCATTGAAGAGGCAAATGTTACGCGCAGTGATGAGCTGATGTTCCCCGCGCTTAGCGTAATCTCATATGTTCCCGGCGTTGAACTGATCAGTGAGAATGTTGCTTCACCTTTGGCATCGGTCTTCACAACGCTCTCCCCATTCGCGATCTTGACCTGTGGCGGTAACGCCAGGGTAACCGTGTATCCGGACAGCGCGTTGCCATAACGGTCGGTCAGGGTAACGACCGCGACATTACTCTGTTTGCCATCCGCCAGCGCATTGTCCCTGGTCAGGTTAAACGCCTGAACCACCGGCTGCGTTTTGTCGGCAATCCAGGTGGCTTGTTTTTCCAGCCCGGAGAAATCATGTTTTTGTGATGCCACACCAATGCGTGTCGCCTGAGCCAGTTCAGACGTTGCCTTAGCGCGGTACACGCCGTCTTTCTCTTCTACGGCAGTAAAACGAACCTCGCCGCTGGCTGAAACAGCATAAAAACGTAAGCTGTCGTCGCTGGTAATGGCATTCCCGTCTTTATCTTTTGCCTCTAACGTCAGGCTAATCGGGTGCCCAACGATCTGTTCCATGGGCATTACCGTCAACGTCGATTTTGCCGCCTCGGCGGAAACCGCTTTTAGCTTTACCGTCAGAGTTTCTGTTTTACCCAGGACTTTAGCGGTGATGCGTGCCGTACCCGCCGTTAAACCCGACGTCAGCGTCGCGGTATACACCCCGGCGCGGGTTTCCTGTACTTCGCCGAGCTTGGGTGCCTGTGCCGAACGCTCAAGGTTTTGCTGGGCGTCAGGCGTAAATGCCAATGACAACTCAATGTCATGGGCAAGCCCTGTTAACGGTTTACCATTGGCATCTTTTAGCACCAACGTAACCGGATGCTGCGACTGCCCGTCAGCCGCGATGATCGGTTGATGCTCGCCGTTTAATGTAAAATCCATTGTGCCGATTGAGGCTGAACTCCCCGTCACTGTCACGTTCATCACCGCATAGTTAGAGACGTTTCCTTTAACATCTCGCGCCGTTGCGCCGATCTGCCAGTGATTGGTACCGCCAGGCGTATACGCTGGCAACGTCAGTTGCCATGACGTGCCGCTACCGGAAATACGCCCGCCAGCGGCGGCAAATGCGCTATCGTTCCACTCGACCGACTGAATGCCCCATTGGGATTTATCCAGCGAAATAGTCACCGGAATAACGGCGCCGCCTTCCCCCTGCACGCTTTCAGGCAGGCGGATCTTCAGAACCGATTTTTTGCGGTATTCCAGAACAATGTTGTTATTACGTTCGACAAAATCGTAGCGCCCGTGCTGAACTTCGCGCATCACCGCAACGTTATCGCCGTCCAGTTGCTTCGCCAGCGGGATGCCGGGGCGATAGTTAATTTCAATGCCGAAGCGTGAATCATGAGTATTACTCTGCCCCTGCTTGTGTTCAGCAGAAAGCGTAACCAGCGGAACCGGCGTGTAGCTGATCCCGCCCGTAAAGGCGTATGGATTTTCCTGCAGATGATCGCTGCCAAAGAGGCCGACATTCTTGCCGTAATACTTTTCATATTTAAGCGATGCACCCAATTGCGGATATGACGGCAACCAACCTTCGGTATAGATATCCCAGCCATCCGCCGGACGTTCCTGATAATCGCCCAGATCGTGGGAATCCTTCCATTTTGACAATCTTAAATAAGCATTCGCGCCTGCATGTAAATAATCTCGCCAGTACTCAACGCCTGCACCCATACGTGCGTGATGCCGACTTAAATCGTAGTCATAAAATATGTTCGCGCCCAGCATTGAATTATCCGGCGTGAAGTAACGATAACCCATACCGATATTGGTTTGGGTTCTGTCATCGGTACGGTGAAGCGATGTCTGGCTAAATAAAACATGCTGCTTTGTATCAACCCACGGATAAAGGAAATCGAACGCCGAATCTTTCAACGAGAAAGCGTCATCGACATTGAGTTGAATACGCGCATTACCGTATTGCTGCAGCCATTCTACCACCTCCTTCGTTGCCTGCGCCGAGACGGTATTGGCAGCAAAACTGCCCGCATTGCCGTTTTCAAGGCTTCTGCCAGCCTGCGCGGCGAGGGAAGACAGGCCGCGCAGTTCTTGCTGCTCATCTGCGGCCTGCGATGCCTTAACGGCTGAAGCATGGCTGATGGTCGGCGTGAAGCTGAGAAGGGCTGGATACAGAGCCTGTAAAGCGATTGTTGACCATGCGACAACCTTATTAACGGAGCCTGTTGCCCCATTGTTCCGCGAAATTTTCTTATTTGACATTCGTAACTCCAATATCAATTAAAAAAATTAAAGGTTATTCCATGTACTGAACGGGATGCGTAATATATGTATTTAGTGGGAAAATTCAAGAGCTGTTCACCGCGCAGTTAACTGGATATTTTTACATTGTGCAGAGCCGGAGTAGCTATGATGTCGAACGTTTAAATAACGGGTGCTGTAAAAATACTTTTCTTTTTATAGTGGTGAGTTTAATATTGGCGTCTGTATTTTAACCATGAACGTACGCTGCAAATAAAAATTATCAGGAAATTAATCTGCCTGTTCGTATTCTACCGTCATTCATAATACTCCGCGTTGACCTGACCGACGTCGGCACATTCGTAGGATGTGCATGCTGACCGGTAGAGACATCTCAGAGATCTCTCTGTCTACCGCCCAAGTTAGTTAACAGGCAAACAGTTACGTAACGTTCTTATATTTTTTTGAAATATTATCCGCAATGGCATGGTTTTGCCGCCAAAATTAACCGAAACGCAGTGTTCAATCCCAGGAGTATTAGGAGAACATGGTCTAAAATACTTTTTTTGCTTAAGAGTTTTCCTATCGCGTAGCAACCGTGTTCGCGTAGTGTTAAAATTCATGAGTTTTTGATCTCCTCCTTGTACTAGTGGATGAGGTGCTGGTCGTCAATAAGACGAAAGAATTAAATGGGTTACAACCACATTGCTAAATAAGCGGCACTGTTTCTTTACATGGTCGGCAACCGTCAGGGAGTGACGATAACCTATTGATAACGCTTATTTTTACTCTGGTGTAAGATATAAGGGAAGATATGTTCAGTATGCGTCGACATGCCAAATTCATTACACGCTTTAAGTCTGTAAGTTGTTTATTTACGGCCAGCGTTCTTTTCCCCCTACAAATCTCTGCGGCAGTATCAGATTATGATGCGTTGATTATTGAAGCGCGAGGGGGTAATAGCGCGCCACTATTGCGCTACCTTGAAGATCAGGGAAAGAAAAGCGCGCTCACGCCCAATCAGGTTGCCGACTGGCTGCAAGTCTCCAGTTGGGTTGATAACAACGACAAAACAACAATTGCTATCTGGCAGCAGTATCGCGGGAAGATGGATGTGCCTGCGCGCGGTAAAGTTGCCGCTGCGCGTGCGTATCGCAATCAGAAAAGCTGGAATGATTCCTTAGCTATCTGGGAAAGCGTGTTGCAGGAAGAGCCTGATAACGCGGATGTTCGTACCGGCTGGATAATGACGCTGGCCGATGCCCGTTACAATCAACAAGCCCTGACCGAGGCGAATAAATGGGCGCGAGCGCATCCGGGAGCCGATTCCGATGCCCTGCTTGCCTACGTGTACCATTCGCAGAATAAAAACTGGGATGCATTGCTTGTCGCCAGTCAGGCGGTTGACGTTGATCCGGGTAACAAAAATGCAAAATCAACGCTGTTGTCCGCGCTGGCAGCCAACCGCATAGCCGAACCTGCGTTGGGACTGGCGGAAGAGGTTCCCACATCCGATCCCGTGAAGCGTCGCCTTGCGCTTGATGCCGCGGCCGAAAAGGTGCGCTCTTCGTATACGACCGCGCGCAATGAAGAAGAACGTTTTATCGTGGCGGACAAAGCCCTTGCCCGCTATGACCAACTGCTTGCTGCCTGGAAAGATGATCCCGCAGCCCAGGGCGATGTGCGTCGGGCGAGAATAGACCGTATGGGGGCCTTGCTGGTCCGCAAGCGTACCGCTGACGTTATTACCGAATACGAATCACTGTCATCCGAAGGCGAAGTCCCCAACTATGCAAAACGTTGGGTGGCTTCCGCGTGGTTAAGTGAACGTCAGCCGGAAAAAACCGAAGCGATGCTGATGAGCATCTACTATCCGAACGGGCCGATACCCGTTACGCCGCTTAGCCCTGAAGATCAACAGGATCTGTTCTACGCGCATATCGATAATGAAAACTTTGTTGATGCCAAAAAACAGGTCGATGCGTTAATCAAAGACAGCCCGTACCTGCGACGGATCTATGGTTCGCCTACGCCGCAGCCTAACGATAACTGGCTGCTTGGCCAGACGCTACTCGCGCAATATCACATTGCCGCTAATGAGCTGCCCGAAGCCGAAAAGCTGACGGAACATCTGGCGCGTACTGGCTCGGGTAACCAGGGGCTACGTATCCTCTATTCTTCCGTACTCGAAGCCCGCGGTTTGCCGCATGCCGCTGAGAAGGAGCTGAAGCTTGCGGAAGTGATCGAGCCAAGCAACCTGGAGCTGGAGCGTCAGCAGGCTTACGTGGCGCTGGATCTTCAGGAATGGAAGCAGGCCGATGAACTGACGGATGACGTCATCGCCCGTAGTCCGGATGATGAGGCGACGCTGCGTCTCGCCCGCATTCGCGATGTGCATAAAATGTCTGAACTGCGGATCAGCGGCACGCAGGGGATCTCCTCTGATAGCCCGGTCAGCGGTAAGAATGACTTCAATATCAATACCGCCATTTACAGCCCGCCGATCAATGACAACTGGCGACTGTTTACCGGTTTCAACTTCGCCACCGGTGAATTTGAAGAAGGTAAAGGCATCAGCCGCGATCTGGCGGCCGGTGCGGAATGGACCTCCCGTGACTACTGGGCTGAAATGGAAGTTTCAGGTCGTAATTATGGCGATGGTCAGAAAATAGGTGGCCGTCTTTCTGGCTGGCATGATTTCAACGATAACTGGCGCGTCGGCGGTTCGGCGGAGCGTCTTTCGCGTAATACGCCCCTACGTGCATTGCGTAGCGGCGTGTACGCCAACGGTGGAGATGTGTTTGTACGCTGGTATCAAAACGAACGACGAGAGTATCAGTTGTCGTTTGCCGCATCACATTTCTCGGATGGTAACGATCGCATCGAGTACGGGCTGAGTGGAAAAGAGCGTCTGTGGACGACGCCGCGCTTTACGCTGGACTTCACGCCGGGTATCGGTGGCAGTACCAACACCAAAGAAAATGTGCCGTATTACAACCCCAAAAGCGATTTCTCTGTGGTACCCGGCTTGAGCGCGGAGCAGGTCCTTTACCGACACTATGACACGGTCTGGACCCAGCAAGGCGTGGGCGGTGTGGGTAACTACTGGCAGCAAGGCGAAGATGGCGGTGCGATAGTTCAGTTAGGTTACGGACAGCGGCTTAAATGGAATAACGTCGTGGATGGCGGGGTGATGCTGATGTGGGATAAACGCCCCTACGACGGTAAACGTGAGCGGAATATCTCCCTCGCTTTCGATTTGAATGTTAGGTTTTAAGGATAGAACATGCTGAAAAGATGCCTGTGGCTTGGCGCACTCATCGCTGGCTGGTTGATGATCACCGCGTGTAGTAGCGCGCACAATACGACGCCTCGCTATGTTCCTCCAGGAGAGAGAACCGAGCTGACGGCGGACCATCCGTGGCCAAAAAATAGTTTCCTGGTGTTGGGTTATCACGATGTTGAGGATGGCGCAGCGGATCAACGCTATCTTTCTGTACGTACCAGTGCGCTGAGCGATCAGATCGGCTGGCTGCGTGACAACGGCTATAACCCGATCAGCGTGCAGCAAATTCTCGATGCCCATGACGGCAAAATCGTGCTGCCTGAAAAAGCCGTATTGCTCACCTTCGATGACGGCTATAGCAGTTTTTATACCCGCGTCTGGCCGCTGCTAAAAGCCTACAACTGGCCTGCGCTATGGGCGCCGGTGGGAAGCTGGGTGGATGCCCCTGCCAACAAAAAAGTGGATTTTGGCGGTCTGATGACGGCCCGAGACAAATTCGCTACCTGGAAAATGGTTGAGGAAATGGGTAAGTCACCGCTGGTGGAGGTCGGGGCGCATACCTGGAACTCACACTTCGGCGCAGAGGCGAACCCGCAGGGCAGTAAAGAACCGGCGGTGGCGAACCGTTTGTATGACAAGAAAACCGGTACGTATGAAACGGATGAGCAGTACAACCGCCGCATAAATACCGATATCTCGTTGATCACCAACAAAATTAAGTCAGTAACCGGGAAGTCGCCTCGCGCCTGGGTGTGGCCGTACGGTGCCGCTAACGGTACGACGTTGAATTTGGCCAAAGAGCACGGCTATAAGATGGCGTTTACGCTCAACGAAGGGCTGGCGAATGCAGCGTTTCTTGATGATATTCCGCGTGTACTGATCTCAGATAACCCTTCTCTTAAGCGTTTTGCCAGCCAGGTTGCCCAGGTACGCGAGCCGCAGACCATGCGCGTAATGCATGTCGATCTGGATTACGTGTATGACAAAGATCCGGCCCAGCAGAAGCGAAACATCGATAAGCTGATCCAGCGTGTATACGACATGCGCATTTCACATGTCTTCCTGCAGGCGTATGCCGATCCCAAAGGCGACGGGAATATTCGTGAACTCTATTTCCCTAACCGTTGGCTGCCGATGCGTGCCGATCTCTTTAACTACATCTCTTGGCAATTACAAACGCGTGCTGGTGTGACGGTTTATGCCTGGATGCCGGTGCTGGCGTTTGATCTCGATGCGTCTATTCCACGCGTAACGGCATGGGATCCAAAAACCGGACGCAGTGCGATTAATCACGAACAGTATGTGCGTTTGTCTCCGTGGAGTGGCGAGGCGCGTCAGCGCATTACCGAGATCTATGAAGACCTGGCGAAGCACGCCAGCTTCAAAGGCATATTGTTCCATGATGATGCATTCCTGACAGACTTCGAAGATGCCTCACCGGACGCGTTAGCCGCCTACCGCGCAGCAGGCCTTCCGGACAGCATTGAGAAAATCCGTAACGATCCGCAGGCATTTGAGCGCTGGACTCGGCTGAAAAGCAAAATGCTGATCGACTTTACCCAGCAACTGACGCGTTCGGTGCGTAATATTCGCGGCCCGCAGGTGCAAACAGCCCGCAATATTTACGCTATGCCGGTACTGGAGCCAGAAAGCGAAGCCTGGTTTGCGCAAAACCTGAATGACTTCCTCAATACCTATGACTGGACGGCGCCGATGGCGATGCCATTCATGGAGCAGATCCCGGCCAATGATGCCAACGCATGGCTCGACCGACTGGTGAATGCCGTTGCACAAACCCCTGGAGCGCTGGATAAAACCGTGTTTGAACTGCAGGCACGAGACTGGCGTAAATCCGGGGATCAGGCTGAAATCAGCGGAAAACAAATAGCCGAATGGATGCGCCAGCTTAAGTTAAGCGGTGCAGGTAACTACGGTTATTACCCGGATGATTTCATCAGCGACAAACCCGAGATGTCAGAGATTCGCTCGACGTTCTCATCATACTGGTACCCGCAAAAATGACTGATCGCATTATTGCTTTCCTGATCCTGTGCCTGATGTTCAGCCTGCCGTTTGGCGTGGCGGTCGTCTTTACGGGTGAAGTGATGTTGAACTTTGTCTTCTTCTGGCCCTTGTTCATGTCTGCTTTGTGGATAAGCGGTGGGGTGTACTTCTGGTTTTACCGTGAGCGCCACTGGAAATGGGGGGACGACACACCGCCACCGACGCTGGAGGGGAATCCGCTGGTTTCGATTTTGATCCCTTGTTACAACGAAGGGATCAACGCCCGCGAAACCATCGGCGCTGCGCTGGCGCAGCGTTACAAGAACATTGAAGTTATTGCCATTAACGACGGTTCAACGGATGACACCCACGACGTGCTGGAACAGTTGGCGATTGAGTACCCCAGCCTGCGGGTGATTCATCTGGCTGAAAATCAGGGCAAAGCGTTGGCGCTCAAGACCGGCGCAGCCGCTGCGCGCAGCGATTACCTGGTGTGTATCGATGGCGATGCGTTACTGGATCGCGATGCTGTGGCGTATATTGTCGCCCCGCTGATCCAGTTCCCGCGCGTCGGTGCGGTAACCGGGAACCCGCGTATCCGTACCCGTTCCACGTTGATTGGCCGTGTGCAGGTCGGCGAGTTCTCGTCGATCATCGGCCTGATTAAGCGCACCCAGCGAGTCTATGGGCAGATCTTTACCGTCTCTGGCGTGATTGCCGCGTTTCGTCGTCGCGCGCTGGCGGAGGTGGGGTACTGGAGTCCGGACATGATCACCGAAGATATCGACATCAGCTGGAAGCTGCAGCTGCGCCACTGGTCGGTATTCTTTGAACCGCGGGCGCTGTGCTGGATCTTAATGCCTGAAACCTTGAAAGGGTTGTGGAAACAGCGTTTACGCTGGGCGCAGGGTGGGGCCGAGGTGTTTATTGTTAACATGCGCCGCCTGTGGTCGTGGGAATTCCGCCGCATGTGGCCGCTGTTCCTCGAGTTCTGTTTTTCGACTGCCTGGTCGTTTGCCTACGCGGTCAGTATCCTGCTGTTCGTGTTAGGACTGATCATGCCGATGCCGGATTCGTTGTACGTGCAGCATCTGTTCCCGCCAGCCTTTACCGGACTTATCCTCGGCGTGGTCTGCTTGCTGCAGTTTGCCGTGAGTCTGATGATCGAACGACGCTATGAAAAAGGCATCGGCGCCTCGTTGTTCTGGATAATCTGGTTCCCGGTGGTGTACTGGATGCTGAGCCTGTTTACCACGCTGGTGGCGTTCCCCAAAGTGATGCTCAAACGCAAACGCGGGCGGGCACGCTGGGTGAGTCCTGACCGTGGAATAGGGAGGATCGAACCATGAGCCAGCCACTGATCTTTACCGAGCGGCGTCTCCTGCCACGCATAATTGACGTGCTGTTGACGCTGATTGCCTGGGTTGGGTTTCTGTACCTGATTTATAAAGGGCTGATTACCGCGCTGGCGCACTCACCGTATATGGGCGTGCGGCCGTTTTTCACCACCCTGGATACGGTGACTTTTTACATGCTGGTCGCCTTAATCAACGGACTGGTGCTGATTGGCTGGGCGAAGTACAACCAGTACCGTTTTCGGGTGGAACGACGCAACCGCAGACCTGGGCTTGAACATCATGAGCTGGCAGAAAGCATGCGTATTACCCCGGAACTGGTAACAGAGCTCAACAAAGCCAGGGTGCTGACGGTGCATCACCATGAGAATGGTGAAATCAGTCACGTCGATGTGGACAAGCACATTGCCGATAACCGGTTGCCACCGCCCACGCCGGCCATGCTGACGATGCTGCCGGAAAGAACGCTCGAGTCTGAAGACGCAAAATAATGACCCTCAGGCGGCATGAGACAATTTGTGCCGCCTGTTACATCCTTCAACCCTGCATCGGACTATGATTAGACTCGGTACAATAAAAATAACTGAGGCAATGTCATGGATAAGGAACTACTGGATGCAGGCTACCGGGCCTATACCGGTGAGAAGATCGACGTCTATTTCAATACGACAATGTGCCAGCACTCGGGAAACTGTGTGCGCGGCAGCGCGAAGCTGTTCAACCTCAAGCGTAAACCGTGGATTATTCCTGATGAAGTTGATGTTGCCACGGTTATCAGGGTTATCGATACCTGCCCAAGCGGTGCGCTGAAATACCGTCAGAAGTAAGTGAGGGAACCATGGAAATTCTTGCAGGCCATAACAAATTTTATGTGAATGATGCGCAGGGCAACCAGGTCGCTGAAATCGTCTTTGTGCCGACTGGCGAGCATCTGAGCATCATTGAACATACCGATGTTGACCCGAGTCTGAAAGGTCAGGGCGTAGGTAAACTGCTGGTGGCGAAGGTGGTGGAGAAAATGCGCGCCGAAAACCGCAAGGTTATCCCGCTGTGCCCGTTTGCCAAACATGAGTTTGATAAAACCCGCGAGTACGACGATATCCGCGCCTGAAGTCTGATTTCCGCCGGATAGCGCTATCCGGCACATTACTCCCGATGCAGCAGATCCTGATAAATTCCCGTCAGTACCCCGTGTGGACCAAACTCTTTTTTAATCCACTGCGTTACGCGACCTGTTGCCGAGTGCTGGGTTGCCAGCAGCATGCGGGAATCCTGTCGCGGGTTGTGGATTTGCCGTGTCACCAGCAGCGACTTTTCCATCGCCTCGCGCACCATATAGTCCGGCAGGAAACCGATGCCTTCGCCGAGGATTTGGCACTGGCACTTGGTATTAAAATCGGGAACCAGAATAGACTCCTGCCCGTGCAGCAGCCAGCCAACCTTCTTGTTAATGGTATGCGCGGTGTCTTCCACCATAATATTCGGGTACAGCCGCAGCTGACTTTCTGAAATAGGTTCAGGCATAAAGGCCAGCGGGTGATCCGGGGCGATGGCAAACGACCAGCGTATCGCCCCTATTTCGGTGTAATCAATCCCGCCGCCGTCCAGCAACGTATCCGGCGCGCCAATGGCGATATTGGCCAGATTATTAATAATGGAGTCCCAGACGCCGTTATACACCTCGGTGGTTACGGTTATCTGGCAGGTTGGAAACTGCTTTTTGAGGGCCTGCAGCAGCCGCGCGGTATGCTGCGGGGTGTAGAGCAACTGGTTAATGCAGATGCGCACCCGCGCTTCAATACCCTGAGCGATGGTATCAATACTGCGTTTGATGGCGTGGAAGTCGTTTAGCAGGTCGGTCGCCTTACGGAAGAAATAACGCCCGGACTCGGTCAGCTCAATGCTGCGGGTATTGCGAGTAAACAGCACCACGTCGAGCCCGGTCTCCATTCGCTTAATGGTGTAGCTGATGGCGGAGGTGGTTAAACCCAGCTCCTCGGCGGCTTTGCTGAAACTGCTGTAGCGTGCAGCCATGGTGAATGCCAGCAGGTTCTCCTCGGTAAAAATTGAATTCATCCTCTCTCCCCTCGGGCGCGTCTACCCCCTGCCATACGTTGATTGTTGAATGTATTTGTAATCCTTATGCAGAGCAACCAGTTTTGAACAGAATTTAACACCAGGTTCACATTTGATTTGAAGGCAATCACACTTCTGTCTTTTAGTTGCAGGCCGCTATCCGTGCAGCATCCCGCTTTATTTCCCGGATGACTGAATAATGTCTAAAAGAGCAGCGGTCATAAGAGAAAGATTGCACTACAGCACGTTTTTGCTCTCATTATTAAATACTATTCAATAATCGACTCGCTAACGATGAATGAAATTTAAGCGGATGTTATTCCCATCTCTCTGTTGCTATTCTCAGGTTATCGGAATTTTAAAAAGCCTTAAAAACTGCAGGAGAAGGATTATGTCAGAGAAAGAACTTATTACTGAATTTCTGCTGGCGGCAGAGCAGGGCAATGCGCAGGGATTAACATCCTGTCTGGCAAAAAATGTGGATATTAATGCGACCAATCGCCAGGGACGTACCGCCATCATTATTGCCAGCCTGAATAAACATTATGACTGCGTGTCTTTATTGATTGAGGCTGGCGCCGATATTAATAAACAAGATCAAACCTGTTTTAATCCCTTCCTGATTAGCTGCCTGACCAATGATTTAACGCTGCTGCGTTTGGTGTTACCGGCTAACCCTGATCTCAATGTTCTCAGCCGTTTTGGCGGCGTTGGCATTACGCCTGCCAGCGAAAAAGGCCACGTGGAGATCGTGCGTGAACTGCTGCTGCGTACCGACATCAACGTTAACCACACCAACTTTGTCGGCTGGACGCCGCTGCTGGAAGCCATCGTACTCAACGACGGCGGCGCAAAGCAGCAGGAAATCGTCAAGCTGCTGCTCGACAATGGTGCGAATCCGCACATGACGGACAAGTACGGCAAAACCCCGCTGGAACTGGCGCGGGAGAAAGGGTATCACCAAATTGCCGAGCTGCTGATTGCCGCCGGAGCTTGACCGAGGAGCGCCACTATCGCCACGCCATCACGGCGATGCGTAACGGCGCTAACCGCCGACGGCGCGTTTCTTGAATTTCGGGGAACGGGGCGTGTAGAACAGGTTTTTTCCCGCGCGGTAAACCTGTTCATACCCGAGTTGCAGCGATTGTTCACCTTACTGAGCGAGAGCGGCGATAACGCGCCTAACAGTTGTCGGCTGGCGCTGACGCATTGTGAAGATCTGTTTCATCCCGGCGAGCCGGTGAGTTTTACCGAGACGGGAATAGCCGTTGGCACGGATAAATGGATAGCAACCTCCGGGTGCCAGACCTGGCAAATGCCGAGTTGGTCGCCAGATGCAGACCGCTTCGCAGCAATTTCCTGGCGTTGCTGGGCAGAGGTTATCCGCCAACAGCTGAATCACCGCGACACATTATTTTTGTACCAGGGCGATAACCCGTTTTATCAGGAAATCGCCCGTGAATTACAGAACCGCCGCCGGGCATTAATCGCCGCCCTGAATAATGGCGAAAATATTTCTTTCGCAGTTGGCCAGTTAATCGGTCTGGGAATTGGCTTAACGCCATCATCCGATGATTATTTAGTGGGGCTGAGCACGGTTTTATTTATTAACGGTCACCCGTTAAAAAAGTATCAGCACGATTTTTTAGCAGCATTACGGATTGCCGGAAATAACACAACGCTGCTCAGTAAAATAACGCTGGAAGAGGCTTTTCATCAGCGTTATCGGGAAAGCGTTGCACGACTGGTAACCCATATTATTACGCGGCAACACCACGTTGCTATGCCATTTATTACTGACATTAAAAATATCGGCTCAAGTTCTGGCTGCGACATGCTGTATGGCATGGCGGATGCCTGCGCCCTGAGCCACCGGTCCGGAGGGAATTATGTCGATCAGGATAGTTGTTAAAAAGAACACGTATTTTGATTCTGTGTCACTGATGTCTATCTCAACGCGTGCGAATAAGCTCGATGGCGTGGAGCAGGCATTCGTGGCGATGGCAACGGAAATGAACAAAGGCGTGCTGAAGAATCTCGGCCTGCTGACGCCTGAACTGGAAGAGGCGAAGAGTGGCGATCTGATGATTGTCATTAAAGGCGCGAGCGACGAAGCAAACGCGCAAACGCTGGTGGCCATCGATGAGCTGTTCACGCATAAAGAGCAGGGCGGCCAGCACGAAGCGCGTTATGCCACGCTTGCCAGTGCGAAGAAACACGTTCCCGACAGCAACCTGGCGGTCATTTCAGTTAACGGTCTGTTCGCGGCCCGTGAAGCGCGTCAGGCGCTGCAAAACAACCTTAACGTGATGCTGTTTTCTGACAACGTTTCTCTTGAAGACGAGCTGGCGCTGAAACAACTGGCGCACGAAAAAGGGCTGTTGATGATGGGGCCAGACTGCGGGACCGCCATTATTAACGGGGCGGCGCTGTGCTTTGGCAACGCCGTGCGTCGCGGCAATATCGGCATTGTCGGCGCATCCGGCACCGGGAGCCAGGAGCTCAGCGTGCGCATTCACGAGTTTGGTGGCGGCATTTCTCAACTGATTGGCACCGGCGGTCGTGACCTGAGCGAAAAGATTGGCGGCCTGATGATGCTTGACGCGATTGCCATGCTGGAAGCCGATCCGCAAACCGAGATTATTGCACTGATCTCCAAACCGCCTGCGCCTGCGGTGGCCCGCAAGGTGCTGGACCGCGCGCGTGCCTGTCACAAACCGGTGGTGGTGTGCTTCCTCGGACGTGACGCCGCAATGGCGGACGAAGACGGATTGCAGTTCGCGCGCAGCACCAAAGATGCGGCGCTGCGCGCGGTTCTGCTCAGCGGCGTGAAAAAAGAGAGCCTGGATCTGCACCCGCTCAACTGGCCGCTGATTGAAGAAGTGCGCGCCCGTCTGACACCGCAGCAAAAATATATCCGTGGGCTGTTCTGTGGCGGCACGCTGTGCGATGAGGCGATGTTTGCCGCGATGGAAAAACATGCCGAGGTGTACAGCAACATTCACCCGGACCCGGCGTTCCGCCTGCCGGATATTAACCGCAGCGTGGCGCATACCTTCCTCGATTTTGGTGATGACGACTTCACCAACGGCAAGCCGCACCCGATGATCGACCCGACCAACCGCATCAGCCGTTTATTGCAGGAAGCGCGGGATCCTGAAGTCGGCGTGATCGTGATGGATTTCGTCCTCGGCTTTGGATCGCATGAAGATCCGGTGGGCGTGATGATCGAGGCGATCGCTGAGGCGAAAGCGATCGCTGCCGCAGACGGACGTCCTCTGGAGATCCTCGGTTATGTACTGGGAACCGACCAGGATACGCCATCACTGGAAAAACAGTGCCAGATGCTGACCGATGCCGGGGTTATCTGGGCGAGCAGCAGCACCAACACCGGATTGCTGGCGCGTGAATTTATCTGTAAAGGGGAGGAAGCCTGATGAGCCAGACGCTGTTTACCCAGCCGCTGAACGTGATTAACGTCGGCATCGCGATGTTCAGTGATGACCTGAAAAAGCAAAATGTACCGGTGACCCAGCTCGACTGGACGCCGCCGGGCCAGGGCAATATGCAGGTGGTTGCCGCGCTGGACGAGATTGCCGATTCGCCGCTGGCAGACAAAATTGCTGCCGCAAACCAGCAGGCGCTGGAACGTATTATCCAGTCGCACCCGGTGCTGATTGGTTTTGATCAGGCCATCAACGTGGTGCCGGGCATGACCCGCAACACCATCCTGCACGCCGGTCCGCCGACCCGTTGGGAAAACATGTGCGGCGCTATGAAAGGGGCCGTGACCGGGGCGCTGGTGTTTGAAGGACTGGCAAAAGACCTCGATGCCGCCGCCGAGCTTGCCGCCTCCGGTGAAATCATCTTCTCGCCGTGCCACGAGCACGACTGCGTCGGATCGATGGCGGGCGTCACGTCGGCCTCGATGTTCATGCACATTGTGGAAAACAAAACCTACGGCAACCGCGCATATACCAATATGAGCGAGCAAATGGCGAAGATCCTGCGTATGGGGGCGAACGATCAGAGCGTTATCGATCGCCTGAACTGGATGCGCGACGTGCTGGGACCGATGCTGCGCGACGCCATGAAGTTGGCGGGGGAAATTGATCTGCGCCTGATGCTGGCGCAGGCGCTGCATATGGGCGATGAATGCCACAACCGCAATAATGCCGGGACGGCGCTGCTGATTCAGGCGCTGACCCCATGGATTATCCAGACCGGCTATCCGGTGGCACAGCAGCGTGAAGTGTTCGAGTTTGTCCTTAGCAGCGACTACTTCTCCGGGCCGACGTGGATGGCGATGTGCAAAGCCGCGATGGATGCTGCGCACGGTATTGAATACAGCACCGTGGTGACGACGATGGCGCGCAACGGCGTTGAGTTTGGTCTGCGCGTCAGTGGGTTACCAGGCCAGTGGTTTACCGGCCCGGCTCAGCAGGTGATTGGCCCGATGTTTGCGGGCTATAAGCCGGAAGATTCCGGGCGTGATATCGGCGACAGTGCGATTACCGAAACCTACGGCATTGGCGGTTTTGCCATGGCGACGGCGCCGGCCATCGTGGCGCTGGTCGGCGGTACGGTTGAGGAAGCGGTCGACTTCTCCCGCCAGATGCGTGAAATCACCCTTGGCGAAAACCCGAACGTCACTATTCCGCTGCTCGGTTTTATGGGCGTACCTACCGCTATCGACATTACGCGCGTTGGTAGCACCGGCATTCTGCCGGTGATCAACACCGCCATTGCGCACAAAGATGCGGGGATCGGCATGATCGGCGCGGGAATTGTCCATCCGCCGTTTGCCTGTTTTGAAAAGGCGATCCTTAGCTGGCGCGATCGCTACTGCCAATAACAATACCCGGGGCTAACGCCGTTAGCCCCACGGTAGCGAAGTGCAAAACGTTGCTTACCTGCAGGGCTGGGCGATCCCCGCGATCGCAAACGATGCTTAACCTGTAAAGGATATTCCATGAACAGCATAAAACTAGAATGGAAACGGGGTGACTGGGCGGCTTACTTTGGGCTGATGACCAACAACCTGACTAACCTGCTGACAATGATGGGGCTGCTCATTTTTGTCGTCGGGATCCCGACTGAAATTGTCTATGGCCGTATTGCGCCAGCCTTTGGTCTGGCGGTGCTGGTGGCCAGCGTCTGCTACGCCTGGTTTGGCCTGCAGATGGCGAAACAAACCGGGCGTAAAGACGTGACGGCGCTGCCGTCCGGGCCGAGCGCACCGTCAATTTTCACCGTTACGTTCCTGGTGCTGATGCCGGTGTATCAGCAAACCAAAGATGCCAACTTCGCCATCCAGATAGCCCTGGTGTGGTGTTTTGTCGAAGCGTTGATCCTGGTTGGCGGCTCGTTCCTGGGCGAGACCATCCGCAAGATGATCCCACGCACGGTGCTGCTCTCTTGTTTATCCGGCCTGGGTCTGCTGCTGCTGGCGATGAACCCGATGCTGCAGGCGTTTGAAGCGCCAACCGTATCGTTCATCGTGCTGCTGCTGATCTTCATTAACTGGTTCGGTAAGAAGCCGATTTTTGCCCGTATCCCTACCGGCCTGCTGCTGCTGATCGCCGGTACGGCATTGGCGTGGATCTCCGGCCTGCAAAGCCCGGAAGCGATCAAAGCGTCGATGTCTTCCTTTGGCTTCAACCCGCCGGAAATTCACGTCGACAGCTTCCTGCAAGGCTTGCCGCACGCACTGCCGTATCTGGCTTCTGCGGTTCCTCTGGGACTGGCGAACTACATTTTTGACCTTGAGAACATTGAAAGTGCGCACGCCGCAGGCGATGAGTACAACACCCGTAAAGTCATGATGGCGAACGGCTTTGCATCAATGCTGGGCTGCATGTTGGGTAATCCGTTCCCGGTTACCGTGTATGTCGGACACGCGGGCTGGAAAGCGATGGGGGCCAGTATCGGCTATACCCTCGCGTCGGGGATCACCATGTTTCTGGTGCCGTTGTTTGGTCTGGGGGCGTTTATGCTCGCCATTATTCCGATGACCGCGATCGTGCCGATACTGGTGTTTATCGGCGTAGTAACCGCCAACCAGGTGGTGCGAGAAACGCCCAAAGTTGAGGTGCCCGTCATCTTCATCTGTCTGTTCCCGTGGATTGCCAACTGGGCGTTAACCATCGTGAACAGCGTGATGGGGGCGGCGGGAACGTCAGCGGCTAAACTCGGAACCGACCTGCTGCACAGTAAAGGCGTGTACTACGACGGGCTGGTGCACCTCGGTAGCGGCGCGCCGCTGGCCAGTATGCTGTGGGGTTGTATCGCCATCTTCGCCATTATCAACAAACCATTACGTGGGGCGATTGCCTCCGCCGGTGGGGCGCTGCTGTCGCTGTTTGGCGTGATCCACTCCCCGGCCGTTGGGTTTGCTGAAGGCAGTTCGCTGATGTTTGTCATGGCCTACCTGATGATGGGCGGGATGTTCGTGATAAAGCATGTGCTCGACAGCCGTGAAGCGGTGACTGCCCTTGAGCAGCAACCGACCAAAACCTCCTGAATCGCTTTGCTGTGGAAGATGACGCTATGAAAGAACTTGTGGTCGTTGCCATTGGCGGCAACAGCATTATCAAAGATAACGCCAGCCAGTCGATTGAGCACCAGGCTGAAGCCGTAAAAGCCGTTGCCGATACGGTGCTGGAGATGTTGGCATCGGACTACAACATTGTGCTGACGCACGGCAACGGGCCGCAGGTGGGACTCGATCTGCGGCGCGCAGAGATTGCCCACGAGCGTGAAGGCTTACCGCTGACGCCGCTGGCAAACTGCGTCGCCGATACCCAGGGTGGCATTGGTTATCTGATCCAACAGGCGCTGAATAACCGTTTGGCGCGGCGTGGCGAACAGAAGGCGGTCACTGTGGTCACGCAGGTGGAGGTCGACAAAAACGATCCGGGATTTGCCAACCCCACCAAACCGATCGGCGCGTTTTTTAGCGACGCTCAGCGTGATGCGCTACAGCTGGCCAATCCGGGCTGGCGCTTTGTTGAGGATTCCGGGCGCGGCTACCGTCGGGTCGTCGCTTCGCCGGAGCCGAAGCGTATCGTCGAAGCTGAGGCGATTAAAGCACTGACCCAGCAAGGCTTTGTGGTGATTGGCGCGGGCGGCGGTGGGATCCCGGTGGTACGTAGCGATCAGGGGGATTACCAGAGCGTAGATGCGGTGATTGATAAAGATCTCTCCACCGCGCTGCTGGCGCAGGAGATCCGCGCCGACGTGCTGGTGATCACCACCGGCGTTGAGAAAGTGTGTATTCATTTTGGCAAGCCTGAGCAGCAGGCGCTGGACACCGTGGATATTGCAACAATGACCCGCTACATGCAGGAAGGGCATTTCCCGCCGGGCAGCATGTTACCCAAAATCGTTGCCAGCCTGACGTTCCTCGCCCGTGGCGGTAAACGGGTGATCATCACCACGCCGGAATGCCTGCCCGCCGCGCTGCGCGGTGAAACAGGCACCCATATTGTCCATTCCTGAAAGGAGATGCGAATGAAGGAAAGTAACAGCCGCCGTGAGTTTTTAAGCCAGAGCGGAAAAATGGTCACCGCTGCCGCGCTATTTGGAGCGGTCGCTCCGGTCGCGTATGCTGCGGATCCTGTCGGGACAACCCGTTGCGCGAAGAACACGATGACGATTAACGATAAACACTACTACCTGGATAACGTCCTGCTGGAAGCGGGATTTGATTACGAAAACGCCGTGGTGGTGCATACCCGTACCGCGCTGCAAACCGTAGAGATTCAGGACGGGAAAATTGTTGCGCTGCGTGAGAATAAGCAGCATCCGGATGTCACGTTGCCGCACTACGATGCAGGCGGAAAGCTGATGCTGCCCGCCATGCGCGACATGCACATCCATCTGGATAAAACCTTTTATGGCGGTCCGTGGCGCTCACTCAACCGCCCGGCGGGCACCACTATTCAGGATATGATTCGCCTGGAACAAAAGCTGCTGCCTGAACTGCAGCCGTATACGCAAGAGCGTGCGGAAAAGCTTATCGACCTGCTGCAATCAAAAGGTACCTCGATTGCCCGCAGCCACTGCAATATTGAGCCGGTTTCCGGGCTGAAAAATCTGGAGAATCTACAGGCTGTGCTGGCGCGTCGTCAGCCGGGTTTTGTCTGTGAGATCGTGGCATTTCCGCAGCATGGCCTGCTGTTATCGAAGTCTGAACCGCTGATGCGTGAAGCGATGCAGGCGGGGGCGCAGTACGTAGGTGGGCTGGACCCAACCAGCGTGGACGGGGCGATGGAGAAATCCCTCGATACCATGTTCCAGATTGCGCTCGATTACGATAAAGGCGTGGATATCCATCTGCATGAAACCAGCCCGGCAGGCGTGGCGGCGGTGAATTACATGGTGGAAACGGTAGAGAAAACCCCGCAGTTGAAGGGCAAGCTGACCATCAGCCATGCGTTTGCGCTGTCTACGCTGAACGAGCAGCAGGTGGATGAACTAGCGACCCGCCTGGTGGCGCAGCAAATTACCATTGCCTCGACGGTGCCGATTGGCACGATGCACATGCCGCTGAAACAGCTGCGCGACAAAGGCGTGGTGGTGATTACCGGCACCGACAGCGTGATCGACCACTGGTCGCCGTACGGGCTGGGGGACATGCTGGAAAAGGCGAATCTGTACGCGCAGCTTTATATTCGCCCTAACGAACTCAACCTGTCGCGGGCGCTGTTCCTTGCCACCGGCGATGTGCTGCCGCTCAACGATAAAGGCGAACGCGTATGGCCAAAAGCACAGGATGAGGCCAGCTTTGTGCTGGTGGATGCCTCCTGTTCTGCCGAGGCTGTCGCTCGAATTTCTCCCCGTACCGCAACCTTCCATAAAGGCCAACTGGTGTGGGGGAATGTGGCGAGCTAGTCAGGTTTCACGCGCAGCGGCAAAGGTCGCTGCGCGCTATTGTGACTCGTGTTACCCCACGATCCCCATATAACCGTGAATGCCCATATATACGCCGACCATAGCAATCAACACACTGGAAAAATAGGGGGCTTTGCGCGCCAGCGTGTTAAACCCGCTCCAGCGTTTGGCTGCCTGCTGCACGCTGATGGCCGCGCCTACACCCACCGTAACCAGCGTTATTGCCAGACCGACGCTAAAGCACAACACCATGGTGGCCCCCAGCGTAAAAGCTTTGAGCTGGATGCAAATCAGCAATACGGTGATGGCGGCAGGGCACGGGATCAGCCCGCCGGTCAGGCCAAACAACAAAATTTGCCCGTTGGTAACCTCTTTACCCGCAAAGCGGCGCTGGATATCCGTGGCATGCGCCCGTTCGTGGGCATCCTGATACTCTTTTGAACCTTCAGCAAAGCCTGCCAGCGCGGCATGATCGTGTTCGTGGTGATGATCATGATGATGATGAGCGTCGTGGTGAGCATGATGATGGTGGTCATGGTCATGGTGGTGATCATGGTGATGATCGTGCCCGTGGTCGTGATGCGCGTCGGCCAGCCAGTTCTGCTCCCCGCGCCATGTGCGCCAGAACATCCACAATGCGGTACTCAGAATAATAATCGCCGAGACAAACTGTAACCAGGGTTCGACCGCCTGGGCGGTAAAGGCTTTGCTGATATACATCCCACCCAGCGCAATCAACCACACCACGGCGGTGTGCGACAGCGTCGCCGCCAGTCCCAGCATGATCGCCTGTTTGATGGTGCCTTTAATGGCGATGATAAAGGCCGCCATCATGGTCTTGGAATGCCCCGGCTCCAGGCCGTGCAGCACGCCCAATAAAATCGCACTGGGAATAAAGAACCAGGCGTTGCCCTGCTGAAGAAGCGTCGAAAATTCACCCATGAGAATGATTCTTAGTTGGTTTGTTTCGTCAGATTCTACTCCCCCCCAGTACCGAATACTACCCCCCAGTAGATCGGCACGGTATAGTACGTCATGATTTATGCAACGGGGACAGGACGATGTCACATACGATCCGCGACAAACAAAAGCTCAAAGCCCGCGCGAGTAAGATTCAGGGGCAGGTAGCTGCGCTGAAAACTATGCTTGATGAACCGCATGAATGCGCCGCCGTTTTACAGCAGATTGCGGCAATTCGCGGCGCGGTAAATGGATTAATGCGTGAAGTGATTAAAGGTCATCTGACCGAGCATATCGTGCATCAGGGTGATGAAATCAAACGTGAAGAGGATCTGGACGTCGTGCTGAAGGTGCTGGACTCCTACATCAAATAATTCAGTTTAACGGCTCATCCACATAGTGGAATGAGCCGTTAAACAACACGTTCTAGCCAAAAAACATCACAGATACGCACAGCAGACCGACAATCAGGGTGATCAGATTGCCTATCGAGCGGTACGGCTTCAGGGTCGGGATCAGATAGGTAGACAATGTCGGCATGATGAACAAAATCATGGCGATCAGCGGCCCGCTAATCGCGTAAATCATTGAAATTGCATTTGGATTAATGCAGCAAATGATAAACGTGATGGTGGAGACCAGCATAATAGACAGGGCGCGGTTAAAGGCCTGGCTTTTCTTCACACCGACCTGGTGCAGAGACGTTTTGACCAACTCTGTCGCCCCTTCAATCACGCCAAAGTAGGTGCCGAGGAACGATTTTGACATCGCCACTACGGCGACGATGATCCCGGAAATCGACAGCCATGCGGGCGCGTTGGGCATCATCGACAGCGCGGACAGAATGGTCACGCCCTCGTGCTTCGCATCTTCAATGTAATTTACCGGAATCGACATCAGACAGCTGAAGACGAAAAACAGCACGCTCAGGCAGATGATAACGTAGGCGACTTTCATGATTTTTTTGCATTTACCCATGGCCTGCTCGCCGTATTTCTCACGCCTGTCGATAGCAAACGTGGAGATAATCGGCGTATGGCTAAAAGCGAAAACCATCACGGGAATCGATATCCAGACCTGATGTAGCGTGTGCTGATCAAACGACATCTGGCCGGTGAGTAACGTTGGCTGCCAGCTTCCGGTCAGGTAGAGCGACAGAAACAAAAAGTAAGCGATCAGCGGGAATACCAGAAAACCCATCACCCGAATGGTGGCCTGGCGACCCATCAGAAAAATCAAATTCAACACCAGCACTACGCCGAGACTGACCAGCATACGTACGCGGAGATCGATCACGATATGTTTTGCCAGCTGTTCGGTGAGTGAGTTGGTGATCGCCACGGCGTAGATCAGCACCACCACAAAGAAGGCCACAAAATAGAGGGTGGTAATCAGGCTGCCTATCTTTTTGCCGTAATAGTGGGTGACTGCGCCAGTGATCCCTTCACCCGCTGAGGTTTTGGATGACAGAATAAACTGGCACAGCGCTTTATGTGGCCAGTAGGTTAAAGGCCAGGCGACGAGTGCGGTGATAAACAGCACCACCGCGCCAGCAGAACCCAGCTGTATGGGGAGGAAAAGGGTTCCTGCGCCGACGGCAGTCCCGTATAACGCGAAGCTCCAGAGAGTCTCTTCTTTTGACCAAATTTTCGACATTATTTGAACGTATCAACTATAAAATAAACAAAAAGAAGCGCAATTTACCACAAATGAGCGGGGCTGGGGGAGGTGTGAACACGTGGGCGGGAGAAGGGATGAATAGCCGGAATGGAGATAATTCCGACTATTCATTGGATTATCAGGCAGTAACGCGCTGCTGGCGACGTTTCATTACGCGTTCGCGTAATGTGTCATACGCCCAGTTATAAAACATGGTGTACGGCAGGAAGAACAGGAAGAAACCAATTTCCAGGGTGAATGCTTGCAGCAGGCTGACGTTCAGCACATACGCCATAATGCTCACTCCAATCACAATAAACCCACTTTCAAAACCTAACGCGTGAAATGCGCGGACCTTAGCCGTACGTTTTACCAGGTGAGTCGGCCATAAGCGGTCAAACAGGGCGTTATAAATGATATTCCAGATCATCGCCGTGGTCGCCAGAAGTATGGTCAATCCGCCCATTTCCAGCACTGAGCGCTGCATCAACCACGCGGCGGTTGGCGCGAGAACGGCGGTGGCAATACCCTCAAAACAGACGGCGTGAAAAATACGTTCCATTAACGAACGGCGTTGGACTGTATCGTGTTGCATAACCTAAAACCTTCTTTGATGCCCGGATAACGGAATAGTGGTAATTTTATCGTTTTATGTGATATCTAAAAGATAGAATCCATCGATAAAGTAGATAGTTCATGCGCTACTCTCCTGAAGCATTAACGGCATTTGTTGAGACCGTCTCCTGCGGCTCATTTTCTGCGGCGGCGCGGCGGTTACGCAAAAGTCAGTCCACCATCAGCACGGCGATAGCCAATCTGGAAGCCGATCTCGGCTTTGCGTTGTTTGACCGCTCTTCACGTCAACCCACGCTCACCGAGCAAGGCAAGCGGATTCTTGGCTATGTGCAGGCGATTCTGTCGGCCAGCGAGCGGCTGGACGAGGCGGCGATTTCGCTGTCGGGCGCAACGGAAGCACGTCTGACTTTTGTGCTTTCGGACACCCTGCATCCGGATGTGTTGGAAGATTTGATGGTGCAGTTTGACCGACTGTTTCCGCACACCGAGTTTGAATGTCTGATTGGCGAAGATGAGGACGTAATCGATCTGCTGCAAAAGGGACGTGCGCAGGTTGGTCTCCTTGAAGCGCGCGAGGATTACCCCACGGACATGGGCGTCACACGCCTGCCGATGCAAACCTTGATGGGATTGTACGTGGCGGTTTCGCACCCGCTGGCGGCGCAGGAAAAACTGCAGTGGGAGCAACTGCGTACCTGGCGCGAGCTGCGGCTAAATACCTATCTGGAAAGCGGCACTAACGTGGCGCGCGGTCCGGTGTGGTCAGCGCCTAACTATTTATTGTTGCTCAGTATGGCGGTGCAGGGATTTGGCTGGTGTGCGCTGCCTTGTGCGCTGGTGGAGGAGTTTGCTGCGGAAAAACAGCTGGTACAGCTGAAAGTGCCTGGCTGGCCAAAGGCTATTTCTATCGACCTGCTGTGGAACAAGAAATCGCCGCCTGGCGTGGCGGGAAGCTGGCTACGCGATCACTTACAACAGGGTGGCGTTTCGATGATAGATAAATGATACACATTTCCTTTGTGATAAGACTCACCATTTTTTAAACAACTAAGATAACTATTCTTAACAATCATCTACTATTGCGCTGTCATTTTGCGCTGAGGTAGTGATGAAAGAGGTTGTGATAGTGGGGGCGTTGAGGACACCGATTGGCTGTTTCCAGGGTACGCTGGCACGCCACTCTGCCGTTGAGTTAGGCAGTATGGTGGTCAGGGCGTTAATGGAACGCACCGGGGTGGATGTTCACTCTATTGATGAAGTGATCCTCGGTCAGGTCCTCACGGCGGGGGCAGGGCAAAATCCGGCACGCCAGTCTGCCATTAACGGAGGACTCCCCAACACCGTTTCCGCCATCACCATTAACGACGTTTGTGGCTCGGGCCTGAAGGCGTTGCATCTGGCGACGCAGGCTATCCAGTGCGGTGAAGCCGACATTGTGATTGCCGGTGGACAAGAGAATATGAGCCGCGCCCCGCATGTTCTGACCGACAGCCGCACCGGGGCGCAACTCGGTAATAGTCAACTGGTCGACAGCCTGGTGCACGACGGCTTGTGGGATGCTTTCAACGATTATCACATGGGCGTTACCGCGGAAAACCTGGCGCGGGAATACGGTATCAGCCGTGAATTACAGGATGCCTACGCGCTTCACTCGCAACACAAAGCGCGTATGGCGATCGATGCCGGACGGTTTAAAGATGAAATTGTGCCCGTGGTCACTCAGCGTAACGGACAATCGATAGTGGTGGATACCGACGAACAGCCGAGAACCGATGCCAGCGCAGAAGGGCTGGCGCGTCTGGATCCTACCTTTGATCGCTTGGGTTCCGTTACGGCGGGTAACGCATCATCAATAAACGATGGTGCTGCTGCCGTGATGATGATGAGCGAAGCCAAGGCCCAGGAGCTGAACTTACCCGTGCTGGCGCGCATTCGTGCCTTTGCCAGCGTCGGGGTTGATCCTGCGTTGATGGGCATTGCGCCGGTGTACGCGACGCGACGTTGCCTGGAACGAGTTGGCTGGCAATTGGCGGATGTTGATCTTATCGAAGCCAACGAAGCGTTTGCCGCGCAGGCGCTTTCTGTCGGCAAAATGCTGGAGTGGGATGAACGCCGGGTGAATGTGAACGGTGGGGCCATTGCGCTCGGTCATCCGATTGGGGCGTCCGGCTGCCGTATTCTGGTTTCACTGGTCCATGAAATGGTGAAACGCCGGGCGCATAAAGGTCTGGCAACGCTGTGCATCGGCGGCGGTCAGGGTGTGGCGTTGGCCATCGAACGTGACTGATCCGCTCTAAATTAATCCTCTCAAATACGCCTTCCTGCCGCGCTGTCCATGCAAATGTGACAGCGCTCACCTGTTATATTTTGAAATAAGTAAAATCTATTCAGAAAAACTCTGAAGCAAAATCCCTCCTCTGATTTACCCTTTTCGCTTATAACTTAATTAATAATACAAAAGTGTATAATTATCACAGGTAATATAACTTGCGTTATTAACTGCGTGTTTTGTTGTATCTCATTGTTTTTAATATAAATTGTTGTGATTAATACTTCTGCCATTCATTTTAAATAAAATGAACCGTGATCATGATCTTTGTTTTCGGGTTTTTAGATGATTTTTGTTTGATATTCATCACGCTGTTGTTGTCCATTTTTTTTGAAACAAATAATTACGATCATGATCACTAAAATAGTGGTGTTAAAAAAATAAAATGCAATTCCATAAAAAAGGAACATCATTTTAATTTGAGGGTAGCATATGTTTAAGAACACTCTGGTGCTTGCGTCTTTAATTGGTGCGTCATTTGCAGCGCAGGCTGTCACCGTTGACTTACGACATGAATATATTGATAGCGGGTCTAATGCTGATCGCGTGTCGGTGTCGCATCGTTTTGAAAATGGTTTAGGTTTTACCGTTGAAGCAAAATGGAAATCGGGTGGTGATAAAGCTGACCAGCCTTTTGCTGATGTAGTGGGTAACGGTCATGAAGACTCAATTAACTGGCGTTGGAAAGCAACCAGCAATATTGCGGTAACGCCAGGTCTGACACTTGAAAGTAATGACAGCCGCACCATCTACAAACCGAACCTGCACCTGCAGTACAGTTTTGAGAATGGTTTCTATGTAGCTACCCGCTATCGTTATGAATATACACGCTATCCTTCAAGCTCCAATAAAGAAGATGATAAGGTAAACCGTGGGGATGCGTGGGTTGGTTTTGTGCTGGGTGACTGGCGTACTGAGCTGAACTATGTTTACGCCAAAAGCACCGAAGGTGTCGCGCGTAATAATAATAAAACCTACTCCAATGAATATAACGCCAAGTTAGCCTATAAGTGGGATAAAAACTGGGCACCGTATGTTGAAGTCGGGAACGTGGGTGTGAAAACAACGGATGAGCGTCAAACTCGTTTCCGTATGGGCGTCGCCTATTCTTTCTAAATACCATCAATAGCTGGCGAAATACCCCGGAGATGTTGGCCGGGGTTTTCTGCTGCTTATTATTTATAGTATTGAGCTTTTCTATTAATAAAAAAAGCCCTCCGCGAGGAGGGCAAGGCCAGTTACAGAAACATTAAATTAAAAACAGGGCACAATCATTTCGGGGACTACAGTTGAAACAGTTCCGGCTGCTCGGGCAGTTTGGCAATGTACAACGCCGGTTTGCCATCTTTGTCTGAGCTAAAAAGTACCGCGCGATCGTCTGGTGTAAACGACGGATGCGGGTGGGTGACCTGACGGCTGTTTGCCACGGTAGCCCAGGAAGTATCGTGGCGTGCGATGCGGAAACAGCTTTTCTTCGCTACATCAAATCCATACAGATAAGGGTCGTTATCGATGGTGTAACCGCCAGTATCCTTCACGTCTACCGGTGTACCTGAACCATCGCCGACCAGCAATGTGCCATCAAAATTGCTCATTAAATGCGAGCAGGCAGGCATTAACATTACGGCTTCATTAACGCCGGTATCAGGATTGTAGCTGGAGATGGTGCGTCCTTGCTGACCTTTCAGGTACGAGACATAGACCAGCGCCGAGCCGTTCGGGACCCAAAATTCATGGGTGCAACTTTCACCCTGCGCATGATCCTTAACTTTACGCACGTTACTGCCGTCTTCATTGACCAGCCACATTCGCGCATCGACCAAATCGTGCGGACCTTCATGGCAGAAAGCGACGGTGTTATCGTCGAACGGACGATAAATCGGATGACCCAGCCAGTTTTTCTCTTCGTGAATCACCGCGCTGTCGCCGGTACGTAAATCGACGCGCAGCAGTCGGCAGTGCGGGCCTTTATGGAAGAAGTCATGGAACAGCTGCCAGCTGTTTAACGGTGTCCAGTCGCTTTTAGCAATTTCGATACCGACCAGTTTTGTACAGTCACTGTTGGCAACCCAGGTACCGTAGCCCACCCAGTCATCAGACACGCGGTACACTTCGCGTTCTGCCAACGTCTTGAGATTCACTTCCAGCAGGGTGCGGTCGTTTTTGACATAGTAGAGGGCGCTGTCGTCCGGCGATAAAAAACCGCCGAAGGTATTATCACCTGCGCCTTCGGTCAACTGAACGGCTTCGGCTTTGGCAAGATCCAGTAAATAGTAGTTCCAGTGACCGTCAAACTCACCGGCGAACAGCAGGTGACTGCCATCATTAAAGAAGCATTTCTGATAGAAATAGTTTCGATGACAGGTTACTTCCGGTGGGGTCAGTCGGGTGACTTCCACGCCTGTATCCGGATCGCGGCTGATCTCATAGTTCAGCTTGACCCGCATGCCTTTAGCCATAATGCACTCCTTTTACCGTACGCAGGATTTCAGCAATCTGCGTCAGCACCCAGATTTATGATGAATTTAAAAACCAAGTGATAATTTATCAAAACAGTGTTTCATCATGTGTGATTGATGACGCAATTTGTAACAAAAAGCATAAGAAAGCATTTCTGCGGCGAGAGGTTGTTGAATGCTTTATCTCTACCTCCATGGAGTTATCATTTCTTATTGTTTTACATCTATCTGTTTTATATGGTTTTTAAATCCAGTTGTTTTTTGTTATCTGCCGATTTTCCGTCACTAGCGTGATCGCAACTACACTTTTGATAATAAGATGCAGAAAAAGTGAAACATCGTTTTAGTTGTAATTGAAAACGCGTTCCGAGAGAGATATCATTAACGCATTAGGAAAAACGGAACGATGTTTCGCTATCCGATAACGTATTCACGGTCAATTTATCACTGGAGGTAAATGTGGACGTAAGACAAAGTATCCACAGTGCGCATGCTAAAACCCTGGACACCCAGGCGCTGCGTAACGAATTTTTGGTAGAACAGGTATTTGTCGCAGACGAATACACCATGGTTTACAGCCACATCGACCGTATTATTGTCGGCGGGATTATGCCGGTGGCCAAAACCGTTTCCGTTGGTGGTGAAGTTGGCAAACAGCTGGGCGTAACGTATTTCCTCGAACGCCGTGAGCTGGGCGTGATCAACATCGGTGGTCCGGGCACGATTACCGTCGATGGTCAATGCTATGAAATCGGTCACCGCGATGCGCTGTATGTCGGTAAAGGTGCCAAAGAAGTGGTGTTTGCCAGCCTTGATGCGGCAACTCCGGCGAAGTTTTACTACAACTGTGCACCGGCACACACCGCGTACCCAACCAAAAAAGTCACGCCAGCAGACGTTGCGCCGGTGACGCTGGGTGATGATCTCACCAGTAACCGCCGTACCATCAACAAATACTTTGTGCCGGATGTTCTGGAAACATGCCAGTTGAGCATGGGTCTGACTGAACTGGCGCCGGGTAACCTGTGGAATACCATGCCGTGCCATACCCATGAACGCCGCATGGAAGTCTATTTCTACTTCAATATGGAAGAAGACACCTGTGTATTCCACATGATGGGGCAGCCTCAGGAAACGCGCCATATTGTGATGCACAACGAGCAGGCCGTTATTTCTCCAAGCTGGTCTATCCACTCTGGCGTGGGCACTAAAGCCTATACGTTTATTTGGGGAATGGTCGGCGAAAACCAGGTCTTTGATGACATGGATCACGTTGCAGTAAAAGATCTGCGCTAGTCGCGGGCGGCCACTCAGCCTGTCGGTGATGGGCACTATAAAAAATAAGGATTAACAATGATTTTGAATGCATTCTCTCTTGAAGGTAAAGTCGCCGTTGTGACAGGTTGTGACACCGGTCTGGGCCAGGGTATGGCGCTGGGTCTGGCGGAAGCGGGCTGCGATATCGTGGGTATCAACATTGTTGAGCCGACAGAAACTATCGAACGTGTTACTGCCCTGGGCCGTCGTTTTTTAAGCCTGACCGCTGACCTGCGTCAGATTGACGGTATTCCGGCACTGCTGGAGCGCGCAGTGGCTGAATTCGGCCATATCGATATTCTGGTGAACAATGCAGGTCTTATTCGTCGTGATGATGCGATCGATTTCAGCGAAAAAGACTGGGACGACGTCATGAACCTGAACATTAAGAGCGTATTCTTTATGTCCCAGGCGGCGGCGAAGCACTTCATCGCGCAGGGCAACGGCGGGAAAATTATTAACATCGCCTCTATGCTCTCCTTCCAGGGTGGCATCCGCGTGCCGTCTTACACCGCATCAAAAAGCGGCGTGATGGGCGTAACCCGCCTGATGGCGAACGAGTGGGCAAAACACAACATCAACGTCAATGCGATTGCACCGGGCTACATGGCGACCAACAACACGCAACAGCTGCGTGCTGATGAGCAGCGTAGCGCAGAAATCCTCGATCGTATCCCGGCAGGCCGTTGGGGTCTGCCTGACGATCTGAAGGGGCCGATCGTATTCCTGGCCTCCAGCGCATCTGACTACATCAATGGTTATACCGTTGCAGTAGACGGCGGCTGGCTGGCGCGTTAATTCCCTCTCCAGTATTAAAAAACCTGCCAACGGCAGGTTTTTTTTGGTTTTAAGTTATTTTAATCCATATTATGGTTATAAATTAATCCATAAATAATTTTATATGTATGAAATGGTAATATTTAATACTCTTTAATATCAGTGCATTAAATTTTATTGAGTAATTATCTATAAATTTTAAAATTGTAATGTCCATCACATAACGGTATGGGGTAGCTATTTTATCCATAACTATGCCGTTTCCAGCCTGACGCCCCTGGCAAGGGATCCCTTATTTTCAGTTTTATGTCTTACTCTGTTTCTGGCAGGAAAAAATGGTCTCAATTAATCATGATGCTGCTTTAGCACCGCGCGCAATGCGCGACACGCGACGTATGAATCTGTTTGTCTCAGTTTCCGCTGCTGTCGCAGGATTATTATTTGGTCTGGATATTGGGGTGATCGCGGGTTCGCTGCCGTTTATCACTGAACACTTTGCGCTAAGCAGTCGTTTGCAGGAGTGGGTAGTCAGCAGCATGATGCTGGGTGCGGCAATTGGCGCACTGTTCAACGGCTGGCTCTCTTTCCGCCTCGGGCGAAAATACAGCCTGATGGTCGGGGCAATCCTCTTTGTTCTCGGATCGTTGGGATCGGCATTCGCGACAAGCGTTGAGCTTCTGATCGCCGCCCGGGTAGTACTGGGTGTAGCCGTCGGGATTGCTTCCTATACCGCGCCGCTTTATCTCTCCGAAATGGCCAGTGAAAACGTGCGCGGAAAAATGATCAGCATGTACCAGCTGATGGTCACGCTGGGCATTGTGCTGGCCTTTTTATCCGATACGGCGTTCAGCTACACCGGCAACTGGCGGGCCATGCTCGGCGTGCTGGCCCTGCCTGCGGTGGTGCTGATTGTTCTGGTGGTGTTTTTACCGAACAGCCCGCGCTGGCTGGCGCAAAAAGGGCGTCATATTGAAGCCGAAGAAGTGCTTCGTATGCTGCGAGATACCTCGGAAAAAGCCCGCGATGAACTGAATGACATCCGCGAAAGCCTGAAGCTAAAGCAGGGCGGATGGGCGCTGTTTAAGATCAACAGTAACGTGCGTCGTGCGGTTTTCCTCGGTATGTTGCTGCAGGCGATGCAGCAGTTCACCGGGATGAACATCATCATGTACTACGCGCCGCGGATTTTTAAAATGGCGGGCTTTACCACCACAGAACAGCAGATGATTGCCACACTGGTGGTTGGCTTAACCTTTATGTTTGCTACGTTTATCGCCGTCTTTACCGTCGATAAAGCCGGGCGTAAACCGGCGCTGAAAATTGGTTTTACCGTGATGGCGCTGGGAACATTGGTGCTGGGCTACTGCCTGATGCAGTTTGATAACGGCACGGCATCCCGCGGGTTATCGTGGCTGTCCGTCGGCATGACCATGATGTGTATCGCCGGCTATGCGATGAGCGCCGCACCGGTGGTGTGGATCCTGTGCTCGGAAATTCAGCCGCTGAAATGCCGTGACTTTGGTATCACTTGTTCCACCACCACCAACTGGGTGTCGAATATGATCATCGGGGCAACGTTCCTGACGCTGCTCGACAGTATTGGCGCGGCCGGTACATTCTGGCTTTATACCGCGCTGAATGTCGTATTCATTGGTATTACGTTCTGGCTTATTCCTGAAACCAAAAACGTCACCCTGGAACATATCGAACGCAAACTGATGGCGGGAGAGAAGTTGCGGAACATCGGCGTGTAATGTTAATGCCCGGTGGCGGATTTCGCTTACCGGGCCGACAGGTTCGCATTGGCCGGGTAGGGCGAAGCCGCCACCCGGCTTTTTATTTAGCGCATCGCGCGTTTCAGGATACGTTCAGCCTGACGCTGGAAGTCTGCGGCAGCTTCTTCCACGGTTTTCTGACCGTAGTCGATGTACTGCAGTGACGTACCGAACTGCGCCACGATCTGCGGGTCATCAAAGTATGGCGACACGGTGAGTTTGGTTGGCAGCGACTGCGCCAGACGTAACCCAGCGACGGACGGATCGTTTTCTTTGATGGTGCCGTTTTGCGTCAGGATTTCAACGGCTGCTTTACTCAGCGGCACGCCGCGCTCCAGACCCAGCGTTTCGACACCTTCTTTGCTGTTCAGCAGGAAGTTAATCACTTTCGCGGCGGCTTGCGGATTTTTCGTGGATTTGCCAATAGACAGCATCTGCGCAGGTTTAAAGAACAGCCCTGCGTCCGTGGCACCTTCCATCATCGGGTAGCTACCCAGATCCAGCTTCGCCGGTGGCTTCAGGTTATCTGAATACTTGTTAATGGTGGAGTTCCACATGTAGGTGCCACCCCATTCGCCCTGGATCCACGGCTTCATTTCATACATGTTGCTCTTACCAAACGACGCATAGTATTTGGTGTCTGGCATTACGTGGCTATCAACCAGCTTTTTATAGGTCTGGAAGAACTCAACCCACTGCTCTTTGGAGTAGGAGAATTTCCTGGTCTTTTCATCTACGGCTGGAATGTTGTACTTCTGGATCATGTACGAGTTCAGCAGCGCCAGCGTATCCTGATGCTCCAGTACCACCGGGTAGTACTGTTTGCCGAGCTTGCTTTCGAACGTTTTGCCCGCCGCCATCAACTCATCCCAGGTTTTCGGGTATTCAACGCCCGCTTTTTTCCAGGTTTCATCGTTAAAGTAGAACACGCGCGCGGTGACGGAAATGGGGATCCCGTTCAGCTTGCCGTTAACGGTAGTGGACTGCAGTTCTTTAGGATCGAACTGGCTTAAGTCGATCACGTCCTTCAATTTGTTCAAGTCGTAAAAACCGTCGCCATTTTTCGAGAAAATCGGCAGCCAGTTCCAGTTGGTTTGCATCACATCCGGCTCGGTACCGCCTGCAATCTGCGTGGTCAGGCGGGATAAGTGACCATCCCAGCCGGTATATTCGGCTTTGACGGTGATATCCGGGTTCAGCTTGTGAAACTCTTCTAACGCTTTCAGCGTGACCTGGTGGCGGCCATTGCCCCCCCACCAGGACATACGTAAATCAACATCCTTTGCCATAGAAGGCAGCGCGGTCAGGCCCAGAGTGGCGGAGATAGCGGCGCTTAAAAGCACTTTTTTCATTTTTATAACTCCATTAGAGAGAGATGTTCTTTTCAGTTTTTGCGTCAAAGAGATGACATTTATTTATATCGAACTTGAAATGCACCTTGCGGTTAAGACCTTTATCAATCATTGGCTTAGCTTTATCTGAAGGGATGCGAGCAGTCAGTTCGTAATCTGCCACTTTCAGGTAAACAAAGAATTCATGGCCCATGTTCTCCACGCGTACCATTTCGCCACTACAGTTGCCTTCGGCAAAAGGCTCTTCGGCGACGTCGACGAATTCCGGACGGATGCCGTAGAAGACATCCTGACCGACATAAGAAGAGACTTTCTCCTGCTTTTCGTCGTTCAACGGCATGGTTTCATTGCCGATGGCAATGTGCAGACGTCCCTCTTGTTCCACCAACTTGCAGGGGCGAATGTTCATCTCCGGTGCGCCGATAAAGCCAGCCACGAACATATTTTTCGGCTTGTGGTACAGGTTATCCGGGGTATCAACCTGCATGATGTGTCCCAGTTTCATCACGCAGATGCGGTCACCCATGGTCATCGCTTCGGTCTGATCGTGGGTCACGTACACGGTGGTGGCCGGCTTGCCGGATTTCTTCAACTGCTTGTGCAGGTCGGAAATACGGATACGCATTGAGGCACGCAGTTTGGCATCAAGGTTGGACAGCGGTTCGTCGAACAGGAACACGTCCGGTTTCTTCACAATCGCACGGCCAACGGCCACACGCTGTGCCTGACCACCGGAGAGCTGGCGAGGCAGGCGCTCCAGCAGTTCTTCCAGTTCGAGGATCTTCGCTGCTTCGTTTACCTGGGCATCAATCTGTGCCTTCGGCATTTTGCTTAGCTTCAGGCCGAACGCCAGGTTCTCACGCACCGTCATGTGCGGGTACAGCGCATAGTTCTGGAATACCATCGCAATCCCGCGCTCCTTCGGTGCCAGATTGTTCACAATCTTCTCGCCGATACGCACTTCGCCGCCGCTGATGGTTTCCAGACCTGCCAGCATACGCAGGGTGGTGGACTTGGCGCAGCCGGATGGCCCGACAATCACCATGAATTCCCCTTCTGCGATTGAAAGGTCGATACCATGTACCGCTTTGAAGCCGTTGGAGTACACTTTTTCCAGTTTATTAAAAATCACTTCAGCCATGATATTTCCCTCTTAACCTTTAATTCCGCTGCTGGTAACGCCCTGTACGAAGTAGCGTTGTGCCAGGAAGAACACAATGATGGATGGCAGAATGGAGATACTCGCCATTGCCAGAATTTCGTTCCACGGCGCACCTTCGGTAACGTCGATGGACATTTTCAGCGCCAGTGCAATCGGGTATTTATCCACGCTGTAGACATAAATCAGCGGCCCGATAAAGTCGTTCATTGACCACATGAACTGGAACAGAGCGACAGAGATGATGGCCGGTTTCAGAATCGGCACCACCACGTACCACAGCACCTGGAAGGAGTTACAGCCGTCAATCTGCGCCGCTTCTTCCATGTCACGCGGTACGCCGCGCAGGAACTGAATCAGCATGAAGACAAAGAACCCTTGCGTGGCGAAGGCCAGCGGCAGGTACAGCGGCATATAGCTGTTCAGCATGCCCATTTCACGGAACATCAGGTACTGCGGGATCAGCAAGACGGTGCTTGGCAGCAGCATGGTGGTGATGAGCGTGGCGAACCAGAATTTCTTCCATGGGATCTCGAAGCGGGCAAAGCCGTATGCCACGATGGTGGAAGAGATAATGGTCAGGATGACTTTCGGAATCACATACTTAAAGGTGTTCAGCATGTAATGGCCGAAGGTGTATTCGGTACCGGTTTTCCAGCCGTTGACGAAGCCATCCCAGGTGGCGTTTGCAGGCCACAGGCTCAGGGTGGTGAAGATCTCGTGGTTCGGTTTGAACGAGGCCGAGAACATCCACACCAGCGGGTACAGCATCAGCAGCCCTACCAACAGCAGGATCACGTAGCGGATGGCCGCGTTAATTTTTTCCCGACGCAGGGTGCGGGCAACTTCACGCTCAGCGATGCTCTGAGCTTCAGAGATTTGTTGGATATCAGCCATTTTTGCCTCCCTTATCGGCGGAATAGAACACCCAGTATTTCGAAGACTTGAAGGCAATGGCCGCAAAGACCGCAACAACCAGGAACAATACCCAGGCCAGCGCCGCGCCGTAGCCCATGTCAAAGTACTTGAAGGCCGTGTCGTAGATGTACAGGGAGAACAGGTAGGTGGAGTAGGTTGGTCCGCCGCCGGTTATCACGTACGGGCCAGTAAACTCCTGGAATGCCTGTGTGGTCTGCATGATGAAGTTGAAGAAGATAACCGGCGTAATCAACGGCACGGTGACTTTCATAAACATCTGCCATTTGGATGCGCCATCGATCATTGCCGCTTCGTACTGAGACTGCGGTACGTTTTGCAACGCCGCGAGGAAGATAACCATCGCGGAGCCAAACTGCCAGACGCGCAGCAGGGTCACGGACATCAGTGCCAGCGAGGGTTCACCCAGCCAGTTAACCGGGTCAAAGCCTAATACACCGATAAAGCTGTTCAGCAGACCGTCGATGGCAAACAGCGCACGCCACAGCACGGCGATAGCCACGGAGCTACCGAGGATGGACGGAATATAGTAAGCCGTACGGAAGAAGCCGATACCGCGTAATTTAAAGTTAAGAACAAACGCAATCCCTAATGCAAATGCCAGTTTCAATGGGATTGTCAAAAATACGTAGGCGAACGTCACGCCCATGGATTTCCAGAAGAGAGCATCTTCTGTCAGCATGTAGCGATAGTTCTCGATGCCGTTAAACACCGGCGGACTCATCAAGTCATACTCAGTAAAACTGAGGAAGAAAGATGAAACGAATGGGAAGGCGGTAAAGATTATCAACCCTATGATATAGGGTGATATCCACGCCAATCCCAGCATTCTGTTTTCATTCATACATACCTACCTGGCGAGTAATGGTTTAATACGGATTCGGTTGTAACGAACCGGACATACTCTCTGGATGCCCGGTGTGTCGGCGTTCTGTGTCTGTTTGCGATACCAATACTCCCTGTTAATGATTGATATACAATGCTTTTAATGTTGTCATTAACCGGTTGTCATCCTAACGATCAACATGAATGAACCGCCGTTCTTGATTTGTAAAACATCGTTTTAATTTATTTTATTGCGATTTGTTTCTACGTCATTCACATAATGATGGAAATGTGATCAAAGTCGAAACGGCGTTTCAAATAGGTGAGGTGCGCGTCATATTTTAAAAATTCCTGCCGGATTTCTATGGGTTATGACGACATGTATGGCAGCTTTTTGGGCGGGTTAAAGTAATGAAAGTTATATTATTAACATGCTAACAATGCTATTGCGGGCATAAAAAAGCCTTCCACTAAGGAAGGCTTGAAATAAAGGGGGACATTATCTTTTCAGGAAATCTTCACGTACCGGTGTGAAGGTATCCAGTAATGTTCCCGGCTTTAAACACACGCAGCCGTGCATAATATTGGGCTGTTTATATAACGTGTCACCGGCGCGCACGACATGCTTTTCTTCGCCAATGGTAAATTCAAATTCACCTGACAGCACGTAGGTTAGCTGCTCGTGCGGGTGGCAGTGCATTGGGCCAACTGCGCCTTGTTCAAAGTTGACTTCAACGGCCATCATTTTGCCATCGTGAGCCAGAATGCGGCGGCTCACGCCATTGCCCAAATCTTCAAGGGTGGTTTCTTTATGAAAAATAAACATCCGGCAGTCCTGTAGTATGTTGAAACAATGTTTCATTAAATTTATATCAGAAGGAGTAAAAAAGAAACGCTTGCTCACAGATGTGGAAAGTTGATCACATCTTTGCTTCACTGGCATGACGGTAACGAACGCGGGGAAAATGATGAAAACGATCGGTCTGTTAGGTGGTATGAGCTGGGAATCGACCATTCCTTATTATCGCTTGATTAACGAAGGCGTAAAACAGCGATTGGGTGGCCTGCATTCGGCGCAGATCATACTGCACAGCGTGGATTTCCATGAGATTGAGCTGTGTCAGAGTCGTGGCGAGTGGGATAAAGCGGGCGACATTCTGGCGCAGGCTGCGCGGGGACTTCAGCAGGCCGGTGCCGAGGGCATTGTGCTGTGTACCAACACCATGCATAAGGTGGCCGGGGCGATTGAAGCCGCCTGTGATGTGCCTTTTCTGCATATTGCGGATGCAACAGGACGCGCCATCAGTCAGCAGAATATGAGTAATGTGGCGCTGTTGGGTACGCGCTATACCATGGAGCAGGATTTCTATCGTGGACGCCTACAGGATGAATTTGGTATTAGCACCCTGATTCCTGAACAAGGCGTACGCCTGAAAATTAACCAGATAATTTTTGACGAGCTGTGCCTCGGCGAATTCAGCGACGCCTCGCGCGACTATTACCTGAGTGTGATAGGCGACCTGGCGAGCCAGGGAGCGCAAGGGGTGATTTTTGGCTGTACCGAGATTGGTCTGCTGGTGCCAGCAGAATTAAGCCCGATCCCGGTATTTGATACGGCAGCGATTCACGCGGCGGATGCGGTGGAATTTATGTTGTCGTAGGCAGGTTTAAAATAGTATCCAGTGGATCGAGCAGGTGCGGAAGGTGAGTTTGCAGATGGGTTGTGAACGTATCAACCAGCGTGGAGGTAGGGCGGTGCAGCGGGCGAATCAGGCTGACGGTAAAGGGGACGTCGAGGCTAAATCGGCGCACTACCACGCCGCTGGTGGCATAGTCCAGTGCGGTGAGCGGGTTGACCACGGAGATCCCCACCCCGGCACGCACCATCGCACAAACAGAGGCGGCGCTGTGCGTCTCCACCACCATCCGCCGTTTAACTTGATGCTCAAGGAACAGGGCATCGAGCAACTGGCGGTAGCTGTCCGTTAGCGACAGGCTGATGTAATTTTCGCCCTGAAAATCCTGTGGTGTTAAGACTGATTTTGCCGCCAGCGGATGCCCCTGGGGCAATACGCACACTTCGTTTAGTGTCAGCAGCGGCGTACGTTCGGTTCCGGCGGGAGTATGCAGCGTCTCCGTTATGCCTAAATCGTGACGCTGTGCCGACAGCCACTCCTCCAGCAGTGGAGACTCCTGCGGCACAATCTGAATATTCACCTGCGGATAGCGCGCCAGAAACGGTTGCAGCAGCGAGGGCAAAAAGGATTGTGAAAAGACCGGCAGACAAACAATCGATAACTCCCCCTGGCGGAACTCACGCAGGCTTTCAGCGGCGCTCACAATCCGATCCAGTCCGTACCAGGAACGCTGTACTTCTTCGAATAGTCGAAGTCCTTGCACCGTTGGGTGTAGCCGTCCACGGCTGCGCTCAAACAGCTTCAATCCCAGTACCTGCTCGAATCGCGCCAGCTCGCGGCTGACGGTCGGCTGCGAGGTATTCAGCATCCGTGCGGCTTCCGTCAGGTTGCCCGCCGTCATGATGGCGTGAAAGATTTCGATATGGCGCAGGTTAACGGCAGGCATGGGTATTCCTCGAATCAACTAGTCCATATCATTTTTGCATAGACTCACGATAAAACGATATTTTTTATTGTCTTCAGGCTGTGGCGTAATCATAAAAAACAGATACCGGAGTTTGCTATGCCACGCCCACTCAACAATACCGATACTGACCTGACCGCTGATAACCTGCTGCGCCTGCCCGCCGAATTTGGCTGTCCGGTGTGGGTTTATGATGCGCAAATCATCCGCGCGCAGATTGCTAAACTCGGCCAGTTTGACGTGGTGCGATTTGCCCAGAAGGCGTGCTCAAATATTCATATCCTGCGCCTGATGCGTGAGCAGGGCGTGAAGGTGGATTCCGTCTCATTAGGCGAGATTGAACGTGCGCTGGCTGCGGGGTTCGTGCCGGGTAACGATGAGATTGTCTTTACCGCAGATATGATTGATGGTGCGACGCTGGCGCGGGTGCACGAGCTGCAGATCCCGGTGAATGCCGGTTCGGTGGATATGCTTGAGCAACTGGGCCAGCTGTCGCCGGGCCACCGCGTGTGGCTGCGTGTTAACCCTGGTTTTGGTCATGGGCACAGCCAGAAAACCAATACCGGCGGTGAAAATAGCAAGCACGGCATCTGGTATAGCGATCTTCCGGCGGCACTGGAAGTGATCCAGCGCTATCAGTTGAAGCTGGTCGGCATTCATATGCATATCGGTTCTGGCGTGGATTACGGTCATCTGGAGCAAGTGTGCGGCGCAATGGTGCGTCAAGTGGTGGAGTTTGGTCAGGATCTTGACGCGATCTCGGCGGGTGGTGGCTTATCGATCCCGTATCGTGAAGGGGAAGAGGCGATCAATACCGATCACTACTTTGGCCTGTGGAACGCCGCGCGTGAGCAAATTGCTAAACATCTGGGGCATCCGGTGAAACTTGAGATCGAGCCTGGGCGTTTTCTGGTGGCCGAAGCGGGTGTGCTGGTGGCGCAAGTACGCAGCGTTAAAGAGATGGGGAGCCGCCATTTTGTATTGATCGACGCCGGTTTTAACGATCTGATGCGCCCGGCGATGTACGGTAGTTATCACCACATTTCGGCGCTGGCGGGTGATGGTCGTGCGTTAGAGCAGGCCGCGCAGATTGACACAGTGGTTGCCGGGCCGCTATGTGAATCCGGTGATGTATTTACCCAGCAGGAGGGCGGCAAAGTCGAAACGCGTCTGCTGCCAGCGGTTGTACCGGGCGATTATCTGGTGCTACACGACACCGGGGCGTACGGTGCGTCGATGTCGTCGAATTACAACAGCCGACCGCTGCTACCGGAAGTGCTGTTTGATAACGGCGTGGCGCGACTGATTCGTCGTCGCCAGACCATTGATGAGCTGTTAGCGCTGGAACTGTTTTGATTGAATGCCTGATGGCGCTACGCTTATCAGGCCTACAAATATGCACGAATGTATCCCGGCACTATTCGTAAAACGGCCCGGTTGTCACCGAATCACGCAATACCAGCGTACCGGTAAACGGCGGGATCGTTTCGATCTCTTCTCCGCTGGCAAGCTTAATCGCCTGATCGATCGCGGTCACAATCATGTTATCGATCGGCAGATACACGGTCGACAGCCCCGGCTCCAGCCATTTGGCGCTGGGGGCATCATCAAAACCAAATAGCGATACATCCTGCGGGATCTTCAGCCCGGCCTGATGTAATGCTTTTGAGGCACCCAATGCCATATCATCGTTACAGGCGAACAGGGCGCTGAAGCTCACCCCTTCCTCCAGCAATTCACGACAGGACTCGAAGCCTCCCGTCATCGTAGAATCACCGTATTTCACTTTCGCAGGATCCCAGGGAATACCGTGTTTCTCCAGCGCCTTACGATATCCCATCAGGCGTGACTTACCGGTGGGGGTATGGTGTGGGACAGTGATGCAGGCAATATCACTATGTCCCTGGGAAATCAGATATTCCACCGCCTGAAACGCCGCATCCTGCTGCTCGAAGAATACGCAGCGATCGCGGGCCTGGCTGACATCGCGGTTAATGACCAGCAGCGGCATATCAATACTATGCATCAGCGACATAATCGCTTTTTCGCTCATATAGCGGGTGTAAAGAATAATGGCGTCGCACTGGCGGTCGGCCAGCATTTGTACTGCTTCCTGCTCGCGCTCCGGCGTATCGTGGCCGTCGGTCACGATCAGCTGTTTACCGTGGGATTCGGTTTGGCGCGAAGCCTGTTGCAGCAGACGGCCAAAATAGAAGCCATCGAATGTGGAAACCACCAGGCCAATGCTGTTACTGGTGCGATTCGCCAGCGAACGCGCCAAAAAATTAGGGCGGTAGTCTAAGGCCTGCATGGCATTAAAGACTTTCTGGCGCGTGCTTTCTTTGACTTGACCCGTTCCGTTCAGCACACGCGAAACGGTCGCTTTTGATACGCCAGCATGACGAGAAACATCCAACATCGTTGTCATGACGCTATCCTGATTAATCCTTTGACGAAGAATTCCCTGATTCTGTCAGCGTCGAAACGGAATGTCGACGGACCAGCGTAGGGTTGAATACATGCGTTATTTCCGGTGCCGGAAGGTTGTCGGCCAACGCCAGCGCCAGTTCGGCGGCCTGGGTTGCCATCGTTACTATTGGGTAGCGTACCGTCGTCAGCCGTGGACGCACGTAGCGGGAAACCAGCACATCATCAAAACCGATCAGTGATATTTCGCCCGGTACATCGATGCCATTATCATTTAATACACCCATAGCACCTGCCGCCATTGAGTCGTTATAGCAGGCGACAGCAGTGAAGTTTTTGCCGCGCCCCAGCAGTTCCGTCATTGCCTGTTCGCCGCCGCTTTCGTCCGGTTCACCGAAGGTCACCAGCCGATCGTTGACCGGGATGTTGCTTTCCGCCAGCGCATCGTAATAGCCCTGCAGACGATCTTCTGCATCCGAAATACTGTGATTGGAACACAGGTAGCCAATGCGTGTATGGCCCTGCTGGATGAGATGGCGGGTGGCCAGCCATGCGCCGTAACGGTCATCAAGCGCAACGCAGCGCTGTTCGAAGCCGGGCAGAATGCGGTTGATCAGCACCATGCCGGGGATTTGCTTCATTAATGACGCCAGCTCCGCGTCCGGGATAATTTTTGCGTGAACCACCAGAGCCGCGCAGCGGTGGCGAATAAGCTGCTCAATCGCCTGACGTTCTTTCTGTTCGTTATGGTAGCCGTTACCAATCAGTAAAAAGTTACCTGTGTTATAGGCCACCTGCTCGACAGCTTTAACCATTGCCCCGAAGAATGGGTCGGATACATCACCCACCACCAGACCGACGGTTTCTGTGGATTGCTGTGCCAGCGCACGCGCATTGGCATTAGGGTGGTAGTTGAGTGATTCCATTGCACTCATCACCGCCAGGCGGGAGGCTTCGCTGGCTTTGGGGGAATGATTGATCACGCGAGAAACGGTGGCGACTGATACACCAGCAAGTTGGGCTACGTCCTTTATGGTCGCCATGATAGTACCTGTTGTGGGTAAACGCTTACATTCCGTCAGTGTTACGGAAAACGGCTGGTTGTTCAAGCAGATTGCCCATCAGGACTGCGCAAATGTGAGCGCGCACGAGCGAAGTAAGACAGAAAGAGAGAATGAAAATCTTTGCTTACACTTTGCGATGACCTGTTGCGATTGTTCGCTGGCGAGGAGAAAGACAGGATTGCTAGAGTTGGGATCCCAGAGGTATTGATAGGTGAAATCAGCTTTCGGGTTGATCACAAGATTTACACCAACCTGCGCAGATGCGCAGGTTTTTTTTTGCCTTTACGCGCATCTGTAACAGTAAGCGATAATTTACACAACTGGTTGCACTTGGGTTCATTCCTTTGCGTTTTCGGACTGGCGTATCGGCCCGGTGGCGACCACAATCAAGATCCCAGAGGTATTGATTGGTGAGATTATTCGGTACGCATTTCGTACCTGTCTCTTGCACCAACCTGCGCGGATGCGCAGGTTTTTTTTCGCCTCTTTTTTCGGACTCCATTTACCTGTCGCGCCTCCCCCACAACTCGTATAATCTGCCACCATTCATCTTTAGATAATTGATGGTACAGGGAGTTGAAATGCTATTAGGGTTTTTTCGCAATGTGTTTCGCGTGCTTTTCCGCGTTCGCCTTACGGGCGATGTCAGTGCACTACGGGGAGAGCGCGTCTTAATCACTCCCAATCATGTCTCTTTTATCGACGGTATGCTGCTGGCGCTGTTTTTGCCGATTCGCCCGGTCTTTGCGGTTTATACCTCGATCAGCCAGCAATGGTACATGCGCTGGCTCACCCCGCTGATTGATTTCGTGCCGCTAGACCCCACTAAACCGATGTCAATTAAGCATCTGGTTCGCCTGGTTGAGCAGGGACGTCCGGTGGTTATTTTCCCGGAAGGCCGTATTTCGACCACCGGCTCATTGATGAAAATCTATGACGGTGCCGGATTTGTCGCGGCGAAATCGGGCGCGACGGTGGTGCCAGTGCGCATTGAGGGCGCTGAGCTGAGCTACTTTAGCCGCCTGAAAGGTTTAGTTAAACGACGTTTCTTCCCGCGTATTCAGCTACATATCCTGCCGCCTACGCAGTTACCGATGCCAGAAGCACCGCGCGCGCGCGATCGCCGCAAGATGGCCGGTGAAATGCTGCACCAGATTATGATGGAAGCGCGCATGGCCGTACGACCGCGTGAAACGTTGTATGAGTCTCTGCTGGCGGCGAAGTACCGTTTTGGCGCAGGAAAAAACTGCATTGAAGACGTTAACTTTACCCCAGACAGCTATCGCAAACTGCTGACCAAAACGCTGTTTGTCGCCCGTATTCTGGAAAAATACAGTTCTGAAGGCGAGAAGATTGGCCTGATGTTGCCTAACGCGGGGATCAGTGCCGCGGTGATTTTTGGCGCTATTGCCCGTCGACGTATTCCGGCCATGATGAACTACACGGCGGGCGTCAAAGGGCTGAGCAGCGCCATTACCGCTTCCGAAATCAAAACCATTTTTACCTCCCGCCAGTTTCTCGACAAAGGCAAGCTCTGGCAACTGCCGGAACAGCTTACCCAGGTGCGCTGGGTGTACCTGGAAGATTTAAAAGCCGATGTTACCTTTAACGATAAGCTGTGGATTTTCTCTCATCTGCTGATGCCGCACCTGGCCCAGGTGAAGCAGCAGCCTGAAGAAGCCGCGGTGATCCTCTTTACCTCCGGCTCTGAGGGCCATCCGAAAGGTGTGGTGCACAGCCACAAAAGCATTCTGGCGAACGTCGAGCAAATTAAAACCATTGCCGACTTCACCGCCGACGATCGCTTTATGTCGGCGCTGCCGTTGTTCCACTCTTTTGGCCTGACGGTGGGGCTGTTTACGCCGCTCCTGACCGGTGCCGAAGTCTTTCTCTATCCCAGCCCACTGCATTATCGCATTGTGCCGGAACTGGTGTACGACCGAAACTGCACCGTGCTGTTTGGCACCTCGACGTTCCTCGGCAACTACGCGCGCTTTGCCCATCCTTATGATTTCCACCGCCTGCGCTACGTGGTAGCGGGAGCTGAAAAGCTGCAGGACACCACCAGGCAACTGTGGCAGGAGAAGTTTGGGTTGCGTGTGCTTGAGGGCTATGGCGTGACGGAATGTGCGCCGGTGGTGTCGATTAACGTGCCGATGGCGGCAAAATCAGGCACGGTAGGGCGTATTCTGCCCGGTATGGATGCCCGACTGCTGGCGGTTCCAGGCATTGAAGACGGCGGACGTTTGCAGTTGAAAGGTCCGAACATTATGAGCGGCTATTTGCGCGTTGAAAAACCGGGTGTACTGGAAGTGCCGACGGCAGAAAATGCACAGGGCGAGGTTGAGCGCGGCTGGTATGACACCGGTGACATTGTGCGTTTTGACGAGAACGGCTTCGTGCAGATTCAGGGGCGCGCCAAGCGCTTTGCGAAAATTGCGGGTGAGATGGTATCGCTGGAAATGGTGGAGCAGCTGGCGCTGGCGGTCTCTGCTGACAAAATGCACGCCACGGCTATCAAGAGTGATGCCAGCAAAGGTGAGGCGCTGGTGTTGTTCACCACTGACAGCGAGCTGACGCGTGAAAAACTGCTGCAGTATGCGCGGGCCCACGGCATCCCTGAGCTCGCCGTGCCGCGTGATATTCGCCACCTGAAACAGCTCCCTCTCCTCGGCAGCGGTAAGCCGGACTTTGTAACGCTGAAAAGCTGGGTTGATGAACCGGAACAACAACATGCGTGAGTCAGTACACACTAACACTTCAATCTGGTCCAAAGGGATGATGTCCGTTATCGCCGCGCAGTTTCTGTCGGCGTTTGGCGATAACGCGCTGCTATTTGCCACCCTGGCGTTGCTGAAAGAGCAATTCTATCCGGACTGGAGCCAGCCGATCCTGCAAATGGTGTTTGTGGGTGCTTACATTCTTTTCGCCCCTTTTGTCGGGCAAGTGGCGGACAGCTTTGCCAAAGGCAGAGTGATGATGTTCGCCAACGGTCTCAAACTGCTGGGGGCAGCAAGTATTTGCTTCGGTGTTAACCCGTTTCTTGGGTACACGCTGGTGGGCGTTGGCGCGGCGGCGTATTCACCGGCCAAGTATGGCATTCTCGGGGAACTGACCACCGGCGATAAACTGGTGAAAGCCAACGGTCTGATGGAAGCCTCAACCATCGCCGCTATTCTTCTGGGCTCGGTGGCTGGCGGTGTGCTGGCCGACTGGCATGTGATAGCCGCGCTCTCGGTTTGCGCGCTGGCCTATGCGGGTGCGGTGGTGGCGAACCTGTCTATTCCGAAGCTTGCTGCCGCGCGTCCTGGTCAGTCGTGGCATCTGGGGAAAATGACGCGCAGCTTCTTCTGCGCGGCGTCTTCGCTGTGGCGCAACGGTGAAACGCGCTTCTCGTTGGTGGGAACCAGCCTGTTTTGGGGCGCGGGGGTGACGCTGCGTTTTCTGCTGGTACTGTGGGTGCCGGTAGCGTTGGGGATTACCGATAACGCCACACCGACCTATCTTAACGCGATGGTGGCAATTGGGATTGTTGTTGGCGCGGGGGCAGCGGCGAAGCTGGTCACGCTGGAGACAGTGTCTCGCTGCATGCCTGCGGGGATCCTGATTGGCGTCGGCGTACTGTTCTTATCTCTGCAGCATGCGCTGTTGCCGTCCTATGGGCTGCTAATGCTTATCGGTGTGCTGGGCGGTTTCTTTGTTGTGCCGCTGAATGCGTTGTTGCAGGAACGAGGCAAAAAAAGCGTCGGCGCGGGTAATGCCATCGCGGTGCAAAATCTGGGTGAAAACAGCGCCATGCTGCTGATGCTCGGTATTTACTCGCTGGCGGTGCTGGTGGGCATTCCGGCAGTTGCTATCGGAATTGGCTTTGGCGGGCTGTTCGCGCTGGCGATTACGGCACTGTGGATCTGGCAACGTCGCCATTAGCCTGTTACGTGCTGTTGCCGGATGGCGGCATTGCCTTATCCGGCCTACAGTACGGCTTGTTTTTGTAGGCCTGATAAGCGTAGCGCCATCAGGCACTACACATTACGGTGCAGGATAGGTATAAACCTGATGCACCGCTTCAATCTCTGCCAGTACCTCTTCGCTTAACGTCAGATGCAAACTTTCGACATTGGTTTTTAGCTGCTCCATAGTTGTCGCCCCCAGCAGGGTGCTGGCGACAAACGGCTGGCGACGCACAAAGGCCAGTGCCATCTGCGCCGGGTCCAGATTATGGCGTTTGGCGATATCTACGTAGGCGGCGACGGCTTTTTGCGTCTGTTCGCCGCTGTAGCGCGTGAAGCGACTAAACAGCGTATGGCGTGCGCCGGCAGGCTGTGCGCCGTTCAGGTACTTACCGGTTAATGTGCCAAAGCCCAGGCACGAGTAGGCCAGCAGTTCAATGCCTTCGTACTGGCTGACTTCCGCCAGTCCCACTTCAAAGCTACGGTTCAGCAGGCTGTAGGGGTTCTGGATAGTAACAATGCGCGGCAGGTCGTGTTTGTCCGCCAGGTGTAAATAGCGCATTACGCCAAATGCGGTTTCGTTGGACACGCCGATATAGCGAATTTTCCCGGCGCGCTGAAATTCGGTCAGCGCTTCCAGTGTTTCCAGCAGAGTGACTACCGGGGCAGAGTCTGTCCAGCTGTAGCCCAGCTTGCCAAAGCAGTTGGTTGGGCGCTGTGGCCAGTGAACCTGATACAGGTCCAGATAATCAGTTTGCAGGCGTGTGAGGCTGTCGTTCAGCGCCTGGCGAATGTTTTTACGATCCAGCGCCTGATTCGGGCGAATGCCGCTGTCATTATTACGCGACGGACCGCTGACCTTCGAGGCGACGATCAGTTTTTCACGGTTACCGTGTTTAGCGAGCCAGTTGCCGACGTAGGTTTCCGTGAGGCCCTGGGTTTCCGGGCGTGGCGGGACCGGGTACATCTCGGCAACGTCGATTAAATTGATGCCTTGTGCAACGGCATAGTTAAGCTGTGCATGTGCGTCGGCTTCGCTATTTTGTTCACCAAACGTCATTGTGCCCAGCCCCAGTGTACTGACTTCCAGCGAGCTGTGGGGTATACGGTGATATTGCATAGCCGTTTCCTTTTTATAATCACAACATAAGGATTATAAAAATGGCTGAGGGAAGGGAAAAAGGGAAGCAAAATTGTTAAGGCCAGCAGCGAGGCTGACCTCAACCATCAACGCTCAATGATTTGAGACACGTCGTCGCGGTTAATCTGCATCGCATTGCCTTGCTGATCGTGATAGCTCACCAGACCGGTATCATCATCAATTTCGGGTTTACCGTCGGTCAGGATCATCCGACCATCTTTGGTCGCCATCACATAATCACTGCTGCATCCAGAAACGGCAAAAGCCAATCCTACCGCGGAAATTATGACTGCCCATTTTTTCATCTATTTATCCTCACATGGCCTGCGTCTGACACTAGTTTAGTAATAACGCGAAGTTATGCCGGGCGAAAGCAGTAAAATCTTAATCTGTGAGAAGAAAAGGTGATGCGGGTCATCGCTCCCCTTGCGGGGAGCGACAAAAGCGTTAGAGCGGGTTCTTTTTATTGCGCAACAGGTTCAGGGTCTCTACACCGATAGAGAAGAACATGGCGAAATAAATGTACCCTTTCGGCACATGCACATCGAAACTTTCCAGAATCAGCGTGAAGCCGACCAGAATCAGGAAAGAGAGCGCCAGCATTTTTACCGAGGGGTGGCGATCCACAAATTCACCAATCGGGCGTGCCGCAAACATCATCACGCCGACGGCGATAACTACTGCCGCCATCATGATAAACAGATGATCGGACAAGCCTACTGCGGTGATGACGGAGTCCAGGCTGAAGATAATGTCTAACAACATGATCTGCACAATCGCCCCGAGGAACGAGGATACGCGTGTTTTCAGCCCTTCTTCTTCACCTTCTATAGACTCATGAATCTCCTTACTGGCTTTCCAGATTAGGAACAATCCACCGAGCAGAAGGATCAGGTCACGCGCTGAGATCGCCTCGCCAAACACCTCAAACAGCGGGTTGGTCAGACGCGTGACCCAGGCGATAGACGCCAGTAGTGCCAGACGCATGATCATCGCTGCCGCCAGTCCGATACGTCGGGCATGACTGCGTTGTGCGGTCGGGAGTTTAGCAACGACCAAAGAAAGGAAAATAATATTGTCGATCCCCAGAACGATCTCCAGCAGCGTCAGCGTACCGAGCGCCAGCCAGGCGTTAGGATCGGTTATCCATGCAAATAACATCGAACAAAGTCCTGCCAAAAAAAAGAAGCGCTAATTATAGGCGCGTAACGCGGCGGGCGAAAGGCCGGGCTGCGCCTATTACGCCTGGAATAAAAAATGCCGCTCAAGCAATGCGCGCGTGAAGTTCTTTTTCAGATAAAAACCGCGCGGTAGCGTCAGAATTGGCTCGCCATTCGCGCCAATGGCTTCGGTTAGCGCTTTCGCATTGGCGGCTTTTGGGCGCAGCTGCAGCACTTCCCCATGGCGGGCGGTAATGTGTTCGACGTGGCCCAGCACAATCATGTCCATCAATTCTTCCCAGTCCAGGCGTAATTGCCGGTCTTCTTCTTCATTCGGACTCCATAACAGCGGGGATCCTACGCGCCGCTCAGCTAACGGGATGCTGCGTTCACCTTCAACCGGCATCCATAGCACGCGTTTAAGCTTATGGCGGACATGGCTGGTTTCCCACGTGACGCCGGTATTGCCGGTTAACGGCGCCACGCAAACAAAGGTGGTTTCCAGCGGCCTGCCAAGACTGTCTACAGGGATCGTTTTCAGCTCTACGCCCAGCGCCGCAAAATCCTGCTCCGGCTTGCTGCCCGCGCTGGCCCCGAGCCAAATCTCCAGCAGCACGCCGATCCAGCCTTTGTCCCGTTTCAAATCGTTGGGGATCACAATCCCCGCCATTGCCGCCAGCTCCCCTAACGTGTAGCCCGAAAGCCGCCGTGCCTGGGCAAGCAGCAGGGCTTCGGATTCAGGGGGAGAAAGCAGTGGCTGGAGTTCTGACATTGAGTTAACCCTTAGGCGAAAAAATGAGCAATGATTTTATACCGAGTGGACAGAGTTTATCTTTTTCCACAGGCTTTACTCAATTATCTGATTTATATTGATTTTTAAATTTCATAATCAGGAGTTGCGCAACAACCGATGAGGTTTTCCAATTCTGGTCACTGACAATGAACAGGATCTTACACCATGTTATCCACAGAAAGATGGGATAACTGTGAAAAACTCCCACTACTGTTTCAATTTACAGCCTTGACGTGCGACGAAAATCGAATTTTCACACAAATTGTGCCTAACTTATTGGCACAATCTGTGGATAAAACCAACGCTGGTTGATCTTTCATCAGCTCGAGGATCGTATGCGTGATGTACATCACGTTTCTGTGCGTTAGGTGACAATATTTGCTTTTAACTCAATGAATATAGACGACTAATTTTTATGTGTGACAAAGGTCATATTCAGACTGTTCCGGGTTTTCCCATAGTAATTCCGTACTTCTTCACAACTATATCCACAGAAAAGGTGAATAAAATCGCCTAACTCAGCCTACCTCTGTTTATAACTCAGTCCTTTGCTGTGAGTTATTCAATTGTTATTAGAGTCTCGTGTGCTTAACACAGTGGTTTACCGCCTCTCAGGAGTGTGAAACAATCGTTTATATATAAGGTTTATGTTGAGGTAGTCCGGTGATTGATGACGATGGCTACCGCCCGAATGTAGGAATAGTAATTTGTAACCGCCAGGGGCAGGTCATGTGGGCCCGGCGATTTGGTCAGCACTCCTGGCAATTTCCACAAGGTGGGATTAACGCAGGAGAGACGGCAGAGCAGGCGATGTACCGGGAACTGTTTGAAGAAGTGGGCCTCAGTCGTAAAGATGTGCGGATCCTGGCTTCTACTCGTAACTGGTTGCGTTACAAGTTACCGAAACGTTTGGTGCGTTGGGACACGAAGCCGGTTTGTATCGGCCAGAAACAAAAATGGTTTCTTCTGCAATTGATAAGCAGCGATGCTGAGATCAATATGCAAACCAGCAGCACGCCCGAGTTTGATGGCTGGCGTTGGGTGAGTTACTGGTATCCGGTTCGACAGGTAGTGTCATTTAAACGCGATGTCTATCGCAGGGTGATGAAAGAATTCGCAAGTGTTGTGATGGCGCTTCAGGAGAGTACCCCAAAGCCACAAAGCGCACCTGCGTACAGACGTAAAAGAGGTTAAGCTACGCAAATTATGCTCACCCGCCTGCGCGAAATAGTCGAAAAGGTGGCCAGTGCTCCGCGTCTTAATGAGGCGCTGAATATTCTGGTTACCGACATCTGTCTTGCGATGGATACAGAGGTCTGTTCGGTTTATCTGGCCGATCACGACCGACGTTGTTATTACCTGATGGCGACCCGGGGACTCAAAAAACCACGCGGTCGCACCGTTGCGCTTGCGTTTGATGAAGGTATCGTTGGCCTGGTGGGCAGGCTGGCGGAACCGATTAACCTCGCCGATGCGCAAAAACACCCCAGCTTCAAATACATCCCTTCAGTAAAAGAAGAGCGATTTCGCGCCTTCTTAGGCGTGCCGATCATTCAGCGCCGCCAGCTATTGGGTGTGCTGGTGGTCCAGCAGCGTGAACTGCGCCAGTACGATGAAAGCGAAGAGTCATTCCTGGTGACGCTCGCCACGCAAATGGCCGCCATTCTTTCTCAGTCGCAGCTCACCGCGTTGTTTGGTCAATACCGGCAAACGCGCATTCGTGCGTTGCCTGCCGCACCCGGCGTGGCGATTGCCGAAGGCTGGCAGGATGCCACGCTGCCGCTGATGGAGCAGGTGTATCAAGCGTCAACGCTGGATCCGGTACTAGAACGCGAACGACTGACTGAGGCGCTGGAAGAAGCCGCCAATGAATTCCGCCGCTACAGTAAGCGCTTTACGGCGGGAGCGCAAAAAGAGACGGCGGCGATCTTCGATCTTTACTCGCACCTGCTTTCCGACACCCGTCTGCGCCGCGAGCTGTTTGCAGAAGTGGACAACGGTTCGGTGGCGGAGTGGGCGGTTAAAACGATTATCGAGAAGTTCGCTGAACAGTTTGCCGCCCTCAGTGATAACTATCTCAAAGAGCGGGCCGGGGATTTACGTGCGCTCGGCCAGCGTCTGCTGTTCCATCTTGACGATTCGATTCAGGGGCCAAATGCCTGGCCGGAACGTTTCGTGTTAGTGGCAGATGAGCTTTCCGCGACCACGCTGGCAGAGCTTCCGCAGGACCGACTAGTTGGTGTGGTGGTCAGAGACGGCGCTGCCAACTCCCATGCGGCAATTATGGTGCGCGCGCTGGGTATTCCGACTGTGATGGGGGCCGACATCCAGCCGTCGGTACTCCACCGCCGTACGCTGGTGGTGGACGGTTATCGCGGCGAGCTGCTGGTTGATCCTGAACCGGTTTTGATTCAGGAATATCAGCGACTTATCAGTGAAGAGATTGAACTCAGTCGCCTGGCAGAAGATGACGTTAACCAGCCAGCCCAGTTGAAAAGCGGCGAGCGCGTTAAGGTGATGCTCAACGCCGGGCTGAGTCCGGAACACGAGCAAAAACTGGGAAGCCGGATCGACGGCATCGGGCTGTATCGCACCGAAATTCCGTTCATGCTACAAAGCGGATTTCCGTCAGAAGAAGAACAGGTTGCTCAGTATCAGGGCATGCTGCAAATGTTTAACGACAAGCCGGTGACGCTGCGTACGCTGGACGTCGGGGCTGATAAGCAACTGCCTTACATGCCCATCAGTGAAGAGAATCCGTGCCTTGGCTGGCGCGGGATCCGCATTACGCTCGATCAGCCGGAGATCTTTTTGATCCAGGTCCGCGCAATGCTGCGTGCCAACGCGGCAACCGGCAACCTGAGTATTTTGCTGCCGATGGTCACCAGTATTGATGAAGTTGACGAAGCGCGGCGCTTGATTGAGCGCGCCGGGCGCGAAGTGGAAGAGATGATCGGCTACGCGATCCCGAAACCGCGCATCGGCATCATGCTGGAAGTCCCGTCGATGGTCTTTATGCTGCCTCATCTGGCGAACAGGGTTGATTTTATCTCGGTGGGTACTAACGATCTGACCCAATATATTCTGGCGGTCGATCGTAACAATACGCGGGTCGCCAGCATTTATGACAGCCTGCATCCTGGGATGTTACGTGCGTTGGCGATGATTGCCCAGGAAGCCGAGAGAAGCGGCATCGATTTACGTCTGTGCGGTGAAATGGCGGGTGACCCAATGTGTGTGACGATTTTAATCGGCCTGGGTTTTCGCCACTTATCAATGAACGGTCGTTCTGTGGCACGAGTGAAATATCTGCTGCGCCACATCGATTTTGATGAAGCGCAAACGCTGGCACAGCGCAGTCTGGAAGCGCAACTGGCGACGGAAGTGCGCCATCAGGTGGCGGCATTTATGGAACGCCGCGGTATGGGCGGTTTGATTCGCGGAGGACTGTAGGCCTGATAAGCGTAGCGCCATCAGGCAATACGGGGGGAAAGATTAACTATACAGATCTTTTACATCTTCCCGGCATCCGCTGAGATCCCCTTGTGCTATCATTCGCACCTTCGGAGCGCCTGTATCATACAGGCGCGCTTATCAATTGCTGTCTGACTTCAGCGAAATAACAAGAACTTGTGGTGACAGATGACCAGTAGCTATCTGCATTTTCCGGAATTCGATCCGGTCATTTTCTCAATTGGACCCGTCGCACTTCACTGGTACGGCATGATGTATTTGGTGGGGTTTATTTTCGCGATGTGGCTGGCGACGCGCCGCGCTAATCGCCCAGGAAGTGGCTGGACCAAAAACGAAGTTGAAAACTTACTCTATGCAGGCTTCCTCGGGGTATTCCTCGGTGGGCGTATCGGTTACGTGCTGTTCTACAACTTCCCGCTGTTCCTTGATAATCCGCTGTATCTGTTCCGCGTCTGGGATGGCGGAATGTCATTCCACGGTGGTCTCATCGGTGTGATTCTGGTGATGATTATCTTCGCCAAACGCACCAAGCGTTCGTTCTTCCAGGTGTCTGACTTCATTGCTCCGTTGATTCCGTTTGGTCTGGGTGCCGGGCGACTGGGCAACTTTATCAACGGCGAACTGTGGGGACGCGTTGACCCGAACTTCTCGTATTCCATGCTGTTCCCGGGCTCGCGCACCGAAGATATCTTACTGCTGCAAACCAACCCGCAGTGGCAGTCTATTTTTGATACCTACGGCTCGTTGCCACGCCATGCGTCTCAGCTTTATGAGATGGCACTGGAAGGCGTAGTGTTGTTTATCATTCTTAACCTGTTTATTCGTAAACCGCGTCCGATGGGCTCGGTCTCTGGTCTGTTCCTGATTGGCTATGGCGCGTTTCGTATCATCGTTGAATTTTTCCGCCAGCCGGATCAGCAGTTTACTGGCGAATGGGTACAGTACATCAGCATGGGGCAGATCCTGTCTATCCCGATGATTGTCGCCGGTATCATTATGATGGTTTGGGCGTACCGCCGCAGCCCACAGCAACACGCTTCCTGAGGAATCATGAAACAGTATTTAGAACTGATGCAAAAAGTGCTGGATGAAGGCACACAGAAAAACGACCGTACCGGAACCGGAACGCTTTCCATTTTTGGTCATCAGATGCGTTTTAACCTGCAGGAAGGGTTCCCGCTGGTGACGACGAAACGCTGCCATTTGCGCTCTATTATTCATGAACTGCTGTGGTTTTTGCAGGGTGACACTAACGTGGCTTACCTGCATGAAAACAACGTCTCTATCTGGGATGAATGGGCTGATGAAAACGGCAATCTGGGCCCGGTCTATGGTAAACAGTGGCGTGCATGGCCTACGCCAGATGGCCGCCATATTGACCAGATAACCACGGTGCTCAACCAACTGAAAAATGACCCGGACTCACGCCGTATTATCGTTTCCGCGTGGAACGTGGGCGAACTGGATAAGATGGCGCTGGCGCCGTGCCATGCGTTCTTCCAGTTCTATGTGGCAGACGGTAAGCTCTCCTGCCAGCTGTATCAGCGTTCGTGCGATGTGTTCCTCGGCCTGCCGTTCAACATTGCCAGCTACGCTTTGCTGGTCCACATGATGGCGCAGCAGTGCGATCTCGAAGTCGGTGATTTTGTCTGGACAGGCGGCGATACGCACCTGTACAGCAACCACATGGATCAAACCCACCTGCAGCTCAGCCGTGAACCGCGTGCCTTGCCGAAGCTGGTCATCAAGCGTAAGCCTGACTCTATCTTCGACTATCGTTTCGACGATTTCGAGATTGAAGGCTACGATCCGCACCCTGGCATTAAAGCGCCGGTTGCTATCTAACCGAACTCTACCCTGCCACGACCGACGCCCTCACGCGTCGGTTTTTTTTGCCCCGAACTCAGTTTTTCGATGCCGATTCCTGAAATTTTGCTATGCGCTGCAACGAAGTAAATATTCCCCGAAGCTCGCCGAACAACCCGAATTCCCTGCTCGTGATTATTTTCCTTCTCGCCATACTGGCGGCATGAAAAAACAACAAGGCTATACGCTGATTGAAACACTGGTGGCCATGCTCATCATCGTCACGCTCAGCGCGTCAGGCCTGTATGGCTGGCAACGCTGGCAGCAACAGCAACGGTTGTGGCAAACCGCCAGTCAGGTGCGGGACTATCTGCTGCAACTGCGTGAGGATGCCAACTGGCATAACCGTGACCATGTCATCGGCGTTATCAGAGAGGGAACGTCATGGTGTCTGGTCAGCTCTGCTGCGGCTCAAAATAGGTGTAAACCCGTCTCGCCGTTGGTGTTAACTCCGCGCTGGGACGATGTTGAGATAGCAGACATGACGCCATCGTTGGCCTTTTTTGGCCTGCGCAACACCGCATGGGCCGGGCATATTGGTCTGAAGAATGCGGCGGGTGAATGGTGGGTGGTGATATCGGGTTGGGGGCGTATTCGGCTTTGCGAGCGTGATGAGGCAGATGTATGTCGGTAAACGAACGCGGTTTTTCATTGCTGGAGGTGCTGATCGCAATGGCTATCAGCAGCGTTTTGCTACTGGGGGCTGCGCGCTTTTTACCGGCGCTTCAGCACGATATATTGCTCAACACGAGCCAGCTAGCCCTCGAGGACGAACTGTGGCAGCGGGTCTATACGGTGGCGAAACATCTCCAGCGGGCAGGGTACTGTCACGGAAACTGTAGCGGTGAAGGGCTGGTGATATCGGGACACGGTGATTGCGTAATTGCGCGTTGGGACGCTAACGGTAACGGCATTTGGGAGACAACCCCAGCTAAAGACGCGGACCAGATAGGTTTTCGTTTACAAGACCAGGTGCTGGAAACCTTGCGTGGTGCGACATCCTGCGATGGAAAAGGCTGGGATAAAATGACCGATCCTGGCACTGTTCTGATTGAGACATTTCAGGTTGAACGCCAGAACATCAGCGGATTTGCGCCCATCCTGACCCTGCGTCTGCGCGGAGCCAGCAAAAGTGCGCCACAAAAGGTTATTGAAGCGCGCTATAGCGTGACGGGGTTTAATCTGTGAACCGGGAACGCGGCGTATCGTCCCTGGCGATGGTGCTTTTGCTTCTGCTGCTCGGCGGCCTGCTGCTGCAGGGGCTTAGCCAGCAGGAAGCCAGTTTTGCTTCGCGCGTTGCCACGGAAAGTCAGGCTTTGCAGCGCCAGGCTGTGGTGCAATCCGCCATGGAATGGGGACGCATGCAGTCCTGGCAACGGCAACCGGCCGTGCAATGCCGGCGTGATTCAACCGCGAATGCAGCCGTTTGTCTGCGATGGTATGGCGAGGATAACGTGTTGCTTATTACCGACTATGAAGGGATGTCACTATGGCGGCAGGGCGAGGTTATCGATGGCAATATTGTATTTTCCGCACATGGCTGGAGCGATTTCTGCCCGCTAAGAGAGGCAGCACTGTGCCTGCTACCCTGAACCGGCAACGCGGTTTTAGCCTGCCAGAAGTGATGCTGGCAATGGTGCTTATGGTCATGATTGTGACCGCATTGTCGGGGTATCAAAGGGTATTAATGAACAGTTTCCTCATCAGAAGTCAGTACCAGCAGCTGTGGCGTCATGCGTGGATGCAAACCCAAATGACGGCATTTCCGTCGCCGTTAAACTGGCAGGTAAACCGAATGCAGACAACGCGGGCGGGATGTGTCAGCATCAACGTCAAACTTTCTTCACCCTTGGGCAGGCAAGGTCAAATGACGCGTCTGCATTGCCCAAACAGTCAGTAGTCAGGAGTCGCTATGTTAAGGGTCTACCACTCCAATCGTCTGGATGTGCTGGAAGCGTTAATGGAATATATCGTTGAGCGCGACCGGCTCATCGATCCCTTTGAATCTGAAATGATCCTGGTTCAAAGTACCGGCATGGCGCAATGGCTACAAATGACTCTGGCACAGAAGTTCGGCATTGCCGCCAATATTGACTTCCCGCTACCTGCGAGTTTTATCTGGGATATGTTTGTGCGGGTACTGCCGGATATCCCAAAAGAAAGTGCGTTCAGCAAGCAGAGTATGAGCTGGAAGCTGATGACGCTGCTGCCGCAGTTGCTGGATGACGAGGCGTTCACGCTACTGCGCCAGTATCTGACGGACGATACCGACAAGCGTAAGCTGTTTCAGCTCTCCTCACATGCCGCTGACCTGTTTGACCAGTACTTAGTCTACCGTCCTGACTGGTTGACGCAGTGGGAGTCGGGGAAACAGGTTGAAGGATTGGGGGAGTCTCAGGCCTGGCAGGCACCGTTGTGGAAAGCGTTGGTGGAATACACCGCAGAGCTGGGGCAAGAGCGCTGGCACCGAGCCAATTTATATCAGCGATTTATTCAGACCCTGGAAAATGCCTCAAGCTGTCCGCAGGGGCTGCCCGCTCGCGTCTTTATTTGCGGCATTTCCGCACTGCCGCCCGTGTATCTTCAGGCCCTGCAGGCGCTGGGGAAGCATATTGAAATTCATCTGCTGTTTACCAATCCATGTCGTTACTACTGGGGTGATATAAAAGACCCCGCGTATCTGGCAAAGCTGCTGGCACGTCAGCGTCGGCATAGCTTTGAAGAACGTCATCTGCCGCTGTTTCGTGATAGCCAGAATGCTGAAGAGTTGTTTAACAGCGACGGCGAACAGGATGTCAGTAACCCGCTTCTGGCCTCGTGGGGCAAACTGGGGCGGGACTATATTTACCTGCTTTCCGAACTGGAAAACAGCCAGGAGCTGGATGCGTTTGTGGATATCACGCCTGACAATCTTTTGCATAACATTCAGTCGGATATCCTTGAACTGGAAAGCCGGGCCGTGGTGGGCGTTAATCTGGAGGAGTATTCGCGCAGCGATAATAAGCGCTTACTTGAGCCGAATGACACCAGCGTAACGTTTCATGTTTGCCACAGCCCACAGCGCGAGGTGGAAATTCTTCATGACCGCCTGCTGGCGATGCTGGCGGCGGACCCAACGCTGACGCCGCGCGATATCATCGTCATGGTGGCGGATATCGACAGCTACAGCCCCTTTATTCAGGCTGTTTTTGGCAGCGCGCCGGCCGATCGCTATTTACCGTATGCCATTTCTGACCGTCGTGCGCGCCAGTCCCATCCGGTTTTACAGGCGTTTATTAGCCTGCTGTCGCTGCCGGACAGCCGCTTTGTCTCCGAGGATGTGCTGGCGTTACTCGATGTTCCCGTGCTGGCGGCGCGCTTCAACATCAACGAAGAAGGGCTGCGCTATCTCCGCTTATGGGTGAATGAGTCAGGCATTCGCTGGGGCATTGACGATGACAACGTGCGTGAACTGGCACTGCCGCCGACAGGCCAACACACCTGGCAATTTGGTTTGACGCGCATGCTGTTGGGCTATGCGATGGAAAGTGCGCAGGGGGAGTGGCAATCCGTACTGCCGTATGATGAGTCCAGCGGTTTGATCGCCGAACTGGTGGGGCATCTGGCTTCGCTGTTGATGAAACTGAATCTCTGGCGTCGGGGTCTGGCGCAGGAACGTCCGCTGGAAGAGTGGTTGCCTGTTTGCAACGACATGCTTAATGATTTCTTCCTACCGGATGTGGATACCGAAGCAGCAATGACGCTGATTAAGGATCAGTGGCAGGCCATTATCGCTGAAGGTCTGGGGGCTAAATACGGCGAGGCCGTGCCGCTTTCGCTGTTACGCGATGAGCTGGCACAACGGCTCGATCAGGAACGCATTAGCCAGCGTTTCCTCGCAGGTCCGGTCAATATCTGTACCCTGATGCCGATGCGATCGATTCCTTTCAAGGTAGTGTGTCTGCTGGGCATGAACGACGGCGTTTATCCGCGCCAGCTTGCGCCTCTGGGTTTTGATCTGATGAGCCAAAAGCCGATGCGTGGTGACCGAAGCCGCCGCGATGATGACCGCTATCTGTTTCTGGAAGCCCTGATTTCGGCGCAGCAAACGCTCTACATCAGCTACATTGGTCGTTCAATCCAGGACAACAGCGAACGCTTTCCGTCGGTGCTGGTACAAGAGTTGCTGGACTACATTGGGCAAAGCCACTATTTGCCGGGTGATGAAGCGCTCACCTGTGATGAAAGCGAGGCCCGGGTAAAAGCGCACATAACCCGTTTGCATACCCGCATGCCTTTTGACGCACAAAACTATCTGCCGGGAGAGCAGCAAAGTTATGCCCGGGAGTGGCTGCCCGCGGCGAGCCTGACAGGCAAAGCACACACTGATTTTGTGCAACCACTGCCATATGTCATGCCTGAAATCCTGACACTAGAGACGCTGCAGAGATTTTGGGCACACCCGGTGCGGGCTTTTTTCCAGATGCGGCTACAGGTGAACTTCCGCTCTGAAGAGAGTGATATTCCGGAGACAGAACCCTTTATCCTTGAAGGATTAACCCGCTATCAGCTTAATCAGCAGCTGCTTAACACGCTGGTTGAACAGCATGATGCGGAGCGTTTGTTCCGTCACTTCCGTGCGGCAGGTTCGCTACCTTACGGGGCATTTGGCGAAATCCTATGGGATGCCCAGCGCCAGGAAATGCAGTCGCTGGCCGAGCGTATTATCGCTTGTCGCCAGCCGGGTCAGAGTATGGAGATCGATCTCAACTGCAACGGCGTGCAAATCACCGGGTGGCTAACGCAGGTTCAGCAGGACGGTTTGTTGCGCTGGCGCCCATCTTTGTTAAGCGTTTCTCAGGGCGTGCAACTTTGGCTGGAACATCTTGTCTATTGTGCCAGTGGTGGAACGGGTGAGAGCCGGCTGTTCCTGCGTAAAGATGCAGAGTGGCGTTTTCCTCCACTGGATGCCGAGCAGGCAATGCGCTACCTGGCGCAGCTTGTTGACGGGTATCGCGAGGGCATGTCATCGCCGTTGCTGGTGCTACCGGAAAGCGGTGGGGCATGGATAAAAACCTGTTATGACGCCGCAAATGATGCCATGTTAGAGGACGACGACACGCGGCAAAAAGCGCGTAGTAAGTTTTTGCAGGCCTATGAAGGCAACATGATGGTACGCGGTGAGGGTGACGATATCTGGTATCAACGCCTGTGGCGTCAGCTGGAGCCGGATACGCTAGAGGCCATTGTGGCGCAGTCTCAGCGCTTTTTGTTACCGTTATTTCGCTTTAATCAGTCATGATGATTGTATAAAAATTGCGCAATTTGATAGCTTCCTCTATGATGCGCTTTCTGTCACGGACTGATTCTTACACATAAGATGCTGACTCGTTCAGCACAAAGTCTTGCCCTGTTCAGACCCCGCCTTTCTGCGTGGTTTGCTGTGAACAGGTGAATACGTTAATGATGAGGTTTGTGAATGCCCCGCAGCACCTGGTTTTGCGCAATACTGTTGTTCGTCGCCCTTTGGGCGCCCGTAAGTCAGGCAGATACCGGTTGGCAGCCCTTAGCTGAAACCATCCGTAAAAGCGATAAAGATACCCGCCAGTATCAGGCCGTGCGCCTGGACAACGGCATGGTCGTGTTGCTGGTATCCGATCCCCAAGCCGTGAAATCCCTTTCCGCACTGGTGGTGCCCGTTGGGTCTCTGGAAGATCCCGACGATCATCAGGGGCTGGCGCATTACCTCGAACACATGTGCCTGATGGGCTCGAAAAAATACCCGCAGCCGGATAGCTTAGCGGAATTCCTTAAAATGCACGGCGGCAGCCACAATGCCAGCACGGCGCCTTATCGCACGGCTTTCTATCTTGAAGTTGAAAACGACGCGCTGCTCGGGGCGGTGGATCGTCTGGCGGACGCCATTGCCGAACCGTTGCTGGATAAAAAATATGCCGATCGCGAGCGTAATGCCGTTAACTCTGAGCTGACGCTGGCGCGTACCCGTGACGGTATGCGTATGGCGCAGGTGAGTGCCGAGACCATCAACCCGGCGCACCCGGGCTCGCGCTTCTCCGGCGGTAACTTGCAAACGCTGAGCGACAAGCCGGGTAATCCGGTGCTGCAGGCTTTACAGACGTTTCATGAAAAGTACTACTCGGCAAACGTGATGAAAGCGGTAATTTACAGCAATAAACCGCTGCCAGAACTGGCGCGGATAGCCGCTGATACCTTCGGACGGGTGCCGAACAAAAATATCGAAAAGCCGGAAATCACCGTCCCGGTAGTTACCGACGCGCAAAAGGGCATCATAATCCACTATGTCCCGGCGATGCCGCGTAAAGTGCTGCGCATTGAGTTTCGTATCGATAACAACAGCGCACAGTTTCGCAGTAAAACCGACGAGCTGGTGACGTACCTGATTGGCAACCGCAGCCCTGGTACCTTGTCTGACTGGCTGCAAAAGCAGGGGTTAGTGGAAGGTATCCGCGCAGACTCTGACCCGGTGGTCAACGGTAACAGCGGCGTATTAGCCATTTCCGCGACCTTAACCGACAAAGGCCTGGCGAATCGCGATGAAGTGGTTGCGGCCATCTTCAGCTATCTCAACCTGTTACGCGAAAAAGGCGTCGATAAACGTTATTTCGACGAACTGGCGCACGTGTTGGATCTCGACTTCCGCTATCCATCCATCACCCGTGATATGGACTATGTGGAATGGCTGGCAGATACCATGATCCGCGTTCCGGTAGAGCATACGCTGGATGCGGTAAATATTGCCGACCAGTATGATGCGAAAGCTGTACAGCAACGTCTGGCGATGATGACGCCGCAAAACGCACGTATTTGGTACATCAGCCCGAAAGAGCCGCATAACAAAACCGCATACTTTGTCGATGCGCCTTATCAGGTCGATAAAATCAGCGACAAAACCTTCACTGACTGGCAGCAAAAGGCGCAGGGCATTGCGCTGTCTTTACCTGAGTTGAACCCCTATATTCCGGACGATTTCACGCTGATTAAAGCGGATAAAAAATATGCACATCCGGATCTGATCGTCGATGAGCCTGATTTACGCGTGGTCTATGCGCCGAGCCAGTATTTTGCCACTGAGCCGAAGGCTGACGTTAGCGTGATACTGCGTAACCCGAAGGCGATGGACAGCGCCAAAAACCAGGTGTTATTCGCGCTTAACGATTACCTGGCAGGCATTGCGCTCGATCAGTTAAGTAATCAGGCTGCGGTAGGTGGCATTGGTTTCTCGACCAACGCTAACAACGGTTTGATGCTCAACGCCAACGGCTATACGCAACGTTTACCGCAGCTTTTTCAGGCGCTGCTGAGCGGCTATTTCAGCTATACCTCTACGGACGAACAGCTGGAACAGGCGAAATCCTGGTACGCGCAGATGATGGACTCTGCGGAAAAAGGCAAAGCCTACGACCAGGCGATTATGCCGGTACAGATGCTTTCTCAGGTGCCGTACTTCTCGCGTGATGAGCGCCGTAAGCTGCTGCCTTCTATTACCTTAAATGAGGTGATGACCTACCGTGAAAAGTTAAAAACGGGAGCGCGTCCGGAATTCCTCGTGATAGGTAATATGAGCGAGGCGCAGGCGAAGACCATGGCGCGGGACATCCAGAAACAGCTGGGTGCTAACGGCTCGGAGTGGTGTCGTAACAAAGATGTGGTGGTGGACAAAAAGCAGTCCGTTATCTTTGAAAAAGCGGGCAGCAGCACAGACTCCGCGCTGGCTGCGGTATTTGTCCCCACCGGCTACGATGAATACACCAGCTCTGCCTACAGCGCCATGTTAGGACAGATTGTGCAGCCGTGGTTCTACAATCAGCTGCGTACCGAAGAGCAGTTGGGATACGCCGTATTTGCCTTCCCGATGAGCGTAGGCCGTCAGTGGGGGATGGGCTTCCTGCTGCAAAGCAGTGACAAGCAACCGTCTTATCTGTGGGACCGCTACAAAGCATTTTTCCCCACGGCGGAAGCGAAGCTGCGGGCGATGAAAGCCGATGAGTTCGCGCAAATTCAGCAGGCCATCATTGCGCAAATGCTGCAGGCGCCGCAAACGTTGGGGGCAGAAGCGTCGCAGTTAAGCAAAGATTTCGATCGGGGTAATATGCGCTTCGATTCACGTGATAAAATCGTGGCTCAGATTAAACTGCTGACGCCGCAAAAGCTTGCCGATTTCTTCCATCAGGCGGTGGTTGAGCCGCAAGGCATGGCGATACTGTCACAAGTTTCCGGCAGTCAAAACGGGAAAGCAGACTATGTGCGCCCGGAAGGCTGGAAAGTGTGGCAGACCGTCAGCGCGTTGCAGCAAACCTTACCCCTGATGAGTGAAAAGAATGAATGATGCCGCTGAGTCCCTTGATCCTCTCCGCTTGCCCCTGACGGGCGAGCGTCTGATTGAAGCCTCCGCAGGCACCGGTAAAACCTTTACCATCGCCGCCCTGTATTTACGTTTACTGCTTGGACTGGGCGGCTCCGCCGCCTTTCCCCGTCCGCTGACCGTCGAAGAACTGTTAGTGGTCACCTTTACCGAGGCGGCCACCGAAGAGCTGCGCGGTCGTATTCGTAGCAACATCCATGAACTGCGCATTGCCTGCCTGCGTGAAACCACCGATAACCCGCTGTACGCTCGTCTGCTAGATGAAATTGCCGATAAGAAGCAGGCCGCCCAGTGGCTGCTGCTGGCTGAACGACAGATGGATGAGGCGGCGGTATTTACCATCCACGGATTTTGTCAGCGCATGCTCAGCCTCAATGCCTTTGAGTCTGGCATGTTGTTTGAACAACAGCTGATTGAAGATGAATCACTGCTGCGTTATCAGGCCTGCGCGGACTTCTGGCGTCGGCATTGCTACCCGCTGTCTCGCGACATTGCGCAGGTGGTTTTTGAAACGTGGAAAGGGCCGCAGGCGCTGCTGAGGGATATCGATCGCTATCTGCAGGGGGAAGCGCCGGTGATTAAAGCGCCGCCGTCAGCAGATGAAACGCTGGCATCCCGACACGAAAAAATCCTCGCGCGCATCAACCAAATCAAGCAGCAATGGTGCGATTCGGTTGATGAGCTGGACGGATTACTGGAAGCCTCCGGGATCGACCGACGTAAATTTAACCGGGGCAATCAGGGCAAATGGATCGAGAAGATAAGCGCCTGGGCGCAGGAAGAAACGCAAAGTTATCAGCTGCCTGATGCTCTGGAAAAATTCTCCCAGCGTTTTCTGCAAGATCGCACCAAAGCGGGCGGCGTTACGCCGCAGCATCCGCTCTTTGTTGCCATTGATGAACTGCTCGCTGAGCCGCTGTCCATTCGCGATTTGGTGATCACACGGGCGCTGGCGGAGATCCGCGAGACGGTGGCTGCAGAAAAGCGTCGACGCGGCGAACTGGGTTTTGACGATATGCTCAGTCGTCTCGATGCAGCGCTGCGCAGCGAAAGCGGCGACGCGCTGGCGACAGCCATCCGCAGCCGTTTTCCGGTGGCCATGATCGATGAATTCCAGGACACCGACCCACAACAATATCGCATTTTCCGCCGTATCTGGCAGCATCAGCCGGATACGGCCCTGCTGCTGATTGGCGACCCGAAACAGGCGATTTACGCGTTTCGCGGCGCGGATATTTTTACCTATATGAAGGCGCGCAGCGAAGTGAGCGCGCACTACACGCTCGACACCAACTGGCGCTCGGCGCCTGGCATGGTTAATGGTGTGAATACGCTGTTTTGCCAGATGACCGACGCCTTTATGTTCCGTGAAATCCCCTTTAGTCCGGTGAAATCCGCCGAAAAAAATCAGTCGTTGCGGTTTGTCCTGAACGGTGAAACACAGCCAGCGATCAACATGTGGTTGATGGACGGGGAAAGTTGCGGTGTCGGTGACTATCAGAATTACATGGCCCGGGTTTGTGCGACGCAAATTCGTGACTGGCTGAAAGCCGGACACGCGGGCAAGGCGCTTCTGACGAGCGCTAAAACATCACGACCGGTACGCGCGTCGGATATCAGCGTGCTGGTGCGCAGTCGCCAGGAGGCAGCGCTCATCCGCGATGCGCTGACGCAACTGGCGATCCCGTCGGTCTATCTTTCCAACCGTGACAGCGTCTTTGATACCCTCGAAGCGCAGGAACTGCTGTGGGTATTGCAGGCGGTGATGACGCCGGAGCGTGAAAATACGCTGCGTAGCGCACTGGCAACGTCGATGATGGGGCTGAATGCGCAGGATATCGAAACGCTCAATAATGATGAGCAGGCATGGGATGCGGTAGTCGAGGAGTTTGACGGCTACCGTCAGCTCTGGCACAAGCGCGGCGTGATGCCGATGCTGCGCGCGCTGATGTCGGCGCGCCAGATTGCGGAAAACCTGCTGGCAACGGCGGGGGGCGAGCGTCGCCTGACCGATATTTTGCACATCAGCGAATTGCTACAGGAAGCCGGTTCGCAGCTGGAAAGCGAGCATGCGCTGGTGCGCTGGTTATCCCAGCATATTCTTGAGCCAGACAGCAATGCATCCAGCCAGCAGCTCAGGCTGGAAAGCGACAAGCACCTGGTCAAAATCGTCACTATCCACAAATCGAAGGGGCTGGAATATCCGCTGGTCTGGCTGCCTTTTATCACCCATTTTCGCGTTCAGGATCAGGCCTTCTATCACGATCGCCGTTCGTTTGAAGCGGTGCTGGATCTCAGCCAGGCTGATGAGAGCGTCGAGCTGGCTGAGGTTGAGCGTCTGGCGGAAGATCTGCGTCTGCTCTACGTCGCACTGACCCGTTCGGTATGGCACTGCAGCCTTGGCGTTGCGCCGTTGGTGCGACGTCGGGGCGATAAAAAAGGCGACACCGACGTGCATCAAAGCGCGCTGGGCCGCCTGTTGCAAAAAGGCGAGCCGATGGATGCCGCGGGTCTGCGTGGTGCGATTGAAGCGTTATGTAGCGACGATATTGCCTGCCGGGTCCCTGATGAACCCGACGCAGAACGTTGGCTTTCTGCTGAAGAAAGCCGCGAGCCGTTGAGCGCGCGGACGCTGCCGCGTCTGCCTGGCGACAACTGGCGCGTTACCAGTTATTCCGGCCTGCAACAGCGCGGGCACGGTATCGCGCAGGATCTGATCCCCCGGCTGGACGTTGATGCGGCGGGCGTCGGTGAAACGATTGTGGAATCCGGACTCACGCCGCACCAGTTCCCGCGTGGGGCGTCACCGGGAACATTTTTGCATAGCCTGTTTGAAGCGCTTGATTTTACCCAGCCGGTGGACCCGCTTTGGGTGCAGGAACAACTCGCGCTTGGCGGGTATGACGCACATTGGGCGCCGGTTCTGACCCCGTGGCTGGAGGCCATTTTGCATGCGCCGCTCAACGAAACTGGCGTGAGCCTGAGCGCACTTTCAGCGCATGAAAAACAGGTGGAGATGGAGTTTTATCTGCCGATTTCGCAGCCGCTGATTGCCAGCCAACTGGATGCGTTGATCCGTCAGTATGACCCGCTCTCGGCGGGCTGTCCTCCGCTGGACTTTATGCAGGTACGCGGCATGCTGAAAGGGTTTATCGACCTGGTGTTCCGACATCAGGGGCGTTATTACCTGCTCGACTACAAGTCTAACTGGCTGGGCGAAGACAGTACGGCGTACACCCAGCAGGCGATGGCCGCTGCTATGCAGGCGCATCGCTATGATCTGCAATATCAGCTTTATACCCTGGCGCTGCACCGCTATTTACGTCATCGCATTGCAGACTACGACTATGAACGTCATTTTGGCGGCGTCATCTACCTCTTCTTGCGCGGCGTTGACAGCGAACAACCGCAACAGGGGATTTACGCGACCCGACCTGACGCAGAATTGGTCGCCTTGATGGACGAGATGTTTGCTGGTGCGACACTGGAGGAGACGTTATGACAATCCAAACGCGATTACTGGAGGCGGTAGAGCAAAAGCAGCTCCGGGCGCTGGATGCCCAGTTTGCGCTGGCGGTTGCCGGTAACGATAACCCTGCGGTCACGCTGGCAGCGGCGCTACTCAGTCGTGAAGCGGGTGATGGGCACGTCTGTTTACCGCTTTCCCGTTTATCCTTAAGTGAAGACGCCCATCCTCTGCTGAGCGCATGGCTAGGCGAAGCAGGTGAGCCAGCAGACTGGACTGAATGCCTGCTGGCCTCCGTGGCGGTGAGTCGCGGCGAGCGTCCCACTCCGCTGGTGCTGTACGGCGATCGCCTGTACCTGAACCGGATGTGGAATAACGAACGTACGGTCGCCCGCTTTTTCAGTGAAGTTAACCAGGCCATCGATGTCGATGAGTCGCGGCTGGCCCAGACGCTGGAGACGCTTTTTCCGCGAACAGAAGAGGGCGTTAACTGGCAAAAAGTGGCGGCGGCCGTGGCGCTGACTCGCCGTATATCGGTGATCTCCGGCGGACCGGGAACCGGTAAAACCACCACGGTTGCGAGGCTGCTGGCGGCATTGATTCAGATGACCGACGGCGAGCGCTGTCGTATTCGCCTGGCGGCACCGACGGGAAAAGCGGCGGCGCGTTTGACCGCATCGCTGGGCGCGGCCCTGCGTGAGCTGCCGCTGACCGATGAGCAAAAGAAACGCATTCCGGATGATGCCAGTACGTTGCATCGGCTGTTGGGTGCGCAGCCAGGCAGCCAGCGTCTGCGCCACCATGCGGGCAACCCCCTGCATCTGGACGTGCTGGTGGTGGATGAAGCTTCGATGATTGACTTGCCCATGATGTCGCGCCTTATTGAAGCGCTACCGCCGCACGGACGGGTGATTTTTCTTGGCGATCGTGACCAGCTTGCCTCCGTTGAGGCGGGCGCGGTGCTGGGGGATATCTGTGCCTTTGTGAATGCCGGGTTTACCCCCGAACGTGCAAAACAGCTGAGTCGGCTGACCGGCAGCACCATTCCGGCAGGCGTGGGCACCCAGGCCGCCTCTTTGCGGGACAGCCTCTGCCTGCTGCAAAAAAGCTACCGTTTCGGCAGTGATTCCGGTATCGGCCAGCTGGCGTCGGCGATTAATCGCGGTGATAAAGCCGCGCTGAAAACGGTGTTCCTGCAGGGATTTAGTGATATCGAAAAACGCACCCTGCACAGCGGGGAAGACTATGCCGCCATGCTTGAAGAGGCGTTAGCCGGATATGGTCGCTATCTGGATCTGCTGCGCGAAGGCGCAGAGCCGGGTGCTGTCATTCAGGCATTCAATGAATATCAGCTGCTGTGTGCCCTGCGCGAAGGGCCATTCGGCGTCAGCGGACTGAATGAACGCCTTGAACAGGTGATGGCGCAAAAACGTAAAATCCAGCGTTCCGCGCATACTCGCTGGTACGAGGGGCGACCGGTGATGATTGCGCGTAATGACAGTTCGTTGGGGCTGTTTAACGGTGATATTGGCATTGCGCTCGATCGCGGGCAGGGGCTGCGGGTTTGGTTTACACTGCCGGATGGGTCCATCAAGTCGGTGCAGCCCAGCCGCTTACCGGAACATGAAACCACCTGGGCGATGACGGTGCACAAATCGCAAGGGTCTGAATTTGATCATGCGGCGTTGATTTTGCCCAGCCAGCACTCACCCGTTGTCACCCGCGAACTGGTATATACCGCAATTACCCGCGCGCGCCGCCGCCTGTCGCTGTACGCCGATGAGCGGATATTAAGCGCCGCTATCGCCATTCGTACCGAACGCCGCAGCGGACTGTCGGCGTTGTTTAATGACGGGATTACAGAGTAGGTTTTGTAGGCCGGATAAGGCGTTTATGCCGCCATCCGGCAACTACTCCTAGGCCAAATCCGCCATCAGCACTTTTGACCGCCGCTGATAGTTGTACATCTCTTTCTTGCTTTCCGGCAGCAGGTCGATATCCACCGGGGTGAAGCCGCGCTCCTGGAACCAGTGAATGCTACGCGTGGTCAACACGAACAGCTTGCAGAGCCCCATTTGCCGGGCTTGCACGGCGATCCGCTCCAGCAAAACCTCGCCACGCGACGAACTACGATAGTCCGGATGCACCGCTACACACGCCATTTCGCCAATTCTTTCTTCCGGAAAAGGGTACAGGGCTGCACAGGCAATGGTCAGATTATCGCGCTGAATTATGGTGAACTTGTCGATCTCCATTTCTAGTTGTTCACGGGAGCGACGCACCAGAATACCTTGCTGCTCCAAAGGACGAATCAATTCCAGAATGCCGCCAATATCGTTAATGGTGGCGCGACGGATCTGCTCGGCGCTTTCCATCACGATTTGCGTACCGATGCCATCGCGTGAGAACAGTTCCTGCAGCAATGCGCCATCTTCCTGATAGCTAATCAGGTGACAACGGCGTACCCCGCTACGACAGGCTTTGACCGCACCCCGCAGGAAACGCACGGTACCGGAGCTGTAGTCACCGATCGCTTCCTGGGCTTCAACGCGTGCCTGGGCCTCGTTGGGGAACAGTTCGGACACAATATCGCCATCATTGTTAATTACCCCTTGCGAGGAGCAAAAGCCGACCATCTTTTCCGCTTTCAGTTTGATGGCTAACTGGGTGGCGACCTCTTCGGACGTCAGGTTAAAGCTCTCACCGGTCACGGAAACGGCGACCGGTCCCAGCAGAACAATGGCGCCACTGTCCAGCTGGCGGTGAATCGCCTCTTCATCAATACGACGAATGCGCCCGCTGTGGCAGTAATCGACGCCGTCATCCACCCCCAACGGCTGGGAGATAATAAAATTCCCGCTGACCACGTTGATGTGCGCACCCTGCAATGGCGTATTGTTCAGGCTCATCGACAGGCGTGCGGTAATATCAAGCTGAAGCAAGCCCGCAGCTTGCTTGACCAGCTCCAGCGTTTTGGCGTCAGTCACGCGCGTATTTTTGTGATACACCGGCTCATGATGATGCGCAGCCAGGTTGGCATCAATCTGTGGTCGTGCGCCATACACCACAACCAGGCGAATGCCGAGGCTATGAAGGAGCCCAATGTCATTGACGATACTGGAAAAGTTTTCATGCTCGATGGCTTCGCCGCCCAGCATAATGACAAACGTTTTTCCCCGATGGGTATTGATATAGGGAACAGAATGGCGGAATCCCTGTACCAGTTCGGTTCTACGTTCCTTCACCACGGCACACCTCTATTGCATGATTATTCGTAATTTATGTATTTTTATTCTGTTTTTGCACTGTGTGCAAGCGTAATTTTTATCCCTGTAAAAGATTTTTATCAGTAATGCCGTGAATATAAAAAGAATGTTTACCCTTTTGTAGATGACAGATTATGCGTCATTCGTTAAAGTTTCCGGTCAATTCGGACGTTTTACGTATTACCTCTACTAAAGATTTCTTTTGCTCGGGAGAAGCATGTCGGGATCCAATTCAGCAATCAGTCGCCGCCGTTTACTGAAAGGTGCGGGTGCTATGTGGCTTTTGAGCGTCAGTCAGGTCGGTTTGGCTGCCGTGAGTCAGGTCGTTGCGGTGCGCGTATGGCCAGCGTCCAGCTATACCCGCGTCACGGTAGAATCCAATCGTCTGCTGAAATACAAACAGTTTGCCCTGAGTAATCCTGAGCGTGTGGTGGTAGATATTGAAGGCGTCAATTTGAACTCGGTGCTCAAGGGCATAGGGACGCAGATCCGCCCGGACGATCCCTACATCAAATCAGCAAGGGTCGGGCAATTTGACCCACAGACCGTGCGGATGGTGTTTGAGCTGAAGCAAAATGTGAAGCCGCAGCTTTTTGCGCTGGCACCAGTAGCGGGTTTTAAAGAACGTCTGGTGATGGATCTCTATCCGGCTAATGCCCAGGATGTACAGGATCCGCTGCTGGCGTTGCTTGAAGATTACAACAAGGGCGATCTGGATAAGCAGGTGCCGCCTGCACAAAGTGGTCCGCAGCCGGGTAAGGCAGGGCGCGATCGTCCGATTGTCATTATGCTCGATCCCGGGCACGGAGGAGAAGACTCCGGTGCCGTGGGGAAATACAAGACGCGTGAAAAAGACGTGGTGCTACAAATTGCCCGCCGTCTGCGCGCGCTGATCGAGAAAGAAGGCAACATGAAGGTCTTTATGACGCGTAATGAAGATATCTTCATTCCGCTGAAGGTGCGTGTGGCGAAAGCGCAGAAACAGCGTGCGGACCTGTTTGTCTCTATTCACGCCGATGCGTTTACCAGCCGACAGCCCAGCGGTTCGTCGGTGTTCGCACTCTCCACCAAAGGTGCGACCAGTACCGCGGCAAAATATCTGGCCCAAACCCAGAACGCCTCGGATCTTATTGGTGGCGTCAGCAAAAGCGGTGACCGTTATGTCGACCACACCATGTTCGATATGGTGCAATCGCTGACCATCGCCGACAGCCTGAAGTTTGGTAAAGCGGTGCTGAATAAGCTCGGTAAGGTGAATAATCTGCATAAGAATCAGGTTGAACAGGCCGGGTTTGCGGTATTAAAGGCCCCTGATATTCCGTCTATCCTCGTGGAAACTGCGTTTATCAGTAACGTTGAAGAAGAGCGTAAGCTCAAAACAGCGACGTTCCAGCAGGAAGTGGCGGAGTCAATTCTGGCAGGGATCAAAGCCTATTTTGCCGATGGGGCGACGCTGGCAAGAAGGGGATAAATATACACCCTGACATTCTGATGCAATAAAATGTACGAATGTACAGGGGGGATATTACAGTTGAATTATTTACAGGACTCGTTAATATCGTCAAGCGGGTGTCAATAAATTTATATTTAGAGGATGCTGAATTATTATCTTAATTAATGCCTGAGGTTGTCTTATTTAAATTAAATATAATATTTATAATGTTTCCATCATTTATTTTTATATTCATTCTTAATGGATGGATTTTTTGTATTTATTTTTTCCTAAAATAGAATTAACTCTTTCTTCTCGCTAGATAGTCTATCTCCCCCTGAATATAATATTTTTGCATCACCTCTGGCAGGAATGCAATCACCGCATATTGCGGTATCTGGATATATATCATTCATAAGGGAAACGATGAAAAAGTTAACTATTGCGGCTATCGCTATGGCATTTGCAGGCAGTGCTTTTGCAGCCCAGGATTCAGCAGAAATTCATTTTGCTGGCGAAGTGCAGACTAACATCTGTACAGCATCGCTTCTGGGAGGCGGGACTACAGTGCAACTGGATCCAACAGATGTTAAAACCGTCTCTTCAGCGACTACCGACTCGGTAATGAAAAAAGATTTCGCAGTCTCCCTGGACTGCACCGCTCAGGGCTCCAAAGATGCCATTAGCGGTGCGAGCTATGCCACCGTAACAGGCTATCTGGCACCGGGAAACGGGACATCAATCAATTCCAGCACTCCTGCGCTGGATAACACCGACGTTACGGCGGCGGGTGCGCAAGGGGTTGGTTTCCAGGTCCAAAATAAAGATGCCAGCAATGCAGTTCAGACTTTTACCGATGTGGATCAAGTTGCGAAAGTGATCAATACGACTACGCCAATGGTGTTCAGTTATAACGTGGGCTACCTGAAAACTGGCGCCGCTGCTGTTAGCGGCGGTCTGGTTGCGGCTGATGCCATGTTTATCGCACAGTATCAGTAATAAAAATAAGGTCAGGCAGGGCTGGTAGAGCCCTGCTTTTTATTCTGCAAGGAGAGAATATGCGTAAAGGAATACCGTTATTGTTGCTCCTGATGATATTTGGCCAAAAGGCCCTGGCTGACAATAGCGTATTTAATGTAGAGGGCAGCATTTATAAAACAACCTGTACCGTACAAACGCCGGGAGACGGTACTTCAATAGCTTTATCAGAAGTGAGTACGCAGACATTAAGCGACTCGACGACCCTCGTTTCCGCGAAAGAATTTACGATTAACGTCAGTTGTTCCGCACCCTCATCCTGGCATGAAGTGACAGGGAAATTTACTACCGATGGTGAGGTCGATAACGACGTAAAAGCGTTAAAAAATACGATTGTCGATGCCAGCGGCGCCAAAAATGTCGGGTTACAAATTAAAGATAAAACGACCGACACTCTTGTGGATTTCAGTACAACGCAGCAGTTCACACTGCCTTTTAGCAGTGACAATAGCGGCTTATTTCGCTTTGAGGTGGGTTATATCAGCCTCGGCGTGCCGGGGAAAGGCGATGTGCATGCGGCGGCGACCTTTACCCTGACCTACGCCTGACGGAGCGCCGGTGAATAAATTAATTGCTCTACTGCTGTCTGGGTTCGTGTGGGAAAATTCAGCGCATGCTGCCGATACGCTGGAATATGACTTTACCGGTCGGGTAACGGACACAACCTGTAAGGTTGAGCTTTACGACCATGGTGGCTCAGTGAGTACTAGTATTCTCAGTTTTTTTGATTTAGATGTAATACCAGCCATCGGCAATATTGTGTGGACGCATTCGGGGGGAAAGTATCGTTACTCCTTCTATTTCCGCGTCACCTGCCCATCCGGGAATGCGGCGACGGAAGTGACCGGCAAAATCAGTACGTCGCAGGAAGTTGATGCCGCCACTATGGCACTGAAAAATATGAATGGCGACACCAATCAGTTCGGCATTGTACTTAAAGATACCGATCAAAATAAGATGATCGATTTCAGCACGGTCGAGAATACCCAATTTTTAACTCAGGAGGGGGATTCTCGGGTGGCGGATTTTAATTTCGATGTGGGAATAGTGCGTTACGGCGACAGTGTTGATTATGGTATTGTGGCGTCGTCTATTGTATTTTCTGCGACCTTTCAGTAAGGGGAATACATGAACTATTTTCCGTTTTTTTTATTCCTGATGGTTTTTTCTGTATATAGTGCCGAGATGCAACAGACGCCAGAGATCCCCATTGAAGTGACGATTTTACCTATCGACGTGCAATGTAATATCTGGATGGAGGTTAATAGCGTGAAAACCACGGTAATTACCCTGGACACCGTCTCTTTGCAGGATATTCAGCAGGCCACCGCTACCGCAAAACCATTTACTGTTCATATTGTGTGTACTAATAAGACTGAAGGCACTCCGTTTCATACTCGCTGGGCAACCACGGGAGAGGTGGATTCAGCAACCCAGGCGCTGAAAAATACCACCGTTTCAGGAGCGAATAATGTTGGTTTTGTGGTGAACGATCAATCGACATCTCCTGCTTCCGTGGTGAATTTTGAGTCGGGGAGCAGTAAAGGTTACTCCATTAAAAGCGCTGGTTTAATCGCTGGTAATCACGATTGTTATGATTTGGTGGAGTATAGCGGCTGTTACAACTGGGCAACTGAATATTCAGTTGGCTATATAACCTACGGCCCGCCTGGGGCGGGGATAGTGACCGCCGACGCAACGGTGACTATCAATTTTGATTAAATAATCTGGGTGTATTTTATTTGGTTTATATATTTCCAAAGTCAGGTAATTAATTTTGTTGTGAAAATGAAAAGGATTTTATATGAAAAAATGTTTATATTCGACTCTGATGGCGTTCTCATTGGCATTGAGTAGCTCGGCATCATGGGCTAGCGTAGTGATTCAGGGAACGCGGGTTATTTATCCTGAAGCGGCGAAAGAAGTGACGGTAAAAATGGTCAATGAAGGCACATCGCCTTTATTAGTACAGTCGTGGCTGGATGACGGTAATGAAAATGGCGATCCGGCTAAAATGAAGTTACCGTTTATTGTTACGCCACCGGTCTCGCGTCTTGATCCGCAAAAAGGTCAGAGTGTGCGTATTAACTGGACCGGTCAGGCATTGCCACAGGATAAAGAGAGTATTTTTTGGTTTAACGTGCTGGAAATTCCGCCTAAAGATAAGAGTGTAGAAGGCAAAAGTAAGCTCAATCTGGCGCTGCGTTCACGAATCAAATTCTTTTATCGCCCGACGTCACTGAAGGGCAGTTTTATTGATGGTTTGAATAACGTTAAGTGGTCGCTGGTCAACGATGCGGGTAACGTGGCGATCGTCCTGAAAAATGACTCACCTTATTATCTCTCGCTGATAGGCGGCTCGGTGTGGGTTGGGGCGAAAAAATACGATTATAAGCCGAAAATGTTGAGCCCTCTTAGCGAAGAGCGCTTTGTTGTGCCACAGCTCGCGACGACTTCCGTTAATAAAGTGTCGTGGGTTGCGTTGAATGACTACGGTGCGGATTCGGAAGTTGTCAAAACGGTTAAATAAAATCAGCTCGCGTTTTTTACAGGATTATTAATATAAGGGAAGGATGGTGCGGCGATTATCTCGAGCTGTTTATTTATCAACGTTTCTGTCCGGTTTTTTTTCTCTGGCATCCGCACAGGCGGATGAAAGTATTCCTGAAGAAAGCGCCAGCCCTGAGATTGTGGAGTTTAGTGATTCCTTTTTAATGGGGGAGGCGGGCAGCCAACTTGATCTGAAGCGTTTTTCACGCGGAAATCCCGTTCTCCCAGGAACATACAACGTTAAAGTTTTCCTTAATGGCAAGGAAATGTTCAAGACGCAGTTGACCTTTAACGAAAATAATACTGATTATGCGTCGGCATGCTTTACCCATGCGCTGCTGGAGCAGCTTAATGTGAACCCCGAGTCGTTGCATCAGGAGGATGAGGACGCCTGTTACGATCTGGTCGCCATGCTACCAAAGTCATCCAGCCGCTACGACCCGTTGACTCAGGAGCTGGATGTGACGATCCCGCAGCTTTATCTGGTCAGCCATCCGGCGGGATATATATCGCCCTCGCGTTGGGACGCCGGGATCCCGATGGCGCTGCTTTCCTATAACGCCAACGCCTGGCATAGCAAAAGCGACAATACCACGCAGGACACCTTTTACAGCGGGGTGATGCTGGGGATTAACCTTGGCGCATGGCGTTTACGTTCGAATGGCGCGTACAACTGGGATAACGACAACGGCGGGAAGTACAGCAGCTACGATCTCTTTGTTGCACGCGATGTTGTGCCGTTACGCGCAAAACTGGAGGCGGGAGACGTACGCACCAATGCGAACATGATGGATTCCATCTCGCTGGATGGCGTACATCTGTACAACGATGCGCAGATGGATCCGTCGGCCAATAGCTATGTGCCGGTTATTCGTGGCGTCGCGAATAGCAATGCTAAAGTGACCGTACGCCAGGAAGGGCGCATTGTCACGCAGGTTACCGTCCCGCCAGGGCCGTTTGCCATCAGTGATTATTATGCTGCGCAAAACGGCAGCGATCTGGATGTTACCGTCGAGGAGTCTGACGGCAGTACTCGCGTATTTTCTATGCCCTATGCCTCTATTGCCCATTTGCTGCGTCCTGGCGAAGTCGACTGGGATATCGGTATCGGCACGGTGGATAAAGACACGGTTGATAAAACGCTGTGGGCGGGCGTCGCCACCGGCTCTTATGGCCTGAGCAATATGTTTACCGCCTACGGCGGTGTGCAAATGGCAGAAAATTTATACACCGCCGGCATGCTCGGTGTGGCAATGAATACCAGCATCGGGGCGTTTTCATTCGACGTAACGCATTCACAAACCACCGCTGATGACGTTGGCACCTTAAAAGGGCAGAGCTACAGCCTTAACTACAGCAAAAACTTCACGGCGACGGGCACCACCTTCAGCGTGGTCGGCTACCGTTTTTCCTCTGAAAACTACTTATCGATGAGCGATGCGCTGTCGCTCAAAAATACGCTGGATAATTATGCTTCTGAGAACAACACCTCCACCCAGGAGGCGTATCACGCGTATACGCATACGCGCAATGAGATACAGGCCAACATCTATCAGGACGTCACCATCAATGGTGAAAGTTTTGGTTCGTTTTATCTGAACGGAACCTGGCGTAGCTATTGGGGCGATGATGGCAATACGTCGCAGTATTCCGTGGGTTATAGCAATTCTGTGGGGAGTGTGAGCTACAGCATTTCCGTCCAACGTAGCTATGACGAGTTTGGCGAAGCAGACGACAGCATCAATCTCGGTTTCTCTATTCCGTTGGGATCGGGCTCCAGCTCGGACTATCGTCCGTTTTCCAGTATGAGCTTCAACAGCAGTAGCGATTTTAAAGGTAGCGACAGCATCAGCGCGATGGCGACAGGGAGTTCGCGAGACAACATGTATAACTACTCTCTGAACACCACCAGCAGTCGTAACAAAGACAGCGAAGATCTCACCACCATCGGCAGTTGGGTGACGCGCAACGGCGCCTACAGCACAACCTCATTGTCGGCGACACAAGGGCTTAACGGCGATCAACAGTACTCGCTGAGCACAACCGGTGGGCTGGTGCTGCACAGCGGCGGGCTGACGCTGGCTTCCGGTTATTTATCGCCAGACTCGACGATGGCGCTGGTGCACGCCAGCGGCGCCAAAGGCGCGTCCGCCTCGATGGGCAATGGGCAGATAGATGGTTTCGGCAATATGATCGTTACCAGCCTGAGCCCCTACCGGGAAAACACCGTTGGTCTGAATATTGACACCATGGAAAACGACGTTGCGATCGGTAATACCACCGGCGTCGTGGTACCGACCAGTGGGGCGCTGGTGCGCGTGAATATAGAAACCGATGCCCGCAAGGCGTTTATGCTGGAGCTGACGCGCGATGATGGCGGGTTTATTCCGCTGGCGGCGGATGTGCAGGATGGCGCAGGCAACTCGGTCGGCACCGTCGGCCAGGCGGGAATCGCCTTCGTGCGCGGTGTGGAGGACAGCGGTACGCTTTCCGTTATTTGGGGCAATGGTGCAGAAGGGCGCTGCCAGGTGAACTATCAGTTGGATGACCATGCCAGCATGATCGGTAAAACGCCGCTTATTTCCGGCCTGCGCTGTCGGATCGCTTCAGCCAGCATTAAGGTGACACCATGATACATAACCAAATTCTTCGTCATTTAGCATTAGGTCTGTTTTCATTTTGCTTTAGCGCCGCGGCTTTTGCCGCTTGTGAGGTAGGCGATGTGTCAAAATGTATAGGGAGTAGCAAGACGGTTGATGTAACGTTTACTGCAACGCTTGAAAACCCTTCTTGCAATGTCTCTTTGGGTGGGGAGAGTAATCAGGGAGGCAAATCTATGACCGTGGATTTCGGTCAGATTATTGCCACCGATCTGTGGCAGGCTAGTAGTGAGTCGCGCTATGTTCGCCCTTTAGGCATATTTTTAACGGGTTGCGAGAATATGATATTTAATAGCGCGGTCGTGACCTTTTCTGCGCCTGCCGACGATGTCTGCTTCATTGAGCGTTTATGTGATAAAACTTTAAATATGTATATCACAATAAAGGACCGAGCCAGTGCTTCTTTCGTCACCTTTAATCAGGGGAGAAACATGCCGTTAAAGAGTAGCGGTGAGGGATATGTTGCAATGTACGATATTTATTTGAAGGCACTAGGTAGTGCCGCCAACTACGCTGGCTATTTTAATAAATCGTTTCAGGTCATTGTTCGCTATAGCTAAATGGGATTATCATGCGCTATCATCTTGCTTATGTATTGACGGTAATCCTGTCTTTTCCGACTTTGACGCTGGCAGCAGCAGAAGGGGATATTACCGCACCAACGATGGATGTTACCGTAACGGCAACAACGATATTACCCGTATGCAATATTAATGTTGCACAGATTGTTACCCTTCCTGATGCCGATATTGCCCAGTTTGCTGTTGGCGGCATATTTGGCGCTTTAGCCCCCACTGATTACAGTGGGGGCAACATCTATACACCGTTTGATATTACGCTCACTAACTGCGGTAGCGAAACGGCGCCAATATCCAGGACACTACGTTTAACCTTTAATGACGCTGGCTCTGGTAGATTTATGGATGGTGTATTTTCAGATCAGCTGCAAGACAATGCATTCGTCGGAATTGTTATCTTTAATACCGATGGCGCCAGCGCGAGAAATGTCCTGTTGGATGAGATTATCTTCACCAATCAAACTGCGACGGACAGTGAACAAGTTTTCCATTTCGCGGCACGTTTTCAGAAAATAGCAGGTGATGATAGTAATATTTCAACCGGATTGTATCGCGCGAATGTTTCCGTGACCGCAGCTTATGAATAAAAAGGATTTTTGATGCTGAAAAAATATGGTGTTATCACGCTGCTAGTGTTGGGGTTATGTGGCGTTCGCAGCGTATTGGCGAGTTGTTCATTTACCACGCCGACGGGGCAATATATCGATCAAACAATGGCATCATCGCCCATAACGGCCGTCACGCTGAGTGGCAAAGGTAATGCCCTAAGTATGCAACAGTTATTCCAGAGTTCGGTACTGTCCGGTGGACCGGTAATTTCTACCTGTAATCCGTCCACGGGAGGTGCTATCAGCGTTTCAGGAGATGGTTTTTCTAACGGTGTGCGGTCTGAAACGATGCCTGATGGCGGAGCGTTGATACCTGGTATTGTATCTGGTTTTACATCTGTATTTGCTTATGGATTCTGGTATACCGTGACCTATGGCGATGGTAGTGGGAGTATATCGGGACATCTTAAGAAAGGAGCGATGTTCAACGCGACGCCAGCTCAGCTTAATAACGCTAAGTGGGAGTTTTGGGCCGAATTATGGTATGCGGGTGGAAGTTATGCCGATCGGATCAAAGGAAGACAGATTGAAGCAATTGACACGACATTTTTTAAAATAGGTTTTGCTGGCATCATGAAAGGGTTCATGTTTCATTCCCCTGCCATTCCGATTACGCCAACCACGTGTAATTTGTCCGTTGACAGGACAAACGTTGATTTTGGGGTGTTTAGTTTTGTGCGATATGGTGGAGGAGGCGCTAGAAATGGTCCGAATCAACAAATTTCAGTACGTAACAGCAATTGCACAATGCTAACTAGTATGGAAGTTCGCATACTGAGCAACGGCAATCCGGTGAGTTCTGACCAGCATTTGTTACTCAACAAACTGACTGGCGATGATGCTGCCAGTGGTTTTGGCGTCGCGTTCTATTACTATGTCCCCTATGCAGGAGATAATACGTATACTCCGTATAGTATTAATGCTCTTCAGGGGGCCAACATTATGGGTCCGTACGATTCAATGGATAAATCATCTATCAACCCGAGTTTTTCCCTTTATCTTGAGCCCGACGGTACGTCGCAAAGGAATGGGAAATTCGAGGCTACCGCTACCATTAACGTTAATTACTATTAATTCCAGCGACTACCGCCTGTATCATTAACCGATGCGGGCGGACGGCAGACACAAAAAAACCGCATCAAGCTAAACGCTTTTGCGGTTTTATTTTTAAGAGCTTATTAAGCGATCTTAACAGATTGTGTTGGTTGCGGGGGCCGGATTTGAACCGACGACCTTCGGGTTATGAGCCCGACGAGCTACCAGGCTGCTCCACCCCGCGTCCGTCTTTACTCTTCATCGAGTAAACTTGCATCAGATTTTAATTGGTTGCGGGGGCCGGATTTGAACCGACGACCTTCGGGTTATGAGCCCGACGAGCTACCAGGCTGCTCCACCCCGCGTCCGTCATTACTCTTCCATCGAGTAACGTTACTGCTTCAAATTTTAATTGGTTGCGGGGGCCAGATTTGAACTGACGACCTTCGGGTTATGAGCCCGACGAGCTACCAGGCTGCTCCACCCCGCGTCCGTGGATGCGCACTATACTCTGCTAACGATTTCATGCAACCTTTTTTTACGTGGATCACTGTTTTCGGTTGAAAATGAACAAAAACAACGCATTCTGGTTTATTTTTTGCGCAAAATTTGTGTTGGGGTATGTATTCGCATTTCATTAGGTTCAGGGGTTTGTTATCTTCATCTCGCATTCAGGCAACTTAAGACGAGAACAATGAAAGGACGTTGGGCAAAATATCTTCTGGCGGGGGCGGTCGTCGTGATGCTCGCCGCGTGTTCCTCTAAACCCACCGATCGTGGGCAGCAGTATAAAGACGGGAAATTGACCCAGCCTTTCTCACTGGTGAATCAGCCCGATGCGGTTGGCGCACCGATCAATGCCGGTGATTTCGCCGAGCAGGTTAATCAGATCCGTAGCGCATCGCCACGTTTATATGGCAATCAGAGCAACGTCTATAATGCCATCCAGCAGTGGTTACGCGCGGGCGGTGATACGCGCAGTATGCGCCAGTTCGGTATTGATGCCTGGCAAATGGAAGGGGCGGATAACTATGGTAACGTCCAGTTTACCGGTTACTACACGCCGGTTATTCAGGCGCGCCACACGCGTCAGGGTGAGTTCCAGTATCCTATCTACCGCATGCCGCCAAAACGCGGGCGTTTACCCTCTCGTGCTGAGATCTACGCAGGCGCGCTAAGCGATAATTATATACTGGCGTACAGCAACTCCCTGATGGACAACTTTATTATGGATGTGCAGGGTAGCGGCTATATCGACTTCGGCGATGGCAGCCCGCTTAACTTCTTTAGCTATGCCGGGAAAAACGGTCATGCCTACCGCAGTATTGGTAAAGTACTGATCGACCGTGGCGAAGTGAAGAAAGAAGATATGTCGATGCAGGCGATCCGCCACTGGGGCGAAACGCACAGCGAAGCCGAAGTACGTGAGCTGCTGGAGCAAAACCCGTCGTTCGTTTTCTTTAAACCACAATCTTATGCTCCGGTTAAAGGTGCCAGCGCAGTGCCGCTGATTGGCCGCGCATCGGTTGCCTCCGATCGCAGCATTATTCCAGCCGGTACGACGTTACTGGCGGAAGTTCCTCTGCTGGACAATAACGGGAAATTCACCGGTCAGTATGAATTACGTCTGATGGTCGCGTTAGATGTCGGTGGGGCGATCAAAGGACAGCACTTCGACATCTATCAGGGTATTGGTGCAGACGCCGGACACCGTGCCGGGTGGTATAATCACTACGGACGCGTATGGGTGCTGAAAACAGCGGCCAACGCGGGTAGCGTTTTTAGCGGTTAATTGCCGGATGGCGCTTCGCTTATCCGGCCTACATTATTGAGTAGGCCTGATAAGGCGTAGCCGCCATCAGGCAGTGATGCAGTCATCAAGGGCGGTATTTGTCCGCTCTTTTTGTTTTCTATATCTGAGGTTCTATGTCTGTGGTTATCAGTGACGCCTGGCGTCAGCGTTTTGGCGGCACGGCACGCCTGTATGGCGAAAATGCGCTGCAGCTGTTTGCCCAATCGCACGTTTGTGTCGTTGGAATTGGCGGCGTGGGGTCGTGGGCGGCGGAAGCGCTGGCGCGTACCGGTATTGGCGCGATTACACTCATCGATATGGATGATGTGTGCGTCACCAATACTAACCGTCAGATCCATGCGCTGCGAGATAACGTTGGTTTAGCAAAAGCTGAGGTGATGGCGGAACGTATCCGCCAGATTAACCCGGAGTGCCGGGTGAACGTGGTCGATGATTTTGTCACACCGGATAACGTTGCTGAATATATGAATGCGGGATTTTCGTATGTCATCGATGCCATTGACAGCGTGCGCCCGAAAGCGGCGCTGATTGCGTACTGTCGGCGCAATAAAATTCCGCTGGTGACCACCGGCGGTGCGGGGGGACAGATTGATCCCACGCAGATTCAGGTGGTTGATTTGGCAAAAACCATCCAGGACCCACTGGCGGCCAAACTGCGTGAGCGGCTGAAAAGCGATTTTGGCGTGGTGAAGAATAGCAAAGGCAAGTTGGGCGTGGACTGCGTGTTCTCGACCGAGGCGCTGGTGTACCCGCAGGCTGACGGCTCCGTGTGTGCTATGAAGGCGACGGCGGAAGGGCCGAAACGTATGGATTGTGCATCCGGATTTGGCGCGGCTACCATGGTGACCGCAACCTTTGGCTTTGTTGCCGTGTCTCACGCGCTGAAGAAGATGATGGCGAAAGCGGCACGTCAGCTCTGATTGTGTCGGATGGCGCTACGCTTATCCGACCTACGGTGCGTGTGGCGTTGTAGGCCGGATAAGACGCATCAGCGTTGCTATCCGGCATCCTGAACTGCCCCAATGAGCGCATTCAACCCCTGGCTGCGCGAGGCGCTAAGCTGCGCGCGTAAACCCAATTCATCAAAGAACACCATTGGCGAATGCGTCTGTAACTCGGCGGCGGTTTTGCCCTCGACGGCGGTGAGTAAAACCGCCAGCAGACCGCGCACGATACGTCCTTCGCTGTCGCCAAAAAAATGCAGGGTGCCATTATCCTGCAGGGTATACCCCAGCCAGACGCGGTTTTCGCATCCGGCAATTTCTTTGGCCTGTGCCTTCAGCGCATCCGGCAGAGCCGGAAGCTGCTTACCGAGCAGGATCAACTGACGGTATTTATCTTCCCATTGGTTGAGTGGGATAAAGGTATTGCGTAACGTCTCTTCGGTGACGGTTGTGCCAAACGGGTGTCCGGCGAGCAGAGGAGTTGTCATTAATCCACCAATATTTCCAGCGCGCGGTCAACGGCTGTGACCAACGCATCCACATCACTTTTGCTATTATAAGGTGCAAATGAGGCGCGCAGGGTACCGGATACGCCAAGTTCTGCCAACAGCGGCTGTGCGCAGTGCTGCCCGGCACGCAACGCAATGCCATATTCGGCCAGCAGCGTGACCATGTCGCTGTGGTGCACCCCGGCGAAGTCAAAGGCTAACAGGCTGGAATCCTGGCAGCGGAAGGAGCGAAATCCTGGCCGTTTTGCCAGCGCATCTTCCGCCAGCGTTGCCAGGCCGCGGCTCCAGCTCTCGGCCTGTACAATGTCGATATCCGCCAGCCATTCCAGCGCCGCGCTCAGGCCGATGACTCCGGCCACGTTAGGCGTACCCGCTTCCAGCTTCCACGGTGCTGCCTGAGTGGTGAACCCCTCAAAGCTGACTTCGCTAATCATCTTCCCGCCGCCGAGCCACGGTGACATGGCTTCCAGTAATTCAGGCTTACCGTACAGCACGCCAATGCCGGTTGGACCATACAGCTTGTGGCCCGAGAAGGCATAGAAATCAATATCTAACTGCTGAACGTCGGCGGGGAAATGCACCACGCCCTGGGCGCCGTCTACCATCACCACCATTCCTGCCGCGTGGGCAAGTGTAATCGCGCGCGCTAAATCCGGGCAGCCGCCGGTGACGTTAGACATCTGTCCCAGCGCCAGTATGCGACTACGTGGGGTGATGAGCTCGGGCAAGCGCTCAACGTCAGGAAGTAACTGCGCGTTGAGCGGCAGCCTGATGACCTGTGCCCCGGTTTGCTGGGCGACCATCAGCCACGGAACGAGATTGGCGTGATGTTCCGCCACGCTAACGATGATCTCATCACCCGGCTGCAAACGTGGGCGCGCGTAGCTTTGTGCCACCATATTGATGGCCTCCGTCGTTCCGCGGGTCCAGACGATGGTTTTGTCATCCGGTGCGTTGATCAGACGGGCGACTTTTTCCCGTGCGGCCTCATAGCGGGCGGTCAGGCGCTGGGCTTCGGCAAACTGGCTGCGATGGACGTTCCCGGCGCTCAGGCTATAAAACTGGTGGGTTGCCTCAATCACCGCCAGCGGTTTTAGCGCTGTGGCGGCACTGTCGAGATAGACGCCAGCATCATTGAGTGCGGGAAACTGTGCGCGAAACTGCGCGGGGTTAAAAGCGTTCATGGTATTCCTCAGTTCGATACACCGATCGTGGCGCAAAAAGGGCGCTGGCACAAGGGTAACCCTAAGCATCGGAATCCTCTGGATATCCTGGTGAAATCAGACCAGTGTCTTATGCTGTATATTGTTAGGCGAATATTTTTGCCTGTTATGGAATTCGTTTTATCTAGCATAAATCGCTTTTAGGAGAAGAATATGAAAAAGACTGCCGCCATTATCTCTGCCTGTATGCTGACTTTTGCCCTGAGCGCCTGTTCTGGTCCGAACTATGTAATGCACACCAACGATGGTCGGACAATCGTGTCTGATGGTAAGCCAAAGACCGATGATGAAACGGGAATGATTTCGTACAAGGACGCTAACGGCAACAAACAGCAGATTAACCGTACTGACGTGAAAGAGATGGTAGAACTGGAGAACTAGCCGCTCGGCCATCGATAAAACGCAGACAAAAAAAAGCACCGCAAATTGGCGGTGCTACATTAATCACTATGGACAGACAGGGTAAATGTACAGGAAGTGAAAAAGGGTAGCTTTGCTACCATGGTCTGAATCGCAGACCAATTGCAAACACAACAACACAACATCACAACCGTAAGCCAAAAGCCCACCAGAACACGCATTCCGATAAAACTTTTCGTTCCGGCTTCAGGAAGTGCCGCCACTATAGGTATTTGCTGGTAGAACCTCAACGGACAATTTATAATGGCTCAGATTAAAAAAACTAATAGGTTACAGCCTGTTAGATAACTGTTAAATTCATTTAACATCAAAGCCTAAAAGTCATGTCAAAACGATTACCACCCTTAAATGCGTTACGTGTTTTTGATGCCGCGGCGCGTCATTTGAGCTTTACTCGCGCAGCAGAAGAGCTTTTTGTGACGCAGGCCGCAGTAAGTCACCAAATCAAGTCACTCGAGGATTTCCTAGGGCTGAAGCTGTTCCGTCGACGCAATCGATCTCTTCTGCTGACGGAAGAAGGCCAAAGCTACTTTCTCGACATCAAAGAGATTTTTTCGCAATTAACCGATGCGACGCGTAAACTTCAGGCACGCAGTGCAAAAGGCGCGCTTACCGTCAGTTTATTGCCCAGTTTTGCCATTCAATGGCTGGTGCCCAGACTCTCTAGCTTTAACTCAGCTTATCCGGGAATCGACGTCAGGATCCAGGCGGTTGACCGTCAGGAAGATAAACTGGCTGACGATGTTGACGTGGCGATTTTTTATGGTCGCGGCAACTGGCCTGGCCTGCGCGTAGAAAAATTGTACGCAGAATATCTGTTGCCGGTCTGCTCTCCTTTATTGCTCACCGGTGATAAACCGCTGAAGACGCCAGAGGATCTGGCAAAGCACACGTTATTGCATGATGCTTCACGTCGCGACTGGCAGGCCTATACGCGCCAGCTTGGGTTGAATCATATTAACGTTCAGCAGGGACCTATCTTCAGCCATAGCGCCATGGTGCTACAGGCTGCCATCCATGGACAGGGTGTCGCGCTGGCCAATAACGTGATGTCGCAATCAGAAATTGAAGCGGGCCGCCTGGTTTGCCCGTTTAATGATGTGTTAGTCAGCAAAAACGCGTTTTATCTGGTTTGTCATGACAGTCAGGCAGAACTGGGTAAAATAGCCGCCTTCCGTCAGTGGATTCTGGCGAAAGCGGCCACTGAACAAGAAAAATTCCGCTTTCGTTATGAACAATAATTTACGTAGGGTATGACCATGACCAGCCGTTTTATGCTGATTTTTGCCGCCATAAGTGGCTTTATCTTTGTTGCTCTGGGCGCGTTTGGGGCTCACGTGCTAAGCAAAACGCTTGGCGTTGTTGAAATGGGTTGGATCCAGACCGGTCTTGAGTATCAGGCGTTTCATACGCTGGCTATTTTTGGTCTGGCCGTCGCCATGCAGCGACGTATCAGCATTTGGTTCTACTGGAGTAGCGTGTTCATGGCATTAGGCACCGTGCTGTTTAGCGGTAGCCTGTATTGCCTCGCGCTCTCTCATTTACGCCTGTGGGCGTTTGTTACCCCGGTCGGCGGTTTCAGCTTCCTGGTAGGTTGGGCGCTGATGTTAGTGGGTGCTATTCGATTGAAACGTAAGGGCGTTAGCCATGAATAAGGTTGTATTGTTGTGTCGCCCGGGTTTTGAGAAAGAGTGCGCCGCAGAAATTACGGATAAAGCAACGCGCCGGGAAGTGTTCGGCTTTGCCCGCGTGAAAGACAATGCGGGGTACGTGACTTTTGAGTGCTACCAGCAGGGGGATGCTGAAAAGCTCGTCAAAGAACTGCCGTTTAGCTCGCTGATTTTTGCTCGCCAGATGTTTGTTGTCGGCGAGTTGCTGCAATATTTACCGCCGGAAGACCGCATTACGCCGATTGTTGGCATGCTGCAGGGCGTGGTGGAAAAAGGCGGCGATCTGCGTGTCGAAGTGGCTGACACCAATGAAAGCAAAGAGCTGGTTAAATTCTGCCGTAAATTTACCGTTCCGTTGCGCGCGGCGCTGCGCGAAGCGGGCGTGCTGGCAAAGTATGAAACACCAAAGCGCCCGGTTGTCCACGTGTTCTTTATTGCGCCGGGCTGCTGCTACACCGGCTACTCGTGGCCTGACAACAATTCGCCGTTTTACATGGGCATTCCGCGTCTGAAGTTCCCGGCCGATGCGCCGAGTCGCTCAACGCTGAAGCTGGAAGAAGCGCTGCATGTCTTTATTCCGGCCGATGAGTGGGATGAGCGTCTGGCAAACGGCATGTATGCGGTGGATTTAGGCGCCTGTCCTGGCGGCTGGACCTATCAGCTGGTCAAACGCAACATGTGGGTTTACTCCGTGGACAATGGTCCGATGGCGCAAAGCCTGATGGATACCGGACAGGTTACCTGGCTGCGTGAAGACGGATTTAAGTACCGTCCGAATCGTAGCAACATTTCGTGGATGGTTTGCGATATGGTGGAAAAGCCGGCGAAAGTTGCCGCGCTGATGGCGCAGTGGCTGGTCAATGGCTGGTGTCGTGAGACGATTTTCAATCTCAAACTGCCAATGAAAAAACGCTACGAAGAAGTGTCGCAAAACCTGGCGTATATTCAGGAGCAGTTGGATGAACACAACATCAATGCGCAGATTCAGGCGCGTCAGCTGTACCATGACCGCGAAGAAGTGACCGTGCACGTGCGCCGTCTGTGGGCCGCCGTGGGGGGGCGTCGCGACGAGCGATAAGACGCTCAGGCCGGATGACGCATATGTTTATCCGGCCTGGATTACCGCACCGTCTGCCTGCTGTTCACCCGAAATAATATGCGTGACCTCCTCCAGATGCCCGATCCGGGCCTCGCCAGAACGATCTAACTTACTTTTATCGAAAAGCAGCAATGACTGTGATGCACGCTTGAGCAGAATAGATTTGAACTCCGCGTTGCGGCTGTTGGAATCCCAAAGCGTGCCGCTGCTGTCGATCCCGGCACAGGAAAAAATAAACAGGTCGATGTCGAGAGGTTTCAACTGAGAAATGAGCGACGGATTAACGTAGCAACCGTCCTTACGCTCCAGCCTGCCGCCTGAGCAGATGAGCTGAATATGTTCACGTTTGCCCAGCTCCTGGCAAATGGGCTGACTGTTGGTAAACACCTGGATGTTGATATCCGGCAACTGTCGGGCCAGATACCAGCAGGTTGAACTGGCGTCCAGGGCGATCGTCATGCCTGCTTCTATCCATGTCAGTGCTTCCCGGGCGGCATCGGCTTTATGCGCATGATGGCTGTTACGTCGAATGTGAAACGGGTCGCCGCTGTTCTGGTTTTCCCGCCGAATGACCCTGGCGTATCCGTGGCTGCGCAGGACTTTGCCCTGGGTTTGTAGTTCGCTGAGATCGCGGCGGATTGTCTCTTTGCTGACGTTCAACTGCAAAGACAAGGCTTCGGTGGTCAGGTTTTGATGGTGAATGAGCAAGTCTACTATCGCCTGCTGGCGCGCCGCTTTCATAATCCGATCCTCATCATTAGATGAATGCCCGCCCCAGGCAGGCATTCCGATCAGAGATTACGGTGTTACGCCTTTTTTCAAAAGAATATTTCCGTACTTTGCCCGCTCGCCGGTGATCACGACAGCAAACGCCTTTTGCGCCCGCTCGTAGAACGCATAGCGATCAATGCGCGTGATATCCGGGCCGCCCGTCGGCAAAGAGAGCGCATCGCGATAACGCGCTTCGACGCCTGGGTCGAGTGAATCCCCTTCAACGGGCGCCATCATCACCAGCGGTGGGGCGTAGCTGTCCAGTTCAAACAACGGAATAATCGCCTGCAGCAGGGCGTCGACCTGCAGGCCGTCGGCGCGGATCACCTGTGGCCCCATGCTGTGCGCGGGGAAATGGGCATCGGAAAAGATAATTTCATCGCCGTGACCCATTTCAGCCATCACTTTCAGCAGGTCGGGGGAAATTAAAGGCGAAATCGTTTTTAGCATGTCACTCGACTCCTGTGAGTTCGGGTTCAGTTTGCGGATAGAAGTAACGGTACTGGTAGTGCACCTGGGCGCGAGCCTGCTCCGGTGAAGAAAATTCGCCGACGCCTGACCAGCCAAACATTGCCGCACCGGCGACGGTGGTTTCGGCATCATCCAGCACTTTTATCGGGATACCCAGAACGTTGGCTTTGATCTGATTCCACAGCGCGTTACGACTTCCCCCGCCAACCAGCAGCAGCTCTGTCGCCTGGAAGTGACCGATGGTCTCCAGTGTCTGTAGATTTTGCCGCAGCTGTTGAGTTAATCCCTCCAGCGCCGCACGGTAAAAGTGTCCTCGGGTGCTGTTCAGCGTGACGCCGTGCCAGCCCGCGTTCGCGCCGGTGAGCAGATCGCACTGCATTTTTACCCCATCGGCCCCAGCCGGAATGGCGCTGGCTTCATCGATCAGCGTTTGCCACGGCGTATCGGCAGTCCACAGTAGCTTGCGTACCCATTCGAGGACGCCGGAAGCCAGCCATTGCATGCCGGGGTTATACAAACCAGCGTGGCTGTCCAGCTCGCAGGTGGAACCGGAATAGTGGCTCAGCAGGGGGGTATTCACCTGCGCGCTGCGCACCATCAAAATTTCCCATGTGCCGGAGGATAGCACCGGCTCGTCCGGCTGCGCGCCCGCGCCAAAGAGGGCGAACTGTGTATCATGCCCGGCGGAAATGACCGGAATGCCCGTTGGTAGTCCGAGCAATGTTGCCGTGGCGCTTTGCAACGTCCCAATGTGCTCGCCTGCTTCGACGAGGCGGGGAAACAGTCGGCGTGGAATGCCGGCTGCCTGCAAAATGTCGGGGCTGAACTCTCGCTGATGGATATCCAGCAGCTGGCTGGTGCCCGCCATGGTGATATCCGTCGTGAATTCACCGGTTAAGCGATGATTAAGCAGCGAGGAGATAAATAGCCAGGCGTGCGCCCGTTCCAGTAATTGCGGGTGGTTTTCTTTGAGCCACACCAGTTTATACAGGGTGTTAAAGCTGAAGGCGCCGACGCCGGAGATGTCCTGCAACTGCTGTGGTGTCATCAGGCGGCTGATATTGGCCATCACGGCGGCAGTGCGTGGGCATTTCCAGCTGATTACCGGATAAAGCAGTTCGCCATTTTCATCAACCAGCGCGCCGTCTACGCCAAACGTGGTGACGGTAATCCCGCGGATTTGGCGGGTAGAGAGTTCAGATGACAGGCGGTGGCAGCAGTCGGCAAAGCGTTGCAGAATGGCATCCAGGGACCACTGATGCCAGGTGCTGTTTTCTGAGGCGATATCACTGGCGTTCGGTGTGGAGGCGCGGGCAACGATTTTTCCCTGACGGTCAACGGCAATGGCCCGCACGTTGGTTGCGCCACAGTCGAGGACCAGTATAACGTCTTGTTTCATAGCCACTCCAAATGTTGCCGGATGGCGCTGCGCTTATCCGGCCTACAAATTTTACAGTTGTAGGCCCGGTAAGCTTGCGCCACCGGGCAACGTCGCATTAACGCTTATACAGCGGGCCGTAGTTCTGGCAGGCGCGATAATCCTGACCTTCACTGTCCATACCGTGTGCAGCCCAGGCTGAAGGACGATAGATTTTTTCTTCCTCTACGTTGTGCATACACACCGGAATACGCAGCATGGCGGCAAGGGTAATAAAGTCTGCACCCACGTGACCAATCGTCAGCACGCCGTGGTTCGCACCCCAGTTCGCCATTACCGAGTAAACGTCGCTGAACGGACCTTTACCGGTTAAGCGCGGAGCAAACCAGGTGGTTGGCCAGGTGGAGTTGGTGCGGGCATCGAGCTGGTCGTGCATGTCTTTCGGTAATTCCACGCTCCAGCCTTCGGCTATCTGCAGCACCGGTCCCAGACCTTTGATGATATTGATACGGGTCATGGTGAACGGCACGCCGCCTTCGGTCAGGAAGCGAGAGGAGTAACCGCCGCCGCGGAAGTATTCATGAATAGCTGGACACCATTCGGTTGCCGCCAGGCAATCATCCACCTCTTGCTGTGAGATCTCCCAGTGCGGTTTCATGGTGGGTTTGCCATCGCTGTCACGCTGTTTACAGGAGCCGTCCAGCGCGGCAGATCCGGAGTTGATCAGGTGAATAATACCGTGCTCGGCAAGGCCGGTCAGCGGTTGGCCGGTGACGCGTTGCACCGCTTCCGGCGACCAGTAGGTGCGTACATCGGCAAACACTTGCGCGGTGCCGGTAAGCTGGCGGCCAAACAACATTGCCACGCCGTTCAGACTGTCGTTTTCGGTGGCGACCACATACGGTTCACGCACGCCATTCCAGTCAAATGAACTGTTTAGCAGGGCTTCGGCGGTGTCGCCGTTCGGGTATTGATCGGTCCAGTGACGCTGACCCTGGAAGCCCGCGGCAATGGCGTTGTAGCCCAGAGACTCTTCTACCAGCCCTTTTTCAGCCAGCGTCTTGTTACCCTGCATCATGTCGCGGATGCACATTGCCATCAGCAGACTTTCTTTCAGTACGGCGCGGCTTTGCTCTTCGTTGCGTTTGTACTGCTGGGCATTCTGATCTTCGCCATAGCGGAAGTTTTTGTCCGCCCACGCCAGCGCAATCTCCAGCTCGGTTTCGTCATAGATTTTTTGGTCAATACGACGACGCAGCTCGGTCATATCAACCGGCTGAACCTTCATGCCCAGCCAGGATTCAAAGAAGTTATGATCGACGATGGATCCTGCGATCCCCATTGAAACGCCACCCACGGACAGATAGCTTTTGCCTTTCATGCTGGCCACGGCCAGGCCCGCACGGCTAAAGCGCAGCAGTTTTTCTTCCACGTCGGCAGGGATGGTGGTGTCACCCGCATCCTGCACGTCATGACCATAAATCGAGAAAGCAGGCAGACCTTTTTGGTTATGTGCAGCCAGCGCCGCAGCCAGATAAACAGCGCCAGGACGTTCCGTGCCGTTGAAGCCCCAGATGGCTTTTGGACGCATTGGGTCCATGTCGATGGTTTCACTGCCGTAGCACCAGCACGGGGTCACGGTGATCGTCACGCCGACATTTTGGCGACTGAATTTTTCTTCGCAGGCGGCGGATTCAGCCATCCCGGCAATGCAGGTGTCTGCAATCACGCACTCAATCTGTGCGCCGCAGGCGTGACGAAGTTTCTCGGTGATAAGCGCGGCAGTGGCTTTCGCCATATTCATGGTTTGTTCTTCGAGCGACTCACGTACACCCATACGACGCCCATCAATCACCGGACGAATACCGATTTTCGGTAAACTCATTTTGTTCATTCGAGGTTCCTCATCTCACTTTATGCCGTGCTGCAAAAGCGGATAGAGGACACCACTGTCGCAGTTGGCTGAATTTTTCATTTTTGCTAACTCGAGTTAGCTTAGGTATCAGCGAGTTTTTTGCACAACTTTTTTGTTGTGGAACTGTGAGAGGCTTCACGAGAAGTGGTTGAAATTCGATCTGCGTCAAATAAATAAATGTCCGTATTTAAGTTAATTTTCTTTTTAATTAATGAGATACAATAAATTGTCTGTCCAGTGTCACAGTTTTAAACCAAATGATTTGGTTATTTTTTGCAGCTAAAATAGCTTTAAAAGGCAATCGCTAACTCGAGTTAGCAATAATCAAAAAACGTATCTACGCTTTTAAGAAGTATTCGCATTAACGGTGACGATGGCTCCCTGGTAACGCTGTTTTCGCCTGATTTACCGACTGTAGTTTCTGTATATTGAGGAAAGCAGCAATGTCCGAAACATTTTTACAGATGAGTCATATTACGAAACGTTTTCCCGGCGTATTAGCGTTGAGTAATGTGGATTTTGCGTTACGAAAAGGGGAAGTTCACGCGCTGCTTGGCGAAAATGGCGCGGGGAAATCCACCTTGATGAAAATTTTATCCGGCGTTTATCAGCCGGATGAAGGTAATATTATTTTTGAAGATCAATCTGTTTCATTCGCGAATCCGTTAAGTGCACAAAAAGCCGGGATCACGATTATTCACCAGGAATTTAATTTATTCCCAGAGTTAACGGTTGAAGACAATATCTTTATTGGCAGGGAATTTTGCAAAAATAACCGCTGGCGTCTTGACGAGAAACAACAGCGCCAGGCAGCTATCGATATTTTGCAAAAATTGAACCTGAATATTGCGCCAGATGCGCTGGTTGCCGATCTTACCGTCGCTCAACAACAAATGGTTGAGATTGCCAAAGCTATATCGGTGAATGCCAAAATTCTGATTATGGATGAACCGACGGCGGCGCTGACGGAAACGGAGATCGACAGTTTATTTCAGGTTACCCGTTTGCTGAAAGAGCAGGGTACCGGCATTGTCTATATCTCGCACCGTCTGGAAGAGTTGGCGTTAATTGCCGACCGCGCGACCGTGATGCGAGACGGTCAGTTTATTGCTACCGTCGATTATGACGCGGTAAAAATCAGCGACTTAATTGCCATGATGGTTGGGCGTGACCTCGGGAATATTTATCCGCGTCGTGAACCCTTGTCTCAGCATAAACCGGTGCTGGAAGTGAGCGGCCTGACGCGCAAAGGGGTACTGAACAACATCGACTTCACCCTGCATCAGGGGGAGATTTTAGGTTTTGCTGGTCTGATGGGCGCAGGACGTACCGAACTGGCGCGTGCCATTTTCGGCGCAGACCCCATCGATAGCGGTACCATTACGCTAAACGGTAAGGTCACCGTGGTTAAAGATATCCCTGACGCAATCAAACAGGGGATCAGCTATTTAACAGAGGACAGAAAAAAAGAAGGGCTGGCATTAGGGTTGTCGGTTGAGCGCAATATTATGCTGGGGAATTACCCGGAGTATTCCGATCGCTACGGCAATGTTGATAGCAAGCGCTGTCAGCAAACCAGCCAGGAGCAGGTGAAAGCCCTGCGAATTAAAACGCCACACCTTGAACAGGCCGCATTAAATTTAAGTGGTGGTAATCAGCAGAAAATTATTATTGCCAGATGGGTGTGTAAAGACACCGATATTCTCATCTTTGATGAGCCTACGCGCGGCATTGACGTGGGGGCCAAACTTGAAATTTATGAATTGATGAATCGACTGGTGGCAAAAGGGAAATCAATCATCATGATTTCTTCTGAATTACCGGAAGTGCTGGGTATGTGCGATCGCATTTTAGTGATGCGTAATGGCCGTATTACCGGTGAGTTAGCTTCTGATGACGCCACACAAGAAAAAATCATGCAATACGCGACGTTAGAGGATTAATTTATGACTATCTCTGTAACCTCTTCAGACAGCAATAATAAGAAAATTAAAATTAACAAAGAACTTTTAATGCGCCTCGCGCCGCTTTTTAGTTTGATTATTCTGGTGATATTTTTCAGTTTTGGATCGCCATTTTTCTTTAATACTGAAAATATTATGACCATTGCCCTGCAAACCTCGGTCATTGGCATCATGGCGATTGGCGTTACCTTCGTCATTATCACCTCCGGGATCGACCTTTCTCTCGGTTCCGTGGTGGCCTTTTCAGGCGTAGCGGTCGGTATCTGCGCCACGCTGGGGTTGCCGCTGCCGATTTGCATCCTGGCTGGCGTGTTGGCCGGTGGGCTGTGCGGTTATATCAACGGGCTGTTGGTCACCAAAATGACCATCCCGCCCTTTATTGCCACGCTGGGCCTGATGATGTCCGTCAGAGGGATCAACATGGTGATGACCGACGGTCGCGCGATTTACTTTGCTGATTACCCTGGCTTCAAAATGTTGGCACAGGGCCGCCTGTTCGACGTGCTGCCTTATCCGGTCTTTTATCTGGTGGTGGTGGCGCTGATCGCTGCGTACATCCTGAAGAAAACGGTGATTGGTCGCTATGTTTATGCTGTGGGCAGCAATGAAGTTGCAGCACACCTGTCCGGAATTAAAGTCCAGCGCGTCAAAATCTTCGTCTACGCCTTCTGCGGTCTGCTAACCGGGATTGCCGGGGTCATTCTTGCTTCGCGTCTGAACTCCGGTCAGCCAACGGTTGGTGTGGGTTATGAGCTGGAAGCGATTGCCGCGGTGGTGATTGGTGGTACGAGCCTGATGGGCGGGATCGGCACCATCGGCGGCACCATTATCGGCGCATTCATTATGAGCGTGTTGAAAAATGGCCTCAACCTGATGGGCGTCTCCCAGTTCTGGCAAATGGTGGCAATGGGTGTGGTGGTTATCGCGGCGGTTTATCTCGACACATTACGCAAAAAAATTCGTTGATTTACGCTCCCGGAAGTTGCGGGGCATCATAACCCTGACGTTTAGGGTGACTCACTCAGAACGGAGTACAACAATGAAAACCAGGCATTTTGTCTATGCGTTATCCCTGCTGGCCTGCATGACTTCCAGCGCGTTGGCTAAAGATATGAACCTTCCTGTGGTCAGTAAAGGCTTTCAGCATGAATTCTGGCAAACCGTAAAAATGGGGACCGAAGCGGCAGCGAAAGAGTTGGGTGATAAAACCAGCTATGTAGGGCCGGCGGATGAAACGCAAATTGCTGAGCAGATTCAGTTGGTTGAAAACGCAATGGCGCAAAAACCTAACGGACTGCTGCTGGCGGCGTTAGATGCCAATGCCCTCGCACCGCTGGTGGAAACGGCCAATTCACGGGGTATTAAGGTTGTGACCTTTGACTCTGGCGTGAATTCCGACATTCCGGTCAGCTTTGTGGCTACCAATAACCGTAAAGCCGGCGCAGAAGCCGCCGATGCGCTCGCCGCTGAAGTGGGCAGCAAAGGGAAGGTCGGTATTATTGCGCACGTGGCCGGTACCTCTTCTGCAATCGAGCGTTCGGAAGGATTTATTGCCCGCATGAAGGAAAAATATCCGGATATCAAGGTACTGCCTGTTCAGTACAGCGACGGGGATCCGCAAAAAGCGATGGATAAAACCATCGATATGATTCAGGCCAACCCGGATATTGCCGGGATCTATGGCACTAACGAAGGTTCAACACTGGGTGTGGCGAACGCCATTGATAGTCAAAACCTGAAGGGCAAAGTGAAGGTGATTGGCTTTGACAGCACCGAAGCGATTATTGCCTTCCTGAAATCCGGCGTTATCCAGGGCTTTGTGGTGCAGGATGCTTACCAGATTGGCTATCAGGGGATCAAAACGCTGAATGCCGCCGTGTCGGGTCAGTCTGTGCCAAAAGAGATTGATATCCCGGTTAAATTCGTAAATGCGAAGAACATTGATACGCCGGAAATCGACAAATTATTACATCCATTCGGTAAAAAGTAGGACCGTTGGGGGCGACACGTTCGCCCCATTTTTAGCCAGTGTCAGGGAGTTACTATGAGCAGTGGATATTTCCTCGGTGTGGATGTCGGTTCCGCCAGCGTCAGGGCCGGTGTCTTTGATGCCAACGGTACGCGGCTGGCCTTTGCGACATTGCCTATCTCGCAGTTTCGACCCGGTCCGCAGCGGGTAGAACAATCATCCGCTGAAATCTGGCAGCAGGTGTGTCATGCGGTGAAAGATGCGGTGTCGTCAGCGGGGGTTCCCGTCGAGGAAATTCGTTCACTGGGATTCGATGCCACCTGCTCTCTGGTTGCTCTCGATGAACAAGGACAAGGGTTGGCGGTTTCACCCGGTGAATCGCCAGACCATAACATCATCATGTGGATGGATCATCGCGCGGCAGACGAGACCAAACGCATTAACGCCACGCAGGATCCCGCCCTGCGCTATGTTGGCGGCGAAGTCAGCGTCGAAATGGAATTGCCTAAAGTGCTGTGGCTGAAGAATCATTTTCCTGCGACGTGGGAGCGCGCGCATCGATTCTACGATCTGGCGGACTTCCTGGTCTGGAAAGCGACCGACAGCGATGTCGCGGGTCTGTGCACCCTGACCTGTAAATGGAACTATCTGGCGCACGAGCAACGTTTTAGTCATTCGTTGCTCGATGCCGTTGAATTAACAGATTTACTCAGCAAAATCCCGTCGCGTATTTTACCGCCGGGGGCCGCCGTTGGTACGCTCAGTCCTGAAGCGGCACAGGCGTTGGGACTGACCACGCGTGTTGTGGTTGCCAGCGGGATGATTGATGCGCACGCGGGCGGTGTGGCGCTGGCCGGTGCTCAGCCTGTGGGAACGCTGGCGTTGATCAGCGGCACGTCAAACTGCCATATGCTGTGCAGCGAAGAGGAAATTCATACACCGGGCGTATGGGGACCATACTGGTCCGCGATGCTGCCCGGCTACTGGCTGACCGAAGGCGGGCAAAGTGCCGCCGGGGCGTTAGTCGACTGGACGCTTCAGGAGTCAGGCGCCAGTGCTGACCTGTATCGCAAGGCCGAAGCGCGGGGTTGCCATCCGATAGTATTGGTCAATGAATGGGTGGCTGCACTGGAGGAAAATGAGGTGGAACCAGGGCGCAACCTGCATGTGTTGGCCGATCATCATGGCAACCGCTCACCGCGTGCGCAACCGGACGCTCGTGGCAGCGTATGTGGCTTGACCCTTGAACGTGGCGAGCGGCAGGTTGCTCGCTTGTATCTGGCAACATTACAAGCGATTGCCTGCGGTACGCGGCATATTATGGAAGTGATGCGTGAAAATGGACACACCATTTCTCGACTGACGCTGTGCGGGGGGGCAACGCACAATCCGCTGTGGCTACGCGAGTATGCGGATGCGACCGGATGCGATATCCATTTGATGCAGGAAGAAGATGCGGTGACGCTGGGTGCGGCGATTACCGGTGCGGTTGCCAGCGGGGCGTGGGCGAATTTTCCGGCGGCTTGTCAGGCGATGGTGACGCCCGGTGAGGTTATCAAGACAAACCCTAAGCGTCAGGACTTTTATGCCCGTAAATATCAGGTGCATCTGACTATGTGGGGTCAACAGCAGGTGCTTAACCAACTGATGCAGTAAGACAAATGTTTAAAATACTTTTATGATTGTGGATGGACGTTTTGGATGTGAACTGGGGCATATAATGGCTAAAACAGTAGAACAGATAGCCAGCGATCTGAATTTATCGGTAACAACCGTGCGACTGGTGCTGAATGGGAAAGCTGAGCAATATCGTATCAGCGTTAAAACTCAAACGCGCATTAATGAATATGTTGAGCGTTATGGTTATGTCATCAACCATTCAGCGCGCAGCCTTAAACTGAATAAAACGGATACGCTGGGGCTGATTGTGCCCAATATTTCCAACGTCTTTTTTGCTACGCTCGCTGAAAAGCTTGAGCAACGCTGTCGTCGTTCTGGATATCAGTTAACGATTAGCTGTACTTATGATGATGTTGATTACGAGAATAAATTAACCAAAGCGTTAATTGCACGTAATGTTGACGGACTTTTTATTGTCCCGTCAACGCTCGAAAACCAGCAGCATCATTTACGCCAGGTTAGAAAACCGATGGTGTTACTTGACCGTGATTTTAAGTACACCGATAACGCGCTGGTAGAAAGTCATAATAGTTTAGGTGGCGAAAAGCTCACGCAAAGTTTGTTTGATGCGGGAAGATCGCCAATCTGGTTTTTAGTTGGCGATACCGGACTGCCCAGTATTGGCGACCGTTTGCAGGGATATCTTAACGCATTGAGTAATAATGGTATTTCACATCATGATTGGGTGCGTGAAGGCCCTGACAACACGCCAGATGGTGGTTACCGGTTGATGGAAAAACTGATCGCCGAGCAGGGCTGTCCTCAGGCGTTTATTGCCTCGTCATTACCGGTGCTGGAAGGGGCCATCATCGCTATTCGCAATCGTTTTGGCGTTATTCCACCTGATATTAATATCGGCACATTCGATGAACATCCGATGCTGGGGTTCCTCGCCAATAATGTCTGGTCAATGCAACAGGATGAAAATGTGTGGGCGGAAAAAGCCTTCGACATGATGATGAGTGCTATTGAAGACCAACCGATAAATGAAACGGTAAAAGTTCCGATGAAGTTAATTAAGCGTGTAAGACACAAATAATACGACGCTAAAAATAAATCAGCCAGGTTAATCTGAATAACTATTCAGTGGCTGCACATATCTGAAACCTGACCCGTCTTACTCTGCGGCTGTATTTTTCGCAATCAAGACGAGGGGAAACTGTACCCGGAGAATTATGATGGAAAGAATGCGTTTGTCGCGAGAAATCATTGAAACCTGCCTTGAAATGACCAGCCTGGGGCTGAATCAGGGAACGGCGGGAAATGTGAGTGCACGTTATGAAAATGGAATGCTGATCACACCTAGCGGAATTCCTTACGAAAGACTTACTGAAAATATGATCGTGTATGTAGATAACGACGGTAATTATGATAAAGGACAATTACCGTCCAGTGAATGGCGTTTTCACCTCGCGGCCTATCAGACACGACCTGAGGCCAATGCGGTCGTCCATAATCATGCGATCCATTGCACCGCGGTATCGATTCTCAACCGTCCTATTCCGGCAATCCATTACATGATTGCCGCGGCCGGTGGAAATTCCATTCCGTGCGCGCCGTATGCGACGTTCGGTACGCGTGAATTGTCAGAGCACGTGATCGTGGCGCTGAAAGACCGCAAAGCAACACTGTTGCAGCATCACGGGCTGATTGCCTGCGAGGCGAACCTGGAAAAAGCACTGTGGCTGGCCCATGAAGTGGAAGTTCTGGCCCGCCTTTATCTGAGCACATTAGCGATCGTCGATCCCGTTCCGGTGCTGGATGATGAAGAGATTGCCATCGTGCTGGAGAAATTCAAATCCTACGGATTACGAATTGAAGAGTAATTTCGCAAAGCGAAAAGGAGAAATACGATGGCGAACAGAATGATTCTGAATGAAACGGCATGGTTTGGCCGGGGAGCTGTTGGGGCGTTAACCGATGAAGTTATTCGTCGGGGATATCGTAAGGCGCTGATTGTGACCGATGCCAACCTGGTACAGTGCGGTGTGGTCGAGAAGGTGACATCGCGGATGGATGCGGCGGGGCTGGCGTGGGAGATTTACTCCGGCGTTATCCCCAATCCCACCATTACGGTGGTACAGGAAGGGCTGAGTGTCTTTGAGCAAAGTGGCGCAGACTATCTGATTGCCATTGGCGGCGGCTCTCCGCAGGATACCTGTAAAGCGATTGGTATTATTCACAATAATCCTGAGTTTGCCGATGTGCGCAGCCTTGAAGGCTTATCGCCTACGCGCAGGCCAAGCGTGCCGGTGATGGCGATCCCAACAACGGCAGGTACGGCGGCGGAAGTGACCATTAACTACGTGATCACCGATGAGGAAAACCGGCGCAAGTTTGTCTGCGTCGATCCGCATGATATTCCGCAGGTGGCATTTATCGATGCCGATATGATGGACGGTATGCCCGCGGCGTTAAAGGCGGCGACCGGCGTTGATGCGCTGACCCACGCGATTGAAGGTTACATCACCCGTGCGGCTTGGGCTTTGACGGATGCGCTGCACATCAAAGCCATTGAGATCATTGCCGGGGCGCTGCGTGGCTCCGTTGCTGGTGACAGCAAGGCCGGTGAAGCCATGGCGCTGGGCCAGTATGTTGCCGGAATGGGCTTTTCCAACGTCGGCCTGGGGCTGGTTCATGGTATGGCACACCCGCTGGGGGCGTTTTATAACACGCCGCACGGCGTCGCCAACGCCATTCTGCTCCCGCATGTGATGCAGTACAACGCCGACTATAGCGGGGACAAATTCCGCGATATCGCCCGAGCAATGGGCGTGAAGGTGGAAGCACTGACGCTGGACGAGGCGCGTAAAGCCGCCGTGGATGCGGTGTTTGCGCTTAACCGTGATGTGGGTATTCCGCTGCACTTACGTGATGTTGGCGTGCGTAAAGAGGATATCCCGGCGCTGGCGCAGGCAGCATTCGATGACGTGTGCACCGGTGGTAACCCGCGTGAAGCGAGCATCGGCGATATCGTTGAGCTGTACCACACCGCCTGGTAATTGCTTTATCCGGTCTACAGGGTTGCACGAAATGTAGGCCGGATAAGCGCAGCGCCATCCGGCAACAGCGCTATCGCCAAAGAACTACCGAACCAGGCGGAGCTGCTGTAGATTCCCGTCGATATGTAAGTCTGTTTGCAGCCGTGCGATATCGCGGCACAGAAACGCCATCTCCCGATGTTCTTCGAGCTTCTTGCGCCACTTTTCCGGTACGTCATCCAGATGTTCATACAGCGCTTCCAGCGTTGGGAACTGCGTCAGCAATTGCGTCGCGCTTTTGGGGCCAATACCGGCAACCCCCGGTACTTTTGAACTGCTTATTCCCGCCAGTCCCCAGTAATCCGGCAGTTGCTGAGGCTGTACGCCAAACTCTTTTTCGATGAACGGCGCATCCAGCCAGCGCTTCTGGAAATAGTCGCGAATACGCAGGGTCGGTGAGAGCAGTTGGCAGTAACCTTTATCGGTTGAGACGATGGTGGCCTGATGTCCGGCCTGGGTGACTTTCACCGCCAGCGTGGCGGCTAAATCGTCAGCTTCATTACCGCTGGAAACCCAGCAGCAGACGCCGCGCTGTTCGAAGGCCGCGCGTAAGGTCGGCATTTCGTGATGCAATTCGTCGGGCATCGGTGGGCGACCAGCTTTATAGTCGGGCAGCCGTTGGTGACGCCAGCCGCTGTTACGCGCCTCGTCATCAAACACCGCCACGGCGTGCGTAGGCTGGCTGTGCACGAGCAATAAATCGAGCGCGTGCTGGCAGGTCTCCACGCAGGGCGATCCCTGAACAGCGTGAATACGGCGGATGAGGTTCAGTGCATCGACAATGAGCAGATGGACGGCCACGGTGTTCTCCCTTACGAATCAGCCTGTAGGGTAACATTCACGGCGAGTGGAGGCGAAGATCTGAAACAACATTTTGCCGGATGGCGGCTGACGCCTTATCCGGCCTACAAATGACTACGGCACTGTAGGCCGGATAAGCTTGCGCCATCCGGCAATGGGTTGGGACTTAATCGCAGGTGACAACTTTCATCGCCAGGCCACCACGAGAGGTTTCGCGGTACTTGGCATTCATGTCTTTACCGGTCTCGTACATGGTCTCGATCACTTTATCGAGGCACACGCGCGGCTCGCTGGTACGGCGCAGCGCCATACGTGCGGCGTTAACCGCTTTGACTGAGGCAATAGCGTTACGCTCGATACATGGGACCTGAACCTGGCCCGCAACCGGATCGCATGTCAGCCCCAGGTTGTGTTCCATACCGATTTCTGCCGCGATGCACACCTGCGTAGGGCTACCGCCCAGCAGTTCCGCCAGACCCGCTGCCGCCATTGAGCAGGCCACACCAACTTCACCCTGGCAACCCACTTCGGCACCCGAGATAGAGGCGTTCATCTTGTACAGGGAACCAATCGCACTCGCGACCAGCATGTAGCGTGCCAGCGAGTTAGCGTTCACTTCGCGGATAAACTTGTCGTAGTAAGCCAGTACCGCAGGAACGATCCCACACGCCCCGTTGGTCGGGGCGGTAACCACACGCCCACCGGCCGCATTCTCTTCGTTCACCGCCAGCGCGAACATGTTAATCCAGTCCACGACCGCCATTGGGTCGGTGGTGGTTTTGTCACTGCTGACCAGCATGCGACGCAGCGCTGCGGCACGACGTGGCACGCGCAGTTTACCCGGCAAGACGCCTTCGGTGGTGATACCGCGTTCAATCCCGCTACGCATCACTTCCCAGACGTTAGCAAAGTGCTGTTCCAGCTCTTCTTTGCTGTGCAGGGCCAGTTCGTTTTGCATCATCAGACCAGAAAGCGACAGGCCGGTTTCCTGGCAATGTCGTTGCAGATCGGCGGCGGATTTGTACGGATAGGGCACGTTTACCGGCGAGTTGTTCGGCAGGCCGAAATGTTCTTCATCAACGATGAAACCACCGCCAATGGAATAGTAAGTCTGGCTGTAGAGGACTTTTTCGCCGGCCAGGGCGGTAATGCGCATGCCGTTTTCGTGCAGGGACAGATTGTCCGCATGGAAATTCATGCACTTATCGACCGGGAACTCCACTTCATGCTGACCGTCTGCCAGCAGCAAACGTCCGTGAGTATTCACATCCTGGATAAAGGACGGGATGGCATCGATGTCTACGGTGTCAGGCAGATTACCCGCCAGGCCCATAATAATCGCGATGTCAGTGTGATGGCCTTTCCCCGTCAGAGACAGAGAGCCGTAAACATCAACCACGACGCGGGTTACGTCAGTGAGTATTCCGCGAGCAATCAGGTCATCCGTGAATTGTTTGCCTGCTTTCATTGGACCCACAGTGTGGGAACTGGAAGGGCCAATGCCGATTTTGAAGATATCGAATACGCTAATCATGAGGCGTCCATTGTATAACGAGATGCGCCGCCCGTAGGCGGCGCAGGGGATTAACTAAACAGCGAGTAGAAAATAGCGGAGATGGCAATCAGACCCATAATCACAACGAAGACGTTGCTGATATGGCCGCTGTACTTACGCATGGCCGGGACTTTCTGAATCGCATACATCGGCATCAGGAACAGAATCATCGCGATGATTGGGCCACCCAGGGTTTCAATCATACCGAGGATGCTCGGGTTCAGCGTTGCCACGATCCAGGTGGTAACCAGCATGAACAGTGCAGTGAGTTTGTTCAGCTTGTTGACTTCGATGGATTTGCCTTTACCACGCAGGTGCTTAATCACCATACCGTTGAAACCTTCACGTGCGCCCAGGTAGTGGCCGAGGAAGGATTTGGTGATAGCGATCATCGCGATAATCGGTGCCATCCAGGCAATAATCGGTGCGTTAAAGTGGTTCGCCAGGTAAGACAGGATGGAGATGTTCTGCTCTTTTGCCGCAGCCAGATCCGCCGGGGTCAGGCTAAACACGCAGCTGAAGACGAAGAACATAACGGTCAGCACCATCATGATGTGAGCGAATGCCAGAATCTTGGAGCATTTCTTCTCTGCTTCATCACCGTACTCTTCACGCTTCGCAACGGCGAAGGAGGAGATGATCGGTGAGTGGTTGAAGGAGAATACCATTACCGGGATTGCCAGCCACAGGGTCAACAACAGGCCATTGCCAGTGGTTGCTGCGGAGTCAAAGGACAGGGTTTCCAGAACCGCACCGCTCCACTGAGGGATCAGGTACAGCGCCAGCAGCATCAGCGCTGCAACGAACGGGAATACCAGGATGCTCATCGCCTTCACGATCATCTGCTCACCGAAGCGCACGATGGTCATCATACCGATAATCAGGATCAGCGACAGGATGGCACGTGGCGGAGGCGTAATTGCCAGCTGGTGGGTCAGGAAGCTCTCGACGGTATTGGTAATCGCTACGCTATAAACCAACAGAATTGGGTAGATAGCGAAGAAATAGAGCAGCGTAATCAGTTTACCTGCGCCAACACCAAAGTGTTCTTCTACCACTTCGGTGATGTCTTCACCCGGATTTTTACCGGATAACACGAAACGGGTCAGACCACGGTGTGCAAAGTAGGTCATTGGGAAGGCAAGAATAGCCATGATGATCAGCGGGATCAGGCCGCCAACACCGGCGTTAATTGGCAGGAACAAGACACCCGCGCCAATTGCCGTACCGTAAAGGCCCAGCATCCACATGGTGTCAGTCTTGCGCCATGCGCTGCGGGTCTGGCCCGTAACGATAGTGCTGGTTTGCGTGTTTTCCATCTATTTCTCCTGGAGGAAGCTTAAAAAGTCAGGTTTGGGTTCAATCCACTGAAAAAAGACCCGACTGTAAAACGAATTCCGATTAGCGATTTTTTATATAATTTTTCGCCGTAATAATTTTCGGGCGGAAAGATACATTTAAGTTATGAATGTATCAGTGATCGGGATCTCAAATGCAATAATCCACTTTTTATGTGGATAAATTTGGACCATTAATCTATTAAAAAATAACCAAAGCGGATTTACGGGCGCGAAGGCTAGCATTAACGACATATGACGTGAAAGAGAACGCGAGAAGATACGAGTGTTACGCTGTAAAAACTGTCATTTTCAGTGGATTCTGGCAACTAATGATAATTTATAGCGATAAGTCACGGTCGAATTTGAAAGGTAAACGTTTGCGTGTTGAGGTTTTTTTGACTAAACATTATTGATGTTTATGTTATGAAGCGAGCTATGTGACTGGTATCACTAAAAAAGCCGGCTGGCTATGAGGCCAAAACCGGCTTTGATATGGACAAATCTGTCACCGCAGTAGCCGCAGCTACCGGGCGTTAAACGTCAGGCGCAGATTTCGTAGCAAGGAATGTAGGCCGAACCCGGCAACTTCATGCGGTGCTGTGCAACAAAGCCCTGCAGCAGGTCGTCCATGCGGCGCATCATCTCGCGATCGCCGTGGATCTTGTAAGGCCCAAACTCTTCAATGGCGCGAATACCGACTTCCTTGACGTTACCCGCGACGATGCCGGAAAACGCACGACGCAGGTCTGCCGCCAGTACTTCAACCGGTTGATCGGGGTACAGCTTCAGGTTCGCCATGTTTTCATGAGACGGTTCAAACGGCATCTGCAAATCAGGTGCAATGCGAATCGACCAGTTAAAGCTGTAGGCATCACCGGTGTCGCGGCGATTCTCTTTCACCAGCGGCATCGCTTTTTTCATCAGGCGAGCCACTTCAGAAGCATCGTCAATGATAATGCGGTAGTGGCGGCGCGCGTCTTCACCCAGCGTGTGGACGATAAATTCATCCAGCACGCGGAAGTAGTCCGCACTCTCTTTTGGTCCCGTCAGGATCAGTGGCAGAACTTGATCTTTGTTCGCCGGGTTCATCAGGATCCCTAACAGGTACAGCAGCTCTTCCGCCGTTCCTACGCCGCCAGGGAAAATGATAATGCCGTGGGCAATACGCACAAACGCTTCCAGACGTTTTTCAATGTCCGGCATGATGATCAGTTCGTTGACCAGCGGGTTAGGCGGCTCGGCGGCAATGATTGACGGCTCCGTCATGCCGATAAAACGACTGTCGCGGTAACGCTGCTGGGCATGACCGACGGCTGCACCTTTCATCGGCGCTTCCATCGCCCCCGGACCGCAGCCGGTGCAGATGTTCAGTTCACGCAGGCCCAACTGGGTGCCGACGCGACGAGCGTACAGGTACTCATTTTCGTTAATGGAGTGACCGCCCCAGCAAACCACCATGTTCGGTGCTTCACCGACGTGCAGTGCCCGGGCGTTGCGCAGGATGGAGAAGACGAGGTTGGTAATATGAACCGAGCTTTCGAGATCCAGACGTTGAAAACGCCCGGCATTATGGATCTGACCGTTAACGAAAAGAATGTCGCGCAGGACGGCAAACAGGTTGGCCTGCAGCGCACGAATAATGCGTCCATCAACAAACGCGTCTTCAGGCGGGTTAATCAGTTCCAGCTTCACGCCACGCTCGCGGCGCAGTACGTTAATGTCGAAACTTTCAAAGCGAGACAGCAGCTCTTTGCTGTTGTCGGTCAAACTCCCGGAGTTCAGGACGGCAAGCGAACAGTTACGAAACAGTTGATACAGGTCGCTGCTGGCCGTGCGTTTAAGCATATCGACTTCCAGCTGCGACAACATGTCCATTGAGCCAAGCGGGCTAATATGTGTAATCAAGTAAACTCCTTATGGGACGCAACACGTCATTCCCTGTTGATTACAATAGCTCTGGCTTATGACCTTTCACAACCTTGCGCGCGGAATCCGGCACGCAAAATTGAGAAATAAAGTTACTGACGCACCAGTCTGCCGATGGCAGGGACAAAATCGGTGTTGGTTCGCCATGGATTAATGTCCAGACCGCCGCGTCGCGTGTAGCGGGCGTAGACGCTCAGCTTTTCCGGCTGACAGAAGCGTAGAATGTCATTGAAAATGCGCTCCACGCACTGCTCGTGAAACTCATTATGGTGGCGGAAGGAGACCAGATAACGCAGCAGCTTCTCCCTGTCGATTTTGCGTCCACGATACTGAATTTGTATGGAGCCCCAGTCGGGCTGGTGGGTGATCAAACAGTTGGATTTCAGCAGATGGCTGACTAGCGTTTCTTCCACTGCTTTCTCGCCGCTTGTGGCGTTCTCCAGATAATCTGTGGTGAACTGGTAGTTATCGATGACAATATCCTGGTCATCGATGCAGGTGCCATTGAAATGAGCAATCGGCTGCCCTTCCAGCTCGTCGATACGGTACAGCGCCACGTGAACATCGCCTTCGGCGCAGGCGCGCAAATCGTGTTCCAGCGTTTGGCGAACGGCATCCCATGAATCAAAGCGGGTCTGGTTAAAACTGTTCAGATACAGCTTAAAGCTTTTTGATTCAATCAGATTCACGCTGGTGTAGTCTAATTCGACATGCCCGACGGCAACCTGCGGTAAGCCATTGGCATTTAGCCATGACAGTTCATACAGCGTCCAGATATCGGCGCCATGAAAAGGAAGATTATCGGCCTTTAAATCCAGCGGGTCGCGGTTCAGGCTACGCGGAACGCCCTGCAACAAACTGGCATCGTAATTGTCCCGGTAATCTGTTGATTTACCGAGGGTCAGGCCGTCAAGCGCCTGATGGTTTTCATAAGAAGACATGTTTCACCGTCATAAACCAGATACACTATGCGTCAAGTGTATCCTGGCTTTTGTGAAGAGAGAAATCAGTGGACGAATTGACTGCGCAGGCGTTAACGGCCTTTACGACACGCTATTGCGATGCATGGCATGAGAAAAATAACAGCTGGCCTCTCAGCGAAGAATTATATGGCGTACCTTCCCCATGCATTATTTCCACGACCAGCGATGCCGTGTACTGGCAACCTCAGCCGTTTGTGGGCGAAACGAATGTAAACGCGGTTGAACGCGCCTTTGATATTGTGGTACAACCCGCCGTTCACGCTTTTTATACCACCCAATTTGCCGGGGACATGCGCGCGCAGTTTGCCGATGAAAAGCTCACGCTGCTGCAAACCTGGAGCGAAGATGACTTCAGGCGCGTTCAGGAAAACCTGATTGGCCATTTGGTCACGCAAAAGCGGCTCAAGCTCTCGCCGACGCTGTTTATTGCGACACAGGAAAATGAACTGGATGTCATTTCGGTGTGTAACCTGTCCGGGGAAGTGTGCAAAGAAACGCTGGGGACTCGTAAACGTACGGTGCTGGCGGCCTCTCTTGCGGATTTCCTGACTCAACTTAAGCCAGTTCTGTAATCCATTTTGCCCGCATACGTGTGAGAGATCTCTTACAAACCCTGTAGGAGATCGCCAGGTAATAAGTGAAAGCTTAATGCAGGGCCTTCATAGTAAATGTATGTAATTCAGTTAGTTGATGTTTTATTCTCTGCTTTCATATGAAAAAATCCTTAAAGGAATGTCTGTAAGTGTCTTGTAAGACAACGCGAAACAGGCGATTCTATCTCTGTCGACAAGGAGTCGCACAATGAAGTGAACATCAGGATGATGACACTTCAGCAGGACACACCAGGACGGTGTTGCAAGGACAGGCTTCAGGATGAAGCAAAGAGGAAAACGCCGGATGCGTTAAGGGACACCTCCAGGACGGAGAATGAGAGCCGGGCAGGATGGTCGGTGGGTCAGGATGGCCATGGACACTTCAGGATGAAGTTTTCACATCGGGGTGATGTGAGCAGGATGCAAACGTTCAGGATGAACAGGTCGCAAGACCACTGGAAAAGTTGTCATGGATGAGCAGGGAGCACTAAAAGTAGCTGGAATGCTGCGAAACGAACCGGGAGCACTGTTTTTTTACAGTGCTCCCTTTTTTTATTTCCTGCCCACAAATGCTATTCTTCGCGCCAGATTTTTCATCAATGAGGTTAATTTCATGACGACTCATGACCGTGTGCGCCAGCAACTCCACGCGCTTGAAGCGCTGTTGCGTGAGCATAATCACTGGCGAATGGATGAGCCTGAGGCGCATTTATTTACCAGCACGCAGCCTTTTTGTATGGATACCATGGAGCCGGTTGAATGGCTGCAATGGGTATTGATTCCCCGCATGCATGCCCTGCTGGATAACGCGCAGCCGCTTCCAGAGGCGTTTGCCATCGCACCGTATTACGAAATGGCGCTAACCGCCGACCATCCACAGCGTGAAGTGCTCCTCGCGTCATTACAGGAGCTGGATGCACTGTTTACCAGCGATAAATCCTGATGCTGGAGATCCTTTATCAGGACGAATGGCTGGTTGCCGTTAATAAACCCTCTGGCTGGCTGGTTCACCGCAGCTGGCTCGACCGCGATGAGAAAGTGGTAGTGATGCAAACGGTGCGTGACCAGATTGGTCAGCATGTTTTTACCGTGCATCGCCTCGACCGACCGACATCCGGCGTGCTGCTGATGGGGCTGTCCAGCGAAGCCGGGCGTCTGTTGTCACAGCAATTTGAACAGCATCAAATACAGAAGCGTTATCATGCGATTGTGCGTGGCTGGCTGATGGATGACGCGGTACTGGATTACCCGCTGGTGGAAGAGTTGGATAAAATTGCCGACAAATTTGCCCGTGAAGATAAAGATCCGCAACCTGCGGTCACCCATTATCGCGGACTGGCAACGGTAGAAATGCCGGTGGCTACCGGACGTTATCCAACGACTCGCTACGGACTGGTAGAGCTTGATCCTAAAACCGGTCGTAAACACCAGCTTCGGCGACATCTGTCCCATCTACGCCATCCGATTATTGGCGACAGTAAGCACGGCGATTTGCGGCAAAACCGCAGTGCGGCGGAGCATTTCGGCTGCCAGCGCTTAATGTTGCATGCCAGCCAGCTTACGCTTACCCATCCGTTCACTGGCGAGCCGTTGGTGATTCGCGCGGGTCTGGATGACGTCTGGATGCAGGCGCTATCGCAGTTTGGCTGGCGTGGACTTCTCCCTGAGAATGAAAGGGTTGAGTTCAGCGAGCGGTCAGGTCAGGATGAGCAAATAGATTCTTAAGTCCCTGGAGAAAAAGGTTATGGCGGAAATTGGTATTTTTGTCGGCACGATGTACGGAAACGCGCTGTTGGTAGCCGAAGAGGCTGAAGCTATCCTTACCGGACAGGGCCATAAGGCTACGGTGTTTGAGGATCCAGAGCTGGCGGACTGGCAGGCGTATCAAGACAAATTCGTCCTGGTGGTGACCTCAACGACCGGGCAGGGCGATCTTCCGGACAGCATTGTGCCACTGTTTCAGGGGATCAAAGATAATCTTGGTTTCCAGCCAAATCTGCATTATGGCGTGATCGCACTTGGCGACAGCAGCTACGTTAACTTCTGCAACGGCGGAAAACAGTTCGACGCGTTGTTGCAGGAACAAAGCGCGCAGCGCGTGGGTGAGATGTTGTTGATTGATGCCAGCGAGCACCCTGAGCCGGAAAGTGAATCCAATCCCTGGGTAGAACATTGGGGAACTCTCCTGTCTTGAGGCTTCCCCTCCCCCCTACCGGGAGGGTGTCCTGCTTGTGCCAGCAAGCAAAAAGAACGACCTGGCCATATCCTAATAAAACTGAATCGTGTTAGCTTCGGGCAAATGCCTGTAAAAACCTTCATTTGAAAGTGGTTTTACAGGCGTTTTCATAGGATCAAGCGACCCGTTTCACACTCCTTTCTTTTCCGTCCTGATATTTCCTTATTCAACCCTCTGGTTTTCATTTCCGTGAAGTCGCTTCCAGTCACCAGGGCTTTTGCCACAAACAGGCTTGGTGTGTGCACGAAATACTGTGTTGTTGCACGGTGAGTGTTTCCTGCCTGCTTTTTATACTCCTCATGCCAGTTATAAGAAAATGCAGCATGCAAGGCGAACAACCTCCAAAAAAGCTGCCTATACACCAAACGTTACCTCTGACCCCTACCGGTTTTGCAATTCAGAGTGAGCGAATAAAAACGCGAAAATTCAGGAGTGCAACAATGAGTTCATTAAGTCAGGCGGCGAGCGGCGCGGAAAAGCGCACTAATGCTCGCTACTGGATAGTGGTGATGCTGTTTATCGTCACATCCTTCAACTATGGCGACCGCGCCACCTTATCCATTGCCGGTTCGGAGATGGCCAAAGATATTGGCCTCGATGCTGTCGGTATGGGTTACGTTTTCTCTGCATTCTCATGGGCCTATGTTATCGGCCAGATCCCCGGCGGCTGGTTGCTCGACCGCTTTGGTTCTAAACGTGTCTACTTCTGGTCCATCTTTATTTGGTCCCTGTTTACCCTGCTGCAAGGCTTTGTCGATATCTTCAGCGGCTTTGGCATTATCATCGCGCTGTTTACGTTGCGATTCCTTGTCGGTTTAGCCGAAGCGCCTTCCTTCCCCGGCAATAGTCGCATTGTGGCGGCGTGGTTCCCGGCGCAGGAGAGGGGCACGGCGGTGTCGATTTTTAACTCCGCACAGTACTTTGCCACCGTTATCTTCGCGCCGATCATGGGTTGGCTGACTCACGAAGTGGGCTGGTCGCACGTGTTCTTCTTTATGGGCGGCCTCGGGATCGTTATCAGCTTCGTCTGGCTGAAAGTAATTCACGAACCTAACCAGCACCCGGGCGTGAACCAAAAAGAGCTGGATTACATCGCCGCTGGTGGCGCGCTGATCAACATGGATCAGGCGGCAGCGAAAACGAAAGTCCCGTTCAGCGTGAAGTGGGGACAAATTAAGCAGTTGATTGGTTCTCGCATGATGGTGGGGATCTACATCGGCCAGTATTGCATTAACGCGCTGACCTACTTCTTTATCACCTGGTTTCCAGTTTACCTGGTGCAGGCGCGCGGCATGTCGATTCTGAAGGCCGGTTTTGTGGCGTCGGTTCCGGCTATCTGCGGCTTTGTGGGCGGTGTGCTCGGCGGGATTATTTCCGACTGGCTGATGCGTCGTACCGGATCGCTGAATATCGCGCGTAAAACGCCAATCGTCATGGGGATGCTGTTGTCGATGGTGATGGTGTTCTGTAACTACGTCAACGTGGAGTGGATGATCATCGGTTTTATGGCGCTGGCCTTCTTTGGTAAAGGCATTGGTGCGCTGGGCTGGGCAGTCATGGCGGATACCGCGCCGAAAGAGATCAGCGGCCTGAGCGGCGGTCTGTTCAATATGTTCGGTAACATTTCCGGTATCGTCACGCCGATTGCCATCGGCTACATCGTTGGCACCACGGGGTCGTTCAACGGCGCGCTGATTTACGTCGGGGTGCATGCGTTGATCGCGGTGCTGAGCTATCTGGTGCTGGTGGGCGATATTAAACGTATCGAACTGAAACCTGTCGCAGGACAATCATCATGACAACACAATCGAGCCCCGTTATCTCCGACATGAAGGTTATTCCGGTGGCCGGGCATGACAGCATGTTGCTCAACATCGGCGGGGCGCATAACGCGTATTTTACCCGCAATATCGTGGTACTGACCGATAATGCCGGGAATACCGGCGTCGGTGAAGCGCCGGGCGGTGAAGTGATTTATCAGACGCTCCTTGACGCCATCCCGATGGTATTAGGCCAGGAAGTCGCCCGTCTGAACAAAGTGGTGCAGCAGGTGCATAAAGGCAACCAGGCCGCTGACTTTGACACCTTCGGTAAAGGCGCCTGGACCTTTGAGCTGCGGGTTAATGCGGTAGCTGCGCTGGAAGCAGCGCTGCTCGACCTGCTGGGCAAAGCGCTCAACGTGCCGGTCTGTGAACTGTTAGGGCCGGGCAAGCAGCGCGATGCGGTCACCGTGCTGGGCTATCTGTTCTACGTAGGCGATCGCACGAAGACAGATTTGCCGTATCTGGAGACGACGCCGGGCAACCATGACTGGTATCACCTGCGTCATCAGCACGCGATGAACAGCGAGGCGGTAGTGCGCCTGGCGGAGGCCTCGCAGGACCGCTACGGTTTTAAAGATTTCAAACTCAAGGGCGGCGTGCTGCCCGGTGAGCAGGAAATTGAGACCGCCCGTGCGCTGAAAAAACGTTTCCCGGATGCACGTATTACGGTCGACCCTAACGGCGCCTGGCTGCTGGATGAGGCTATCTCATTGTGCAAAGGGCTGAACGATGTGCTGACCTACGCTGAAGATCCGTGCGGTGCGGAACAAGGGTTCTCGGGTCGCGAAGTGATGGCAGAATTCCGCCGCGCGACTGGTCTACCTGTGGCGACCAACATGATCGCCACTAACTGGCGCGAAATGGGCCACGCGGTGATGCTGAACTCCGTCGATATTCCGCTGGCCGATCCGCACTTCTGGACGCTTTCTGGTGCGGTGCGCGTGGCACAGTTGTGCGACGACTGGGGGCTGACCTGGGGCTGTCACTCGAACAACCACTTCGATATTTCGCTGGCGATGTTTACCCATGTGGGCGCTGCTGCGCCCGGCAAGCCGACGGCGATTGATACCCACTGGATCTGGCAGGAGGGCGACTGCCGCCTGACCAAAAATCCGCTGGAGATTAAGCACGGAAAAATTGCGGTTCCGGACGCCCCTGGGCTGGGCGTGGAGCTGGACTGGGAACAGGTTAACAAGGCCCATGAAGCCTACAAGAGACTGCCCGGCGGCGCGCGTAATGATGCGGGTCCGATGCAGTACCTGATCCCTGGATGGACCTTCGACCGTAAACGCCCCGTTTTCGGCCGCCACTAGATTTTGAATAAGGACTTTATTATGAGCACACAATTTACGACCCCCGTTGTTACCGCCATGCAGGTGATCCCGGTTGCGGGCCACGACAGTATGCTGATGAACCTGAGCGGCGCACATGCCCCGTTCTTCACACGTAATATTGTGATTATCAAAGATAACTCTGGTCATACCGGTGTCGGCGAAATCCCTGGCGGCGAGAAAATCCGCCAGACACTGGAAGATGCGATTCCACTGGTAGTGGGTAAAACGCTCGGTGAATATAAAAACGTGCTGAACGCGGTACGTAACCAGTTTGCCGATCGCGATGCCGGCGGGCGCGGTTTGCAGACCTTCGATCTGCGTACCACTATTCATGTGGTTACCGGTATTGAAGCGGCAATGCTTGATCTGCTGGGCCAGCATCTGGGCGTCAACGTCGCGTCTCTGCTGGGTGATGGACAGCAACGTAGCGAAGTCGAAATGCTCGGCTATTTGTTCTTCGTCGGCAACCGTAAAGCGACGCCGCTGCCGTATCAGAGCCAGCCAGATGAAAAATGTGACTGGTATCGCCTGCGTCATGAAGAAGCAATGACCCCGGATGCGGTGGTGCGCCTGGCGGAAGCGGCGTATGAGAAATATGGTTTCAACGACTTTAAACTGAAAGGCGGTGTGCTGGCAGGGGAAGAAGAGGCGGAATCGATTGTGGCGCTGGCGAAACGCTTCCCACAGGCACGAGTGACGCTGGATCCTAACGGTGCGTGGTCGCTCAATGAAGCCATTAGCATCGGTAAATATCTGAAAGGCTCTCTGGCCTATGCAGAAGATCCGTGCGGTGCCGAACAGGGCTTCTCCGGGCGTGAAGTGATGGCGGAATTCCGTCGCGCGACCGGACTGCCGACGGCCACCAACATGATTGCTACTGACTGGCGTCAGATGGGACATACGCTGTCGCTGCAATCCGTTGATATCCCGCTGGCGGACCCGCATTTCTGGACCATGCAGGGTTCGGTGCGTGTGGCGCAGATGTGCCATGAGTTCGGTCTGACCTGGGGCTCACACTCCAACAACCACTTTGATATCTCGCTGGCAATGTTCACTCACGTGGCGGCAGCGGCACCGGGCAAGGTCACCGCCATCGATACCCACTGGATCTGGCAGGAAGGCAATCAGCGCCTGACCAAGGAGCCGTTTGAAATCAAAGGCGGCATGGTACAGGTTCCGGCAAAACCGGGTCTGGGCGTAGAGATCGATATGGATCAGGTAATGAAAGCCCACGAACTGTATCAGCAACACGGCTTGGGTGCGCGTGATGATGCCATGGGAATGCAATATCTGATCCCGAACTGGACGTTTGATAACAAGCGCCCGTGCATGGTTCGCTAAGCGTTATGCCGGTTCTGACAGGAACCGGCACTTCTTCAGGTGTATGATTAACAGAATCAACATGCATAAGGACGGCTTATGAAAATAGTCATTGCTCCGGACTCTTACAAAGAGAGTCTGAGTGCGCTTGAGGTAGCAACTGCGATTGAGCTGGGTTTTCGTGAGATCTGGCCTGAGGCGGATTACGTCAAGATCCCGGTTGCCGATGGCGGCGAGGGAACGGTTGAAGCGATGGTTGCCGCAACCGCAGGACGCCTTGTTCATGTTGATGTTACAGGCCCTCTGGGGAGCCGTGTTCAGGCATTTTATGGTTTATCGGGCGATAGGCGTTCGGCATTTATTGAGATGGCTGCAGCCAGCGGGCTGGCGCTGGTACCCGTGGGTTCACGTGACCCGCTAAAAACCACCTCCAGAGGAACCGGAGAGCTGATACGTCACGCGCTGGACGCGGGCGTGGAGCATATCGTCATTGGCATTGGCGGTAGCGCAACCAACGATGGCGGCGCGGGGATGGTGCAGGCGCTGGGTGCAAGATTACTGGATGCGCAGAATAACGATATTGTCCACGGTGGTGCGGGGCTGGAAGCGCTTGCCGGGATTGATATCTCGCAGTTAGATGCGCGCCTTGCCGCGTGTCGAATCGAAGTAGCCTGCGACGTGACGAACCGGCTTACCGGTAAAGAGGGCGCGTCGGCGGTATTCGGCCCGCAAAAAGGGGCCACGCCGGAAGTGGTTGCCCGTTTGGATCGAGCGTTAACTCACTATGCTCAGCTGATCTCACGCGACCTGGACGTTAACGTTCTGGAACTGGCTGGCGGCGGTGCCGCCGGGGGCATGGGCGCGGCGCTGTATGCATTTTGCGGCGCACAGTTGCGTAGCGGTATTGAGATCGTGACCGATGCGTTACATCTTGATGCCTGGGTTGCAGATGCCGATTTAGTGGTGACCGGTGAAGGGCGTATCGACAGCCAGACCATACATGGCAAAGTCCCCGTTGGTGTAGCGAACGTTGCGAAGCGTTATAACAAACCGGTTATCGGTATTGCCGGCAGCCTGACCCCGGATGTGGGCATTGTGCATGACCATGGTATTGATGCTGTTTTTAGCGTGATTTATACCATCTGTACGCTGGAAGATGCGCTGAAGAATGCGAAAGAAAATGTCCGCATGACGGCACGCAACGTGGCTGCAACCCTCAATGCAGGGCAGCAGTTACGTTGAATGCCTTTGGCATAACACGCTTTGGCAAATGCCCGATGGCGCTTCGCTTATCGGGCCTACGGCAAATATTGAAACCTGTACGCCGCCATCATCCTAAAATACGCTTCGCTTCGCGTGCCACGTTGTCCATCTCATCAAGCAGCTCTAAAAACTCAGGCTCTAGATCTTCTTCCTGGGTTCCACTGCGCAGTTGTTGTTCGATGAGCTGGCACAGGTTCTTCATGCGTGGAACGCCGCTGTAGCCGCAGCTGCCGTGCAGTTTGTGGATCAAATCAACCAGCCCTTCCGGGTTTTCACCGACCAGCTGTTCCTCGATTTTATTACGCACCTCCGGCAGAAAATCGATCAGCATTTGCAGCATATCGCGCGCCAGATTATTTTTTCCGGCGGCTTGCCGCAACGCCAGCTGCCAGTCGAGCGTCGTGTTCGGGTTGACCACCGGTTCAAGAGGCTCTGCGGCAATAGCCCGGATGGCTGTGCCAGTACCAGGTTTGTAGCGCAGCAGCAGATTGTGCAGCTTCTCTTCTTCAATCGGTTTTGCCAGATAGTCAGTCATCCCGGCGCTGAGGAGTTTCTCTTTTTGCCCGGCCATGGCGTGTGCGGTAACCGCAATCACCGGCGTCTGCTGTTGATGAGGGAGTTGATGGATCAGTTCACAGGCGCGAATACCGTCCATATCCGGCATCTGAATATCCATCAAAATCAGATCAAACTGCATCTGTTTGGCGCGATCCACCGCCTGATGCCCGCTGTCGCAAAGTTCGACGTGGCGTACCATATCTTCCAGTAATGCGCCGATCAGTTTGAGATTCGCCGGGTTGTCATCTACCGCCATGACGGTCATCGCAATTTTGCTCTCGTCGACCAGCAACGGCTCGGTGCTTTGGTTCAGATGACAATACTCCGTCAGGGCTGGTAGCAGGCGGGTTGACGTGAGCGGTTTTAACAGACACGCCGCAGCGCCGCCTTGTTTTAATTTCTCAGCGTTAATCTGCGCATGGCAAGGCAGCGCCAGTAACAGGAAGTCGGTCATTGCCCGGGCGCTTGCCAGCCGTTCATGCTGCATGGTGAGCGGCTCGCGCAGCGTCACCGGTACGCCAAGCAGCAGAATATCGTAGTGTTCCGCCGGCAACGCGGAGAATGACGGGCTATAAATTACCTCCAGCGGCGTTTCGCTCAGGATATCCAGCGTACATTGTGCCGCATTGGCGTTGGGTTCTACGTAGGCCAGTCGTTTGCCGGCCAGACAGCGGGTAGGGGAGCGTTCACTGAGTACGTTAGGATTGAGGTCAAGGCTGATGTGGAACCAGAAGGTTGATCCACGATTGGGCTGACTGTGGAAGGAGATATCCCCGCCCATTTCGTTGACCAGTTTTTGCGTAATCACCAGGCCCAGCCCGGTGCCGCCGTGGCGTCGCGAAATACTGGCATCCGCCTGGCGGAAGGCCTGGAACAGGCGCGACTGATCGCGTTCCGGAATGCCGATACCGGTATCGCGGATTTGCACTTCAATCTGCACTTTGGTGTTACTGAGGGCGCGTTTCTCCACCAGGATATCGATATTGCCGCTCTCGGTAAATTTGATGGCATTGCCGACCAGATTGGTGATGACCTGCTGCAAACGCAGTGGATCGCCAATCACATTGTCTGGCACGTCGTTCTTGATATTGAGCGTTAGCTCCAGCCCTTTATCATGGGAGGAGTGCGCCAGCAGCGTCACCACATCGTCCAGCGTGCTGCGTAGCGGGAACGGGATACTTTCCAGAATCAACTTGCCTGCTTCCAGTTTGGAGAAGTCGAGCACGTCGTTGATGATGGCCAGCAAATTGTTGGCGGAGCGTTCAATGGTATTCAGGTGATCGCGCTGGGTGGTGTTCAACTCGGTTTTCAGCGTCAGGCGGGTAAAGCCAATCACGCCATTGAGCGGCGTACGCAGCTCATGCGACATGTTTGCCAGAAACTCGGATTTGATACGCGCCGCTTCCTGGGCGCGTTTCTTCGCCAGATCCAGCTCAACGTTCTGGATCTCCATCTGCTCCAGCGTTTCGCGTAGGTCAGACGTGGCCTGATCGATATTGTGCTGCATCTCTTCATGGTAGGCCGCCAGCGACATCGCCATCGAGTTGATGCCGTTTTTCAGCATATCCAACTCGCCCAGCATGAAGCCTTCTACTCGACTGTCGAGCTGCCCTCGTCGTATTCGGTCAACGGTATTCACCATGTTGCGGATAGGGCCGGTCACGTCGCGCATCAGACGCCAGCCAAAAATTAACGCAATACCGATGCAAAACAGCATCATCACGGTTGAAATAAAGATTTCTTTGTACTGCTGTAGCCGCACCGATTTAAGATCTAACTCAAGCGCCACGTACCCCAGCATATTTTTTGTGTTTTTCGCGTCGCTGACCGCAGACTCATCCGGAGAATAACTTTCCGATATAATTGGGGTGCGCAGGATCATAATATCCCCCTGGCGGATGACGCTCAGTTTTCGGGGAAACGGCGCACCGGCAGGCAGCTGCATTTCTGATGGATCGAGATGGAAATTTGACGTGACGAACAGCCGATTATTTTCATCATAGACCGAAATCGCCCGCACAATTTCGGAATGGCGACGGTGCAGCACGCTGATAAGCTGGCCGATAGACTCCCGATTTTGTAGGTTCATGCCATATTCGCTGGAGACTGCGAGTGGCTCAATGATGCTGGCACCAGCATCTTCCAGTTGACGCTGCAAGTCGTTATAGCGATGCACAACAAAAAAGATACTGAGCAGCAAACCTATCAGGACGGTCGGTGCCAGGATCAGAATCATCATGCGAGCGCGCAGGCTGTAGTTGGTCATGGAGTTCCGTTATGGGACAATTAGGGTCACACTGTTAAATAGAGAAAACTCTCGTCGATGGCGCAATTCTACTCTGCAAAACGACGCGTGACGACGCGTCAGATCATAACCGTTACCGTCAATGACCTCGATCCTTTTGGTCAGGGCGTCGCTCGCCATAACGGGAAGACACTGTTTATACCGGAATTACTGCCCCAGGAAAGCGCTGAGGTGACAATCACCGAAGATAAAAAACAGTTTGCCCGCGCGCAAGTCAAACGTCGTTTAAACGACAGCCCAGACCGTGAAGTGCCACGTTGCCCACACTTTGGCGTATGTGGTGGCTGCCAGCAGCAGCATGCCAGCATTTCTTTACAGCAACGTAGCAAAAGCGCGGCGCTGTCACGCTTAATGAAATGTGAAGTGTCAGAGGTTATTGCCGACACGCCATGGGGCTATCGCCGTCGTGCGCGTTTAAGCCTGAACTATCGGGCGAAAGAAAAGCAGTTGCAGATGGGGTTTCGTAAATCTGGCTCCAGTGACATTATCGACGTGAAGCGGTGCCCCGTTTTGGTGCCCCAACTTGAGGCGCTGCTGCCTGAAATCAGGGCATGCCTGGAAAGTCTGCAAGGGTTACGCCATCTTGGTCATGTTGAATTAGTGCAGGCTGGCAACGGTACGGTGATGATATTGCGCCATACGTCGCCGCTAAATACTGCTGATAAAGAAAAACTGGAATGCTTTTCGCATTCTCAGGGACTGTCTTTGTTTCTGGCCCCGCAAAGCGAGATACTGGAACGCGTTTCAGGAGAATCACCCTGGTATGACTCAAATGGGCTACGTTTAACCTTCAGCCCGCGCGATTTTATCCAGGTGAATGCCGGGGTAAATCAACAGATGGTTGCCCGAGCGCTGGAATGGCTGGATGTTCAACCTGAAGATCGGGTGCTCGATCTGTTTTGCGGCATGGGGAATTTCACGCTACCGCTGGCAACCCGTGCGGCAAGCGTGGTGGGCGTTGAAGGCGTGCCTGCGCTGGTGGATAAAGGCCGCGAGAACGCCCTGAATAACGGATTACACAATGTGACATTCTTTCATGAGAATCTTGAGGAGGATGTCACCCGGCAGCCGTGGGCAAAGAACGGATTTGACAAAGTTTTACTCGATCCCGCGCGTGCAGGTGCTGCAGGCGTGATGCAACATATTATAAAATTAAAACCGGGTCGCGTTGTTTATGTATCCTGTAATCCTGCTACGCTGGCTCGTGACAGCGAAGCGTTACTCAACGCGGGATACACCCTTCAGCGACTGGCGATGCTCGATATGTTCCCGCACACCGGACACCTGGAGTCAATGGTCCTGTTTGAGCATAGGTAATGAATCTTATACCCACTGGATTTTGGCGCGCAGTAGCCTGAAACCCAATGGGTACGGCTTGTCGACTTCGACAGGCCAGGCCCCTAAAGGAGAGGACGATGGTTGCGGTAAGAAGTGCACATATTAATAAAGCTGGTGAGTTTGATCCCAAAAAATGGATCGCCAGTCTGGGGATCACCAGCCAGCAGTCGTGTGAACGCTTAGCCGAAACCTGGGCGTATTGCCTGCAGCAGACACAGGGGCATCCGGATGCGGAGTTGCTGTTGTGGCGCGGTGTGGAGATGGTAGAAATTCTCTCTATGCTGAGTATGGATATGGACACGCTGCGGGCCGCTATGCTTTTCCCTCTGGCGGATGCCAACGTGGTCAGCGAAGACATCCTGAGCGAGAACGCGGGGAAGTCCATCGTCAATCTTATCCATGGCGTGCGTGATATGGCGGCGATACGTCAGCTGAAAGCCACGCATACCGATTCGGTCTCTTCCGAACAGGTTGATAACGTCCGCCGCATGCTGCTGGCCATGGTCGACGACTTCCGCTGTGTGGTCATTAAATTAGCGGAGCGTATCGCGCACCTGCGCGAAGTCAAGGACGCACCAGAAGACGAACGTGTACTGGCGGCAAAAGAGTGCACTAATATTTATGCGCCGCTGGCCAATCGATTAGGTATCGGGCAGTTAAAATGGGAGCTGGAAGATTACTGCTTCCGCTACCTGCATCCGGAAGAATACAAGCGAATCGCCAAGCTGTTGCACGAACGCCGTATCGACAGAGAACACTACATTGATGAGTTCGTCGGTCACCTGCGTTCAGAGATGAAAATCGAAGGCGTGAAGGCCGAGGTGTACGGTCGTCCGAAACACATCTACAGCATCTGGCGCAAAATGCAGAAAAAGCAGCTGGCTTTTGATGAGCTGTTCGATGTGCGCGCCGTGCGCATTGTCGCCGAGCGGTTACAGGATTGCTATGCCGCACTGGGGATAGTACATACTCACTATCGGCATCTGCCGGACGAGTTCGATGATTACGTCGCGAATCCCAAACCCAACGGTTATCAATCAATCCATACGGTTGTGTTGGGGCCGGGTGGTAAAACCATCGAAATCCAGATCCGCACTAAACAGATGCACGAGGATGCCGAACTGGGCGTCGCGGCGCACTGGAAGTACAAAGAAGGTACCGCTTCAGGTGCAGCGCGTTCGGGTCATGAAGACCGAATTGCCTGGCTGCGTAAGCTGATCGCCTGGCAGGAAGAGATGGCAGACTCCGGTGAGATGCTCGATGAAGTGCGTAGCCAGGTCTTTGATGACAGAGTTTACGTCTTTACGCCAAAAGGCGATGTGGTGGACTTACCGGCGGGCTCGACGCCGCTTGATTTTGCTTACCATATCCATAGTGATGTCGGTCATCGCTGTATTGGTGCCAAAATTGGTGGGCGCATTGTGCCGTTTACCTACCAGTTGCAGATGGGCGATCAAATTGAAATCATCACCCAGAAGCAGCCAAACCCAAGTCGCGATTGGCTGAACCCTAACCTCGGGTACGTGACCACCAGCCGTGGGCGCTCCAAGATCCATGCCTGGTTCCGCAAGCAGGATCGCGACAAGAATATCCTCGCGGGCAGACAAATCCTTGATGATGAACTGGCGCACTTAGGCATTAGCCTGAAAGAAGCCGAAAAGCATCTGCTGCCCCGCTACAACTTCAATGAGCTGGAAGAGCTGCTGGCGGCGATTGGCGGTGGGGATATCCGTCTTAACCAGATGGTGAACTTCCTGCAATCGCAGTTTAACAAGCCGAGCGCCGCCGAGCAGGATGCCGCCGCGCTGAAGCAGTTGCAGCAGAAAACGCATGCGCCACAAAACCGCCGTAAAGATGATGGTCGCGTGGTGGTTGAAGGGGTAGGTAACCTGATGCACCACATCGCACGCTGCTGCCAGCCGATTCCTGGCGATGAGATTGTGGGGTTCATCACCCAGGGGCGCGGTATTTCCGTGCACCGGGCGGATTGCGAACAGCTGGTAGAACTGCGTTCTCATGCGCCGGAGCGTATCGTCGATGCGGTTTGGGGCGAAAGCTACTCGGCGGGGTATTCGCTGGTGGTCCGCGTCCAGGCCAACGATCGTAGCGGTTTATTGCGCGATATCACCACCATTCTCGCCAATGAGAAGGTGAACGTGCTGGGGGTTGCCAGTCGTAGCGATACCAAACAGCAGCTTGCCACCATCGATATGACCATCGAAATCTATAATCTGCAGGTGCTCGGGCGCGTACTTGGCAAGCTCAATCAGGTGCCGGATGTGATCGACGCGCGTCGTCTGCACGGTAATTAATCATTTGTAGGCCGGATAAGGCGTGCCGCCATCCGGCAATATCACCATGCCCGATGGCGCTTTGCTTATCGGGCCTACGTTTTCAGGATCTTGTAATGAATCAAATCGACCGACTGCTCGGTATTATGCAGCGCCTGCGCGACCCGGAAAACGGCTGTCCGTGGGATAAAGAGCAGACTTTCGCCACCATCGCCCCCTATACCCTCGAAGAAACCTATGAAGTGCTCGATGCCATTGCGCGTGAAGACTTCGACGATCTGCGCGGAGAGTTGGGGGATTTACTGTTCCAGGTGGTGTTTTACGCGCAGATGGCGCAGGAAGAAGGGCGCTTTAATTTTGATGATATTTGTGCGGCCATCAGCGATAAACTTGAACGCCGTCATCCGCATGTTTTTGCCGATGTTTCCGCCAGCAACAGCACTGAGGTGTTAACCCGTTGGGAGCAAATTAAAAGCGAAGAACGTGCGCAGAAAGCCCAACATTCCGCATTGGACGATATTCCCCGTAGTTTACCGGCGCTGATGCGCGCTCAAAAAATCCAGAAACGCTGCTCAAATGTTGGTTTTGACTGGAAGACGTTAGGACCAGTGGTCGACAAGGTTTATGAAGAGATCGACGAAGTGATGTTCGAAGCGAAGCAGGCCGTCGTCGACCAGGCTAAACTGGAGGAGGAAATGGGCGACCTGCTGTTTGCCACGGTCAATATGGCCCGCCATTTAGGCACAAAAGCCGAAACCGCATTACAGAAAGCGAACGAAAAATTTGAGCGACGTTTTCGTGAAGTTGAACGGATTGTTGCTGAACGCGGTCTGGAAATGACTGGTGTTGATCTGGAAACTATGGAAGAAGTCTGGCAACAGGTAAAACGCCAGGAAATTGATCTCTAAGGGGTTTCGTCGGTCAAGGGCGATTTGTGTGATTTTTTAAATAACAAGCGATTGATTTACGTCAAAAACATTTACCCCAAAGGGGCTATTTTCTCACTCCCGATGTTAATGTGAGCCTGGTGAAGAGGAGGAATAATGAAAGTTTGTGGCGCTCGCCATGTTCGGGTATACTACTTTCCCGTCTTGGTAATTCCATCGTTTCACCCTAACTTCTCAGGTCCAGCATGACAACGAACTATATTTTTGTGACCGGCGGGGTCGTATCCTCTCTGGGAAAAGGCATTGCCGCAGCCTCCCTGGCAGCCATTCTTGAAGCCCGTGGCCTCAATGTAACCATGATGAAACTGGATCCGTACATCAACGTCGATCCAGGTACTATGAGCCCAATCCAACACGGGGAAGTGTTCGTTACCGAAGACGGCGCTGAAACCGATCTGGACCTGGGTCACTACGAGCGTTTCATCCGTACCAAAATGAGCCGCCGCAACAACTTCACCACCGGTCGTATTTACTCTGACGTTCTGCGTAAAGAACGCCGTGGCGACTATCTGGGCGCAACCGTTCAGGTTATCCCGCACATCACGAATGCGATCAAAGAACGCGTTCTGGAAGGCGGTGAAGGTCATGATGTTGTTCTGGTCGAAATCGGTGGAACCGTTGGGGATATCGAATCTCTGCCGTTCCTTGAAGCGATTCGCCAGATGGCCGTAGAAATTGGCCGCGAACATACGCTGTTTATGCATCTGACGCTGGTTCCCTACATGGCAGCGGCAGGTGAAGTCAAAACGAAACCGACTCAGCACTCTGTAAAAGAGCTGCTTTCTATCGGTATCCAGCCAGATATTCTGATTTGCCGCTCCGATCGTGCTGTTCCGGCTAATGAACGTGCAAAAATTGCATTGTTCTGTAACGTCCCGGAAAAAGCGGTGATTTCTCTGAAAGATGTCGATTCTATCTATAAAATTCCAGGCCTGTTGAAATCTCAGGGGCTGGACGATTATATTTGTAAACGATTCAGCTTGAACTGTCCGGAAGCAAATCTGTCAGAATGGGAACAGGTTATCTACGAAGAAGCTAATCCGGCAGGCGAAGTGACTATCGGTATGGTCGGCAAGTACATTGAGCTGCCGGATGCCTATAAGTCAGTTATCGAAGCGCTGAAGCACGGTGGTCTGAAGAACCGTGTCACCGTCAACATCAAGCTGATCGATTCGCAGGATGTTGAAACGCGCGGTGTTGAGATCCTGAAAGGTCTCGACGCTATCCTGATCCCAGGCGGCTTCGGCTACCGTGGTGTTGAAGGTAAAATCGCGACGGCACGCTTTGCGCGTGAGAACAATATTCCTTATCTGGGCATTTGCCTGGGTATGCAGGTAGCGTTGATTGAGTTTGCTCGTAACGTCGTGGGTATGGACAACGCCAACTCCACGGAATTTGTGCCAGACTGTAAGTACCCGGTGGTGGCCCTGATTACCGAATGGCGTGATGAAGACGGCAACGTCGAAGTCCGTACCGAGAAGAGCGATCTGGGCGGCACGATGCGCCTTGGTGCGCAGCAGTGTCAGCTGGACGACGAGAGTCTGGTGCGTAAGCTGTACGGCACGCCGACAATTGTTGAACGCCATCGCCACCGCTACGAAGTCAACAATATGCTGTTGAAACAAATTGAAGCTGCGGGTCTGCGTGTTGCAGGCCGCTCCGGTGATGATCAGTTGGTCGAGATCATTGAGGTACCGAATCATCCGTGGTTCGTGGCCTGTCAGTTCCACCCGGAATTTACTTCCACGCCACGTGATGGGCACCCGCTGTTTGCCGGCTTTGTGAAAGCCGCCAGTGAACATCAGAAGCGTCAGGCGAAGTAAGTAAAAAGTTAGAACGGCAATGCACCCATCCGGGTGCATTGTTTGTCTGGAGTTTTAGTTTAACTTGTACTGAGGAAAACCTAATGTCCAAAATCGTTAAAATCATCGGTCGTGAAATCATCGACTCCCGTGGTAACCCGACTGTTGAAGCCGAAGTACACCTGGAAGGTGGTTTCGTTGGTATGGCAGCAGCTCCGTCAGGTGCTTCTACTGGTTCCCGCGAAGCACTGGAACTGCGCGATGGCGACAAATCCCGTTTCATGGGTAAAGGCGTACTGAAAGCGGTTGGCGCGGTAAACGGCCCAATTGCTCAGGCTCTGCTGGGTAAAGATGCTAAAGATCAGGCTGGCATCGACAAGGTAATGATCGATCTGGACGGTACTGAAAACAAATCCAACTTCGGTGCAAACGCCATTCTGGCTGTGTCCCTGGCGAACGCTAAAGCAGCAGCTGCTGCTAAAGGCCTGCCGCTGTATGCGCACATCGCTGAGCTGAACGGTACTCCGGGCAAATTCTCTATGCCGGTTCCGATGATGAACATCATCAACGGTGGTGAGCATGCTGACAACAACGTCGACATCCAGGAATTTATGATTCAGCCGGTTGGCGCTAAATCCCTGAAAGAAGCCGTACGTATGGGTTCTGAAGTGTTCCACAACCTGGCTAAAGTTCTGAAAGCCAAAGGCATGAACACTGCAGTTGGTGACGAAGGTGGCTACGCGCCGAACCTGGGTTCCAACGCAGAAGCTCTGGCTGTTATTGCTGAAGCGGTTAAAGCAGCAGGCTACGAGCTGGGCAAAGACATCACTCTGGCGATGGACTGTGCAGCATCTGAATTCTACAAAGACGGTAAATACGTTCTGGCTGGCGAAGGCAACAAAGCATTCACCTCCGAAGAATTCACTCACTTCCTGGAAGAACTGACCAAACAGTACCCGATCGTGTCCATCGAAGATGGTCTGGACGAGTCTGACTGGGATGGTTTCGCATACCAGACTAAAGTACTGGGCGACAAAATCCAGCTGGTTGGTGACGATCTGTTCGTAACCAACACCAAGATCCTGAAAGAAGGCATCGACAAAGGCATCGTTAACTCCATCCTGATCAAATTCAACCAGATCGGTTCTCTGACCGAAACTCTGGCTGCGATCAAAATGGCGAAAGACGCTGGCTACACGGCTGTCATCTCTCACCGTTCTGGCGAAACTGAAGACGCAACCATCGCTGACCTGGCTGTTGGTACCGCTGCAGGCCAGATCAAAACCGGTTCTATGAGCCGTTCTGACCGCGTTGCTAAGTACAACCAGCTGATTCGTATCGAAGAAGCGCTGGGTGAACAAGCACCGTACAACGGTCGTAAAGAGATCAAAGGTCAGGCGTAATCCTGTTCTTTAGCTCTTAACGTAAAAACCCGCTTCGGCGGGTTTTTTTATGGCTTTAAAGTAGCAGTGGCAGTGTCGCACTGGCGGTTTGCTGACTCACATCGCTGTACTTTTCATCCAGCGCGATAAGCGATGTGGTGAGCAATTCAACTAATAACATTACGCCCACTTTGGCATTGAGTGCCCCGGCGCTTAGCGGCCCTTCGGGTTTGGCTGCAACCAGCTGGATATCACTCAGTGAAGCCAACGGGCTGCGCGGCGTGTTGCTCAGCGCCAGGACGGGGACGCCATGCTTACGCGCCAGTTTAACGACATGAAGCAAATCGCGAGTGGAGCCTGAACTGGAAATTGCCACCACCAGCGAGTCTTTGGAAAGCGTAGTGGCATTCATGGCGGCGCGATGCATGTCGCTGAACAGCTGTGCGGGCTTGCCCAGACGCAACAGTTTGTAATGTAAATACTCTCCCAGAATGGCGCTGGCCGCTACGCCATAAATCTGTACCGACTGAGCCTGATGCAGCGCAAGAGCCGCAGCTTCCAGTAATCCCCTGTCGAGCAATTTTGCCGTGTCCTGCAGCGCTTGCACGGATTCATTGACCACATTGTCAATTTCATCGCCGCTGTGTTCGATCGGCTGTCCGTGCTGGAGATCAAGCGCCAGCGCCATCTTAAATTCGTTATAGCCCTTACATCCCAGCGCGCGGCACAGACGCGTGACGCTGGCCTCGCTGGTGTCGCTTTCACGTGCCAGTTCAGTAATCGTCAGATAGACAACTTTTGCCGGATCGCTCAGCACAAACTCACCCAGCTTCTGCTGTGTACGGCTGTATCCGTCTACGCCCTGGCGCAGTCTCAGCAGCAGGTTTTCATTTTCTGGCATGCAAAATCCTTAATACGTTTCTCTGACGATAGTGTGGCGGAAAGCGGGGGAGAGATGCCAGTCATTTCAAAAAAGTATGATCGACTTCCCGAGTTTTGATGATAATTTTCATTTTATAAATTATTTATGATAAAAATTTTCACCAATTGTCGGGGGAATGAAAAAATGATGAATATGTTTAGCGGCGCGTCGTCAGGGACGTGGTTTGAAAAGGCACAGCGGTTTGGTAAATCGTTCATGCTGCCAATTGCGATATTACCTGCTGCGGGGCTGTTACTGGGTATTGGTGGTGCATTATCAAACCCTAACACGTTGACGGCTTACCCGTTTTTAGATGTTGACGGGTTGCAGGCTATCTTCACTATCATGACCAGCGCGGGGTCCATTGTGTTTGCTAACCTGTCGGTGCTGTTTGCGGTTGGTGTAGCAGTGGGCCTGGCGAAGACGGATAAAGGCACTGCGGGGCTTGCCGCGCTGCTGGCGTTTTTGGTGATGAATGCCACTATCAACGCTTTGCTGATCCTGAATGGGACGCTGGCGCATGAGAACCCGGGGGCTGTTGGTCAGGGAATGACGCTGGGTATCCAGACGCTGGAAACGGGCGTGTTTGGTGGTGTAGTGATAGGTCTTGTCACCTGCGCACTGCACAATCGCTTTAATAAAGTCTCGCTACCGCAGTTTCTTGGTTTCTTTAGCGGCTCGCGCTTTGTCCCGATCATTAGCTCGCTTGCGGCGATTGCAGTGGGTGCGGCGATGACGGTGGTCTGGCCCCATTTCCAGAAACTCATATTTGGACTGGGTGGCCTTGTTGATGCAACGGGTTATCTGGGGACGCTGCTGTACGGTTTTATCCTGCGTATGCTCGGTCCACTGGGTCTGCACCATATCTTTTATCTGCCATTCTGGACGACCGCGCTCGGTGGCAGTGAAATTGTTAACGGCCAGTTGGTTGAAGGCACGCAGCGTATTTTCTTTGCCCAGCTTGCCGATCAGAACACTCAGCAGTTCTATGTGGGTACCTCGCGCTTTATGTCCGGGCGCTTCATTACCATGATGTTCGGTCTGCTTGGGGCATGTCTGGCGATGTACCACACCGCGAAGTCAGAGAACAAAAAAGTTGTCGCGGGTCTGCTACTGTCCGCTGCGCTGACTTCCTTCCTGACCGGCATCACTGAGCCGATTGAGTTCTCCTTCCTGTTCGTGGCACCTGTCTTATACGTCATTCACGCCTTCTTCGATGGCCTGGCATTTATGATTGCCCATATTTTACATATCACCATCGGGCAAACCTTCTCGGGCGGACTGATCGATTTCATCCTCTTTGGCGTATTGCAGGGCGAAGCGAAAACCAACTGGATGTACGTGCCGATGGTGGGCGTGCCGTGGTTCTTCCTGTACTACTTTACCTTCCGCTATTTGATCAACCGCTTTGGCTGGCTGACGCCGGGCCGTGAGAACGCAACGTTAGTCGAAAACGCGTTGCCTCAAAGCGAACGAGCCGCAGCTGTGGTTGCTGGACTGGGTGGCAAAGAGAATCTGGAAGAGGTGGATTGTTGCGCCACGCGATTACGCGTGACGGTGAAAGATGGTAGCAAGGTTGATGAAGCCGCACTGAAAGCAACCGGGGCGCGTGGCGTGATTATTCGTGGCAATGGTGTTCAGGTGATTTATGGCCCGCACGTCACCATTATCAAAAATGAAGTTGAAGAGATTTTATCGTAATGAAAACTGTACTGGATTCGCTGAAAGGTAAGTTAATTGTCTCCTGTCAGGCGCTGGAAAATGAGCCTCTGCACAGCCCGTTTATCATGTCACGGATGGCATTGGCGGCAGCACAGGGAGGGGCTGTCGGTATCCGTGCGAACAGCGTTGTGGACATTCGCGCCATTAAAGAAAGCGTCGCACTGCCGATCATTGGGATCATCAAACGTGATTATCCGGGTAGCGACGTGTTTATCACCGCCACTATGAAGGAAGTGGATGAGTTGATGACCGTTGAGCCGGAAATTATTGCCCTTGATGCGACTGCGCGCCCGCGTCCCGGTGGGCAAACGCTGGAAGAACTGGTCACGCAAATCCGCGCACGCTACCCATCTGTGCTGTTGATGGCGGACATCGCCAGTGTAGACGAAGCCGTTACCGCCGAACGACTGGGTTTTGACTGCGTGGGGACGACGCTTTATGGCTACACGGCAGAGACGCGTGGGCATGTGCTTGCGGATAACGACTGCGGTTTTTTACGCGAGGTATTGGCTGCAGTTAGCCTGCCGGTAGTGGCAGAGGGGAATGTCGACACCCCCGAGCGGGCTGCACACTGCCTGGCATTAGGCGCACACACCGTAGTGGTTGGGGGGGCGATCACCCGTCCGCAACAAATAACGGCACGCTTTGTCACGGCGATCGCCTCGTAAAGCAACGATCGGGCATGATACTTTGGCGGGGATCTGCGATAATTATCGTTTATCCCCACATTGAGAAGACTATGCAGTACCCGATTAATGAGATGTTCCAGACCCTGCAAGGTGAGGGTTATTTTACCGGCGTCCCCGCCATTTTTATTCGTTTACAGGGATGCCCGGTTGGCTGTGCCTGGTGCGATACCAAACACACCTGGGATAAGCTTGAGGATCGGGAAGTCTCGCTTTACAGCATCCTGGCCAAGACTAAAGAGAACGATAAATGGGGCGCGGCGAGCGGCGAAGATCTGCTGGCTGTGATTCAGCGTCAGGGCTATACCGCCCGTCATGTGGTGATCACCGGGGGTGAACCCTGCATTCACGACCTGATGCCGCTGACCGACTTGCTGGAAAAGAATGGCTTTAGCTGCCAGATTGAAACCAGCGGCACGCATGAAGTCCGCTGTACGCCGAACACCTGGGTGACTGTCTCTCCCAAGGTGAATATGCGCGGCGGCTATGACGTGTTATCTCAGGCGCTGGAACGCGCCAATGAAATCAAGCACCCGGTGGGGCGTGTTCGCGACATTGAAGCACTGGATGAACTGCTGGCGACGTTGACCGATGATAAGCCGCGCATCATTGCTTTACAGCCGATCAGTCAGAAGGATGATGCCACGCGCCTGTGTATTGATACCTGCATTGCGCGTAACTGGCGTCTGTCGATGCAAACGCATAAATATCTGAATATTGCCTGATAAATTTTGCCGGGTGCGCTTCGCTTGCCCGGCCTACGCTTGTAGATACGTGTAGGCCGTATAAGGCGCTCCGCCATCCGGCAATGACTGAATCATTCGCCGCGATAGACGCAGCCCGCCGTGCAGGTCTCTTTTACCATCACCGCGCTCAGCAGCGGAACCAGCGGTTTCATCTCATCCCAGATCCACTTCGCCAGTACTTCACTGGTCGGATTCTCAAGACCTGGAATATCATTCAGATAGTAGTGATCAAGGCGATTGTACGTCGGCTTAAATGCCGCTTTTAACTCGGAAAAGTCCATAATCCAACCGGTATGGGGATCGACTTCACCCGTAATTTCAAGACGCACCATAAATGAGTGACCATGCAGGCGGCCACATTTGTGCCCTTCTGGTACGTGCGGCAGGTGGTGAGCGGCTTCGAAGGTGAAATCTTTAAACAGGGTGGTGGACATTATCTACTCTCAAGAATGCAAAAAACCGCCGTAGGGTACCTTATAATACGAATTTTATCATTAGTTAAACGGGCGCTGAGTATCCTGACAGTGCATTCACGCAATCAATATCAAATAACTATTTATATATCATATGGTTATTAAATCTGTTTTGCCGTTAATAACTATAGCTAAAACAGGTTAGTCCATTTGGTTATTTGTTATTTCTATCCCTTCTTTAATTGTTACTATTCTCGCCGTTAACCTTATCTTCAGTTTGGGTTTTATTGCTTAAATCCGCTTTGCTTACTGGAACATGACAACGCATGACGACACAGGCCCCACTTTCCGCTTTGCTTCCGCTAAACCCGGAGCAGCTGGCACGCCTTCAGGCGGCCACCACCGATCTCTCACCCGCGCAGCTTGCGTGGGTTTCTGGCTATTTCTGGGGCGTGCTGAATCAGCAGCCGGGCGCTAATGCGGTTATTCCTGCACCTGCTGCCGAAATGCCGGGGATCACGCTCATCTCCGCCTCGCAGACCGGTAATGCGCGCCGTGTGGCGGAAGCCCTGCGTGACGATCTTATTGCCGCGAAGCTCAATGTCACCCTGATCAATGCCGGCGACTATAAATTTAAAAATATTGCCAACGAGAAATTGCTGGTCGTGGTGGCCTCGACGCAGGGAGAGGGTGAGCCGGCGGAAGAAGCGGTGGCGTTGCATAAATTCCTGTTCTCTAAAAAAGCGCCGAAACTTGAAAATACCGCCTTCGCCGTATTTGGCCTTGGCGATACCTCTTATGAGTTTTTCTGCCAGTCTGGCAAAAACTTCGACAGCAAACTGGCGGAGCTTGGCGGTGAACGCTTGTTGGATCGTGTAGATGCAGATGTTGAATATCAACCGGCAGCTGCGCAGTGGCGCGCCCGTCTGGTTGAGGTGTTGAAAGCTCGCGCCCCTGCCGCACCTTCTGTACAGGTCGCAGCGAGCGGTGCGGTAAACGACGTTCATACCAGTCCCTATACCAAAGAAGCGCCTCTGACGGCTTCGCTTTCTGTAAACCAGAAAATCACCGGTCGTGACTCCGAAAAAGACGTGCGCCATATCGAAATCGATCTGGGCGACTCCGGCCTGCGCTATCAGCCCGGCGACGCGCTTGGCGTGTGGTATCAAAACGATCCGGCGCTGGTCAAAGAGATTGTTGAACTGCTGTGGCTGAAAGGCGACGAGCCGGTCACGGTTGATGGCAAATTGCTACCGCTTACCGACGCGCTGCAGTGGCACTTCGAACTGACGGTTAACACAGCCAATATTGTAGAAAATTACGCCACCTTAACGCGCAGTGAAACGTTGCTGCCGCTGGTGGGCGATAAAGCGCAGTTGCAACACTATGCCGCCACCACGCCTATCGTCGATATGCTGCGCTTTTCTCCGGCGCAGCTGGACGCGGAAGCGTTAATCGCTCTGCTGCGTCCGTTGACCCCGCGCCTGTACTCAATAGCCTCCTCACAGGCGGAAGTCGAAAGCGAAGTACACGTGACCGTCGGTGCCGTGCGGTTTGACGTCGAAGGCCGTGCGCGTGCCGGCGGAGCCTCGAGCTTCCTCGCCGACCGCGTTGGCGAAGAAGGTGAAGTACGTGTGTTCATTGAACATAACGACAACTTCCGCCTGCCAGCCAATCCTGAAACACCGGTAATTATGATTGGGCCGGGGACGGGAATTGCACCGTTCCGCGCCTTTATGCAGCAGCGTGCTGCCGATGAAGCGACGGGTAAAAACTGGCTGTTCTTTGGCAATCCGCACTTTACCGAAGATTTTCTCTACCAGGTGGAGTGGCAGCGCTACGTCAAAGAGGGCGTACTTACCCGGATCGATCTCGCCTGGTCACGCGACCAAAAAGAAAAAGTCTACGTACAAGATAAACTGCGCCAACAAGGTGCGGAACTGTGGCGCTGGATTAATGACGGGGCGCACATTTATGTCTGCGGCGACGCCAATCGCATGGCGAAAGACGTTGAGCAGGCTTTGCTGGAAGTGATTGCCGAATTCGGTGCGATGGATACCGAAGCGGCGGATGAATTTTTAAGTGAGCTGCGCGTTGAGCGCCGTTATCAGCGAGATGTCTACTAATGAGTGAAAAACATCCAGGGCCACTGGTGGTCGAAGGTAAGCTGTCCGACGCTGAACGTATGAAGCTGGAAAGCAACTATCTGCGCGGCACCATTGCGGAAGATTTAAATGACGGCCTCACCGGCGGTTTTAAAGGTGATAACTTTCTGCTGATCCGTTTTCACGGTATGTACCAGCAGGATGACCGCGATATTCGCGCCGAGCGCGCCGAGCAGAAGCTGGAGCCACGTCATGCAATGCTGCTGCGCTGCCGTCTGCCGGGCGGGGTCATCACCACTAAACAATGGCAGGCGATCGATAAGTTTGCTCATGACAACACGATTTACGGCAGCATCCGTCTGACCAACCGTCAGACCTTTCAGTTTCACGGCATTCTGAAGAAGAACGTCAAGCCGGTGCATCAGATGCTCAACTCGGTCGGACTGGACGCGCTGGCGACCGCCAACGACATGAACCGTAACGTGTTGTGTACCTCCAACCCGTACGAGTCCGAGTTACACGCGGAAGCCTACGAGTGGGCGAAGAAAATCTCTGAACACCTGTTGCCGCGCACCCGGGCGTATGCAGAGATTTGGCTGGATCAGAAAAAAGTCGCCACCACCGATGAAGAGCCGATCCTCGGTCAAACTTATCTGCCGCGTAAGTTCAAAACGACGGTGGTTATTCCGCCGCAGAACGATATCGATCTGCATGCCAACGACATGAACTTCGTCGCGGTGGCAGAAAACGGCAAACTGGTGGGCTTTAACCTGCTGGTGGGCGGTGGGCTGTCTATTGAGCACGGTAACAAAAAAACCTACGCGCGTACCGCCAGTGAATTTGGCTATTTGCCGCTGGAGCACACGCTGGCCGTTGCGGAAGCGGTGGTGACCACCCAGCGCGACTGGGGTAACCGTACCGATCGTAAAAACGCCAAAACCAAATACACGCTGGAGCGCGTCGGCGTTGAGACCTTTAAGGCAGAAGTGGAACGCCGGGCGGGTATCAAATTTGAATCGATTCGCCCGTATGAGTTTACCGGTCGTGGCGACAGGATTGGTTGGGTGAAGGGCATCGACAATAACTGGCACCTGACGCTGTTTATTGAGAATGGCCGTATTCTGGATTATCCGGGACGTCCGCTGAAAACCGGGTTGCTGGAGATAGCAAAGATCCACAAAGGCGAGTTCCGTATTACCGCCAACCAGAACCTGATCATTGCCGGTGTGCCGGAAAGCGAGAAGGCGAAGATCGAGAAGATTGCGCAGCAGAGCGGCTTAATGAATGCCGTGACGCCGCAGCGTGAAAACTCGATGGCCTGCGTCTCGTTTCCGACCTGTCCGCTGGCGATGGCGGAAGCAGAGCGCTTCCTGCCAACGTTTATCGACAACATTGACGCGCTGATGGCGAAATACGCGTTGAGCGACGAGAACATTGTTCTGCGCGTGACGGGCTGCCCGAACGGCTGCGGCCGCGCCATGCTGGCGGAAGTCGGTCTGGTCGGGAAAGCGCCGGGACGTTACAACCTGCACCTGGGCGGTAACCGTATCGGGACGCGTATTCCACGGATGTTCAAAGAGAACATCACCGAGACAGAAATTCTGACCTTGCTGGATGAACTGATTGGGCGCTGGGCGAAAGAGCGTGAAGCGGGTGAAGGCTTCGGCGATTTTACGGTGCGTGCGGGCATTATTCGCCCGGTGCTCGATCCCGCCCGGGATTTCTGGGAATAATCTTCAGTTGCCCGGTGGCGCGACGGTTTTGTAGGCCTGATAAGCGCAGCGCCATCAGGCATAAGATGAGGTAATCATGTCTGTACTCGATCTACACGCGTTGAACGAGCTGCCGAAAGTTGAACGCGTTATGGCGTTGGCACAAACCAACAGCCAGCTGGAAAAACTGAGCGCACAGGATCGTGTGGCGTGGGCGCTGGAGAATCTGCCCGGCGACTACGTGCTCTCTTCGAGCTTTGGTATTCAGGCGGCGGTTAGCCTGCACCTGGTGAATCAGATTCGCCAGGATATCCCGGTGATCCTTACCGATACCGGCTATTTGTTCCCGGAAACCTACCAGTTTATTGACGAGTTAACGGACACGCTCAAACTCAATCTGCAGGTTTACCGGGCAAAAGAGAGTGCCGCCTGGCAGGAAGCGCGCTATGGCAAACTGTGGGAACAGGGCGTTGAAGGCATTGAGAAATACAATGAGATCAACAAAGTCGAGCCGATGAACCGGGCGCTGCAAGAACTCAATGCACAAACCTGGTTTGCCGGCCTGCGTCGTGAGCAATCCGGCAGTCGTGCCCATTTGCCGGTGCTGGCTATCCAGCGTGGCGTGTTCAAACTGCTGCCGATCATCGACTGGGACAACCGCACGGTATACCAGTACCTGCAACAACACGGGCTGAAGTACCATCCTCTCTGGGAGCAGGGCTATCTGTCGGTCGGTGACACTCACACCACCCGTAAATGGGAACCGGGGATGGCGGAAGAAGAGACGCGCTTCTTCGGGCTGAAGCGTGAGTGCGGATTGCACGAAGGGTAATCGGTAACAGGCCCGGTAAGCATCTGCATGCTACCGGGCAGGATACGGGTGAATTAGCCCGCCTTTGCCAGCTCTTTTACCAGCGGCAGCATAATGCGTACCACGTCGCGACTGCGGTGCTCAATACGGCCGGGTAACGCTTTATCAATATGCTGCTGGTTATCCAGTCGAACGTCGTGCCAGCTGTTGCCTGCAGGGAATGAGGCGGTTTTGGCTCGCTGCTGATAGCCGTCTTTGTTACCCAGATTCCAGTTGGTGGCTTCGACGGAGAGCACGGCAATGCCTGCTTTGTCGAACACCTCCGCATCGTTACAACATCCAGTGCCTTTCGGATAATCTTTATTCAGACCTGGATTAGTGCTGGCGGCGATACCGCGACTGCGTGCAATAGCCAGCGCCCGGTCGCGCGTGAGCTTGCGGACAGCTTCAGGTGTTTTTTGCCCGCTGTTGAAATAGAGCTTATCGCCGACGATCAGGTTGTCCAGATTAATCACCAGCAGCGTATTTTTCTTCTCGGCGGCGCTCATGCGTTTGAGTACGTTCTCTGCGCCGAGCTTGCCTTCTTCTTCTCCGCTGGTGGCGATAAAGCGGATGCCGTACTCGGTCGGGACATTCTTGAGTTTTTCTGCCAGTTCCAGCATCACGCCGAGACCCGCCGCGTTATCGTCAATCCCTTGCAGCGTTAATCCACCGAGATTGGCATCGGAGTCGGCATCGCTTTGCGGCGCGTAGGTATCAAGGTGCGCCATAATAATAATCTGCTGCGGTGCCTTACCTTCATGTGCTGCAATTACCGTGCTACCCGTTACGTTATGCCAGTTTTTATGGTTATTTTTGGCGGTATACACATAGCGGCTATTAAACGTCCGAATATCACTGCTGTATCCCATCTGCTGAAACTGCTGACGTAAATAATCGGCAGACAACATTTCTGCAGGCGAGCCCGTCACGCGGCCAGGAAAAAACGTTGCAATATGGCGGGCCTGGAAGTTGGCGATATCTCCGGGCTTCGAAGAGGTTGCCTGTGCGGGAAGGATAAAGCACACGCCGAGCGCCAGGGCAGCAGGAAAGTGGCGCAATGCGGAAAACATAGTGAGTCCTTAAATACCAAGCATAAATTTTTACCCGCTAGTATGAAACCGTGATCGGGGTAAAACAATTTCATTTGCTCCTAAATGCCCGAAATCCGGCGGCTTAAGCACTTTTTGATATTTGCTTTTCCAGATCGTTATTCCTTTGAGGAACTACTCATTCCAATTCGTAATTTCATTCGTTCTCTTGCCCTCCCTATAGTCGAGTTATCTGAGCATCGTTAGAACAATAACGGCATTACATAGGAACGGTTATGGATCAAAAACGACTTACCCACCTGCGGCAACTGGAAGCGGAAAGCATCCATATTATTCGTGAGGTGGCCGCCGAGTTTTCTAATCCGGTGATGATGTATTCCATCGGCAAAGACTCCAGCGTAATGCTGCATCTGGCGCGCAAAGCGTTTTATCCCGGCACGCTGCCGTTTCCGTTGCTACATGTGGACACCGGCTGGAAATTCAGCGAGATGTATGAATTCCGTGACCGTACAGCCAAGGCCTACGGCTGCGAGTTGTTGGTGCATAAAAACCCGGAAGGGGTGGCGATGGGGATTAACCCGTTTGTCCACGGCAGCGCCAAGCATACCGACATCATGAAAACCGAAGGGCTGAAGCAGGCGCTGAACAAATACGGCTTTGACGCCGCGTTCGGTGGTGCCCGCCGCGATGAAGAGAAATCGCGTGCCAAAGAGCGAATTTATTCCTTCCGCGATCGTTTTCATCGCTGGGACCCGAAAAACCAGCGTCCGGAACTGTGGCACAACTACAACGGGCAGATTAACAAAGGCGAAAGCATTCGCGTGTTCCCGCTTTCGAACTGGACCGAACAGGATATCTGGCAGTACATCTGGTTGGAAAATATCGACATTGTGCCGCTGTACCTGGCCGCGGAACGCCCGGTGCTGGAACGTGACGGTATGCTGATGATGATCGACGATGACAGGATCGATCTGCAGCCTGGTGAGGTTATCAAAAAACGCATGGTGCGTTTCCGCACGCTTGGCTGCTGGCCGCTTACCGGTGCCGTGGAGTCAAACGCGCAGACGCTGCCGGAAATTATCGAAGAAATGCTGGTCTCAACCACCAGTGAACGTCAGGGCCGCGTGATTGACCGCGACCAGGCGGGCTCCATGGAGCTGAAGAAACGTCAGGGGTATTTCTAAGGAGCCGCCATGAACACGACACTTGCACAACAAATTGCTAATGAAGGCGGCGTTGAAGCCTGGATGGTTGCCCAGCAACACAAAAGCCTGCTGCGCTTTTTAACCTGCGGCAGCGTGGATGACGGGAAAAGTACGCTGATTGGCCGCCTGCTGCACGACACGCGCCAGATTTACGAAGATCAGCTCTCAACGCTGCATAACGACAGCAAACGTCATGGTACCCAGGGTGAGAAACTGGATCTGGCGCTGCTGGTTGACGGGTTACAGGCCGAGCGTGAGCAGGGGATCACCATCGACGTGGCCTACCGCTATTTCTCCACTGAGAAGCGCAAATTTATTATTGCCGATACTCCCGGGCACGAGCAGTACACCCGCAACATGGCCACCGGAGCGTCGACCTGCGATCTGGCGATCCTGCTGATTGATGCACGTAAAGGTGTGCTCGACCAGACCCGTCGCCATAGTTTTATCTCCACGCTGCTGGGGATCAAACATCTGGTGGTGGCGATCAATAAAATGGATCTGGTGAGCTTCAGCGAAGAAACATTTACCCGCATTCGCGAAGATTATCTGACCTTTGCCGAACAGTTGCCGGGCAATCTGGATATTCGCTTTGTGCCACTTTCTGCGCTGGAAGGCGACAACGTGGCCTCCCAGAGTAAAAACATGCCATGGTATAGCGGCCCGACGCTGCTGGAGGTACTGGAAACGGTAGAGATCCTGCGGGCTGTTGAGACCCAACCGATGCGTTTCCCGGTGCAGTATGTGAATCGCCCGAACCTGGATTTTCGTGGTTATGCCGGAACTCTGGCCTCCGGTCGCGTAACGGTAGGCCAGCGAATCAAAGTGCTGCCGTCTGGCGTTGAATCAAGCGTCGCGCGGATCGTCACCTTTGACGGCGACCTCCAGGAAGCGCATGCGGGCGAAGCGATTACTCTGGTGCTGAAAGATGAAATCGACATCAGCCGTGGCGACCTGCTGCTGGATGCTCGCGAAGTCTTGCCTGCGGTACAACATGCCGCCGTTGACGTGGTATGGATGGCGGAACAACCGCTGTCGGAAGGCCAAAGCTATGACATCAAAGTGGCGGGCAAGAAGACGCGTGCCCGCGTAGATAGCGTGCAGTATCAGGTCGATATCAATAACCTGACTCAGCGTGACGTTGACGCGCTGCCGCTCAACGGTATTGGCCTGGTTAATTTGACGTTTGATGAACCGCTGGTGCTGGATACCTATCAGCATAACCCAGTGACGGGCGGCCTGATTATTATTGACCGCCTGACCAACGTCACTGTGGGGGCGGGACTTGTCCGTGAACCTATCGAGCAAGAACAGGCCACGACATCCCCGTTCAGCGCGTTTGAACTGGAACTCAATGCGCTGGTGCGTCGTCACTTTCCGCACTGGAACGCACGTGATTTGCTGGGAGGAAAGTAATGGCGCAGCATGACGAAAACGTCGTCTGGCATTCTCATCCCGTTACGCCTTTGCAGCGGGAACAGCGCCACGGGCATCGTGGTGTTGTGCTGTGGTTTACCGGGCTCTCCGGCTCGGGTAAATCAACGGTGGCGGGTGCGCTGGAAGAAGCACTGTACAATCTCGGCGTCAGTACTTATCTGCTGGATGGCGACAACGTGCGCCACGGCCTGTGCAGCGATCTGGGTTTTAGCGATGCCGATCGCAAAGAGAACATCCGGCGAGTGGGGGAAGTCGCTAGCCTGATGGTGGATGCCGGGCTGGTAGTGCTGACGGCATTTATCTCCCCGCATCGCGCGGAGCGGCAAATGGTCCGCGAGCGCGTCGGCGAGGGGCGTTTTATCGAGGTGTTTGTCGATACGCCGCTGGCAACGTGTGAAGCCCGCGATCCGAAAGGGCTGTATAAAAAAGCGCGAGCGGGTGAACTGCGCAATTTCACCGGAATTGACGCGGTGTACGAAGCGCCTGAATCGCCAGAGATTCACCTTGATGGTGAACAATTGGTAACAAATTTGGTTCCTCAATTATTAGACCTGCTGAGGCAGCAAGATATTATCAGATCCTGAGACATCCCCGAGCTTATCGGCTCGGTCAGTCAAGGTCACAGGATTAGCTATGCGTAACAGCCATAACATTACTATTGCAGAGTCAGACACCTTCAATGCCGACGACGAAACCATCTGGTCACTACCGGGGGCCGTGGTCGGTTTTGTGGCGTGGTTGCTGGCGCTGGGCATTCCATGTCTTATGTATGGCCCTAACACGCTGTTTTTCTTCCTCTATACCTGGCCGTTTTTCCTTGCATTGCTGCCTGTCGCGATTGTGGCGGGAATAGCCCTGCACTCGTTATTGAAGGGACGACTGTTCCTGAGCATAACGAGTACCCTGCTGACGGTGGGGCTGATGTTCGGGGCATTGTTTATGTGGCTGCTGGGCTAGGCTATCTCCCTTCTCTTTATATGGCTACTGAGGCTGAAACGCGGACTGGTCATAATTCAAACCGTAACCAACAATGAGATTATGTTCTCCTTACACGGGGTATACGTAACAACGAGCAAATGTGGTACATTTGCCCGCGTTGTCGCGGTATTCCCGCCTGTAGACGGAGAGTCGTCTGCGGATGTTTTGGGATGATGATGCCGTTTTTCAGGGGGCAGGATGGGTAAACTAACGCTGCTGTTGCTGGCTTTATTGGTCTGGCTTCAGTATTCGCTGTGGTTCGGTAAGAACGGCATACATGACTATAGCCGCGTCAACGATGATGTGGCTGCGCAGCAAGCGACAAATGCGAAACTTAAAGCGCGTAACGATCAGCTGTTTGCCGAAATTGACGATCTCAATGGCGGTCAGGAAGCGATTGAAGAGCGTGCGCGCAACGAACTCAGCATGACCAAGCCGGGCGAAACCTTTTATCGTCTGGTGCCTGACGCGTCTAAACGCGCTCAGACTGCAGGGCAAAACAATCGATAAACCAGCCAAGGATTTAACATGGCAGCCACTTTATTGGACGTTTGCGCCGTGGTACCGGCTGCCGGATTTGGCCGCCGAATGCAATCGGAGTGTCCTAAGCAGTACCTCTCCATCGGCAATAAAACCATTCTTGAACACTCGGTTGCTGCGCTACTGGCGCATCCCCGGGTGACACATGTCGTCATTGCTATCAGCCCTGGCGACAGCCGTTTTGCAGAACTTCCTCTGGCAGCGCACCCGCAAATCACCGTGGTGGATGGCGGTAATGAGCGCGCCGATTCAGTGCTGGCCGGTTTGCAGGCCGCCGGAAATGCCCGCTGGGTGCTGGTGCATGATGCTGCCAGGCCGTGCCTGCATCAGGACGATTTATCCCGTTTACTGGCGATAAGCGAAACCAGTCGTACTGGCGGGATCCTTGCCGCGCCGGTGCGCGATACCATGAAACGCGCGGAGCCGGGCAAAACAGACATTGCCCATACGGTTGATCGCACTGACTTATGGCACGCGTTGACGCCACAGTTTTTCCCTCGAGAGTTGTTACATGACTGCCTGAACCGGGCACTCAACGAAGGCGCGACCATTACCGATGAGGCCTCGGCGCTGGAATATTGCGGCTTTCATCCACAGCTTGTCGAAGGACGCGCTGATAATATTAAAGTTACCCGTCCGGAAGATCTGGCGCTGGCGGAATTTTATCTGACCCGAATAATCCATCCGGAGAAAATATAATGCGAATTGGACACGGTTTTGATGTACACGCCTTTGGTGGCGTAGGCCCAATTATCATTGGTGGCGTGCGTATCCCGTACGAAAAGGGGCTGCTGGCGCATTCTGATGGCGACGTCGCGTTGCATGCGCTGACTGATGCGCTGCTGGGCGCGGCAGCGCTGGGCGATATCGGTAAACTGTTCCCGGACACCGATCCGGCCTTTAAAGGGGCAGATAGCCGCGAATTATTGCGTGAAGCCTGGCGTCGTATTCAGGCCAAAGGCTACACGCTCGGCAATGTGGATGTGACCATTATTGCGCAGGCACCGAAAATGCTGCCGCACATTCCACAAATGCGCGTGTTTATTGCCGAAGATCTCGGCTGTCATATGGATGATGTTAACGTGAAAGCGACCACCACGGAGAAACTCGGTTTTACCGGGCGTGGGGAAGGGATTGCCTGTGAAGCGGTGGCGTTACTCATAAAGGCTGCAAAATGACAGAGTTTGAAAATCTGACGTATCTCCACGGTAAACCGCAGGGCCGTGGCGTATTGAAGGCGAATCCAGAAGACTTTGTGGTGGTCGAAGATTTAGGCTTTGAACCGGACGGAGAAGGCGAGCACGTTCTGGTACGCATCCTGAAGAACGGCTGTAACACTCGTTTTGTCGCCGATGCACTGGCAAAGTTTTTGAAAATTCATGCCCGTGAGGTCAGCTTCGCCGGGCAGAAAGATAAGCATGCGGTCACTGAACAGTGGCTGTGCGCGCGCGTGCCGGGCAATGTCATGCCTGATTTAAGCAAATTTGAGCTTGAAGGCTGTAAAGTGCTGGAGTACGCCCGTCACAAGCGTAAGCTGCGTTTAGGTGCCCTGAAAGGTAACGGCTTTACGCTGGTGCTGCGTGAAGTCAGCGATCGCGCCGACGTTGAAGCACGTTTGCAGGCTATTCTCGAGCGCGGCGTACCGAACTATTTTGGTGCCCAACGTTTTGGCATCGCCGGCAGTAACCTGCAAGGGGCGCTGCGCTGGGCGCAAAGCGATGCACCGGTGCGCGATCGCAATAAACGCAGTTTTTGGTTGTCGGCAGCCCGCAGCGCGTTGTTTAATCAGATAGTCAATGAACGCCTGAAAAAAACAGACTTTAATCAAGTTGTTGACGGCGATGCGCTACAATTGTCTGGACGCGGAAGTTGGTTTGTTGCCACCCCGGAAGAACAGGCTGAATTACAGCGTCGCGTTAATGAAAGAGAATTAATGATTACAGCGGCATTACCCGGCTGCGGCGAGTGGGGAACTCAGCGCGACGCGCTGGCGTTTGAACAGGCCGCTATTGCCGATGAAAGCGTGCTGCAGTCTTTATTATTGCGTGAGAAAGTCGACGCATCGCGTCGCGCTATGCTGCTGTACCCACAACAATTAAGCTGGAACTGGTGGGATGACGTAACCGTTGAGTTACGCTTCTGGCTACCGGCAGGTAGCTTTGCCACCAGTGTAGTAAGGGAACTTATTAACACAACGGGTGATTATGCGTATATTGCTGAGTAACGATGATGGGGTCCACGCGCCTGGTATACAAACGCTGGCGAAAGCGCTGCGTGAGTTTGCTGACGTACAGGTGGTTGCCCCGGATCGTAACCGCAGTGGCGCGTCTAACTCGCTGACGCTGGAATCTTCGCTTCGCACCTTCACCTTTGAAAACGGTGATATCGCCGTGCAAATGGGCACGCCTACCGACTGCGTCTATCTGGGCGTAAACGCATTAATGCGTCCGCGCCCGGACATCGTGGTTTCCGGGATTAACGCCGGTCCTAATCTGGGTGACGATGTTATCTATTCTGGAACCGTTGCGGCAGCGATGGAAGGCCGGCACCTGGGCTTTCCCGCGCTGGCGGTCTCACTGGATGGCCATAAACACTACGATACCGCAGCCGCGATTACCTGCCGCATTTTACGTGCGTTGAGCCGCGAACCGCTGCGTACCGGGCGTATTCTGAATATCAACGTCCCGGACTTGCCGCTGGATCAGATTAAAGGTATTCGCGTTACCCGCTGCGGCAGTCGCCATCCGGCGGATCAGGTTATTCCACAGCAGGACCCGCGCGGTAACACGTTGTACTGGATTGGGCCGCCGGGCGAAAAATGCGATGCCGGGCCGGATACGGACTTTGCTGCCGTCGATGAAGGCTATGTTTCTGTCACGCCGCTGCATGTTGATTTAACCGCATACGGCGCGCATCAGGTTGTTTCTGATTGGTTAGACAGCGTGGGAGTCGACACGCAATGGTAAGCAGACGCGTACACACTCTTCTTGAACAATTACGTGCGCAGGGCATCAGAGATGAGCTTGTCCTTGATGCGCTCGCCGCCGTGCCGCGTGAAAAATTCATTGATGAGGCGTTTGAACATAAGGCCTGGGAAAACATCGCCCTGCCCATTGGTCAGGGGCAGACGATTTCGCAGCCTTATATGGTCGCACGTATGACCGAGTTGCTTGAGCTGACGCCACAATCGCGGGTGCTGGAAATCGGCACCGGTTCCGGTTACCAGACAGCGATTCTGGCGCATCTGGTGCAGCATGTGTGTTCTGTCGAGCGCATTAAAGGCTTGCAGTGGCAGGCGCGTCGTCGCCTGAAGCAGCTTGATTTACATAATGTTTCGACCCGTCATGGTGATGGATGGCAAGGCTGGCAGGCACGAGCGCCGTTTGACGCCATCATTGTGACAGCTGCACCGCCGGAAATCCCAACCGCGTTAATGACGCAGTTGGATGAAGGCGGCATTCTCGTCTTACCCGTGGGCGACGAGCACCAGTATTTGAAACGGGTGCGTCGTCGGGGAGGCGAATTTATTATCGATACCGTGGAGGCTGTACGCTTCGTACCTTTAGTTAAAGGGGAGTTAGCGTAGATATAGGTTCTGAATACCTGGAGTTTTCCTGGATATTCTGGAATTAGTAAGCGTATCGTGGTCACGTTTTCCAGTGTCCAGCCCGATGCCTTGCACGGTGATTACGTCACTGGTTGTTAACCAAATTTTCCTGGGGGATAAATGAGCGCGGGAAGCCACAAATTTACCGTTCGCCGCATGGCGGCATTGTCACTGGTTTCGTTATGGCTGGCAGGCTGTTCTAACACCTCGAATCCGCCTGCGCCGGTCAACTCTGTTGATGGCGGTGCGCCAACGAACACCAATTCTGGCATGCTAATCACGCCTCCACCTAAAATGGGCACGACGGCGACCGCACAGCAAACGCCGCAGATCCAATCGGTGCAGACTCCGGTCGCGCAGCCAACGCAAGTTCAGCCCGTTGCGCAGCAGCCTGTACAGATGGAAAATGGCCGTATTGTGTACAACCGTAAGTATGGGAACATTCCGAAAGGCAGCTATACCGGCGGCAGCACCTATACAGTTAAGAAAGGCGATACGCTTTTCTATATTGCCTGGATAACCGGGAACGATTTCCGTGACCTCGCACAACGCAATAACGTTCCAGCCCCGTATGGCCTGAATGTGGGACAAACTCTGCAAGTGGGCAACGCATCGGGTGCGCCGATTACCGGCGGCAATGCCATCACCCAGGCGGATGCAGCACAGCAAGGAGTTGTGACCAACCCTGCACAAAATTCCACCGTCGCTGTTGCTTCGAAACCAACAATTACGTATTCTGAGGATTCAGGTGAACAAAGTGCTAACAAAATGTTGCCGAACAACCAGCCTGCTGGGACAGTTGTCACAGCGCCAGTAACGGCACCAGCAGTTAGCGCAACCGAATCGACTGCAAGCTCAACGTCTACCAGTGCGCCAATCTCCACATGGCGTTGGCCGACTGACGGTAAAGTGATTGAAAACTTTGCGGCTACCGAAGGTGGCAATAAAGGGATCGACATTGCAGGCAGTAAGGGACAGGCGATTGTCGCGACCGCAGATGGACGCGTCGTATATGCCGGTAACGCACTGCGCGGTTACGGTAATCTTATTATCATCAAACACAACGATGATTACCTGAGTGCCTACGCCCATAACGATACAATGCTGGTTCGGGAGCAACAAGAAATCAAGGCGGGGCAGAAAATAGCTACCATGGGTAGCACCGGAACCAGCTCTACACGCTTGCATTTTGAAATTCGTTACAAGGGGAAATCCGTAAACCCGCTGCGCTATTTACCGCAGCGATAATTCGGCGGAACCAGGCTTTCACTTGCTTGTTCCGTTTAGGGATCACGGGTAGGAGCCACCTTTATGAGTCAGAATACGCTGAAAGTTCATGATTTAAATGAAGACGCGGAATTTGATGAGAACGGAGTAGAGGCTTTTGATGAAAAAGCCTTGAGTGAAGAGGAACCCAGTGATAACGACCTGGCTGAAGAGGAGCTGTTATCGCAAGGGGCCACACAGCGTGTGTTGGACGCGACTCAGCTTTACCTTGGTGAGATTGGTTATTCGCCACTGTTAACAGCCGAAGAAGAAGTGTATTTCGCGCGTCGCGCATTGCGTGGAGATGTAGCCTCTCGCCGTCGCATGATTGAAAGTAACCTGCGTCTGGTGGTTAAAATTGCCCGTCGTTATGGCAATCGTGGTCTGGCATTGCTGGATCTGATTGAAGAGGGCAATCTGGGGCTTATCCGTGCCGTCGAGAAGTTTGACCCGGAGCGCGGGTTCCGCTTCTCAACATACGCAACCTGGTGGATCCGCCAGACGATCGAACGGGCGATTATGAACCAAACCCGTACGATCCGACTGCCGATCCATATAGTAAAAGAGCTGAACGTCTATCTGCGTACTGCGCGTGAGTTGTCGCATAAACTGGACCACGAACCGAGCGCAGAAGAGATTGCTGAACAACTGGATAAACCGGTTGATGACGTCAGCCGTATGCTCCGACTCAACGAGCGCATTACCTCGGTAGACACCCCGCTGGGTGGCGATTCCGAAAAAGCGTTGCTGGATATTCTGGCCGACGAAAAGGAAAACGGTCCGGAAGACACCACGCAAGACGATGATATGAAACAGAGTATCGTCAAATGGCTGTTCGAACTGAACGCCAAACAGCGTGAAGTGCTGGCACGTCGTTTCGGTCTGCTGGGGTATGAAGCTGCGACACTGGAAGATGTGGGCCGTGAAATTGGTCTCACTCGTGAACGTGTTCGTCAGATTCAGGTTGAAGGTCTGCGTCGTCTGCGTGAAATCCTGCAGACACAGGGACTGAATATCGAAGCGCTGTTCCGCGAGTAAGCACAGTTCTATCAAGAAAGGCCAGTCTCAGTGAGGCTGGCCTTTTTCTTGGATTACAACCTGGTAGCGCTACGCCTTATCTGTGTGTAGGCCGGATAAGGCGTAGCCGCCATCCGGCACTGATTGCCCGATGGCGCTTTGCTTATCGGGCCTACAAAGACATCACCTGTAGCGGCCATCCGGTAAATTACCCCATCATCTTGCGTACCAGTTGCGTGAACTGTTCACGCTCTTCCTCGCTCAACCTGCCCAGAAACTCATCATCAACGCTATCGCCCAGCGGCGCTGCGCTTGCCAGTAGTGCCTCACCTTGCTCAGTCAAATAGACAAACCGACGACGCTTATCCGCCGGGAAGTGTTCACGCCTGACCAGCTCACGCTTTTCCATACGGCTCAGCAGCTCGGCAAGCGTGGCTTTGGTGCAGACCGCGGCTTCGGTGAGAGCAACCTGTTCAATGCCGGGATGCTCGGCAATAGCGCGCATCACTGCGTACTGCGGCTTGGTGAGCTCCGGTAATTCGTGCTGCCAGCGTGACGTATGCTGCTGGAAAAGCTGACGTAACAGGTGAAAGGCTTTATTTCGTAACGGCATAGGGACTCCGGGATCGCGGTCGGCTTCTATCATAGCGGGTAATGCGCCATTTTTTAACGATCGTTTCTTTAGCTATCTGTGCGAGTCACCCTTGCCTGAAATGTATCGAGAGCGTATTTTAGCTAAAATGTTCGTACACGAACAAATATTGAGGGGCTGAATGAGACTGATCGTAGGGATGACCGGTGCAACGGGAGCACCGCTTGGTGTGTCGCTGCTACAGGCGTTGCGGGAAATGCCGGAGGTGGAAACACATCTGGTGCTGTCGAAGTGGGCGAAAACCACGATTGAACTGGAAACGCCTTATAGCGTCCGCGAGGTGTCTGCGCTGGCGGATTATTGCCACAACCCGGCGGACCAGGCGGCGACGATCTCTTCCGGCTCATTTCACACCAACGGCATGATTATTATCCCCTGCAGCATGAAAACGCTGGCCGGAATTCGCGCAGGCTATGCCGAAGGGCTGGTGGGCCGTGCTGCCGACGTGGTGCTGAAGGAAGGGCGCAGGCTGGTGCTGGTGCCGCGTGAAATGCCGCTTAGCACAATACATCTGGAAAATATGCTCGCACTTTCCCGCATGGGCGTCGCGATGGTGCCGCCGATGCCCGCGTTTTATAACCATCCCCAAACGATCGACGACATCACGCAGCACATTGTGGCGCGCGTCCTCGATCAGTTTGGTCTGGAACATCCGAACGCCCGTCGCTGGCAGGGTTTACGGCCGGCGCAGAATTTTTCACAGGAGAATGAATAATGGCATTTGATGATTTGCGCGGTTTCTTGCAGGCGCTGGACGACCAGGGGCAATTGCTGAAAATCAGCGAAGAGGTGAACGCTGAGCCGGATCTTGCCGCGGCCGCTAATGCGACCGGGCGTATCGGCGACGGCGCACCGGCATTGTGGTTTGACAATATTCGTGGCTTTACCGACGCCCGTGTGGCGATGAACACCATCGGCTCATGGCAAAACCATGCCATTTCGATGGGGCTGCCGATCAATACGCCGGTCAGAAAACAAATTGATGAGTTTATCCGACGCTGGGATAAATTTCCGATTGCCCCGGAGCGCCGTGCGAACCCGGCATGGGCTGAGAATACTGTCGACGGCGAAGACATTAATCTGTTCGACATTCTGCCGCTGTTTCGTTTGAACGACGGCGACGGCGGTTTCTATCTTGATAAAGCCTGCGTGGTGTCGCGCGATCCGCTGGATCCGGACAACTTCGGCAAGCAGAACGTCGGCATCTACCGTATGGAAGTGAAGGGCAAGCGTAAACTTGGCCTGCAACCGGTACCGATGCACGATATCGCGCTGCATCTGCATAAAGCGGAAGAGCGCGGTGAAGATCTGCCGATTGCCATCACCCTGGGTAACGATCCGATCATTACCCTGATGGGCGCTACGCCGCTGAAGTACGATCAGTCTGAATATGAGATGGCGGGTGCGCTGCGTGAAAGCCCATACCCGATCGCCACCGCGCCGCTCACCGGTTTTGACGTGCCGTGGGGTTCTGAGGTGATCCTCGAAGGTGTAATCGAAAGCCGCAAACGTGAAATCGAAGGCCCGTTTGGTGAGTTTACCGGTCACTATTCCGGGGGGCGCAATATGACGGTGGTGCGTATTGATAAAGTCTCTTATCGCACCAAACCGATTTTTGAATCGCTGTATTTGGGTATGCCGTGGACCGAAATCGACTACCTGATGGGGCCTGCGACCTGTGTGCCGTTGTATCAGCAACTGAAAGCGGAATTCCCGGAGGTACAGGCGGTGAATGCCATGTACACCCACGGTCTGCTGGCGATTATCTCGACTAAAAAACGCTATGGCGGCTTTGCCCGCGCGGTCGGCCTGCGGGCGATGACCACCCCGCACGGTCTGGGCTACGTGAAGATGGTGATTATGGTGGATGAGGACGTTGACCCGTTCAACCTGCCGCAGGTGATGTGGGCGCTGTCGTCGAAGGTCAACCCGGCAGGCGATCTGGTGCAGTTACCGAACATGTCGGTGCTGGAGCTGGATCCGGGTTCCAGTCCGGCAGGGATCACCGATAAGCTGATCATTGATGCCACCACTCCGGTTGCGCCGGATAACCGTGGTCATTACAGCCAGCCGGTATGTGATTTACCGGAAACCAAAGCCTGGGCTGAAAAGCTGACCGCCATGCTGGCCAACCGTAAATAAGGAGTAGCAGATGATTTGTCCACGTTGTGCTGATGAACATATTGAAGTGATGGCAACCTCGCCGGTGAAAGGCGTCTGGACGGTATACCAGTGCCAGCACTGCCTGTACACCTGGCGTGATACCGAGCCGCTACGCCGTACCAGTCGCGAACATTACCCGCAGGCGTTTCGTATGACGCAAAAAGATATCGATGATGCGCCAATGGTGCCGAGTATCCCGCCGCTGCTGGCGGAAGGTAAGCGCTAATCAAAATGCCGGGTGCGGCTTTGCCTTGCCCGGCTTGCATATAGCGGTATTTTGTAGGCCCGATGAGCGCAGCGACATCGGGCACAACGCGTGTTACACCAGGCTTTTCAACCGATAAATCCATTCCAGCGCCTGACGCGGCGTCAGGGAATCCGGGTCGAGATTTTCCAGCGCTTCTACAGCGGGAGACGTTTCTTCCGGTGCTGAAAGTAGCGACATTTGCGTCCCGTCTACCTGGGTTGCGGCGGCATTTGGCGTAATGCTTTCCAGTTCGCGCAGTTTTTGCCGCGCACGTTTGATGACGTCTTTCGGCACACCGGCCAGCGCAGCGACGGCAAGACCATAGCTTTTGCTTGCCGCACCATCCTGCACACTATGCATAAAGGCAATCGTATCGCCGTGCTCTAATGCGTCCAAATGCACATTGGCAACGCCTTCCATCTTCTCTGCTAACTGAGTCAGTTCAAAGTAGTGGGTTGCGAACAGCGTCAATGCCTTGATTTTATTGGCAAGATTTTCTGCGCACGCCCATGCCAGCGACAGACCGTCATAGGTGGAGGTGCCGCGCCCAATCTCATCCATCAACACCAGGCTGTTCTCGGTGGCGTTATGCAAAATATTGGCGGTTTCGGTCATCTCAACCATAAAGGTCGAACGACCGGACGCCAGGTCATCCGCTGCGCCCACGCGGGTAAAGATGCGATCGATCGGACCTATCTCAACCTTTTGTGCCGGAACATAGCTGCCGATGTAGGCCAGCAGGGCGATCAGTGCGGTCTGGCGCATATAGGTACTTTTACCGCCCATATTCGGCCCGGTGATGATCAACATCCGGCGCTGAGGTGAAAGATTCAGCGGGTTGGCAATAAACGGTTCGGTCAGCACCTGTTCAACCACCGGATGACGGCCTTCGGTAATACGAATGCCGGGTTTGTCGGTGAAGGTCGGGCAGGTGTAATTCAGGGTATAAGCCCGTTCTGCCAGATTGACCAGCACGTCGAGCTCGGCCAGCGCACTGGCGCTCTGTTGCAAATCCGCCAGGTGAGGTAACAGCATGTCGAACAATTCGTCGTACAGCTGTTTTTCCAGCGCCAACGCTTTACCCTTCGAGGTCAGGACTTTGTCTTCGTACTCTTTGAGTTCAGGAATGATGTAGCGTTCGGCATTTTTTAGCGTCTGGCGGCGCACGTAGTTAATGGGCGCCAGATGGCTTTGACCGCGGCTGATCTGAATGTAGTAACCGTGTACACCGTTAAATCCAACCTTAAGCGTGTCCAGCCCGGTGCGTTCACGCTCGCGGATCTCCAGTCGGTCAAGATAGTCGGTCGCGCCATCGGCCAGCGCCCGCCACTCGTCCAGTTCATCGTTATAGCCTGGCGCAATGACGCCACCGTCGCGTACCAGTACCGGCGGGGCTTCAACGACGGCGCGTTCCAGCAGTTCACGCAGTTCGCTGAACTCGCCCATTTTCTCGCGCAGCATCTGTACCGGCGCGCTGTCGACGCCTTCCAGCTGTGCACGCAGTTCAGGTAATTGCTGAAAGGCGTGGCGCATACGGGCCAGATCGCGTGGACGCGCGGTACGCAGTGCCAGGCGAGCCAGAATACGCTCCAGATCGCCGACCTGACGCAGAACCGGCTGTAATTCGCTGGTGACATCCTGCAGGGCGCCGATCGTCTGCTGACGTTCGGTGAGGATTTTGGTGTCGCGAACCGGCATATGCAGCCAGCGCTTAAGCATACGGCTGCCCATCGGGGTGACGGTGCAGTCGAGCACCGAGGCCAGCGTATTTTCGATACCGCCGGCCAGATTCTGGGTAATCTCCAGATTCCGGCGTGTGGCGGCATCCATAATGATGCTGTCCTGCTGGCGCTCCATGGTGATGGAACGAATATGCGGCAGCGAGGTGCGCTGGGTATCTTTCGCATATTGCAGCAGACAGCCTGCGGCACATAAGCCGCGCGGTGCGTTTTCGACACCAAAGCCAATCAGGTCCCGCGTGCCAAACTGTAAGTTAAGTTGCTGGCGGGCGGTATCAATTTCAAATTCCCACAGCGGACGGCGACGCAGTCCGCGACGGCCTTCGATCAGCGAGGTCTCGGCGAAATCTTCGGCATACAGCAGTTCTGCCGGGTTAGTGCGCTGTAATTCTGCCGCCATGGTCTCACGGTCGGCTGGTTCACTGACGCGAAAGCGCCCGGAGCTGATGTCTAGCGTGGCATAGCCGTAGCCTTTGCTGTCCTGCCAGATGGCGGCCAGCAGGTTGTCCTGACGCTCCTGCAACAACGCTTCATCGCTGATGGTACCGGGCGTGACGATGCGGACAACTTTGCGCTCAACCGGACCTTTGCTGGTGGCAGGGTCGCCAATTTGTTCGCAAATGGCAACCGACTCCCCCTGATTCACCAGTTTTGCGAGGTAGTTTTCTACCGCGTGGTGGGGAATGCCCGCCATCGGGATCGGTTCGCCCGCGGATGCGCCGCGCTTGGTCAGCGAGATATCCAACAGCTGCGACGCACGTTTGGCATCGTCATAAAACAGTTCGTAAAAGTCGCCCATGCGGTAAAACAGCAGGATCTCCGGGTGCTGAGCCTTCAGCTTAAGATACTGCTGCATCATGGGGGTGTGGTTGGTGAAGTCCGTATCAAGTGACTCTTTCATATTGATTATGCTCGTTTTTTAATATTTTTAGGTACTCGGGCAGTCTCATGTGAACCCCCTGTAGACTCACACAAACCCATAAATTTCACTATCGAAAGCAGCCTGAAGGGCTGCAACGGCAAGCCTCAGTTCAGCCACAATAGAGTATCTTATCACCGACTACCCCAGACATTCACCCGTCACTTTGGCGCAAAAATACGGTGTCACTATTCACTCTCGGGCAAGTCATAATTCTGGCAGTACAGGTAGGGGATGCCTTCTTTAGTGATCAGGTAGGTTTCTTTATTCAGAGAGAAAAGATCGACATTAGAGACGCTGGTATTGGTCAGGAAGAAATCGGGCAGGAGTTGCTGGATGATACTGACAGGGGCGGTTTCACGATTTGATATATGGATGTTCTGCGATACCCATACCGGGCTTGAGCCATAGCTGGAGTGGGTAAACAACACCATGCGTTGCACGGTTTGCTCGCTGTTGTTTGCATCTTTGATGATGCCATCAATATTCACAATACCTTTACTGTCCCCACTTTTGATATCGATGATCCCGCGAAACGAGGCCGTATCGCGTACGATCTCGATCGTAGCGCGACAGGCTAGATTATGTAGATGGCTATGATTTTTACCCTGCTGCCAAAAACTCACAATACTGATAACCACAAGACAAAGCAGCAGGATAATACCTGTTTGTGTTCTGATTTTGGGCGCGCGGGAAGGTAAGTTCATTAGCTATCGTACCGTGGGTAATAGACCGACTGACAGGTATTCTTCTTCTGCTCTCCGTTTATAGGGGAGCGACACTGGATCACTGACAGTTTTTTGGACTCAGGATACGTCGTTATATAGATAAATTTATTGTCCTGGCACAACCCTGGGTTCTTATCGATAAAAGCAGTGTGTCGGGAGAAATCGCTGGCATCGTTATTAAAATAATACTTACAGTTTGAGTGGGTATTTTGGGTGGCAATATAACCGGAAAAATAATTATCACGGGTGTTCCACGGATACAGTATCAGACCGCAGATGATAATAGTCAGTAAGACCAGTACAGATTCCATTCTGGTGATCGGTGTTTTATGTGCGGTATTATCTGAAAACTCAGTGAGGTCGGTATTGGGCGGCCAATCTTCTTCTATTGCCGCAGGGCAATTCTCCGGCGTGTCAATTTCCTCAATGCTAAATGTGTCCTGGATGATCAGCCCTTTACGGGTAATGGTTGTGATAAAGGATGCTTCCAGTTCTAACTGAAGTAAACTTTTACGCAGCGAGAGAATACTCTGATAAAAGGCATTGAAGCTTGCCTGACGATGGTTTTCACCCCAGCCAAATTCCAGTAGTTCGTTTTGCGAAACCACTTTTCCGTGATTTTGGATGAGTAATAAAAGACATAATGATGCTGAGTGCTTGAGCTTTATCTGTAGCTCGGGTTGATCCACTCTCGCCAGGCATTGAGTCGCTGGTGTAAAGATGATTTTTCTTTCAATCAGATAACTGATGTTACCAGTCTCAGACATGATGTCTCTACTCTTGATGATGCTTTCATTGGTGGGGCGGCATTAAAAACATCCCGGCCATCAGGACCACCAATGTCTGTCAGATTCTGCAGCCAGAACCGCGAAATGTTGCAATTTAGTATCATAGCACAACAACAGTAATGGTTTGTTAATGAAAATAAAACATATAGGAATCAAATAATTGTATCTTTCTGGCTATTGCGAAAAGAAGAGAAAGAAGAAATAATGATGACAAAGGCGATAAGCATTAATTCTCTTTGGACTGCGCAATATACTGTTCGGCATCACCACGCGAGAACACGGTTCACACCGAAAACGCGCCAAAGCACCTGGGAATGCGGGTGGTGAAACCATGATGGTTGCGATGTTTGTCGTACCTGTAGTGCGTAGCATCCGGATTAACATAAAAATATAAACGGAAATAAATGTCAGCACGTTATTAAGCTGGCATTTATTTTTGTTTCTGTTTTTTTGTCAGGCATAAATTTGTAGCAGAGATATCCATGTTCCAGAATGAAATAGAGAAGTCGGTAGTACTTATTGGTGATGAAATTAAGAAATCAGATAACGCCTGGCTCTCCTTACGGAAAAAACGCCAGCGTATTGACCTGAAGGTCGATGGACATATCTTATTTCTGGAGAAAGGGACGGTCTCTGTTTATCGTGTAGAAAATGACCTGGTCACGGTCAGTATTTCAGCACCCGCTATTCTCGGGCTACCGCAAATGCGCACCGAAGTGGCAGGACATTATTTACGCTGTGACACCGATTGTGAAATGTGGGCAATGAGCGTGCAGAATGCCGATCTCCTGTTCACCGCTAAAAATTTATGGAAGCAGGCGTTTGATATCTTAACGCACCATCTGCAACGCTATTTTCAGCGCGAGACCCTGCAATCGCACCGTACTATTCGCGAGCTGATTATTGAACATGTGAAGTATATTTGGGCGATGGCACCTGAGGTGCGCGAAAAAACGTCGGTGTATACCTTTATTCTGGCGCGTAACCATATCTCGCGCAGTGCCATCCACAAGGTATTACAGGAACTGGTTAGCGATGGAAAAATTAGCCTGAATCGCGGAAAGCTCACTTCTTATATCCCATCATAACCGCGTACGCCCCCAGGGTTATGACTGGGGGCGCAGAGCCATTAACGTTCTCTCAGTGCTTCCGCACGTGCGCGGATAATCGGTTTGAGTAGATAGCTAAGAATCGTCTTCTTACCGGTGAGAATATCGACGCTGGCCACCATACCGGGAATAATCAACATCGGGTGCTCTTTCGTCCCCAGATAGTTTTTATCCGTTTGCAAACGGACAATATAGAAACTCCGCCCCTGTTTATCCGTCACCGTATCCGGGCTTATCTGTACCACTTCACCTTGCAGGCCACCATAGATGGTGTAGTCGTAGGCGGTAAATTTCACCATCGCGTGCTGGCCCGGATGAAGGAAGGCAATATCGCGCGGTTGTATTTTGGCTTCAACCAACAGCTTGTCATCAAGTGGGACGATCTCCACCAGATCGCTACCGGGTTGAATCACCCCACCGATGGTATTCACCATGACCTGCTGGACGATACCGCGGACCGGCGAGGTGACCATAGTACGATTCACGCGGTCTTCCAGTGCTTTGACGCTGGCCTGCGCCTTACTCAGATTGGTACGGGCTTCGTTTAACTGGGCCAGCGCATCGCTTTGAAAGCGACCGTGACTTTCGCCAATTTTGTTCTCAATCTCTTTTATTTCTGAAGCGACTTTAGGCAACGTCAGGCTGATAGAATTTAACTGCCCGGCGGTTTCTACTTCAGTACGGCGCAGACGCAGCAGCTCGACTTTCGAGATCGCCCCGGAGGCAAGCAGCGGCTCGGACATTTTGATTTCCTGGCGAATTAACCCGAGGCTGCGCTTAAACTGATCTTCTTTTGATTCAACATCGCGCAGTTCCTGTTTCTTCTGTACCAACTGCTCTTCAAGTCCGGAGATTTCGTTGTGAAATTGCGCGCGACGGCTGTTGTACAGTTCGGTTTCTCCGCGGGCGACGTCCGGTGCTTTGCTGGCTATCTCTTCTGAGATAACAAAGTCCCGGTTTTCAACCTCTGCCGTCAGGCGTTCCACCTTCGCCCGCAGGCCGAGTTTATCGGCTTCTGTTTCACCGACGTTAGAGGCAAAACGGGTATCGTCGAGATGCAACAGTGGCGTACCGGCGTTAACGATTTGTCCTTCATGCACGTACAGCTCGGTAACAATCCCGCCTTCCAGGTTCTGTATCTTTTGCAGTTTTGACGAGGGGATCGCTTTACCTTCGCCGCGCGTCACTTCGTCAATGCTGGCAAAGCCCGCCCACACGAAGGCCAGCAGCACCAACGCCAGAATCACCCACAGCGTCAGGCGAATCACCCTCGGGGCGTCATCAATAATGGCGTGGCTGACGTCATTGATACTGTCAGTTTGATTTTCATCGCGGGCACGAAAGTAGGGCTGTACAGAGCGGCGGGCGCGAGCCAGGAAATCAGCGAGACGCATTTATCTGCCCCTTTTTTAACGCATCCATCACGACCGCTTTCGGGCCGTCGGCAATGATGCGTCCTTTATCAACAATAATCAGGCGGTCAACCAACGACAGCATTGAGGCGCGATGAGTAACCAGTAATAGCGTTTTACCTGCAATGCAGGGGGCCAGCGCGTGTTTAATCTGCTCTTCGCTGGTGTTGTCCATCGAACTGGTGGGTTCATCCAGCAGCAGCAAAGGGGGATCGAGTAATAACGCACGTGCGAGCGCGACGGCCTGGCGTTGCCCGCCAGAAAGCCGCGAGCCACGCTCGCCGACCTGCAGGTTATAGCCGTCAGGGTGCAGGCGGGCGAAGTCGTTCACTCCCGCCAGTTCTGCCGCGCGCAGCATAGTTTCGTCATCGACATAGCGCGCGCCGCAAAGCAAGTTGTCGCGTAGCGTTCCGCTAAATAACTGGATGTCCTGCGGGACGTAGCCGATGCTGTGGCGCAGATCGTTGACATCCAGCTGGCGCGCATCGACACCGTCGATCAGGATGTTACCGGCACTGGGCGGGTACAAATTAACGATCAATTTACTCAGTGAGCTTTTACCGGAGCCGCTACGACCGATAATGCCTACACGCTCACCGGGCGAAATGGTCAGGTTGATCTTGTTGAGCGACAGGCTTTTTTGTTCCGGGTAGCTGAAGTCCACATCGCGAAATTCTATGCTGCCCTGCAGTTGTTCACGTTTGAGCGGCGTTTCATCCGCCCGGCGTTCCTGCGCCAGCGACATCATTTTCTCGGTACTTTTGATGGTCAGCTTCGCCTGTTGATAGCGGGCAATCAGGCCGGTTAACTGGCCCAGCGGCATTAAGGCGCGACCGTTGAGCATGTAGCAGGCGATCAGGCCGCCCATACTCAGCTTGCCGCCGATTATCATGTATACGCCGACGATGATCATTACCACGCCAGAGATCTGCTGGAACCAGCCGGTCAGGTTGCTTGCCAGGCTGGACAAGGTTTTCACGCGCAGTTCCAGACGACTCAGGCTACCCAGCGTTTGCTCCCACAGATACTGGCGCTCGCTCTGGGCATTATTCACTTTGATGGCATCCAGGCTGCTTAATGTTTCAATCAGCAGCGCCTGGCGTTCGCTGGCTAGGCTCATGGTTTTTTCCACCGCGGCGTTAACCGGTTTTTGCAATGCCCAGCTGCACAGCAGCGCAACCGGCAGCGTGAGGACCGGGATCCACGCCAGCGCACCACCGATAATGCCGATGACAACCAGCAGCAGCAGGGTAAAGGGCAGGTCAATAATGGTGGTCAGGGTGAGCGAGGAGAGAAAATCGCGCAGCGACTGAAACTCGTGGATGTTTTGCGCGAAGCTGCCCACGCGCGCCGGGCGCTCCTTCATCTCCATACCGATAATGCGTTCAAACAGGGTCGAGGAGATAATGAGATCGCTTTTTTTGCCAGCAATATCCAGGCAGATGCTGCGCAGCATTTTTAAGATCAGATCAAAGACAAAAGCCAGGCAGATACCGACCGCCAGCACCCACAGGGTTACCGTCGCCTGATTCGGCACCACGCGGTCGTAGACGTTCATGGTAAACAGCGGCGTGCCGAGTGCAATCAGGTTGATCAGCAGACTGGCCAGCACGGCATCCATATACAGAAAGCGTGACAGCTTGAGCGTATCTTTAAACCAGGATTTAGTACGCGGTAAAAATGCTTCTGCCTGCAAATCGAATTCGTGACGCGGGTGAGCAAAAATTACCTTGCCGGCATAGTTCTGCGCAAGCGTGGTGGCATCGACGGTGATTTCGCCTCCTTCGCTTTCGCTGGGCATAAAGCGGGCGCTACCGTCATCATTCCAGCCCAGTAACACCCCGGTTCCCCCGGAGCGCAGTAACAGAACGGCGGGCAGGGACATGGCGGGGATTTTATCGAGCGCGCGCGTCACCACCCGGGCTTTTAAACCGGCGCGTGCAGCGGCACGGGGGAATATATTCAGTGTGAGCCGATCGTTTTCTAATGGCAGGCCGCTGCTTAATGTTGCTCGACTGGCGGGTTTACCGTGCAAAGAACACAGAATGAGTAAGCTATCTAATAAAGGGTCGTCATTATAGCTACGGGGATCATGATATTGAGAATTTGTGCTATCAGAATTCTCCGGGACTTCATTTAATAATTCAGCTTGTGCACTCATTTTAGCAACCATTTCTGACTGCACGACTTAAAAATAGCATGCTAATAATAAGTGTGCAGCTCAGATGTTTATTTGTATAAATAATGATTAATGAAGTTCCGGCAGGTTATTTCCTGCTGCGGTATCTACAGGTTGCCCCGATGGCGGCGGTGCGATTTTTAGAATACTCATTAATTCACCGGTGCGTTCGCTAATTCGATACCCGCTGGTCATGGCCAGGTAACGTAATTCAACCAGACGACGTTTAGAGGAGAACACTTCATTTTCACTGTCGAGTAAATCCAGCAGCGTACGTTCACCCAGACTAAATTGGTCCTGATAGGCGGTGCGAACTTTCACGCTTCGGTCGGCATATTCTTCCGCCGACGGCAGCTGGGCGCGCGCATTTTGTAATGCAGTCCACGCCAGGCGCAGCTCCTGATTCAACTGGCGCAGGGTGTTATTGCGCACATCCTGAGCCTGTTTATGCAGGTAGGCGCGAGATTCCATGTTGGCTTTGTCGCTGCCGCCCTGGTACAGGTTGTAATGCAGCTTTACCATCGCTTCCCACTCTTCAGTGTGCGCGCGGGTGGTATCGGTGTTATTGCTGATACCCCGAGACAGCTCAACGTCGACACGCGGGTAGAAGGTCGATTTTGACGCTTCATACTGCTGATGTGCGGCTTCGATGTCGGCGTTGGCAGACTTCAGTAACGGGTTGTTGTTTTCCATCCGGGTTTTGGCGTCGGCAAGTGAGGTCGGGAGCTGCGCGTCAATGCTTTCCGGCAGGCTTAACCCTTCAGGATCTTGACCGCTTACACTGACAAACGTGGTCTTCGCGTCTTCCAGGTTGGTTTGCTCGGTGAGCAAATTGTTCCGTGCCTGCGCCAGACGAGCTTCTGCTTGCATAAAGTCGCCGGAGCGGCCCACGCCCTGATCGGTACGCAGTTTTATCTGGTCGTAAATGCGCTCGTGGTTAGCGAGATCATCTTCTGCCAGGCGAACAAACTCCTCGCGCTGCAGCACATCAAAATAGGCCTGAATTACCGTGTAAGCGGTGCTTTCGCTGGTGTTCATCACGCCAAATGCCCGTGAGTCAACGGTTGCTTTTTGCCGTGCAACTTCACTATGGGTGGCAAAACCATTGAACACATTTTGCTCCAGGCTGAGCGTTGCCCCGTTGGGGGATTGGGTCAGACCGTTCGTGCTGCCTGCGGCACGAGTGGTCGCATCATCAATATTTTTTCGCCCAGCTTCGGCATTTAAATTCAATGCGGGTAAATATCCACCTTGTGCCGCACGGAGTTCTTTTTCTGCTGAATAGCGACTATTTATAGCCGCATTAACTTCAGGGTGATTGGCTAATGCGTCTTTAACGGTATTGTGTAAGTCTTCTGCATACACGGAATTTATTGAAAACCATGAAAGCAGGAAAACGAAAAACTTCTTCATGACAGGAATGCCTTATATCACACGGTTATGACATCCAGTTGTCGTCGCCATCATCCATTTTCACAAACACGTTATATTAATTAACAAATATGAATTATCTTAATTGACGCTTGCAATCAGCTATTCAGAGATATGTTTTGTCACATCGTGTTTTATTTTTGGTTATTTTTTATTATATTCATTTGCCAGTCAAGTCTCATGTATATGCATTCTAAAAAATGTGTTTTTTTCCACATTGAATATTAATGTTTACATTAAAAGAATGTGTTTTTTGTTCGTTAATATATTAACGAGTTTATAAAAATAATGATGGTATTTAAGTGAGGTTACGGTGAGCAAATTACTCGGTGTGATCAAAGCAATTATTGGACAGGTCTATGTTGTTGAAGCCAATGGCACACAACGACTTGTTCATGAAGGCGACAGGATCTCTCTCGGTGAAGAAATTGTGACCGGTGCCAGCGGCGCGGTCAGTATCTCTCTACCTAACGGGCAGACGGTAGATATTGGGCGTAATAGCCACTGGGGAGAGCACGGGATACAGGTAAGCCATAATCCGAATCATGATGCCCAGGATATTGCCGCCGTACAAAAAGCCATCGCCGATGGTGCGGATCCGACGCAGATACTTGACGCGACCGCAGCGGGCAACGACGAACCGGTGTCGATGGAAGGTGGCGGTGGCGGTCACACGCGGGTTCAGCTTGAACTGACCGGGCAGGTGGTTGATCCTACTGCGGGTTTTGACACCAAGGGACTGGGTAGCCCAAACGGCGATATCAACCTGCCGGTGGTGGGGATCCTGTCCGGGTCTGCCAGTCTTTTCCCACCAGAAGTGACTATTGCGGAGTTTGCAGGCAACGACGGCTACATTAACAAGAATGAATTCCACCGGACGCATTTAAGCGGCACCAGTAACCAGAACCACGTCACGCTGACCTTCACCGATAGCCAAAAAAACACATTCACCGTCGATGTCCCTGTGAGGAACGGTCACTGGTTTATCGATACCGATCTGGGTGGATTACAGCCAGGGAACGTCACCGTGGTGGCAACGGCCACCGATGTGTCGGGTCGAACGGCACAAACTTTTGACAATGCGCTGATTGATATCACCGGCCCGCGCATCGATATTACGGTAGATAACGTCACGCCAGACAACCTGATTAACTACGAAGAATCTCTCCATACGCAAACCATCATCCATGGGCATGTAGGCGGCGACGCCAAACCTGGCGATATCGTGACCTTACTGGTCGATGGCAAAGAATATACCGGCATTGTGACCGATCCTGGCAATGGCCCGCTGACGTATAACATCCCGGTATTAACTCACGGGTTGCTGAATGACCCAACTTTCCATGCCACGCTAACGTCAACCGATGATGCCGGGAATACCACGACTGTTTCTACGGAGCATCATGTCGAGAGCGATCTGCTGGCACAGAATGCTGTGACCATCGAAACAGTGGCGAATGATGATGTTGTTAACGCCAGTGAAAACCGCATGCCAACGCTGATTACCGGCGTCGCCAGTGGCGATGCCAAAGCGGGCGATCCGGTGACGTTGACTGTTCAGGGAAAAGAATTCCACGGCACGGTTTTCGACGATCATGGTCAACTCCGGTACGAAATTGAGGTGCCAAGAGGAACGCTTAAAGAAGGCGTCAATGATGTGCAGGTGAAGGTGGTTAGCCATGATGATGTGGGTAACGAAGCGACTGCCGTCACACACAAAAACGTGGTGCTGGACACCGTGGCGGCGAACGCCATCAGCATCGACGATGTGGACAGCGATAACACCCTGAATCGTGTCGAACTGTATACGCGTAATCAGGTCATTACCGGCACCGTCGGCGGCGAAGATGCCAAAGTGGGCGACCGGGTTGAGCTGGAGATTAACGGCCACCGCTACAGCGGTCAGGTTACTAATCTCGGTAACAATACGCTGGGTTACCGTATTGCGGTGGACACTGAGGCGTTTGCTGATAACAGCGGTAACGTACTGAAGGATGTCGACGTGAACGCCACGGTTACCTCCCTCGATGCGGTGGGTAATCTGGCAATAGTGACCGACTCCCACACCGTACATATCGACAACTACGCTGAAAACCAGATCAGCATTGATGATGTGACGATCGATAATACGCTGAGTTTTAATGAGCTATCGGCGAAAACGCGGACCATTACCGGTACCGTCAGCGGGGAAGATGCCCGGGCGGGCGACCGGGTGGATCTGGTTATCAACGGGCACGATTATCACGGGCGGGTGATCGACCTGGGCAACGGCAGCCTGGGCTACAGCATCGCGGTGGACTCCGCCGCCTTTGCGGACAACAGCGGCATGGTGCTGAAAGATGTTGATGTGCACGCCAGCGTAGTCTCACAGGATGCGGCGGGTAACGTGGCGGTGGCGGTCAGCACCCACACCGTACATCTCGACAACTACGCCGAAAACCAGGTGCATATTGATAAAGTGGCCGTCGATGACATTATCAATATTAAAGAGTTTTCAGAAAACGGCGGCGTTACGCATATCACCGGAACAGTGACCGGTATTGATGCGAAAGCAGGCGATGTGGTGACGCTGGGGCTGAAAGGCGGATATACCCTTACAACGACGGTGATTGCGCTGGCGGGAGGTGGGTTAGGTTATAGCTTCCCGGTGAACACCCATATGCTGATAACGCATCCGGAGATTAACGTTACTGTGACCTCAAGCGATGCGGCGGGTAACCACATCACCCATAACGAGTTAAAAACTATCGACTCGGATATGTACACGCAGTCATATATTACGATTGAGGCGGTGACTGACGACAACGTCATTAATATTAAAGAGTCCACGGAAAACAACGGTCAGACGAAGATCAGCGGCACGGTGAGCGGAGATGCAAAACTGCATGACACCGTTGAATTGATGATTGATGGTCATCGGTACTCTGGTTTTGTCGAAGCATTGCCTGGCGGGAATCTGGGGTATCACATCCTGGTGGATACCCAGTCGCTGGTTAACGATCCGGTGATTCAGGCCCGTATCAACACCACCGATAATCACGGTAACGAAAGCACCGCCACGACAGAACGTACCGTTGGGCTCGATCTCGATGCCAGCGCCAGTATCGGTGTTGATACCGTGGCAGGTGATGACATTATCAGTCATGCCGAATCTCTGCTGAACACGACGACAATAACAGGACCGGTCGGTGGTGATGCGAAACCAGGCGATGTTGTGACCTTAACGTTCAACAACCAGACCTGGCACGGTAACGTGGTGGTGCTGGCGGACGGCTCGTTAGGCTACAGCATTCCGGTGAGCACCAAAAACCTGCCTGATGGTGTCGATCAGAACGTGCATGTTTCAATCTCCACCGTCGATGAACACGGTAATCAGTTAACCGTGTCCCACGATCATACGGTGCATATCGACCTGCATGCGGATGCGAAAATCACCATCGATGAGGTGACCGACGATAATGTGCTGAACCACTTTGAACTGGATAAGCCTAAACAGTTGGTGAGCGGTACGGTGGGCGGCGATGCACAGGTCGGTGATGCGGTGAACATTGAGATTAATGGTTACACGTTTACCGGCAAGGTTATCGACCTGGGTGGGGGTAAGCTGGGTTATCAAATTCCAGTTGATTCGGCTGCATTCAGCAATAACCAAGGTAATCAGGATAAAAATGTCACCTTTACGGCAACGGTGACTTCCCACGATGCGGTGGGTAATGAAGTCACCATCGGCACTTCCCACACTGTTCATATCGACAACCATGCAAGGGCAGGGATCACTGTTGATACCGTAGCGGGTGACGATGTGCTCAATGGTGCAGAGGCTGCTCGACATACCACCGAGGTGATGGGTACCGTATCTGGCGATGTGAAATTCGGCGATAAGGTGCAGATCATCGTCAACGGGCATACCTACAATACAACCGTACAGCACTTACCTGAACATAATGGCGCACTGGGTTATAAACTGGATGTTCTGACCCGCGATCTGCTTAAAGACCCTCATATTATTGCCCAGGTCAATGGCGTGGATGCTCCACACAATATTCAGCATGTGCAGACGCCTCACGATCTGACGGTGGATCTGCACGCGAAAGCAATGCTGAGCATCGATCCCGTTACCGGCGATAACCGGGTGAACGGTGATGAATCTCACCAGCCGTTTACCTGGGTAACCGGAAAAGTCGCTGGTGATGTGCACGTCAATGATGTGGTGTATCTGACGGTGAAAGGCCACGTCCTGACAGGGAAAGTTGTCGATCTGGGCGGTGGAGTTCTTGGGTATAGCATCAAGGTCAGCACCGCTGATTTGCTGGCCGACCCGCACTTAACCGCCACCGTCAGCACCACCGATGCGGCGGGCAACGTGGCGAAAGCGGATGCCGAAACGACGGTGATTATTGATACGCGTGTCGATGCAGCAATCAAGATTGATACGGTAACGCCGGATAACACGCTTAACCGCGATGAGCAAATGCAGGGCCATACGCTGGTCAGCGGCACGGTTACCGGCGAAGTGCATCCGGGCGATCCGCTGGTGATGACAATCAACGGGCAGATTTATACCGGGGTGGTGGAAGACCTCGGCGGTAATAAAATGGGCTTCCATATTTCGGTGGCGACGTCCGATATTATCGCCAGCCCACATATCGATGTGTCGATGGATGTCACCGATGCGGCGCAAAACCATGCGCATATTACGGCACACCATAACGTGGGGCTGGATGATAAAGCCTACGCCGCAATCACTATCGATCCGGTCACCGGTGATAAGGTTCTGAACGGTGCTGAGTTGCAGAAAACAACCACCGTAGTGAGCGGGACGGTGGGCGGTGACGCGAAGGCGGGCGATATTGTTCATCTCAATATCGGCGGACATCTGGTGGACACTCAAGTGATTCCGCTGCCGAATTTGGGCGGAACATTAGGCTACAGCGTCGATGTAACTACCCAGTGGTTGCAGCACGATCCGCATATTACCGCCACCATTACCGCCACCGATCCGCATGGCAATAGCGCCACGGCGCAGGCGCAGGATGTCCTGACGATTGACGACCATGCTGTGGCTACGGTGCACATCAACCCTATCGTTACGGCGGATCACGATTCCGTCATCAACTATAACGAGGCGCATAACCCGCTGACAACCGTCACCGGGACGGTGGGCGGTGATGTGCTGGTGGGCGATTGGGTTGAGCTGACCGTCAACAATCAGGTCTATTACGCCCAGGTACAGGACAGTAACGGGCAGCATACCTTTAGCGCGGATGTCTCCACGCTGGACTTGCTGTTGGATCCGCACATCCATGCGGAAGTGTCGGCCACAGACGCGGCAGGTAACGTGGCATATGGGCATGATGACCGTCCGGTAGTGATTGATACCCATGCCGATGCCAGGATTACGATTGATTCAATGACCACCGGTTTATTGCCTAACATGACGACCCCGCAGGATCTTGCTCCGGGCAGAAAACCTGACTATGTGATTGTCACCGGACATGTTGACCCAGATGCTAAGTTGAATGATGAGGTGATTCTTATTGTTGGGAATGGGATCCGATATACAACCCATGTCATTGAATTACCAAATCACATTCTGGGTTTTCAGGCCTCAGTGAGCACGGGTGATCTCGGTGATAACGGTAATATCACCGTTTCGATTACCACGCATGATGATCATGGTAATACCGCGACGGCAACGGACCACAAACTGATTGATCTGCCATGGACTCACAATCAGGCTGTCAGTGGGAATACGCCGTATATCATGCATAACCCGCCAGCGATCACCACGCCGCCAACCGGTACCGGGACGACGGTCCCGCATCAGCCGCAGGTTCATCTGACTGTTGATAAGGTGACGGGTGATGATGTGCTGAACCACGATGAAGTAAATAACGCTACCACACCTGTGCGTGGCAGGGTGACGGGGGATGTGCATGCCAACGACGTTGTCACCGTCACGGTGAACGGCGTGGACTACCACGGCAAGGTATTTGCGATTCCGGGGCTGTCAGGCGAATTTGGCTACCAGGTTGATGTTCCCTCAAATGTGCTTCAGGCACACCCGATGTTTGATGTCTCTGTTACCGTGACCGAGGGCAATCTGACGGGATCGGATACGCAGCACAAGGTTATTAGCATCGACACCGATAACCCTATCACTATCAACATGAACCCTGTGGCCAGCGATGATGTCATCAATGGCAAAGAAGCGCTTACAGGCAAAACGATGATAACGGGTACGGTCAAAGGCGAAGGGTTACACGATGGCAGCGTGGTGTCCTTGCAGGTCAATGGCAATACCTTAACCACCGTGGTGCATAACAATAACGGCACGCTGGAGTGGTCAAAAGAGGTCAGCATTAATGACCTGCGCACCAACCCGACTATTGTTGCGACCGTAACCGGCACCGATGCGGCCGGGAACACGGTCACCGGGTCGACGGACCGACATCTCATCGTCGATCTGAACGCCGTTGCGGGAGTGACGATTGATAACATCACCGCTGATAACGTGCTCAACGCGCAGGAGTCTGACGTCACTGTGCATCCGATGACGACGGTGACGGGCTCCGTGACCGGCGATGTGAAGTCCGGCGATATCGTAACGCTGGAAGTGGACAATCATACCTACACCGCGACGGTTGATAACCAGTTGCATTATTCGGTGGATATCGACACCCAACACCTGAACGCCGACCACTCAATTGTGGCGAAAGTCACTGGTCATGACGTTCACGGTAACGATCAGGACGCCAGCTACACGAAGAACTTTACGCGTGATACCACGGCGGCAGCGACGGTGACCATTAACACCGTCGGCGGTGACGATGTCATTAATGCGGATGAAGTGAAGGCAGGCCAGATTGAAGTCAGCGGCACCGTGGGTGGCGATGTGCATAAAGGCGATAAAGTGCATATCACCGTCAATAACATCACGGTGGATGCCGATGTGGTCGAACTGCCGCATATGAACGGACAACTGGGCTACTCCGCGTTAGTGAGCACCGCTGGTCTGCAAACCGATCCCACTATTTACGTTAGCGTGACGGGTGAAGATGCGGCGAAAAATACCCAGACTGCGAACAGTCAGAAACCGGTGACCATTGACACCAATGTGGTGGCAGAAATTCATCTGGATAAGGTGTCGGATGATGATGTATTGAATAACGCGCAAACGAAACTTCAGCACACCAAAATCAGCGGCTATGTCACCGGTGATGTTGACGTTGGCGATCTGGTCACCATCAGGGTCGGCGGCAAAGACCTGGTGGCGAAAGTTACCAGCAGCGGCGGTAAAAAAGTGTTTAGCGTCGATGCCAGCACCGTGGATTTGGTCCATGACCAGAATATTACGGCACATGTGACCGCCCATGATGATGCGGGCAACCGTCAGGAAATCGATACTGCGAAAACCCTCACCATTGATCGGGAGGCGAAGGGGACGGTGGATATCGATAACGTCACTGCTGACAACGTCCTGAACCAGCAGGAGCTGCAGGCGCTGAAAACGATGATTACCGGTACTGTGGGAGGGGATGCGCAGAAAGGCGATCCGGTGGTTTTAACGATTGGTAACCGTACATTTAATGGTTCGGTGGACGTGCTGCCAAGCGGCAAGCTGGGCTATCAGATTGATGTGGATACCGATGTATTAAAAGCCAACACCAGTATTGATGCCAAAGTCACTGGTCATGATGCGCCCGGCAACCCGTACAGCATCCACATATCCCATTCTTACGTGGTTGATGATCATGCCGAAGGTACGATTGTCATCAACAACGGTATTGCGGGAGATAACGTAATAAATCAAACGGAATCTCAACACGACACGGTTATTTCAGGCGTCGTTACCGGTGATGCGCAAGTGGGGGATAGCGTCACCCTGACGGTGAACAGTTTCTCCACCACGGTGAAGGTGACACAGGATCCGCACAGCAATAAATTGGTTTATGCAGTTGCGGTACCGGCCAGCGCGCTGAATGAAGGCGATAACGACGTTCAGGTGAAAACCACGGTTAAGGATGCGGCAGGTAACACGCTGGATGTGACCAATCATAAAACCGTGGTGCTGGATACTCACGCTGATGCCACTATCGTGGTGGATAAAATCACCGGCGATAACCACATTTCGCAGGCAGAGTCGCAGAACGCGATCACCCACCTTACCGGCAGCGTAACCGGCGACGTGCATGATGGTGAACACATTACAGCGCGGGTCAATGGTCATCAGTACGATACGGTTATTCATCTGAATAATAACGAACTGCGTTATGACTTTGCGGTGGATACGTCGACCTTGCGTACCGGCCATAATCGCGTCAGCGTGATGGTTGAGGCGAACGATAACCACGGCAATACCACGACACATGCGCAAATGGCTGATGTCACCATGGAAGATCATGCGCCAGTGAAAGCGCATGCGGCAGACAAGGGACAGCACGCCGCAGCACAGCATGCGCTGCACAATCTGTTTGATGACAGCGCATTGTCTTTGTCATACGCGCCAGCGGCATCCGCGCACGGACAGGCGGCAGCCGTACTGGGTCCTGACGATAAAGCGAAGGCCGTGCTCGATAAAGTCGACCTGAGCGATTTGGCCCGTGAGCTGCATGAAGGCGTTGATATTGCGAAGTACATTCAAAGCGGCGGCGATCATCATCTGATTGCCAGCCCGGCGAAGGTTGCGCATGGCATTGACACGGCAGTCTCCACACCGTTGAGTAGCGATGTGCATGCGTCAACGTACTCGCTGGATCACCTGATCGCCAAACCGGAACAAAATCACTCTCACTAACGGAAGCTGACTGCCCTGTGTACACGGGGCAGTCGCGTCACGACATATTAATCTAAGGCAACAAGATGAATGCTGTTCCACCTGATGAACACGGCACTGAAATAGACAACCAACAGTTCCTGGCCATGCTGCAAAAGAGCGACCTGGAGATGGTGCGCGTACTGGATGACTTGATTTACCTGTTGATCCGTAAAGGCGTTATAGCGATTACCGATCTGCCGCCGATGGCGCAGGTTAAATTAATGAATCGCGCGAACGCGCGTCAGGAACTCGGCGGGTTAGAACAACTGCTCGGTAACGATGACCGAATTTTTTAACGGCAACAGACAGCCTGCAGACAACGTAGAAAATGCCCGGTGGCGCAGGCTTACCGGGCCTACAAAAAATCATAACCATTTGATTTTGTAGGCCGGATAAGCGAAGCGCCATCCGGCAAAAGCAAGCAAAACAACGGCGCCCAGACGGACTGTTTTCATCACAGCGGTGCAGGCTCGCCTAACAGCTGTCCCATTGCGCCATCCACGCCCAGTTCCTGCAACACCTTAAGCTCACCTGCGGTTTCAACGCGCTCGGCAATCAGCGGTAAATCAATACTGCGGGTGGCGTTACAGAGCACTTCAATAAACAAGCGCTTATCTTTTTCTTTGTCGATATGGCGGATATAGCTGCTGTCGATTTTCAGATACGCCAGGCCCCACTGTGACAGATGACCAATCATATCGAAGCGGCTGCCGAAGTGCTGCAGGCCCAGCGAGCAGCGATATTGACTTACGGCTTTAACAAACATCGCCATTTGGTTCGGCCCGGGTAGCTGGTTTTCATCCAGCTCGAGAATTAACCGACCGGCCAGCTTTGGTGCGTATTTCAGCGGATTTAACAGGTCGGAAATGGCGCGAGCACTGGTTACTGAACTGCCTGAAATACTCAGCGCTAACTTACCGGGGGCGATTTTCAGCTGATTTAAGGTTAGTTTTAACATGACCTTGTCCAGACGATGGCTCCAGCCAAAGCGGTGGATCCACGGCAGGAAACGACCGGCGTTAATGGTATTGCCCTGCTCATCAACAATGCGCGACAGCACTTTGTAATGCAGGATTTTATCCGGCTGATGGCAGTCGACCACGGGCTGATACACCAGCTGAAATTGCTGATTCTCCAGCGCGTGCTCCAGACGCACAAACCATAAATGCTGATCTTCGCTCGCTGTGGCGACCTCTGTCGTCGGCACGACCTGGTGGTCGGTATGCGTTTCCGCTTCGACCAGCAGACGATCGGCCTGAATCAACAACGACTGCGGACTGTCTCCGGCGCTGAAGGGCACCATGCTGCAGTAGGCGACCGGCTGTTGATCTGACATTCCGGTGGCATAAAATGCCGTCAGTTTTTGCGTCAGCGAAGTACGCAGTTCCAGCATCTCACCGTGCGTGACGCCGGGGCAGAGCAGGGCGAACTCGCCGCCCCGAATGCGGGCGAGCGTGCTGTCGAGCGGCGCGTATTTGGCTTTGTGTGCATTCAACAGGTTGGCGATATTCAGCAACAGCTTATCGGTATGCGGGCCGCCAAAACGCTGGTTCAGCCCCCCCAAATCCTGAACGCGAACCAACATCAAATAGCCCGGTGCGGTATCCGCATCGCTCAGTCGCGCCTGCAACTGCATATCAAATGCGCGGCGGTTGGCAATACCGGTCTGGCTGTCGAGATAGGCCTCATTGTGCAGGCGCTCGCTGTAGATAGCCTGCTCTTCAAAGAGTGATTTCAGCTTGGTCGCCATCAGGTTCATGGCTGCGACGACCCGGCGCAGTTCCGGCGTTTTTGGCAGTTCAGGCAGCGTCAGGAATTCGCGACGGGTAATCGCTTCTGATTGTTTCGCCAGATAGTTAAGCGGGCGCAGCAGTTTACGCAACAGCATAACTCCCGCCAGCAGGCAGGCCAGACTGCAGGACAGCATCCACACCAAATTGCCTACAGTGCTGCTCCACAAACGTTGCACCGCAAAGATGGGGTCACTGGTGACCTCCACGCGGGCGGCCTGTTGCCAACCGCGCATAATGGTGGCATTGCCCGTTTGCGGGACCACATCTACCAGATCCACAAACCAGCCGGGTACATCCGGGATCGACGCCGCCGCGTGACGTTCCAGCATCGTTGTACCGTTGGTCAGATCGACGATGCGGATTTTTTGATAGTAACCACTATCAAAAATAGAGCTCACCATCAGCTCGATCATCGCCGGATCGTTGACGTTCGGTGTGAGTGAAACCCCCAGAGCCGTTGCCGCATCCTGGGCATGCGCCAGCAGCTGGTTGTTGTATTGATGGCGGGAGCTTTCCAGCGTCACAATAAAACTGCCGCTGAAGACAATCATCATGAAAAGAGAAATAGAAAAAAGTAACTGTTTAAAAAGTGACACTGACGTTCCCTATTTATCTATCGGGAAGCCTTCTTCCCGCATTTTGGTGAATACTTGCTGCCAGCGAGAAAGTCTCTTGCTGTCCCCAATACGTTTTGTGTTCTGGTTGCCCGGCAGCCACAGGCCGCTATCGTTAAATGAGTACACCGGTAATAAATCCTGACGCTGGCTGGCCGGTGAAAGGGTGTTTGTCAGACTATCGAGAACCAGAGGGATGGCGTCAGGCGTGGCATACCAGGTCAGTACCATGTGCGCGCGGTTTAAACGTAGGGCTTTAACGTAAGTGATACGTAGCTTCTCTTCGGAAACACCCAACTGCCGCAGCGTGAAATATTTCGCGATGGCGAAGTCTTCGCAGTCCGCTTTACCCTGGCGCAGGGATTCCACCGGCGTCGCCCAGTAATCGACGTTGTGCCAGACGTCGCTATCCTCGGCGTAACGGAGCTGGGTATTAAAAAACAGATTTACCGCGCGCAGCTGTGTTTGCTCATCGGCATGGCGCAGTTGAATTAAGAGCTTTTGCCAGGCGTTGATGCGCTGTTGTGCCGCAGCGCTGGCGGGGCCATAGAGGACATCGGACTTCTGCATGATGGTGGCAAAATCCCACGCCGCGCGCAGTGAATTGACCATCAATAGCAACAACAGCGCCCCTGGGATCTGCCAGAGGCGAAGTAAGCGCGTGAGTGTACAGACGCTTATTTTTTTCAAGGGTGATGCTGACACGGTGTAGGAGGTTGATTTCCCGTATGTTTACAGGCATAAGGCGCCAGCCATTTTTTGCGCAGCTGTACATTAATAGGGGAAGCGAAAATGGTTTTCAGTGAACTGTCGATGAACGCCACAAACTGCGGATCGTTTTTGCGCATCATAATGGCATAGTGCATATCCGCGCCGATGGTTTCGGCTGACACGCTAAATGTGTCAGGCAGTTCACTCTGATTAATCAGCGGCCAGGCCAGGATATCATCGATAAACAGCGCTGCAGATTCATTCTGCGCCATTTTATTAAACGCCCCGTTTATCGTGGTAGTGGTTATTGTTGAAATATTAAGATGCTGTTCCCGGTTCGCCTTGTTGAATTCCAGCAAATCTTTTGAACTACCTGTCAGGCTAACCGTTCGTCCTTTTAAGTCAGCCAGGGAGTGGATATTGTTTTTACGTAAAGAGATGATGCGCATTTTCGCGATGTAGTAGTTAACGGAAAATGAAACGCTGGAGGTCCGCTCTGGCGCGTTAGTATTTACGCCACAGTCCATGTCTATTTTACGTGTTTTTAATGCAGAAAAGCGTTCCGCAAAATTCACCGGAATATAATGAATGGTTAAGTTATTGAGCTTGAGATACTGCCGCAGTTTGTCCGCAATCAGGTTACACACCGCAATGGTATACCCCGTTACCTTGCCGTTTTGGTCGGTAAAGGAAAACGGCGGCAGCTGGCGATAACCCACGTTCAGTACGCTGCTGATTTGTATGTGTTCCAGCGTGGCGGCATTCTGCTGCGCCATCAACACAGGGGACACGGTGAGGCCAGCCAGTAAAATCAGCCCCTGCGCCACACGTTTTATCCGGGCCATCTCATGCTTAATTATATTTTTCATAATCAAAACCGATCTTCTTTTTTGCTGACGTTAATGCTTTCAGATTATCTGACATGGGAATATTTAAATTGATGGCTTTCGGCGGTATTGGAGACTGAAACCATTTATTGTACAAGGTCGTAAACTCACCGCTGGTCATCAGAGAAGATAACGTGTCATCCACAAAAGCTTTAAATTCTTTATCGTGTAAAGGGAGCAGCAGTCCCGCCGGAAGTGGCGCACTGAGCGCAATACGGGATAGCATATATTCATCCGGGTTGGCGGCCTGCGCAATCATCCCTTTTAATAATACGGTGCTGGAAATCAGCGCCGGATAGGCGCCGCTCTGAACGCCATTGAAGGCGACGTTGTTGTTAGTATCCAGCTCAATATTAATGTTAAGCGCGTTGGCGGTATTAATTTTCTGTAGTTGCTCAACGTAAACTGTGCCGCTTTTTACCAGCACGCTGTGCCCGGAAAGTGCTTGTAGATTGCCATTGTAATCATTCCTACGCATCACATAGCGAGTGCTGGAAAAGTAAAATGGCAATGAGAATTCGCTAATGCTGTGGCGACCCTTCGAATAAAAAGCCGGAATGCACATGATATCAGCCATGTGTTTTTTAATGAGCACAAACTGAGATGCCGAGTTTGCGCGCACCCATTGCGTTTTCAATGTTTTAAGCTGCAGTTTGGTTTTCAGCGCAGCGACGATATTTTTACAGATATCAATGGAATAGCCAGCAGGTGACGTGCCTTCCTGGTACGAGAAAGGAAAGGCATCATCCTGGTAACCGAGGGTGATAGTTTTCATACTGGCAATCTTCTCCAGCGTGCGCTGCTCGGGCGAAACATCCGTCGCGCAGCGTGCAGAGAAGGGGATTAACAGCGCAGCGGCAAGCACAATACGCGTTGCCAAACGCAGGCGATTAGTCATGCATAACCTCTTCTGCAAGGGCTTCATCGGCAAAAGCAGACAACACGTCACGCTCGCGCAGCGGATAGCTGAAGAAATATCCCTGCACATGTTGGCACTTAATTTTGCGCAAAATGTTGCGCTGGAGCGGTGTTTCCACCCCTTCCGCGGTGACGGAGATATTGTACTTTTGCGCGAACTGGATAAGCATCACAATCAAGTACTGGCTGGCATTATCCTGCTCTAACTTATCGATAAGCGTGCGGGCAATCTTGATGCGCGTGAAGGGGTAGACCAGCAAATAGTCCAGCGCGGCGTAGCCTGTTCCCAGATCGTCCATTGCGATGTCGATCCCCATCGCGCGGATCTCTTTCAGTACCGGGAGGGCAATAGACTGATCTAGTTTCTCGGATTCGGTGATTTCAATTTCGAGTCGATTGGCTGACAGTTGGCTGGTGCGTAACGCTTCTTTGATGACGTCGACCAGCCCTGGGCTGTGTAGCTGGTTGGCTGACACATTGACGGCAATGCGGATGTGTTCCGGCCATTTTGCGGCGACGGCGCAAGACTGGCGAATTACCCATTCACCTAAACGCACAATCAGGCCCGAGCTTTCAGCAATATTGATAAAGTAATCCGGGTAAATCAGCCCTTTCGTCGGGTGATTCCAGCGGATCAGCGATTCGTAGCCGTGAACCGTTTCATCCTGCAGATTAACGATGGGCTGGTAGTAAAGTTCGAACTGCTCGTTATCAATACCATCAATAATTTCCTGATTAATGAACAGGCTGTGGCTCTGTTTCATCACCATGCCGTCTTCGAAGAAATGGAAGCAACCGCGGCCATGGTGCTTGGAGGCATACATGGCCAGATCGGCATTGATCATCAATGTTGAGGTATTATTGCCCTGATAAGGGGCGCTGGTAATGCCAATGCTGCAACTGATAGAGAACGTGTGGGTGCTCCAGCTAAACGGTGTGCTCAGCGCGCGCAGAATACGTTTCGCCAGCCGGTTCGCCTCTTTAACGGCGTTGTCGCTGACCTGTTGCAGAATCGCAAACTCATCCCCGCCCAGACGTGCCGCCATATCGTTTGGCCCCAGCAATAATTGCAGGCGCTGCGCCACGTTGATTAACACTTCATCGCCGGCTTTATGGCCGAAGGTGTCGTTTACCGGCTTGAAGTTGTCGAGGTCAATCAACAGCAGGTTGAACGGTTTCTCTGCCTGCTGGACTTCACTGACGCGTTTATCCAGCGCCAGTCCGAAAGAGACGCGATTGGGTAAGCCTGTCAGCGAATCATGATGGGCCATATGCTCCATCTTTTGCGACATTTCATGCATGCGCTGTAGATAGCCGCGTTCTTTCATCGCGACGCGCAATTTTTCAATGGCGCTGGCGAGATGTCCAATCTCATCATCCTGGTCAAGATAGGGGGTGACAGAGTCGGTTTCTTCGCGGGCAATGCGGGTAATGGAGTTAATCAGCAACGGAACCGGGCGGAACAGACGGCGCATGAACAGCGTCACCAGCGTCAGCGTTGCCAGTAAAATGAGGACGAAAATGATACTGCTTTTTTTCAACATCGCATCATAGGCAGCGTACAGATCACTCTTCTTACCAATGCTGCTTATCAGGCTGCCGAGGATTTCACCTGAGGGCGTCAGAACAGGGACGGCGCTGATGAAGCACGCTTCGCCGTTGATCTGGGCAAATCCGATATAGTCATTGACCAGCACATCACGTGGCAAACGCCCGGCGAAGGAGATTACCCCGTCGCCCTCTTCAGACTTATTGTTGATGCCCACGAAACCTTTATCGGGCGTATACAGGAACATCCAGGTGGGATTGTGCGTTTGCGCTGAGGCCAGTGCCAGAACGTCTACCGGGTTGTAGCCGGTCTGAATAATGGAGTCGGTATCGCCAAGCTGTCTGTCCGAGACAATACGGGATATTTGCCCCGTGTCGCGGGTTTCAACCGAAACGGTGGTATACACGCTGCGGATGATGTAGGTCATGATCTGGGCGTTGGCTTCTGCTCTCTGTACCCACTGCTGATAAGAAAAGTTGTCGATCAGGCTCCAACTGGTAAAGGCACCAGCACCAAACGCAATAATGATCCCCGCCAGCAAAAACTGTGTTATTTTGCCGGTGATCGAATGTTGCCATCCTTTTATTGCCTTTAGGGAAAACAGAGACGTGGCCACGGATTCTTTTTAATTCCTGAAAATACACATATATGCTGAATTAAATTTCTTTTATGACTTAATGAAATAACAGTATGGGTATTTTTGTTACAAGTAAGTAGATGAAAGGTGTGAAACTCTCAGGTACAACATTTAATTAACACTGGAGCTGAATAGCTAACGATAAAATAACGGTGTATAAATATAAGGATCGCTGTACATTTCGTCAACAGGTAAAAATGTACATTAAAACACAATTTCATTCAGTGGTGATGTGTCATGTTAATGTTGACATTAATGCCTGTAAGGAATGTTTTTTGTACACACGTTAAAGATGTGCGATGGATACGCTGGCGGCGCTGTATTTTTACACTATTAATCAATTGATTAGGTTGCTTATTAACTGGTGAGATAAAAATAAAAATATCATGATATGTCCATTTTTATCTATAAATGATGGTTTATTTTCTGATGCGATATGAATAAGATGCACGCTTCAATGTAGAACCTTTTTTATTTTCTCAGTGTGCGGTTAATGTCATCAATTTTACAATGGTTAATGACTGGCCCAAATGGATTTGTTTGCGACATTAGAATCTGGATTAAAGTCCTATTGGTATAGTGTATAGCGGATAAATTGATTTGGACGCAATAATAAATACAAACACTGCAAAAATCACTCGTGAATGGTGTCTGCCGCTTGCTATTCCTGGCCTTTTTTATCCACTGGCACACTATCTTAACGGTTACTGCATTCTTAATAATACTCTATTAACCGTTTACGATCTCAAATTAGCCGTATTTTCCGCCGCATTGGTTCTCTTTGGTTATCGGGTTCTGCCGGGGATAATGCTGTTTCTGGCGGTGATGTTTTGGGTTGGTCCTGCAGGCGAACACGTGGACGCGTTGTGCCTGACGGCGGCATCGACGCTGAGCTATGCCATTTATCGTAAAGTGACGGGCAGACGCAGTAGCGCCAGCTTTAGCCGGATCACCATCAGCCTGAATCGTATGATTTGGCTCTGCGGCTACAACATTTTGCTGTATCTGCTTTTCAGCAAAATGTTCGCCTTTGTGGTTCCCCACAGTCAGCGATCGGATGTGGCGAACCTGCATATTATGAGTCTGGAAATGCTGGTGCGTGTCCAGGGACTTGCTAACGGTTGCCTGACGGGGATCCCCTTTTTCTACAAAGCATTTCGCATCCTGCGCCGACCGTCCTGGTCGTTTACCTTTATTAAGTCGATCGGCGAACAATGCAAAGGCAATGTCACGGTATACGGCGTCATGGCGTGGTGCACCGTGCTTATTGGTCTGATGCTATGTTTAACGTCGCCCTATAACTCGAATATTTTCTTCTCATTCTACAGCCTGATCCTGCTTTTCCCGTTGATGCTGTGGGGAGCTATTAAGATTGGCCACTCATTTACGATGCTGGTGTGGACGGTGGTATTAATTATTCTGGGCAAGCATAACGATAATTATATCGCCAGCGATGAGAGTTTCATGCTGCACCAGGCTATGGTTTCAACGCTTATTTTTATCTTTTCACTCACCATTGTGATTATGGGCGCGCTGGCAAAATTTACCCGTCAACGATTTAGCCAGGCGCTGGTATTAGGTCTGACCGACCCGATGACGGGCATGGCAAACTTGCGTGCGCTGAAGACGGAGCTGTTTACGACCGAACATGCGACGGTGTGCCTGATTCAACTCCCCGAACTGGAGCTTTTTTCCCGCCGCTACGGTTTTCATTTTCGTACCCGTTATCAGAAAATTTTGGCTGAGCATTTGCAAAAGCACTTGGTCGAAAGTGAGAAGGTCTATTATCACGCCGGTTATGATCTGCTGATCAGGCTGGAAAATTGTACCTGGGAGCGGTTGTGTGATTTATACCAGGCTGCTAACGGTTTTCGCCTTTTTCATAATAATCAGCGGCTGGGGTTTCGCAGTGGTTTGGGCTATTGCCTGATTCACGATGTGAGCGATGACATCTATCAGTTGGTGGGGAAACTGGGCATGGTCGCGGGGTTGTCTCTGACCAACGGCAGACCCGAAAACCTGGAAACGCAACATAGCCGCATGCTCGGCAACCATATTGTGGATAAAACCGATATTCGCACAGCGTTGCAAAATGCGTTGGATAACAATGCGTTTGTGCTGATGGCCCAGCCTATTGTCAGCACCCAGGGCGAAGAACACTATCATGAAATATTGATCCGCATGTTAAACGATAAGGGTGAATTTATTTCGCCAAACAGTTTTCTGCCGGTAGCGCATGATGCGGGGCTGGCACCGGAAATCGATTTATGGGTCATCGAAAATACGCTCAAAGCCATGTGTCACCATCCACAGCGTTGCTTTTCTATTAACCTGGCACCGGTGACGGTGTGTCGTTCAAATATTGTCTCGAAGATCACCCAGCTCTTACAGGAATACGCCGTCGCGCCGCAGCGAATTATTTTTGAGATTACCGAAGCGGATACGCTGTCCGATAAACAACAAACCGTAGAAACGCTGCGTTTAATTCGCCAATTAGGCTGCCGGGTGGCGATTGATGATTTTGGTACCGGGTTCGCCAGCCATGCGCGTTTGATGAATATCGAGGCGGACATTTTGAAAATTGATGGCTCGTTTATTCGGCGGATCACGGAAAGTGAAATCAGCTACTACATCGTTGAATCATTCTGCCGCGTTGCCGAAATGAAAAACATGCAAGTCGTCGCCGAATTTGTGGAAAACGCCAGTATTCAGGCATGCCTGGAGCAAATGAACGTGGGGTGGTTGCAGGGATATCACATTGGTAAGCCGACACCGCTGCTCACGCTGAAATAGCGTGGCGCCAGCATAATTCTGACTCAAAAAAAGAACAGCGCCTTCTCAGACAGAGAATAAAAAATATGAGTGACATGATTAAAGTAAAAGAACGCCCGGCGGCCATATCTTCAGACGGACCCACTGCACGAGTGCTCGCCTGGCTGCACAGTATTCACCTGGGTGTCGCGATGAAACTCGGCATGATTCTGGTGGTGTGCATTGCCACGCTGCTGATTGGCGCCTCTTTTATGTTATCGAATTATCTGTCCAGCGAGCTGCAGGTTAATGCGCTGGAAATGATCAAAACCAACACCCGTATTTTCCACAACAATATCTCTAATGAGTTTCAACGGGTTACCCGGGATGCAGAACATTACAGCAATGTTTATATTAATAACTATCAGAATGTAGCCAATAAGCCACTGCGCTCTATGGACGCGTCTGAACTAAAAGCCGTTTTGAGTAACCCCAATACAAACGACCATTTCACCGAATTAACCAGCGTCTTTGCCAGTACCTTTATTCTGCAGGGCGAGCAGTTTGTTCGCGTCAGCAGCACGTTGCTGGCCAGTTCCGGTAACACGGCGACGGCAACGGTATTGGGGCGCGATAATCCGGCATTGCCATTACTACTGAAAAATAAACCGTTTTCAGGTGTGGTCACGCTGTTTGGTAAGCAGTTTATTAGCCACTATGAGCCGATTGCCGATAAATATGGTCAGGTGATTGGTGCCGTGGCGGTCGGGTTTGATGTCAAACAGACCCTGCAACCGATCATCAGGCAGTTATTGGATGTGCATATTGGTAAAAATGGCTACGCCTACGTGCTGGATGCCGGGTTCGACCCCGGGCGTATGTTGGCGCACCCTTCGCTGGCTAACCAGCAGGCGGTGAATATTACTGACGCCAACGGTTATAAGCTGTTTGCCGATATCCTCGAACATAAAAATGGCATCACCTACTACAACTGGGTGAGTGGCTATGGTGTCGCACCTAAGACCAAAGTTGCCGTCTATGAGTACATTGAAGGGATCAACTGGATCATCGCCACCACCAGCTATGTGGATGATGTCGCCAAGAGCAGCAATCTTGTGCGCAATGGCCTGTTGCTGTTCACCGCGTTGCTGTTGCCCATCATTTTATTGCTGATTGCGATTGCCAGCCGCTTCCTGATTTCACGCCGTCTAAACCGTGTGCTGAGAATTGCGCAGACCATCGCGGAAGGTGACTTAACGGTGGATGTGCAGGTCGATCATCCTGATGAAATTGGCGAACTGCTCGGCGCGGTAGAAATGATGCGCCAGCGCCTGCACTCGCTGGTGGGAGATATGGTGTCTCATGCGAACTCAGTGCACCAGGCATCATTGCACATCACCGAGGCGGTAGACGGCCAGGCCTCAACCAGCGTGGAAACCTCATCTTCAGTGGCTGAAATTACCTCCACCATGGAAGAGCTGTCGGCCTCTTCCACCCAGATAGCCGAGCATTCGCGGGCGGTGGTCGATATTGCCAACCAGACGCTTGAGGATTGCAATAAAGGCTCGGATTCGATGTCGCAGCTGCTGATGCGTATGACGGATATCGACAACGATAACCAACAAAACATGCGTGAAATCATGATGCTCGGCAACAAGTCGACGGAAATCAGCCGCGTGATGGTGATCATTAACAGTGTGGCGGATCAAACCAAACTGATCGCCTTTAACGCCGCGCTGGAAGCGGCCAGCGCCGGAGAAGCCGGGAAACGTTTCTCCGTGGTGGCGGCTGAAATCCGTCGTCTGGCGGATTCAGTCACCGAATCGACGGTTGAAATCGAGAATAAAATTAGTGAAATCCAGAACGCGATTAATCGCCTGGTGCTGAACGCGGAAAAAGGTGGCGAGAGCATAAAATCGGGGACGAGGGCGTGTCAGCTGAGCGCTGAGCACCTGAATGATATCGTCGTTACCGCAGAGCAAACCTCTACGGCGGCGCTGCAGATCTCGCTGTCTACCCAGCAGCAGAAAACCGCCAGCAATCAGGTGGTTATGGCGCTGCGTGAAATTGTTGTCGCCAGTAACTACACGTCGCAGTCGATCAAAGACATTCTGATTGTGAGTCAGGATATGACACAGCTGTCGAAGGCGCTGAAAGAGGCCTCTGCATCATTCACCCTGATGGATATGGATGCATGAGTAGCCGCGGTATTCGGGTACTGATCCTGGATTTGGGCAGCGTGTCGCGCAACCAACTGGTCAAGCAACTGGAAGATCATCCACATATTTCGGTGGTTGGGCAGGCGGCCCATCGCCGCCAGGCAATGCGGTTGTTGCAACAGTTAGGGCCTGATCTGCTGATCCTTACGCTGGAAACGTCGACCGCCGATAACGTCGAGATCGTCGAAACCATCATGGCGACCAGCGCAATCCCTATTCTGGTCATGCATTTTGGTGGTGAAAATGCAGGCGATGAGGATTACATCTCTCGCGGGGCGCTGGCGGTGTTGCACTATAACTACGACTCCCCACTCGCCACCCGGACGCTGCATCGACAGGTGGAACTGCTGGTGGGCGTAAAGGTCATCCGTCATATCAAGGGGTTACGCTACCCTGCAGAACCGAGTGTATCGGGCACGCGTTTGGCAATGGAAACGATTGAGACCACGGCCGACTGGCCCTATGTGCTGGCGATTGCCTGTTCGACCGGTGGGCCGCAGGCACTGAGCAAACTGTTGCAGGATTTACCCGGTACGTTCCCGTGTCCGGTACTGATTGCCCAGCACATTGCCGATGGTTTCGCCAAGAATATGGTGCACTGGCTGGACAGCGTAACCGACCTGAAGGTACGACTGGCGCAGGATAATGACCCGGTCGAAGCTGGAAATGTCTATATCCTGCCACCGGAACAGCATCTGATCGTCAAAAGTAACCAACGGCTGGCGACGGTTCCACGACAAGAAAGCGACGTGTATCACCCCAGCTGCAATCTGTTACTGGAGTCGGTCGCTGAGGTGTTCCGCGAAAAAGCGGTTGGGCTGATCATGACCGGAATGGGCAGCGATGGATGTCGCGGCATCGAGCTTATCGTCCAGCGAGGTGGACGAACGCTGGCGCAAGATGAAGAAAGTTCGGTGGTCTTTGGTATGAACAAGAACGCGATTGATAAGCAGCTCATACACCGCACGATCCCGCTGAATGGCCTCGCGAAGGTGCTGCTTTCGATGGCAGGTCACGGGCATTTCGAGAGTACATTGCCATGATACCCAACCTTCCAGAATATGCCCGCTTGATCAAAGAACGGGTGGGTTTGCACTTTGATAATGCGATGGAAGCGCTGCTGAAATCGGCGCTGAGTCAGCGCATGGCTGAGCGTAATATCACTGATTATTATGAATACTATGAAAAACTGCGGCTGTCGCAGGACGAGTTTGATCGCTTTATTACCCTGATTACGATTAACGAAACGTATTTTTTCCGTGAAAGCGACACGCTGGATTTAATCTGCGAAAAATGGGTGCCGCGCATCATGCAGCAGCGTAGCGGTCCGGTGCGTATTCTTAGCGCAGGGTGTTCATCAGGGGAAGAAGCCTACTCGCTGGCCATCAAACTGCATGAAAAGTACCAGGATGGGATGGCGGAACGGGTTGAACTCTACGGCTGTGATATTGACCCGGCAATTCTCGCGAAAGCCAGAAATGCCAGCTATTCCAGCTACTCGTTTCGTGGCGTCGATCCGTTAATTCAGCAGCGCTATTTTACCCGTACGGGAAACCAGTTTCGGCTGCATGACGCCATCCGTGAAAAAGTGTCATTCCACCGCACCAACATCATCAAAGAGCAACTGCTGCCGGAAGTGGACATTATTTTGCTGCGCAACGTGTCTATCTATTTCGACACGCCGACCCGCCGCGAGCTGCACGCAAATTTGCAAAAGATGCTGCAGCCGCACGGCGCTCTGTTCTTCGGCAACGCAGAAACGCTGGCGAACAATTTCGATATCCTGAAGCTTGAGCAGGAAGAGAGCATTTTCTATTTTTGCCACCACGCTGAATCTCCTCGGGTGGTGCCAACACCACGGGCTACGCCGCGCGCGACCGTCATCGCCCCCGTTGTTGCCGTCGAGCCTGCCGCACCCGCGACGCTTAAGTCTGACGACTGGCTGAAAAAGGCGCGTGCCTGCCTCGATGAAAAACGTTTTTCCGATGCTGAAAAGTGTATCGCCTGCGTATTACGCAGCGATCCTGGCCATCAGGATGCGCTGCTGATTCAGGGCGTGATTGCGCTTGAGCAGCGAGAGTTCTCGCAGACCACCGGCAATGCGCAAAAGATCCTCGCCCAGGATGAATGGTCGGCAGAGGCAAAAATGTTGCTCGGTCTGGCGATGATGTGGCAGCACCAGACGCAGCAGGCGATTGCCTGGTTCAAACAGGTGGTTTATCAGGAACCGGGTTACTGGCCCGCGCATTATTATCTGGCCGAAATGTATCGCCAAAGTGAACTTCACCAGCCCGCGCAGCGGACTTATCGCGTGGTGATGCAATTACTTAACGATGAAATCAACAATCCTTCAACGGTGTGTCGTCTACGTTTGCCGATGGTCTTTCCCGGCACGACGTTTCGCTTTCTGTGTGAACATCAACTGGCGCAATTCGCCCATCAAAGCGGGTAATAAGAACGATTATGGCTATCTGTCTAAAAAAATTCGTTCTGCGTTTTATTGATGAAGGGAGAGGTCATTTGCAGACGCTCAGCGAGGGGGCCTTTCTGCTCTCCGCTGGGGAACATACTGATGCCGGGATAGGTGAGATGTTTCGCGCCGCGCATACCCTGAAAGGGGGCGCACGGATGCTGAAACTGCAAAGTATCGCCGATGTCACGCATCACCTGGAGGACGTCCTGAGCGAACTGCGGGAAAAAAAACTGACGCCGGACCGGGCGCTGGGCAACCTGATTCATGAAGCGGTGGAGTATCTCTCAAACCAATTGACTCAGCTTTTTGTCAGCGCAGGGGATAACCAGCTGCCGCCTGCGGATGCGGGGCTGTGTGAACGTCTTGCCTGTGCGAGCCGTGGGGAAGCCGCTACGTTGGCGGTGGAGGCGGTTATTCACGCGGACAAACCCGCGCCGTCGGCGGCGTCGATTACCGTGGACGGTGGCATTAAGCAGGCTGACTTCGTGCGCGTCAAGCTCAACAAGCTGGATGATCTGATCGACATATTGGGAGAGGTGGTCGCCGGTCATGACCGCCTGGAACAGCAGATACAGAACCTGAGTCACATTGTGCCGCGGTTGTTAGGGCTAAGCGCAGAGCAACTTCGTCAGCAGATCCGCGATTTCAGCGCCCAGTTAAAAGAGAGCGTACAGGTTCAGCATTTGCAGATGTTTGAACTGTATGACGTGGCGGCGCGGATCCGCATGCTCCCGCTTTCCACGCTCTTTGAGCCGATTTCATTGCAGGTGAGCGAGTTGGCTTCCACGCTGAATAAGCAGGTGGTCTGCCGCTTTGTGGGGGGCGAAGTGGAGATCGACCGCCAGCTCATTGACCGGCTATCGGAGTCGCTGACGCATTTACTGCGTAACGCTGTCGATCACGGTATTGGTGACATCGATGAGCGGTTGGCGCTCGGTAAATCCACGCGCGGTACGATCACCATCACCACGCAGCAGGATGGCAGCGGAATATTACTGCGAGTAGAAGATGATGGCCGTGGGCTGAACTATCCGGCCATCAGCGCGAAGGCGGTCAGTAGAGGACTGGTTCCCGCGTCGATGGCCGGACAGCTCTCCGAGCAGGAGTGCAATGAGCTGATTTTTCACCCCGGTTTTTCGACCAGCAAAATCGTCTCTGAGCTTTCTGGACGCGGCGTCGGTCTTGATGTGGTGCGTAAAACGGTGGTCACCGATCTGCAGGGGGATTTGCAGGTGCACAGTCGCCAGGGCGTGGGGACAAGCTTCACGCTGCGCCTGCCGGTGTCACTGACAATGATGCGTATCCTGCAATTTGAAGAGCAGGGACATCTGTTTGGGTTGCCCGCGCAGTACGTGGTTGAGGTGGTGGAGTACACCCCGGAGGGGATCAGCGATATTGCCGGACGCCCGGCCATTATTTTGCATAACGAGTTTATTCCGGTGGTTTGTGCAGGCCTGCTACTGGGAATACACGCACGCCAGGGAAGCGCCTCTCCGGCGGGGCAGCGCTTAATCATTGTGCAGAATCAGTACAGCAAGATGGCGCTGCGGGTCGATAAGTTGCTCGATGAGCGCAAGATGATGATCAAACCGTTACCGAAGCATATGCAGCAGCAATCGCTGGTATCCGGAATGGTCCAGACGCCGGAGAACCAGCTGGTCAGTATTTTACAAGTTCCGGCGTTGATGGCGATGGCGCAGCAATCGCGACAAACCAGTACGCCCGTAAAACCGGTGAGTGTGGCGCAAAACGCCTGGCATGTTCTGGTGGTTGATGACTCGCTGAATACCCGCGAGATAGAAAAAAATGTACTGGAAGCGCACGGCTATCAGGTGACACTGGCGGAAGATGGGTTGTCAGGCTTGCAAAAAGCAAAACTGACCCAGTTTGATGCGGTCCTGACGGATGTCGAAATGCCGTTTATGGACGGTTTTACCTTCACCAAATCACTGCGTGGCGAGAAAAACTACCAGCACACGCCGATTATTATCGTGACCTCCCGCGCCAAGGAAGAAGACCGGCGGCGCGGTATTCAGGTAGGCGCGGATGCCTATATTGCCAAGGGCGATTTCGAGCAGGACAGCCTGATAAAAACCTTAAAAATGCTGTTGTGCTGAGGGCACAACACCGAGAGAGACGATGCGAATTTTATTAGTTGATGATGATCTTTTTGCCGCTGAACTGGCATCCGTCTTCCTGGAAATGGATGGCTACGAGGTGGTGATTGTGGAAAGCGCCATCTCTGCCTTAGCGTGCCTGGATTCGGATAAAACACTCGATCTGGTGATTAGCGACCTGCATATGCCAGAGATCAGCGGGCTGGATCTGCTGGCGCTGCTGCGTGCCCAGGGCTGGTCTAAACCGTTTATTTTGCTGAGCGCCAATGAAGTGACGGCCAGCGATGTGCCGTATGATCGCTGGGTGAAAAAAGATGAAAATCTGGCGGAAAACCTCGGCGCCGCGGTCAATGCGCTGCTGCAGCCTGCTACTGAATAAGTCAAAAACCTCACGATGAAACAAGAAAATAAGCACCTTGCTATGGCTGCCGCTCAGGAAAAAATCTCACGGCTGAGACAGGGGTTTTTACGCCGCATTCCCGATATGCTGGCACAAGCGGACAGGCTATTGGTGCAACTGGTCGCCGAACCCAGCGAGGTTTGTCGTAAACAGCTGCATATTTTGCTGCACAGTATTCACGGGTCTGCCGGGTCTTTTGGCTTTGCTCCGCTCGCTACTGCCTCCGCGGAAGGTGAGCGATTACTCACCGAGCCGGAGCAATGCACATTACATTGCGATGAGCTACGGAGGATCCTCCGTTGGCTGTATACCCTGACGCAAGAACAGCTCAGTCTTGAGCATCGTATCAGCGACACCGGCTTTAAATTACCGCACCCTGAGGAGCGTCCAGAGGAGGCGTTTGTCCGCCGTACCAGTAAACCGATCTACCTGTGCGATGATGACCTCGATCAGGTTGAACTGCTCGCCACCCAACTGCGCTGCTTTGGTTTTACCTGCCATGTCTTTGCGAATACCGAGGACTTTACCCAGGCCGTACTGGCACAACCGCCTTCCGTGGTGATCATGGATGTCAGCTTTCCGGACAACGCCTACGGCGGCCCGCTGACCATGTCGGATCTGAAAAAGAAAGTTGGCACCGCTTTCCCGGTGCTGTTTCTCTCCTGTCACAGCGACTTTACGGCGCGCATTAACGCCATAAAATCGGGCTGCGACGGCTACTTTGTTAAACCGGCGTCTATCACCGATTTAGTGCAGGAGCTTCACCGCTTAACCCAGCCGTCGCTAAAGAAACCCTATCAGATCCTGTTGATTGACGATGAGCCAGCGGTCGCGGAATACAACGCGGAAATGCTGCGGATGGCGGGAATGGATGTGCATGTGCTGGAGAAACCTCAGTATTTGCTGCATGTGCTGAACGCACAGCCGATTGATCTGGTACTGATGGACTACCACATGCCTGAGTTTAGCGGCGTGGATCTGACCAAACTGATCCGCCAGATCCCGCAGCACATTGGCCTGCCGATTGCCTATCTTTCCAGTGAAACTAATAAGACGGCGCAGTTTGGCGCCATGAGTATTGGTGCGGAGGACTTTATCCTCAAACAGGCCGATCCTCAGGGATTGATCCATGCCGTGTCGATCCGAGCGGAAAGAATGCGCACCCTGCGCGCCCGGATGTCGCAGGACAGTTTGAGTGGGTTATACAACCACTCGACGACCACCCACTTTCTTAAAAGCGCGATCGCCGAATCTAACTACAGCGGTAAACCGTTCTGCATGGTGATGGTGGACCTGGATCATTTTAAAAATATTAACGATACCTACGGCCACGTCGTCGGAGACCAGGTGATTGTCGGCATCTCGCAGCTGTTTTCCCATCGTTTACGCAGCACCGACATTGTGGGCCGCTACGGCGGGGAAGAATTCGCCATCATCATGCCGAATACCACCAGCGAAACGGCAGCCCTGGTAGTGGAACGTTTACGCAAGGATTACGAGCAGGTCGCGTTCTCCGTTAATGATACCTATTTTCACAGTACCTTCAGCGCTGGTATCGCGCAGTGGCAGTTTGGCGATCGTATTGAAACGCTGCGTGAGCGTTCCGATCAGGCGCTGTATGCCGCCAAGCAAAAAGGCCGCAACACCTTCTGTATCGCTGAAGAAAAGGAGAGGGCATGAGCCCACAACTGGAGCAGATCCTGGCGCTGAATCATGGTGAGAAACCCGAGTGTGAAAGCGTCGATGAGCCGCAGTGCACGCTGGTGTTATTTCAGCTGGCGGATAAAAACTTTGCTTTCTACGGCGCGCAGATAAGAGAGATCCTCGCGGAACGTCCTATCTCGTGGGTACCCTGTTGTCCGCCGATGCTTGAAGGCGTGATTAACTATCGCGGGCGCGTGGAGTCGGTCATGAGGCTGAATGACCTGATTGACAACCCCGTGGCTAACGCTTTGGGGAAACGCACTATCCTGATTGGCTGCGGTGAGAGGATGCAAAGCGGCATCCTGATTGACAGATTGGTTGATGTTCTTGAGGTGGTGGAAAGCCAGATTCATTTACCCGGTGATTCGCTGCCTCCGGCGCTACAGCCCATTGCGGTCGGGGTGGTAAAGGTGGGCGACACCTGGTTCACCCTGCTGGATCTGAATCTGGTATTTGACCGTTATCAGGAGACCTGTGGTGATGACGCAACCCGTTAACCTGGCAGCTGTGCGTATCCGCATGGGAACGCAGGCGTTTTATATTCCCGCAAGTCAGGTACGCAACTGCTCGCGGGTGACGCACGTTTCACCGACTATCCCGCGCTTTAGCCAGTGGCTGGGCATTGCCGATGAGCCGCATGAGGGTAGTCATTTGCATTTTTTTGTTCCGCCAAGCGGCGTCGATACCGGCTGGTACTTATGGGGGCAACTGGAGAATGTCATGCTCTCCAGCGACATCATTTTTGCGCTGCCTCCGCTACTGGCTCACAGCTGTCGCCTGCCCGCGTTGCGAGCGCTGGTGGGTCGCGAGGCATTCAGCCCGCTGTTGAGCTGGGGCTGAATAAATTAACGTTTTATGTGCTGCGGGGCAGGTACTGACCTCGCAGCATGAAAGCGTTGAGAATGCTATACCCTGTTACTGGATATAAGCATCTACAGACCGACTGACCAGTTTAGTCATGAAATTATCAATACTATCAATGGTCTTTTGGTCCTGGATGTCGTAAGTTTTTGCCACGTCATCAAGGTTTTCATAGCCGACCCAAACCCGACCAATCTTATCCTGCCAGACGGAAACACGTAACGGCAGATCAAGCGATATGCCCTGTTTATCCTGCATCAGTTTTGTGCCGACTTTAGGATTACCAAATACCAGGACTTTCGTTGGTCTGAGGTTCATGCCTACGCCCTCGGCATTTTTCTCATGATCAATCTCGGTGAATAACGGAACACCTTCACTATTCAGAACGGCCTTCAGTCGGGAAATAGTCTCATCGACAGAGTATTTACTCTCCTGATTTTTGATTTTCTCTGAATTTAAACCAGAATTCAGACCGGTTTTATAGGCTTCGGCAATATCACGTGCCACCTGGGTCATGTCGACACCTTCTTTGTTGGTCAGCATCGTCACACAAACCAGTTCGTCACCGGCAGTAAAGCGGCTCAGATAGGCGCTGAAACCAGCGGTCGTTCCTTTGATTTCAAGGAAACCAGGATGACGGGTAAATTCCCAGCCGGCCATAGCGGGCACGACTTTGCCGTTTTTCAGTTTTGCGGGGCTGTAGATAATATCGCGCAGCTGTTTATCTTTAACTAGCGTGCTGCCTGCAAGACCGATATCCCATTTGCTGATGTCTTCAGCTGACGACCACAAGCCGCCGTACGCGTACAGGTTATCGGTGGCGATAGCGCTGACTGGCTCCAGTTTTTCACCCGCAGCGACATAACCGGTCGCGGGTTCAACCGGGTTGATGTAGGCGATTTCTGCTTTAAATTTAGCGTGCTGGTTGTGTTGCTTGTCGGGTGTTGGGCGATCCAGATAGGCTTTCGTTGGCATATCCTTCGCGAACTGTGTGCTTTGCAGGCCTAATGGTTCAATTTGGTATTTGATAACGAAGTCTTCATAACGCATCCCGCTGACGTTTTCGATAGCCATCCCTAACAAAATAAAGTCGGTCGCACTGGCGTTGATATCAGTACCGTTTTTAAATTCGAGCGGTTTATTTTTGACAAGATCAACCAGCTGCGCAGGTGTATATTTCTGCGCTTGTTTATAGCCGAAGGATCTGAAGTCAGGGATCCCGGAAGAATGTTGCATTAATTCCAGAATCGTAATGTTATGCCAGCTTTCCGGTAAGCCGGGTACATACTTGCTTACTGGGTTATTAAGATTCAATTTGCCTTGCTCTACCAGCTGCATGACCGCTACGGCGGTAAAAGCCTGAGTGATTGGCCCGATACCCCACATAGTTTTGGTCGAAGCCAATTCATCATTGGTGAGTGTTGCCAGTCCATATCCAGCTGAGCGCGGAATATAAGGTGCCTGAACGATCGCCATGGATAAACCGGGCAGATTATTTTTCGCCATCACCTCGGCAATCATCTGATCGATATATTTACCGTTTACTTTTAACTGTGGGTTACCACGATTAACTAAGTAGGTTGTCTCGTTCGAATTAGGGGCGGCAATCGCCGTGGAGGTTGAAACGGACATGGAAAGTAAAATACATGCCGCAATCAACTTTAACTTAAGCTTCATGGAAGGGTTCCATTTTATTGATTTTTCTGTGCAGTTGTTGGCGATAACTGCACAGCAATTAGATAATGATATGAAAGGTGCCGGTAGTCGTTACTTAGCTGCGGCTTTTACTGTTTCAATCGTCTTTTCAGTGTCCCATAAATCATTAGCAATAATACGGTAGTTGGTGAGTGCGGCGAGATAACCGTCACCTTCCGGAATTCGTGGCCCTGCCGTGGCGTCTTTAACTACGACAACCTCAAAGCCTTGCTCAATCAATTCACGCAAATGGGATTCAATACACAGATTGGCGGCCATACCGGCCAGAATGACCTGGGAGATGCCACGTTTTCTGAGTTGCAGCACCAGATCGTTGGTTTCTGGTCCAAAAATTTTATGCGGTGATGTAATGACCGTTTCGCCGTCATAAATATAGGGTTTAAACTGCGGCATAAAGTCAGCACCTGAATTTTCGAAATTATCCACGTTCAGCGGTCCCTGACGATCAAACATTCCCGTGCTGTGCATAAATGTTTCGCCTGGTGCGGTCGATACCCATTTATGATCATGTGGGAAATAATAATGTGGAGAGACAAATACAGGAAGATGCTGTTCTTTTGCCAACTTAAACAGCGCTTCCAGGTTTTCTACGGTATTGTTTTCGGTGATGCTGTCTTTAAATACTTCCCAGCCAATTCCCTGCGGACTTAGAAAATCAACTTGTGGATCAACTACCACCAATGCAGCAGTCTTGCTATTAAGTGTAATACCTTTACGAGGTAATCCGTAGGCTTCTGGTTCAGAATAGATTTCGGACATGCTCATCTTGCTCATAAAAATTTACCTGTTTGTATTTATTTATATCTGATGTGATAGTTACTATCGTCGCGATAAATAACGTCGGTAAATATGGCATGGTTTCAGAGGGAGTGAGTTGCTCAATACGCTGATAAAATTGTCATTGCGTATTCTAATAACGAAAGTGGGCATCTGACTGCCCACACGTTAGAGGTCGTATTGCTGGCGTCGCCGTTCTAAACGACGATCGCGCAGGGAGGAGTAAATAAAGGCGGTAACAAACAGCAGGGAGAATAAGACGACGATGGTCGGGGCCGGTGCGCTGTCGATGAAAAATGACAGGTAGACGCCCATAAATGAGGTGATCATCGATATGACGACGGCCAGTAGCAGGGCGTGGGAAAACTGGCGCGTGAGTAAAATCGCAATCGCGCCCGGCGCAATTAACAGCGAGATTGACAGAATAATACCCACCGACTTTAGCGTGGCGACGATGGTGAGCGCGATCATACACAGCAGACCATAGTGCAGCAGGGTGGTGTTCAGCCCGCAGGCTTTTGCCTGGTGTGGGTCGAAGGCGTGCAGCAGCAGATCTTTCCACTTTAATCCGATGACAAGCGCAATCCCCAGCGCAATAACCGCCGTTTGCGCGATATCCCCCAGCGAAACGCCGAGCATATCGCCGAACAGAATATGGTCCAGATGAATCTCAGACTGGATTGAGACGTACAGCACCAGTCCCGCGCCGAACATGCCGGAGAAGACGATCCCCATCAGCGTGTCGCGTTTGATGCGGCTGTTATCATCGAGATAGCCGGTCGCCACCGCGCAGAACAGCCCGGCGATAAACGCGCCAATGGCCAGCGGAATGCCCGCGATATAAGCCAATACGATCCCCGGAAATACCGCATGGCTCATGGCATCGCCCATCAGCGCCCAGCCTTTGAGCACCAAAAACACCGACAACAGCGCGCAGGGTACGGCGACGATAACGGAGATGGTCAGTGCGTTTACCATAAAGCTGAACTGAAAGGGTTCCAGCAGGGCGGTTAAGAACATGAGGACTCCTTATTCACCTGGCGGGCGCGGCGACGGTTGGCTAACAGACCGTGTTTAGGGGCGAAGACGAACGCCAGCAGAAACAGCAGTGTTTGCAGAACAACAATAATTCCGCCGGTCGCGCCGTCCAGCCAGTAGCTCAGCCAGGCACCGAAAAAGCTGGTCAGGCTACCGATAGCGACGGCGATAGTGAGCAGCCGGGGAAAGCGATCGGTCAACAGCCAGGCCGTGGCACCGGGCGTCACTACCAGGCAAATCACCAGAAATGCGCCGACAGTTTGCAGCGCCGCAACGGTGGAAACTGAGAGCAGCGTAAAAAATAACAGCTTCAGGCGGCCCGGGTTCAGACCGATAGAACGCGCATGGTTTTCGTCGAAAAAAACCACCATCAAATCTTTCCACTTCAACAGCAGAATGGTCAGTGAAATGACGCCGATAATCGCCAGTTGCAGAATATCTTCCGGTGCAATCGCCAGCACGTTACCGAGAATAATGGTCTGAATGTTCACCGACATCGGATTGAGCGACACCATAAACAACCCGATGCCGAAGAACGAGGAAAAAATCAGCCCAATGATCGCATCTTCCTTCAGGCGCGAACGCTGGTTAAGAAACAGCATACTGCCCGCCGCCAGCCCGCCGGAAAGAAACGCGCCAAGCGCGAAGGGAAGTCCTAACATATAGGCCCCGGCAACGCCTGGCACAATCGAGTGCGACAGCGCATCGCCTATTAATGACCAGCCCTTGAGCATTAAATAACAGGAGAGAAACGCGCACAGGCCGCCGACCATCGCCGAGACCCACATGGCGTTGAGCATGTACTGGTAACCAAACGGTTCTGTCAGCCAGTTCATGGTGATTCCCCTTCGTTCTGGGCACGTCGAGAAATAAATGGCCGTTCATCATCGGTGATTACGTGCTGCTCACCGCCGCTCAGCTTCACATGGCGCAGGACGCCGCTGAACGCCAGCTCGAGATTTTCGGGGGTAAAGGTGGAGTCGGTCGGGCCGCTCGCCAGCACCGTCCCTTTGATCATGACTGTGTAATCACAAAACTCGGTCACCGAACCCAGATTGTGAGTAGAGACCAGCATCGTGCGCCCCTCATCGCGCAGTTCGCGCAGCAGGTCGATAATGCGGGCCTCGGTTTTCACGTCTACGCCGGTGAACGGTTCATCCAGCAAAATGACCTGTCCGTCCTGGGCGATGGCGCGCGCCAGAAAAACACGTTTTTTCTGCCCGCCGGAGAGTTCGCCGATCTGCCGATGGCGGTATTCCAGCATATCGACCCGCGCCAGCGCCGCATCCACGCATTGATGGTCGCGCGCGGTTGGCCGACGCAGCCAGCCCATATGACCGAAGCGGCCCATCATCACCACATCTTCCACCAGCACGGGAAACGACCAGTCCACCTCTTCCGACTGCGGAACGTAGGAAATCAGATTCTGTTTTAGCGCCTTGCTGACTGGCTGCTGCAAAATGGAAATTTCGCCCTGCGCCAGGCGGACAAAGCCCATCAGCGCTTTAAACAGCGTTGATTTCCCGGAGCCGTTGACCCCGACCAGCGCGGCAATCGAGCCGCCTGGTACCTGAAAGGTGGCAGCGCGCAGCGCGGTGTGACCGTTGCGATACGTCACCGTCACCTGATTGACGGAAATTGCAGATTGACTCATGGCTGGCTCCCTAGACCCGCGTTAATCCCGCTGACAATGGTTTCTGTCGTCACGCGCAGTAAATCCAGATAGGTCGGTACCGGGCCATCAGCAGCGCTCAGCGAATCGACATACAGCACGCCGCCGTAATGTGCGCCGGACTCACGCGCCACCTGACGGGCAGGCTTGTCGGACACCGTGCTTTCGCTAAATACCGTCGGGATCTGATGAGTTCTGATCGCATCGATCACTTTGCGCACCTGTTTGGGTGTGCCTTGCTGATCGGCGTTGATCGGCCACAAATACAGCTCTTTCAAATCGTTATCGCGCGCCAGATAGGAGAATGCGCCTTCACTGGTGACCAGCCAGCGTTTATCGGCCGGGATTTTTGCCAGCGCCGCATGCAGGGGATCGAGCGTCTGACGAATTTTTGTTTTATAGCGCTCTGCATTGTTCTGGTAGATGGTGGCATTGTCCGGATCGTACTTCATCAGCGCATCGCGGATGTTATCGACGTAAATCAGCGCGTTCTCAGCTGACATCCAGGCATGGGGATTCGGCTTGCCGTTATAGGGGCCTTCGCTGATGCCCATCGGCTTCACGCCGTCAGAGACCATCACCTCCGGCACGCCGGATAAATGCTGGTAGAAGCGGGCAAACCACAGTTCCAGATTGAGACCGTTGGAGAGGATCAGTTGTGCGCCCTGCGCGCGTTTAATGTCGCCCGGCGTGGGCTGATATTCGTGAATTTCAGCCCCCGGCTTGGTAATGGAGCTGACCTCGGCTGCGTCACCTGCCACGTTGCTCGCCATATCGGCAATCACCGTAAAGGTGGTGACCACCTTAAATTTTTCTTGCGCCGATGCAGGCGACAGCGTCAGCGCCGTCAGGACGCAGGCAAGGAGAAACGATTTCAGATGGGGCAGGCGCGGCATAGTATCCCTCACAAGAAAGTGGTTAATTTATCATCGAATATAGCCTTTGCTATGTTATATAGCACAAGGCATGATAAATGAAAATAATTCTTATTTGCGTAGGGTGCTAAGGATGTATCACCTTCTGGTAATAGTCCCGCGGATCACTAAGGTGTATTATGCATGCAACTTAAATGTGGAGGCATCATGTCCGGCAAACGTATTGCTCGCGAAAAAATGACGATCCAGAAAATGATCTCGCTGTATCAGAGCCAGTGTCCGCAGGCTTCAGACGATCCGGGGCATTACGATGCGCTGTTTACCTATGCGCAAAAGCGGCTGGATAAGTGTGTTTTTGGTGAGGAAAAACCGGCCTGCAAACAGTGTCCGGTGCACTGCTACCAACCAGCCAAACGCGAAGAGATGAAGCAGATTATGCGCTGGGCTGGGCCGAGAATGCTCTGGCGTCATCCGATCCTGACCGTGCGTCATTTGATTGATGACAAACGTCCGGTGCCGGAATTGCCAGAGAAATTTAAGCCTAAGAAGTAATGTTGCTGTGTGCCGGATGGCGGCTGCGCCTTATCCGGCCTACAAAGGCACACGCATTTGCGCCATCAGCCACAAACGTTAAACCAGCGCATCCTTATCAATACCCAGTCGCTTCATGCGCGAGAGTAGCGTTGTGCGCTTGAGTCCCAGCCGCTGTGCTGCGCCTTTTGGACCGGCGACCACGCCGTTGGTCTCTTTCAGCACGCGCATAATCAACTGGAATTCATCTTCGCCTTCCTGCGCAACTTCGGTCGCCACCGGCGGTGTGCACGGCGCCGGCGTGATGATATCCGGCAGGGACAGCTGCAGTACGTTACCTCGAGTGAGCAGCACCGCGCGTTCCACCACGTTTTCCAGTTCACGCACGTTTCCCGGCCACTCCATGCCGCTTAGCGTGCGCAGCGCTTCAGCCGGAATGCTGTCGATATTGCGCCCCATCCGGCGAGCAATTTTAAAGGTGAAGGCCTTCACCAGCAGCGGGATATCTTCCGGGCGCTCGCGCAGCGGTGGCAGGTGGATCGGGAAGACGTTCAGGCGATAGTACAGATCGTTGCGGAACTCGCGATCGGCCACCATTTTTTTCAGATCGCGGTTGGTGGCGGCGATCAACCGCACGTCGGTCTGGATCAGCTTGTTGCTGCCCAGACGTTCAAATTCCTGCTCCTGCAGAACGCGCAGCAGCTTAGGCTGTAGCTCCAGCGGCATGTCGCCAACTTCGTCGAGAAACAGCGAGCTTTTATCGGCCAGTTCGAAACGCCCGATGCGCTGCGTACTGGCACCGGTAAACGCGCCACGCTCATGACCAAACAGGTCGCTTTCCAGCAGTCCGGCAGGCATCGCCGCACAGTTCATCTTCACCATCCGACGGGCATTACGTCCGCTCAGATTGTGAATAGCCCTGGCAATCAGCTCTTTACCCGTTCCTGTCTCGCCCAGAATCAGCACGGTGCTGTCGCTTTGCGCCACCATCTCGACCTGTTTGAGCACGCTGTACATGGCTTCGCTGCGGCCAATGATTTCACCAAACTCACTGTCCACGTTATTGAGCTGCTCGGTCAATGCCAGGTTCTCATCGACCAGCCGTTCTTTCAGGCGGTGGATCTCCTGGTAGGCGAGGGCGTTATCGACAGCAATGGCCACGCGCTCGGCAATCTGGCGCAGCAGCTTGAGATTGGCGGTAGTGAAGACTTTTTCTTCGCACTGGGCCAGCTTGAGGACGCCAAGCATCGTGTTGCCGGACATCAGCGGCAGCAGACACAGGGTTTGTAACTGGTTGCCCCAGGTGTCAAACAGCATGCGTTCGTAAGGCGCCAGCGCATCACGTTCGCTCAGGTTAATCAGCAGCATCTCTTTGCTTTTGAATACCCGCTCAGAGAGCGTGCCCGCTTCGTCAACTTCGCTCTGCTCGTGCGCCGGATGATGCTCATCCAGATAGTGGGTGGAATAGATGCTCAGCTTATTTTTGCGATCGCTGCGCAGCACGATGCTGATGGCGTCGATATCGAAGTAGTGGTGGATCTCTTTGGCGACTTCGCTGACCAGCTCATCAATGTCCAGGCGGGAGAGCACCGCATTGGTGATGGCGACCAGGATACGAAAGTTGTCACGCTCACGACATAGCAGATCGTAGTCGACGTTGTTGCTGACCCGGTTCTGGATCTGTTCGGCCACGACGCCGACGATCTGGGTAAAGGTTTGCAGGCGGTTGTACTCTTTTTCACTCCACGGGCTGTCTTCGTGGCGGATAAATTCACAGCCGCCGAAGATGCGCCCATCGGCCGCCAGCGGCAGCAGACAGTAGTGACCAAATTGGGAGTACAACCCGCCGGATGCCAGCTGCGGCCAGGTTTCACTAAACTCATGGTAGCTGCAGTGCAGGGCATCGGGACGAGACAGAATGCGGCGCACCGGACCGTGTGCCAGCACCGTTTCGTCTTCATAATCGATGGGTTTACCATTTTCACGCGTCGCGAAGTAACGCGCACGCTGCGTCTGCGCCTGCCATAACACAATAGCCGCACTGTCGGCCAGCGCCGAACGCTTGACCAACTGTGAAAGCGCCTCACTGAGAGACTGAAGATCGGGCTGCTGTAATAATGTACGAGTGATATCGAACAAGCCTTGCTGTCCGAGGTCGCTCATCGGTGTATACGACATATTGCTTTTCCAGGAAGCACCAACGGTGCAAAAACGGTAAATGAATTATAGGTATAAGTTGAAAATTATTGTCGGATGGCCAGGGTACGCCATCCGTAGGCCCGGTAAGCGAAGCGCCACCGGGCAATATATCAGCATATGCGTGGGAGTGGTTCGGCGTGTGGTAAATCAAGAGTTCGCTTCACGCCATACAGTCCGGCCAGACGAACGCCTTTACGTTCCACCACTTCACCAATCAGCGCCGCATCGCGGCCCAACGGATGCGCGCGTAGCGCGGCAAGCACGCTTTCTGCGGCCTGGCGTTCCACGGCGATAACCAGTTTGCCTTCGTTGGCAAAGTTGAGCGCATCCAGACCGAGCAGTTCGCAGACGCCACGTACCGCTGGCTTCACCGGCAGGGATGATTCGGACAATTCAATGCCGAAGCCGCAGGCCGCCGCAAACTCGTGGGTGACTGCATTCACGCCGCCGCGAGTGGCGTCGCGCAGCGCTTTCACGCCGGGGATGTCACGCAGCGTCTGAATCAGCGGCGTTAACACCGCGCAGTCGCTGACCAGTTCACCGTCCAGCCCCAACTGCTCGCGCAGGTTAAGGATGGTTGCGCCGTGGTCGCCGAGCGTTCCGCTGACCAGCAGCACATCGCCTGGGCTCAGGGTTTGTGCACCCCAGTGGATATTAGCGGGGATCGCACCCATTCCGGCGGTGTTGATAAACAGTTTGTCCGCCGCGCCGCGCTGCACCACCTTGGTGTCGCCGGTGACGATGGCAATGCCCGCTTCGCGCGCGGTGGCCGCCATGCTGTTGACCACTGTTTTCAGCGTGTCCATCGGCAGGCCTTCTTCGAGGATAAACCCGCAGGAGAGGTAGCGAGGGATCGCACCACTGACGGCGACGTCGTTAGCCGTACCGCAGACAGCCAGCTTGCCGATATTGCCGCCAGGGAAGAACAGCGGATCAATCACGTAGCTGTCGGTCGAAAATGCCAGACGGTCGCCTTCAGCCATCAGTTGCGCCAGATCCAGACGCGCCTGATCTTCTTGTTCCGCCAGCCACGGATTCGCAAATGCTTCCATAAACAGGCTATTGATCAATTGTTGCATAGCCTGACCGCCGCTACCGTGGGCGAGTTGTACGCTGTTCATGCTTCACACTCCTGCTGACGATACTGATACCAGGCGGCACACGCGCCTTCGGAGGAGACCATCAGGGCGCCAAATGCGGTCTCCGGATTACAGGTTTTACCAAATAACGGGCACTGATGCGGTTTACATCTGCCGGTCAGCACCTCGCCGCAGCGCGCGCGCGGGTCGTCATACACCTGCTGCGGCGCCGGTTTGAAATGTGCTTCGGCATCAAAACGTTGGTAGTCAGGCGTCAGATGAACGCCGGAAGATTCGATAACGCCCAGACCGCGCCATTCGCTGTCGCCATCGACGCAGAACACCTCGGCGATAGCCTGCTGCGCCAGGGCGTTACCGGCATCCGGCACCACACGACGGTACTGGTTCTCAACCTGGCTGTGGTCGGCAATTTTCTGCTCAATCAGCATCACCACGCCCTGCAGCAGATCCAGCGGTTCGAAACCGGCGACCACCAGCGGGCGATGGAAATCGGAGGCGATGAAATTATAGGCATCGGTGCCAATGACCATGCTGACGTGACCCGGTGCTAAAAAGGCGTCAATACCGTTATCTGGCTGTTCCAGCAGGCTACGCAGTGTTGGGATCAGCGTAATGTGCTGACAGAAAAAGTAGAAGTTTTGCACGTCACGCTGTCTTGCCTGCTGGAGCGTGATGGCGGTCGTCGGCATGGTGGTTTCAAAACCCAGACCAAAGAACACGACTTTGCGGGTCGGGTTTTCCTGCGCCATCTTCAGGGCATCCATCGGCGAATAGACGATACGGATATCTGCGCCACGCGCTTTGGCCTGCAGCAGCGACCCCTGTTTTCCCGGGACGCGCATCGCGTCGCCAAAGGTGCAGAAAATCACTTCCGGGTGGCTGGCAATTTCTACGCAGCTGTCAATTCTGCCCATCGGCAGCACGCAAACCGGGCAGCCGGGGCCGTGAATAAACTCCACGTTTTCAGGTAGCAGTTGGTCAAGACCGAATTTGAAAATAGCGTGGGTATGGCCACCGCACACTTCCATAATGCGCAGCGGACGTTCAGCGGTGTAGGGGAGGTGAGCGGCACGTTCACACAGGTGGTCAATCAACTGCATCACCTGTTCTGGTGCGCGATATTCGTCAACGAAACGCATTTATTTTTCCTCGCCGTACAGCAACGCGCCGACATCCGGCTCAACGTCAAACATGTTTTGCAGCGCCTCGAGCGTGTCGCGCGCTTCAGCCTCATTAATGATGCTCATGGCAAAACCAACGTGCACCAGGACCCATTGCCCCAGACGTGGTTGACCGTGCTCATCACAACTACCGACCAGCGTCAGGTCGACGTCGCGCTGAATACCGCAAACATCGACCTTGGCCTGGTTTCCCTCAATGGTGCGGATTTGACCCGGAACACCTATGCACATCGCTGCGTCTCCAGCCAGGAGAGCCATTGATCCATGCCTTCACCGCTGGTGGCGGAAATCAGGATGATCTCAATTTCCGGGTTCACTTCCCGGGCGCTGGCGATGCATTGTTCAACATCAAAATTGAGGTACGGCAGCAGGTCGACTTTGTTGAGTAGCATCAGCGAGGCGGCGGCAAACATATGCGGGTATTTCAGCGGTTTGTCTTCGCCTTCGGTAACGGAAAGCACCGCCACTTTATGACGTTCGCCGAGGTCGAAGCTCGCCGGGCATACCAGGTTACCGACGTTTTCAATGAACAGAATACCGTTGTCTGCCAGCGGCAGTCGTGGCGCGGCATCGGCAATCATTTGTGCATCAAGATGGCAGCCTTTACCGGTGTTCACCTGGATGGCGGGTGTACCGGTGGCGCGAATACGCGCGGCATCGTTAACCGTCTGCTGGTCGCCTTCGATCACCGCACACGGCACGCTGTCTTTCAGCTTCATCAATGTTTCGGTTAACAGTGTTGTTTTACCGGATCCGGGGCTGGAGACCAGATTCAGCACCAGATGCTGACGGGCGGCGAAGCGGGCGCGGTTACGCTCGGCCAGACGGTTGTTCTTGTCCAGCACGTCAATTTCCACTTCCAGCATACGGCGCTGGCTCATGCCTGGCGCGTGGGTGCCGGCTTCACCATGACCGTAGTGTAAATCGCCTTCTTCAGTTTGGCTCGGGGTGAAACTGGCGGTCTTCACACCGGTAATATTCAGCGCCGGACGAGCGGCCGGGGCAAATGGCGCGCTGCGAAACGCCGAGTGGGGGTTATGTTCATCACCCTCTATATAAAGGTTGCCTTCAGCGCAACCACATGTCGTACACATCGCTCACTCCTGATCTATTGCTTGTTACTCGCTTTTTGCCGGATGGCGACGCTAACGTCTTATCCGGCCTACTTTGTCACCAGCTTTAATCTTCAGCATCGCCTATTTCAATTCGTCGAATCTGCAGGCCGTCATCGGCCACGATTCTTAGCATGTCGCTGTGACATTGCGGACAACGGCGCACGCGCTGGGTCAGTAAGGTGACGTACTGCTGGCATGTTTCACACCAACATTCGGCTTCTTGTTCTTCGAGGTGGAGTTTACAACCTTCTGCAAGGGTGCCACGGCATACCAGATCAAAACAAAAGGCGAGAGCGCTGGTTTCTACGCAAGAAAATGCGCCAATTTTGAGCCAGACCGCAGTAACCCGTTTTGCACCGTGTTGCGTAGCCTGTTGTTCAATCAATTCCAGTGCCCGTTGGCAGAGGGTTATTTCGTGCATATCGCCTCCCTTGTTGTTATCGGGATAAAAGCAAAAAACATGCCAAACTGAATTTTTTCACCCGTGACAATGACGACGATGACGAAATGACATGTCGTCACGACTAGTAAATTCTCTATCTATATGAAATATAAACAATTAAATATTGGCATGAAACGTGCTTAACGCTGAATGTCTCTGCTAAACGGGTAACCTGACATGACTATTTGGGAAATAAGCGAAAAAGCCGATTACATCGCTGAACGGCATCGTCGCCTACAGGACCAGTGGCGTATTTATTGCAACTCGCTGGTACAGGGGATCACCCTGTCGAAAGCGCGTTTACATCATGCGATGAGCTGCGCGCCGGACAAGGACCTGTGCTTTGTCTTGTTTGAGCACTTCGTTATCTACGTCACGCTGGCGGACGGCTTTAACAGCCATACCATCGAGTACTACGTTGAAACGAAAGATGGCGAAGATAAGCAGTTGATTGCACAGGCACAACTGTCTCTCGACGGCAAGGTCGATGACCGTATCAGCAACCGCGATCGGGAACAGGTGCTGGAGCACTATCTCGAAAAAATCGCCAGCGTCTACGACAGCCTGTACACCGCGGTTGAAAACAATATGCCAGTGAATTTAAGCCAACTGGTAGAGGGTCATAGCCCGGTTTAAGCCTCGGGTGTGTCCACGTAAGTCATGATGCGGTGCGTATGCTGCGTCACGACAGTTTAGGGAATGGGCATGTCGATAAGTGTCGAAAATGACATTTGATAGGCATGTTTTCGTCAAAAATGACTATCACCTGAGGAATGCCTGGTGAATCGTTTTGTAATTGCTGACTCCACTCTTTGTATCGGCTGCCACACCTGTGAAGCCGCCTGCTCAGAGACACATCGCCAGCATGGCCTGCAGTCAATGCCGCGCCTGAAAGTGATGCTAAATGAAAAAGAATCTGCGCCGCAGCTTTGCCACCAGTGTGAAGATGCGCCTTGTGCCACCGTTTGTCCGGTCAATGCGATTAACCGTGTCGACGGCGCCGTACAGCTGAATGAAAGCCTGTGCGTGAGCTGCAAACTGTGCGGGATCGCCTGTCCGTTTGGGGCCATTGAGTTTTCAGGCAGCCGTCCGCTGCATATCCCGGCGAACGCCAATACGTCAAAAGCGCCTCCTGCTCCGCCAGCGCCAGCTCGCGTCAGCACGCTGCTGGACTGGGTGCCGGGTATTCGCGCCATTGCGGTGAAATGCGACTTGTGTAGCTTTGATGAACAAGGTCCGGCCTGCGTGCGTATGTGCCCAACGCAAGCCCTGCATCTGGTGAGCAATATGGACATCGCCCGCGCCAGCAAACGTAAGCGTGAGCTGACGTTCAATACCGACTTCGGCGATCTCACCTTGTTTCAGCAGGCTCAGAGTGGGGATGCAAAATGAGCGCAATTTCACTGATTAACAGCGGCGTGGCCTGGTTTACGGCGGCGGCGGTTCTGGCGTTTCTGTTTTCGTTTCATAAGCCGTTAAGCGGCTGGATCGCCGGTGTCGGCGGTGCGGTGGGTAGCCTCTGTACGGCGGCTGCGGGGTTCCTCGTACTGACCCGCGCCGTTGCGGTTAGCGGCGTGATGCCGTTTATCGGTCATAGCCTGCAAATGTCGCCGCTGAACGCTATCTGGCTGATTACGCTGGGTCTGTGCGGCCTGTTCGTCAGCCTGTACAACATCGACTGGCACCGTCACCCGCAGGTAAAAGCCAACGGACTGCTGGTTAATCTGCTGATGGCGGCGGCGGTGTGCGCCGTGGTTGCCAGCAACCTCGGCACGCTGGTGGTGATGGCGGAAATCATGGCGCTGTGTGCGGTGTTCCTGACCGGGTGCAGCAAAGAAGGCAAGCTGTGGTTTGCGCTGGGTCGTGTCGGTACGCTGCTGTTGGCGATCGCTTGCTATCTGGTGTGGCAGCGCTACGGTACGCTGGAACTGCGCTTGCTCGACCTGCGCACTCAGCAACTGCCGCTCGGTGCTGACATCTGGCTGTTGGGTGTGGCGGGCTTTGGTCTGCTGGCCGGGATTATCCCACTGCACGGTTGGGTGCCACAGGCACACGCCAACGCCAGTGCACCGGCGGCGGCGCTGTTCTCTACCGTGGTAATGAAGGTGGGGCTGCTGGGTATTCTGTCCCTGTCGCTGCTGGGCGGTAATGCACCGCTGTGGTGGGGCGTTACGCTACTGGTGCTGGGGATGATCACCGCGTTTATCGGCGGCCTGTATGCTCTGATGGAGCACAACATCCAGCGTCTGCTGGCGTACCACACGCTGGAAAACATCGGCATTATTCTGCTGGGTCTGGGTGCTGGCGTGACCGGTATTTCCCTTAACCAACCGGCACTGATCGCACTTGGCCTGACCGGCGGTTTGTATCACCTGGTCAACCATAGCCTGTTCAAAAGCGTCCTGTTTTTGGGCGCAGGCAGCATCTGGTTCCGCACCGGTCACCGTGATATCGAGAAACTGGGCGGTATCGGTAAACGTATGCCGGTGATTTCTCTGGCGATGCTGGTTGGCCTGATGGCGATGGCCGCGCTGCCGCCGCTGAACGGCTTTGCCGGTGAGTGGGTTATCTATCAATCCTTCTTCAAGCTGGGTAACAGCGGCGCGTTCATCGGTCGCCTGTTAGGACCGTTGCTGGCTGTCGGTTTGGCAATTACCGGTGCGCTGGCGGTGATGTGTATGGCGAAAGTCTACGGTGTGACGTTCCTAGGCGCACCGCGCACGAAGGAAGCGGAAAACGCCTGCTGCGCGCCAATCCTGATGAGCGTGAGCGTGGTTGCGTTGGCTATCTGCTGCGTGATTGGCGGCGTTGCTGCCCCGTGGTTGCTGCCGCTGATTTCTGCCGCTGTTCCGCTACCGCTGGAAACGGCGAATACTACCGTATCTCAGCCGATGATCACGCTGCTGCTGATCGCGTGTCCGCTGCTGCCGTTCATCATCATGGCTATTTTCAAAGGCAACCGCCTGCCGTCACGTTCACGCGGTTCCGCGTGGGTGTGTGGTTACGATCACGAGCAGTCAATGGTGATCACTGCGCACGGCTTTGCCATGCCGGTTAAAGAAGCCTTTGCTCCGGTACTCAAACTGCGTAAATGGCTGAACCCGGTATCCTGGGTTCCGGGCTGGCAGAACGCGGCGGCACCGGTGTTGTTCCGTCGCCTGGCGCTGATTGAGCTGGCGGTGCTGGTGGTGATTGTGGTTTCACGAGGAGCCTGAGAATGAGTGTTTTATATCCGTTAATTCAGGCGCTGGTGCTGTTTGCCGCGGCGCCGCTGTTGTCCGGTATTACCCGCGTGGCGCGTGCGCGTTTGCATAACCGCCGCGGTCCGGGCGTGTTGCAGGAATATCGCGACATTATCAAACTGCTGGGCCGTCAGAGCATTGCGCCAGCGGATTCCAGCTGGGTCTTCCGCCTGACGCCGTTTGTGATGGTGGGCGTTATGCTGACTATCGCTACCGCACTGCCGGTGGTGACCGTGGGCTCGCCGCTACCGCAACTGGGTGATTTGATCACGCTGATTTACCTGTTTGCCATTGCCCGCTTCTTCTTTTCTATCGCCGGTCTGGATACCGGTAGCCCGTTCACCGCTATCGGCGCCAGCCGTGAAGCGATGCTCGGCGTACTGGTGGAGCCGATTCTGCTGCTGGGCTTGTGGGTGGCGGCGCAGGTTGCTGGTTCGACCCACATCAGCAACATTGCCGATACCATTTATCACTGGCCTGCCGCGCGTAGCATCCCGTTGATTCTGGCGCTGTGTGCCTGTGCCTTCGCCACCTTTATCGAAATGGGCAAGCTGCCGTTCGACCTCGCGGAAGCCGAGCAGGAGCTGCAGGAAGGTCCGCTGACCGAATACAGCGGCAGCGGTTTTGCGGTGCTCAAGTGGGGTATCAGCCTCAAGCAACTGGTCGTTTTGCAAATGTTTGTCGGCGTGTTCCTGCCGTGGGGGCAGATGGAAACCTTCACTGCGGGCGGGCTGCTGCTGGCGCTGGTGATTGCTGTCGTTAAGCTGGTCCTCGGCGTGCTGGTCATTGCCCTGTTTGAAAACAGCATGGCGCGTCTGCGTTTTTGCGCCACTTCACGCGTGACCTGGGCCGGTTTTGGGTTTGCGTTTTTAGCCTTCGTCTCCTTGCTGGTGGCGTGATTTAAGAGAGTTTGAACATGTCTGAAGAAAAAGTAGGTCAACACTATCTCGCCGCTCTGCACCAGGCCTTCCCGGGCGTGGTGCTGGATGAAGGCTGGCAGACCAAAGATCAGTTGACTATCACCGTGAAGGTCAACTATCTGCCTGAAGTAGTTGAATTTCTCTACTACAAACAGGGCGGCTGGTTGTCGGTGCTGTTTGGTAACGACGAACGTCAGCTGTGCGGCCATTACGCCGTCTACTATGTCATGTCGATGGAACAGGGCACCAAGTGCTGGATAACCGTTCGCGTAGAAGTCGACGCCAATAAACTGGAGTTCCCGTCCGTGACGCCGCGCGTACCGGCCGCTGTTTGGGGCGAGCGTGAAGTACGCGACATGTACGGCTTGATCCCGGTAGGGTTACCGGACGAACGCCGTCTGGTACTGCCGGATGACTGGCCGGACGAACTCTATCCGCTGCGTAAAGACAGCATGGATTACCGTCAGCGCCCGGCGCCGACTACCGATGCCGAAACCTACGAGTTCATCAACGAACTGGGTGACAAGAAAAATAACGTGGTGCCGATTGGCCCACTGCACGTCACCTCCGATGAACCGGGTCACTTCCGCCTGTTTGTTGATGGCGAAAACATCATCGACGCCGACTACCGTCTGTTCTATGTCCACCGCGGCATGGAGAAACTGGCGGAAACCCGTATGGGTTATAACGAAGTGACGTTCCTGTCGGATCGCGTATGCGGTATTTGTGGTTTTGCCCACAGCACGGCGTACACCACCTCCGTGGAAAATGCGATGGGGATTGTGGTGCCGGAACGTGCGCAGATGATCCGCGCCATTCTGCTGGAAGTGGAACGTCTGCACTCGCACCTGCTGAACCTTGGCCTGGCGTGCCACTTCACCGGCTTTGACTCCGGCTTTATGCAGTTCTTCCGCGTGCGTGAAACGTCGATGAAAATGGCGGAGATCCTCACCGGGGCGCGTAAAACCTACGGCATGAACCTGATCGGCGGCATCCGTCGTGACCTGCTGAAAGAGGACATGATCCAGACCCGTCAGCTGGCGCAGCAGATGCGTCGTGATGTACAGGATCTGGTCGACATGCTGCTCAGTACGCCGAACATGGAACAGCGCACCGTCGGCATTGGCCGTCTGGACCCGGAAATTGCTCGTGACTTCAGTAACGTCGGCCCAATGGTGCGTGCCAGCGGCCACGCGCGTGATACCCGCGCGGACCACCCGTTCGTCGGTTACGGTTTACTGCCGATGGAAGTGCACAGCGAGCAGGGCTGCGACGTTATTTCCCGTCTGAAAGTGCGTATCAACGAAGTCTATACCGCGCTGAACATGATCGACTTTGGCCTCGATAACCTGCCGGGCGGCCCGCTGGCGGTGGAAGGCTTTACCTATATTCCGCACCGCTTCGCGCTGGGCTTTGCCGAAGCACCGCGTGGCGATGACATCCACTGGAGCATGACCGGCGACAACCAGAAGCTGTATCGCTGGCGCTGCCGTGCGGCCACCTACGCCAACTGGCCGACGCTGCGTTACATGCTGCGCGGTAACACCGTCTCCGATGCCCCGCTGATTATCGGTAGCCTCGATCCTTGCTACTCCTGTACTGACCGTATGACCGTGGTCGATGTACGTAAAAAGAAAAGCAAAGTCGTGCCGTACAAAGAACTTGAGCGCTACAGCATCGAGCGTAAAAACTCGCCGCTGAAATAAGGAATCGCCATGTTTACTTTTATCAAAAAAGTCATCAAAACCGGGGCACCAACGTCGTCCTATCCGCTGGAGCCGATTGCGGTTGATAAAAACTTCCGCGGTAAGCCGGAACATAATCCGCAGCAGTGTATTGGCTGTGCGGCCTGTATCAATGCGTGCCCATCTAACGCGCTGACAGTAGAAACAGATCTGGTCACCAATGAGTTGGCGTGGCAGTTCAACCTCGGTCGCTGCATTTTCTGTGGCCGCTGTGAAGAAGTCTGCCCGACGGCGGCGATCAAGCTGTCGCAGGAGTATGAACTGGCGGTATGGAAGAAAGAAGATTTCCTGCAGCAGTCTCGTTTTGCTCTGTGTAATTGCCGCGTCTGTAACCGTCCTTTTGCGGTGCAAAAAGAGATTGATTACGCCATTGCGTTACTGAAGCACAACGGTGATTCCCGTGCGGAAAATCACCGTGAAGGCTTTGAGACCTGCCCGGATTGTAAGCGCCAGAAATGCCTGGTGCCGTCTGACCGTATAGAACTGACTCGCCATATGAAAGAGGCCAGCTGATGAGCAATTTATTAGGCCCACGTGATGCCAACGGAATTCCGGTCCCGATGACCGTGGATGAATCCATTGCCAGCATGAAAGCGTCATTGCTGAAAAGCATCAAGCGTTCAGCGTACGTTTACCGCGTCGACTGCGGTGGCTGCAACGGTTGCGAAATCGAAATCTTCGCCACCTTGTCCCCGCTGTTTGACGCCGAACGTTTTGGCATCAAAGTGGTTCCGTCGCCGCGCCATGCGGATATTCTGCTGTTCACCGGTGCGGTAACCCGCGCGATGCGTTCTCCGGCACTGCGCGCCTGGCAGTCTGCCCCGGACCCGAAAATTTGTATCTCCTATGGGGCCTGCGGCAACAGCGGCGGTATCTTCCACGACTTATACTGCGTATGGGGCGGCACCGACAAAATTGTTCCCGTGGATGTGTATATTCCTGGTTGCCCACCGACGCCTGCCGCCACGCTGTACGGCTTTGCGATGGCGCTTGGCCTGCTGGAGCAGAAAATTCACGCACGTGCACCAGGCGAACTGGACGCACAGCCTGCGGAAATTTTGCACCCGGATATGGTTCAGCCGCTGCGTGTGAAGGTCGATCGCGAAGCACGTCGTCTGGCGGGTTATCGCTATGGTCGTCAGATTGCCGATGACTATATGAATCAGTTGGGGCAGGGTGAGCAACAGGTGGCGCGCTGGCTGGAAGCGGAAAACGATCCGCGTCTGACCGAGATCGTCACGCATCTTAATCATGTTGTAGAAGAGGCGCGTATCCGATGAGTGAAACGGTGGTGTTCAGTCAACTGAGCCGTAAGTTTATTGATGAGAACGATGCAACGCCCGCCGAGGCGCAGCAGGTTGTCTATTACAGCCTGGCGATTGGTCACCACTTAGGCATAATCGACTGCCTGGAAGCGGCGTTAACCTGCCCGTGGGATGACTATCTGGCGTGGATTGCCACGCTTGCCGAAGGAAGCGAAGCTCGCCGTAAGATGGAAGGCGTACCGAAGTACGGTGAAATCGTCATCGATTTTAACCATGTGCAGATGCTGGCGCGCGCGTTTGATGACGCGCTCGCCGCGCAAACGCCGCAGCAGCAGGAATGGAGCAAGCTGGTGCTCAGCATGCTGCATGACATTCACCAGGAAAGCGCCATCTATCTGATGGTGAGGAGACACCGTGACTGACGTTTTATTGTGTGTCGGCAACAGCATGATGGGTGACGACGGTGCGGGTCCGCTGCTGGCAGAAATGTGCGCGGCTGAGCCTAAAGGCAACTGGGTGGTCATCGACGGCGGAAGTGCGCCAGAAAATGACATCGTCGCGATCCGCGAACTGCGCCCGGAACGTCTGCTGATTGTTGATGCCACTGACATGGGACTCAATCCCGGCGAGATCCGCATTATCGATCCCGATGATATTGCCGAGATGTTCATGATGACCACCCATAATATGCCGTTGAACTATTTGGTTGATCAGCTCAAAGAGGATGTTGGCGAGGTGATTTTCCTCGGCATTCAACCGGATATTGTCGGCTTTTATTACCCGATGACACAGCCAATCAAAGAGGCGGTCGAGACCGTGTATCAGCGATTAGCCGGTTGGGAAGGCCATGGCGGATTTGCTGAGTTAGAAGCGCCAGAAGAGTAAGCATTCCCAGCGCCGGATGTCAGCCACGCGCGGCATCCGGCCTGTTCCGCCTTTACATATCCAGCCGTTATTCAGTTGCCTGCTCAATAATTAATTTCCCCTGCATCACCGAAACATTCACCTCTGTGCCGGTCGGAAAACCCGCCTGTTCCAGCCAGTCGCCATTCAGCGTTAATGAGGCGTGTCGACTGATACGCAGGGTGAATCCGGTACGGCGATCTTCGTAGCGTCTTCTGACGTAACCCACTTTTAAACGACGCACGGGTTTGGCGATAATCATTGGTGTTTGAACATTATCAGTAGACATGAACGTTTCCTTGTTACGAACGGTGAAAAGTAAAAACTACTGAATAAAATGCCAGTAATAATGCGCGGCAGCAAACCGCAGAATGGAATGACGATCCAGAAAAATGAATGTAAAAAATGAAACGGAAAGGAAGGGGGATGTTTGTGGCGGGTGATCATGCGGGCCGGATAGCAAGCGCCATCCGGCCCGACGATCAGTCCAGATCAGCCCCGTTGCTGGCGATCACTTTTTTGTACCACCAGAATGATTTCTTGCGAGTCCGCGTCAGCGTGCCATTGCCTGCGTCATCGCGGTCGACATAGACAAAACCGTAGCGTTTGCTCATCTCGCCGGTGTAAGCGGAAACCAGATCGATACAGCCCCAGGTGGTGTAACCCATCAGCGGCACGCCGTCTTCAATGGCGTCTGCCATGGCGCGAATATGGTCGCGTAAATAGCGGATGCGATAGTCATCGTTGATCTCACCGTTGGCATCGATTTCATCTTTTGCCCCCAGTCCGTTCTCCACCAGAAACAGCGGTTTCTGGTAGCGGTCATACATCATGTTTATGGTGATGCGCAGACCCAGTGGGTCAATGCCCCAGCCCCATTCGCTGGCTGCAATGTACGGATTGCGCAGCGACTTCACCACGTTGGCGGCGCTGGTGTTGCCGGTGTTCATTTCTGCCGAGGCGCAGCGCGAGGCGTAATAGCTGAAGGAGACAAAATCGACGGTATTTTTCAGGATGTCGTCATCTTCCGGGGCTTTCTCAATCACTACGCCCTTGTCACGAAACACGCGGGCTGAGTAGGCGGGATAAGCACCACGCGCCTGTACATCAATAAAGAACAGGTTTTCACGGTCCTTTTCCAGCGCGGTCCACACATCTTCAGGTTTGCACGAGTAGGGGTAAAAGTTTCCGCCCGCCAGCATGCACCCGACCTGGTTGTGCGGATTGATTTCATGGGCGATTTGGGTTGCCAGTGCGCTGGCAATCAGTTCGTGGTGCGCGGCCTGGTATTTCACCTGATCCTGATTTTCACCCGCTTCAAACACCAGTCCCGCGCCGGAAAAAGGGCTGTGCAGCAGGATGTTGATTTCATTGAACGTCAGCCAGTATTTCACCAGACCATCAAAGGCCTCGAAGCAGGTACGGGCGTAGCGGGTGAAAAACTCCACCATTTTGCGGTTACGCCAGGAGCCATACTCAGTGACCAGGTGCATCGGTACATCAAAGTGGCACAACGTCACCAACGGCTCAATACCGTACTTTTTGCACTCGGCAAACACCGAGCGATAAAAATCAATGCCTTCCTGATTCGGCGTCAGTTCATCCCCGTTCGGATAGAGCCGACTCCAGGCAATGGAGGTACGAAATACCGTGAACCCCATTTCTGCCATCAGGGCAATATCGTCTTTATAGCGATGATAAAAATCGATAGCGTCATGGCTGGGATAAAACTCGTCATCCCGCAGTTGAACGCGCTTTTCCTGACCCAGTTTAACCGGCATTCGATGTGCGCCGTGGGGGATCATATCCACGGTAGTCAGCCCTTTGCCGCCTTCCCGATACGCCCCTTCAGACTGGTTGGCGGCCAGCGCGCCGCCCCATAAAAATCCTTGCGGAAAAACAGACATAATAAACCTCAGTTAGTACCCGTCAGATGCTGGCGCCATTGATATTGCCCGGCTGCGCAGCCTGGTTTTTTCTGGCCTGCGCGGCCGCATCTTCGACGGGAATATCCTCAAAGCCGAGCAGCAGCGTTAAGACAAACGACAGCACTACCGCCAGCGCCATGACGCCAAATACCCAGACAATGGTCATCGGATTGGCCGGGTCGAAAAACTGTACACTGGTGAACAGGCCGGGTGCAGCCATCGAGTGGCTCGCCAGTCCGGCCATTCCGGCGACGGCACCGCAGATAAAGCCGCTGATAAGACTGGCAATCAGCGGACGTTTCAGACGTACCGCCACGCCGTACAGCGCCGGCTCGGAAATCCCTGCCATAATGGCGGAGGCTGCCGCGGCTAGCGCTGTCTGACGCAGTTCCGGGTTTTTGGTTTTCCAGGCGACCGCTAAAGAAGATCCACCCAGCGACAGGTTGGCGCCAATTTCAGACGGCATAACCATGCCTTCTTTACCGGTTTCGGCAATGGTTTGAATAATGGTGGGGGTAAAGACGCGGTGCATGCCGGTCATCACCAGCAGCGGCCACAGTGCGCCCATAATAGCCACCGACAGCCAGCCCAGATAGCCATGAATGGTGTACACCAACGCGGAGATCGCGCTGCCGATCCAGATGCCAATCGGGCCAATTAAGACGATGGCGAGCGGGGCGGCGATCAGCACGATCAGCATCGGTTTCAGGAAGTTTTTGGTTACGGCTGGCGTAATGCGATCCACCCAACGTTCGATGTACGACAGGCACCAGGTCATGACCAGCGCCGGGATCACCGTGTAGGTGTATTTCACCGCCGTGACCGGGATCAGCGCGAACTCAACGTGCTCGCCCTGTGCGGCCTTAGCCATCAGATCAATAAAGCTCGGATGCACCAGCACGCCCGCAATAGCAATAGCCAGCGACATGTTGGTTTTGAATTTAATGGCGGCAGAGGCGGCGACCATCAGCGGCAGGAAGAAGAATGCGCCGTCGCCAATCACTGTCAGGATCGTCAGTGTCGAGGAGCCTTTTTGCAGCACGCCGGTCATTTCGAGGATCATTGCCAGCAGTTTCAGCATCGATCCACCGATAATCGCCGGGATCAGCGGTGACATAGTGCCGATCAGCGCATCAAGGATCCCTGCCCCAATACGCTTGAGCGTCTGTTTGGGTTTGCCTGCGGGTTCGCTGGGCTGCATATCGCCCGGCAGCAGGCTGACGACCTCGCGATACGCCTGGGACACGGTATTACCAATGATCACCTGGCACTGATTGTCGCTACGCACTACGCCGAGTACGCCATTAAGCGTTTTTAACGTGGCGCTGTCGACCTGCGAATCATCTTTGATAACGAAACGTAAACGGGTCATGCAGTGGGTTACTGCGGTGATGTTCTCGACGCCGCCCAGAGCCGTCACAACCGAGCGCGCCAGCGCTGCATAATTTTTAGACATCGGATTTAATCCTGTTTTATCAGTAGGGTAGGTAATGTCTTACCGTTTATTTTCGTCTCATGTTGGTGATGATGAAACATTGATAGGAAACCGGTTCCACAAAATCATGTTTAATTTATGATATTTGTGCAAGATTATATTTTGATCATTTTTTGTATTTGTGACTACGATCACCAGATAACGCGTTCTGCGATTGAGCAGCAAGGACAGCGGTGAAACGGTGCAGTACACTGCGTCACATTGCGTGAAAAGGGATGAGTAAGATGACCACGATGTTGGAAGTGGCGAAGCGTGCTGGCGTGTCGAAAGCTACGGTTTCCCGGGTGCTTTCGGGGAACGGCTACGTGAGCCAGGAGACCAAAGACCGCGTGTTCCAGGCTATTGAAGAGAGTGGCTATCGTCCCAATTTGCTGGCGCGCAGCCTGGCGGCGAAGAGCACGCAGACGCTGGGTCTGGTGGTAACCAACACCCTGTATCACGGCGTTTATTTTAGCGAGTTGCTATTTCACACTGCGCGTATGGCGGAGGATAAAGGACGCCAGCTTCTGCTTGCCGACGGTAAACATAGTGCCGAGGAAGAGCGTCAGGCGATTCAATATCTGCTCGACCTGCGCTGTGATGCTGTCATGATCTATCCGCGTTTTCTCAGTGTGGATGACATCGATGAGATTATCGATGCACACGCCCAGCCCATTATGGTGCTTAACCGACGCCTGCGTAAAAACACCAGCCACTGCGTCTGGTGCGATCAAAAACAGACCAGCTTTAATGCCGTCACGCAGTTGATTCGCGCCGGGCATACCGAGATTGCTTTTATCAGCGGCTCAATGGATTCGCCCACCGGCGTGGAGCGACTTTCCGGTTACAAAGACGCGCTGGCGCAGCACGGCATTCCGTTGAATAATGATTTGATTGTGAAGGGTAAATGGACGCCAGCCTGTGGCGCTGAAGGCGTTAAAACCTTACTTTTACGCAAGGTGAATTTCACCGCGCTGGTGGCCAGCAATGATGATATGGCGATTGGCGCGATGAAGCAGTTGGACGAGCAGGGCATTAATGTTCCCGCGCAGGTGTCGGTGATTGGTTTCGATGATATAGCCCTTGCGCCGTACACCATTCCGGCGCTTGCCAGCGTCAAAATCCCGGTCACGGAGATGGTCCAGGAAACCATAGGACGCCTGATCTTTATGCTGGACGGCGGAGCCTTTACGCCAGCGAAAAACTTTACCGGCGAGCTTATCCCTCGCGCCTCTCTTGCCCCGACACTTTCACGCTGATGCTGTCATTTGTCATCGTCACTAGTGACGATGACAGGCAGTTTTGCAGCGGAGTAAAATAAAAATCCTTTAATAACAGTGTATTAAATTCTGGCACGATTTATGAATGCTTCGGCAGATAATCTGTCATTGCTGGAGAATTTGATGAACCGTTTCATCATTGCAGACGCCAATAAATGCATTGGTTGCCGTACCTGTGAAGTGGCCTGCGTGGTATCCCATCAGGATAACCAGGACTGCGCATCGCTGACCCCTGAAACCTTTTTACCGCGCATTCACGTGATCAAAGGCGTTAACGTCTCTACCGCGACGCTGTGCCGTCAGTGTGAAGATGCGCCGTGTGCCAACGTCTGCCCGAACGGTGCAATTAGCCGCGATAAAGGCTTTGTCCACGTGATGCAGGAACGCTGCATTGGCTGTAAAACCTGCGTAGTCGCTTGTCCTTATGGCGCAATGGAAGTGGTTGTCCGTCCGGTTATTCGTAACAGCGGCGCGGGTCTGAACGTGCGTGCTGAAAAAGCCGAAGCCAACAAATGCGACCTGTGCCACCATCGCGAAGCCGGTCCTGCCTGTATGGAAGTCTGCCCGACGCATGCGCTGATTTATGTCGATCGCAATAAACTGGAGCAGCTGAGCGCGGAAAAACGCCGTCGTGCGGCACTGGACTCCACCGCATCTTTGCTGTTCTGATTGTCCAAAATCCGCGTAAAATACCTGCCTGATGGCGCTTCGCTTATCAGGCCTACAGGGCAATAACACGTAGGCCGGATAAGGCGAAGCCGCCATCCGGCAAAGGGATATTTCAGGGATACACGATCGCGGGAATTCAACATGACACTAAACAACCACTCCGGCGTAGAGCTGCGCATTCGCGGTAAGGTACAGGGCGTTGGGTTCCGACCCTTTGTCTGGCAACTGGCGCAGCGGCTACAGCTGCATGGCGACGTCTGTAACGACGGCGACGGGGTGGTGGTGCGTTTGCTCGAAGACGCAGCGCAATTTATTGCCGAACTGCATCAGCACTGCCCGCCGCTGGCGCGGATTGATAGCGTCGAGAGTGCGCCGTTTGTCTGGCAACAACGACCTGCAGATTTCTCCATCCGCCAAAGCGCTGGCGGAACGATGAATACGCAGATCGTACCGGACGCTGCAACCTGCCCTGAATGTCTTGCTGAAATGAACACCCCCGGTGAACGCCGTTATCGTTACCCTTTTATCAACTGTACCCACTGCGGCCCGCGCTTCACCATTATTCGCGCAATGCCGTATGACCGTCCGTTTACCGTCATGGCTTCATTCCCGTTGTGCCCACAATGCGATGCTGAATATCGCGATCCGTATGATCGTCGTTTTCATGCCCAGCCTGTCGCCTGCCCAGCGTGTGGCCCGCATCTGGCGTGGATAAGCGCAGACGAGCGAGCGGAAAAAGAACCGGCGTTACAGGCGGCGGTTACGCGGTTGAAAGCCGGTGGCATTGTGGCGGTTAAAGGCATTGGTGGATTTCATCTGGTCTGTGATGCGCGCAACGACGCTGCTGTGGCGCTACTCCGTCGGCGTAAACATCGCCCGGCTAAACCGCTGGCGGTAATGCTGCCGGGGGATGACGGACTGCCAGAAGCGGCACGGCGTTTGCTGACTACGCCCGCTGCCCCCATCGTGTTGGTCAATAAACAGTATGTGGTTTCACTGTGCGAAGGGATTGCGCCAGGACTTACCGAGGTCGGCGTCATGCTGCCTGCCAACCCGTTACAGCATTTGCTGTTGCAGGAGATGAAGGGGCCGCTGGTGATGACCTCCGGCAACCTTAGCGGCAGGCCGCCAGCCATTACTAATGCGCAGGCGCTGGACGATTTGCACGACATTGCCGACGGCTTTTTGCTGCATAACCGCGAGATTGTACAGCGCATGGATGACTCCGTGGTGCGAGAAAGCGGGGAGATGTTGCGTCGCTCCCGAGGCTACGTGCCGGATGCCGTGGCGCTGCCGCCAGGTTTTCGCGACGTGCCGCCGATGCTGTGCTTAGGCGCTGATCTGAAAAATACGTTCTGTCTGATCCGGGGGGAACAGGCGGTGATTAGTCAGCATCTGGGCGATCTGAGCGATGACGGCATTCAGCATCAGTGGCGCGATGCGCTGCATCTGATCCAGAATATTTATGATTTTACCCCGCAGCGTATTGTCTGCGACGCGCATCCTGGCTACGTTTCCAGCCAGTGGGCCCGTGAGATGACGTTGCCAATTGAAACGGTGCTGCACCATCATGCGCATGCTGCGGCGTGCCTGGCTGAGCACGGCTGGCCGTTGAACGGTGGCGATGTTATTGCCCTGACGCTGGACGGTATCGGCATGGGCGAAAACGGTGCGCTGTGGGGGGGCGAATGTCTGCGGGTGAATTATCGCGAATGCGAATACCTGGGTGGCTTGCCCGCGGTGGCGCTGGTGGGGGGCGATCTGGCGGCAAAACAGCCGTGGCGCAATCTGCTGGCGCAGTGTCTGCGCTTTGTGCCTGACTGGCAGCGTTATCCGGAAACAGCGTTTGTGCAGCAGCAAAACTGGAGCGTACTGGCTCGTGCCATCGAGCGTGGGATCAACGCGCCGTTGGCATCATCGTGTGGACGCTTGTTTGATGCCGTTGCCGCCGCACTGCAGTGCGCACCACAATCCCTGAGCTATGAAGGCGAGGCCGCCTGTGCGCTGGAGGCGTTAGCGTCACAATGTGCAGGCGTTGAACACCCGGTCACCATACCGCTTAACAACAACCAGTTGGATTTGGCGGTTTTCTGGCAGCAGTGGCTGAACTGGCAGGCGACTCCCCCTGAACGCGCCTGGGCTTTCCACGATGCGCTGGCGAGTGGGTTTGCCACGCTGATGCGCCAACAGGCACAGTTACGCGGTATTACGACGCTGGTATTTAGCGGGGGCGTGATGCATAACCGTTTGCTGTCAGCCCGTCTGGCGTTTTATCTGCATGACTTTACGTTACTGTTCCCGCAGCGTTTACCGGCTGGGGATGGAGGATTGTCGCTGGGGCAGGGCGTGATTGCCGCGGCGCGGGCATTGCCGTAGAAATAAAAAAAGCCCCGGGACTGGCGGGGCAAGAAAAGCAAGTCGGGGCATACCGACAAGTGGCAACGCACATCCGTGTGCGTGAGGTTAATAAAACAAGCAATGGCACAACATTGTTTACACGGGCAGTGTTTTCAGCAGCGCGAAGGCCTCCTTCATACGATCTTCGCTCACCACGAAGGCACACAGTTGGCCTTCGCTGTTCATTCCTCTGGCGACCATACCTTCTGCTTCAGCCGCAATATGCCAGTTCAGATCGCGACGCTGGGTTTCCCCTGCCAGGTGTAATGGCAGCTCCGGCGTTTTGATTTTTACCAGCATGGCTGGCAGCTTCAGCGGGGCATTGCCGCCGAGCAGGTTTTTCGCCAGATACATCGCGCTGAGCTGAATCGGCTGCAGGAACGGCAGGACCTGACCATTAATTTCTGCGCAGTCACCGAGGGCGTAAATATCCGGGTGGCTGGTTTGCAGATAGCTGTCAACGCAAACGCCGCGATTGATGGTTAACCCGGCGCGACGCGCCAGCGCGGTTTCTGCACGCAGACCGGTTGCGGCAATCACCGCATCAACGTCTACACTGCGGTTACGATCGAGCGTGGCGCGAATACCGGTGCTGGTTTTCTCCAGACTCTGCAACTGTGATTTCAGCAGCAGGTGTACGCCCATATCGGTCAGACGATGCTGTAAACGGCTGCTGACTTCTGGCGGCATTAACGAGGCCAGAATGCTGGCGGCGTTATCGATAAGCGTCACCGCTTTACCGGCACGGCAGAAATCCATCGCCAGCTCGCTGCCAATCAAACCACCGCCAACTATCAGGACGCGCTGCGCGTCGCGCAGTTGCGTTTCACAGGCACGATACTCCTGCTGGCTGTTCAGTGTGAGCATTAACTCACGTCCGGTCACCGGCGGTACAAAGGCAGATGCCCCTGTAGCCAGCACCAGCTTGTCATACTGCCACTGCTTGTCCTGGCTTTTCACTACGTGAGCATCGGCATCGATGTCGGTCACCCAGGTGTGCGGGAACAGGCGCAAATTAAACTGTTCGGCAAACTCCCCCGCCGACTGGCGGGTGAGGTCGTCGGCACGCTGTGCCTGGCTGATAACATGGCTGAGATCGGGCTTGTTGTACTCATCGATGCTGTCAGCGGCAATCAGGGTCAGCGGGACAGTCGCATCCTGCTTACGGATATTTTTGACTAACTGGCGGGCGGCGAAGCCCGAACCAATAATGACAATTCCGCGGCTCATTTTGCCTCCGTAGCCAGTACGTCGAAGACGTCTTTGCCTAATGAACATTCCGGGCACAGGAAGTTTTCCGGCACGTCGCTCCACGGTGTACCCGGTGCGACATCCTGCAGCGGCTCGCCTTTCTCTGGATCGTAGATCCACTGGCAAACGCTGCACTGCATGCAAGGTCCAAGGTCAGCGGCCGCGGCGGCGGCACAGGCGCACTCTTCCTCTTTGGTTGCGGCTTTGACGCTGGTTTCCGGCAGTGGAGCGAGCGCCCACTGACGTGCAATTTCACGACCGTGCTGACGGCACAGTTCCAGCGCATCCAGATCCGGGCGCCATTTGGCTTTCAGGCTCAGGGACATTTCAAAACCGGCATCCTGCAGACGCGTGGACAGACGGTCTACCGCACCGCCGCTCCAGCCGTGTGAGCCGAAGGCGCTGGCGCGTTTATTGCGAAAACGCAGGCCGGTCATCTCTTCGACCAGACCGGCGATCTTCGGCATCATCACGTTGTTCATCGTGGAGGTGCCGACCAGCACGCCTTTAGAGCGGAAGACGTTCGTCAGGACTTCGTTTTTATCGCTGCGGGCGACGTTAAAGATTTTCACTGCCACATTCGGGTCAACTTCGTTGATGCCCTGGGCAATGGCGTCGGCCATCATACGGGTGTTGTTGGACATGGTGTCGTAGAAAATGGTGATGCGGTCTTCCTGATAATCCGCCGCCCATTTCAGGTACATCTCAACGATCTGCGTTGGGTTGTCGCGCCATACCACACCGTGAGAGGTGGCAATCATGTCAACCGGCAGATTGAAGCCGAGGATTTCAGTGATTTTTGGCGTAACCAGGCGGCTGAACGGTGTCAGGATGTTGGCGTAGTAGCGCTGGCACTGTTCGAACAGTTCAGTCTGATCTACTTCGTCGTTGAACAGACGTTCGTCACAGTAGTGCTGACCAAAAGCATCGTTACTGAACAGCACGGCATCACCGGTCATGTAAGTCATCATGCTGTCCGGCCAGTGCAGCATCGGGGTTTCAACGAAGATCAGCTGTTTGCCGTTACCGATATCCAGTGAGTCACCGGTTTTTACCACGTTGAAGTTCCATTCCGGGTGATGGTGGTGGCCGGTGATGGAGTCAATAGCGTTAGCGGTGCAGTAAATCGGCGTGTCCGGGATGCAGGACATCAGCTCGGTCAGCGCACCGGCGTGGTCTTCTTCTGCATGGTTAATGATGATGTAGTCAATATCTGCCAGGTCAATTTCATTGCGCAGATTCTGCACGAATTCACGGCTAAACTTGTGGTCTACTGTATCGATCAGGACATTTTTTTCTTCACGGATAAGATAGCTGTTGTAGCTGCTACCGCGCAGCGTTTTGTATTCGGTCCCGTGGAAATCACGAACTTCCCAGTCACGTTGGCCAACCCAATGAATGTTATTTTTAACCAGAATAGACATAGCAACCTCAGTAATTAATTTAGCGTGTTTCTAAAAAAGATGTTTTGCTTATTGCAGGTTGCGTGCCAACTTTTTATTTAATTGATTTATAACAGTTTAATGTTTTACCTCTCTAAATTAGCTGTCAAAATGACTATGCTTTTTGTTGTCAATATGACAATATGCATTGTCAAAATGACAATGAGGTAGCCATGAGTTTTTCCGTTGATGTGCTGGCGGGTATCGCCATTGAATTACAAAGCGGTATTGGGCATCAGGATCGTTTTCAACGCCTGATCACGACGCTGCGTCAGGTGCTGGAGTGTGATGCGTCGGCGCTGCTGCGCTATGAATCACGACAGTTTATTCCGCTGGCGATCGACGGGCTGGCGCAGGATGTTCTCGGCAGACGTTTTACGCTGGAGGGGCATCCGCGTCTGGAAGCGATTGCCCGCGCCGGGGACGTGGTGCGTTTTCCAGCCGACAGCGATTTGCCCGATCCGTACGATGGGCTGATCCCCGGCCAGGAAAGCCTGAAGGTCCATGCCTGCATTGGGCTGCCGCTGTTTGCCGGACAAAATTTGATTGGCGCGCTGACGCTGGATGGTATGGAGCCAGATCAGTTCGATGTCTTCAGCGATGAAGAGCTTAGGTTGATTGCCGCACTGGCGGCGGGGGCGCTGAGCAATGCGCTGCTGATTGAACAGCTGGAAAGCCAGAATATGCTGCCGGGTTCGTCCACCGCTTTCGAACAGGTGACGGAAACGCAGATGATTGGCCTGTCGCCTAATATGATGCAGCTGAAAAAAGAGATTGAGATTGTAGCAGGCTCCGATCTTAACGTCTTAATCAGCGGCGAAACGGGAACCGGGAAAGAGCTGGTGGCGAAAGCAATTCATGAAGGCTCGCCGCGTGCGGTGAATCCGCTGGTGTATCTTAACTGTGCCGCGTTGCCAGAAAGCGTCGCGGAAAGCGAACTGTTTGGCCATGTGAAAGGCGCCTTTACCGGGGCCATCAGCAACCGTAGCGGCAAGTTTGAAATGGCGGACAACGGCACGCTGTTCCTGGACGAGATTGGCGAACTGTCACTGGCGTTGCAGGCCAAGCTGCTGCGCGTGTTGCAGTACGGTGATATTCAGCGAGTGGGTGACGATCGCAGCCTGCGGGTGGATGTTCGCGTGCTGGCAGCCACCAACCGTGATTTACGCGAAGAGGTGCTGGCCGGGAATTTCCGCGCCGACCTGTTCCACCGTCTGAGCGTCTTTCCCCTTTCGGTGCCGCCGCTGCGTGAGCGCGGTGAAGATGTGGTTTTGCTGGCGGGTTATTTTTGCGAACAGTGCCGGCTGCGGCTGGGACTTTCCCGTGTGGTGCTAAGCCCTGGTGCGCGTCGCCATCTGCTGAGCTACGGTTGGCCGGGTAACGTGCGTGAGCTGGAACATGCTATTCATCGTGCGGTGGTGCTGGCCAGGGCAACAAGGGCAGGGGATGAAGTGGTGCTGGAGCCGCAGCACTTTGCCTTACAGGAAGAGGCGCATACGCCGCAGGCTGAAGCCGACGTCATGGCGGAGATCCCGCTGAATCACAATCTGCGCGAAGCCACGGAGTCTTTTCAGCGGGAGATGATCCGCCGGGCGCTGGCGCAGAATAACCATAGCTGGGCGGCAAGCGCGCGGGCGCTGGAAACCGACGTCGCCAACCTGCATCGGCTGGCGAAGCGTCTGGGACTGAAGGATTAGAGAATGCCCGCCTGATAAAAATCCTGCAGGTTAATTGCGCCGGTGAGTTTGCCGTTTTCATCCACCACCGGTGCGGCAGTGATTTTGCGCTTCATCAGAACCTCTTTGGCGTCAATCGCGCGGCTTTGTGCCTGCAGCGTGACGCCATTCGGGGTCATCGCTTCGCGTACTTCCGTGCTGAGTGCGCCGCCACCAACCAGCCAGCGACGCAGGTCACCGTCGGTAAAGACACCTTTCACCAGAGACTGCTCGTCGCAGACCGCCACCAGACCCAGACCGGTGCGGCTCAGTTCCAGCATGGCGTCCATAACGCTGGTAGTAAGCGTCACCTGCGGTACGGCGTCGTCGCGGCGCATCAGGTGGTGCACCTTGTTTAACAGACGAGCACCCAGCGCACCGGCCGGATGAGAGCGCGCAAAATCCTCTTCGTTAAAACCGCGCGCTTGCATGACGGCAATTGCCAGCGCATCGCCCATCATCAGTGTGTTGACGGTGCTGGAGGTGGGTGCCAGACGCATCGGACAGGCTTCACGTTCAACCGAAATATCCAGTACGGCTTTGGCGGCCAGACCTAATGGCGAGGTGGGTTTTCCGGTCATCGCCAGCAGCGCGACGGATTTGTCTTCCAGACGCGGAATGATGAGATCCAGCTCTTTCGCGCCGCCAGAGTAGGAGATGAAGAGCATCACATCGCGGCTTTCAATCATGCCTAAGTCGCCGTGCAATGCTTCCGCTGGATGCACGAAGAACGCCGGGGTGCCGGTGCTGGCGAGGGTCGCGGCGATTTTTTTGCCAATATGGCCAGACTTACCAATGCCAGAGACAATCACTTTGCCTTCGCAGTGGATGATAGTATTGGCGGCACGAACAAAGTCATCGCCGAGGCGTTCTGGCAGTCGGCTGGCTTCCTGGAGTTCCAGCATTAACGTCTGACGGCCCGCGTTCAGTAGTGCATCACTCATTGGTTTCTCCGGTTATGATCACTTCTATCCCTTTTGCTTCCAGCGCCTGACGAAATGCAGGGTCGATGCCCGCATCGGTAATCAGCTTGTCGACGCTTTCCAGACTGCATACCACATTGGGGCTTTTGCGCCCGAATTTCGACGAGTCCGCCATCAGAATCACTTCGCGAGCGGCATTGCACATCGCCTTGCTGACGGTATAGACCTCATTAAAGGTGGTCACACCGGCATTCAGATCGATGCCGTCGGTTCCCATGAAGAGTTTATCAAAGCTGAACTGCTCGAAGGCATTTTCTGCCAGTTGCCCGTGAAATGACGCCGATTTTTTGCGAAAGGTGCCGCCGGGCATCAGGATAGTTTGCTCGTTGTCCAGTTCCGAAAGGGCGTTAACAATGTGCAGGCTGTTGGTCATCACGGTGATGTTACTAAAGCGGGTGAGCATTGGCACCATCTGCAAAACGGTGCTGCCTGCGTCGAGAATGATTGAGTCGCCGTCGTGAATAAAGCGCACGGCGGCTTCGGCAATTTGCTCTTTTTTATGCGTGTTGATTAGCGTTTTGTGATCGATGGGTGGGTCAGATTCGTCTTTGTTTAATACTACGCCGCCATAGGTGCGAATGACGGTGCCGGCATTTTCCAGAATGACCAGGTCTTTGCGAATGGTTGTGCCGGTTGTATCAAAGTTGTGGGCCAGTTCTTCAACCGAGCATTTTCCCTGCTTTTGCAGATACTCCAGTATGGCAGCCTGACGCTGACGAGGTTTCATAGGCGTGATTACCCTGACTTATGTATATGCCCGTTATACTTCAAGCTGCATGTGCGTTGGCCTTCTGCAACTCGAATTATTTAGGCTATAGGTTGCAAAATGATAATTTCGCAAGCTAATAGCATTCACAACGAAATTATCCATGTTTCAGTTTAAGCGCCAATGATAGTGCATTCTGGGAGAGAGGATCATGGGGAAAGATCACATCAGGCTGTAATTCATCAAGATGTTTGCCCATTATCGGGGCAATTTTGCCTGGTCTGGCGAATACGGTAAGACCTTTCATAAATAACGTATCAGTTACCCGCTGTTGCTCATCCAGAGCGATAGCAACCACGACGCGCGGTTTAAAACGTCCTCCGGAACGTCCGACGCCGACCCGACCCTGCTGACAAAGCTTGTCGAACGCGCGATTAAAGCGGGAAATTTGCCAGCCGCCCAGCGCTAGCTGTAGGCACCAGGCAATGGCGGCAACGGTAATCAGTGCGGAAACCATGTTATTGCTCCTTGATTATATGCCGGGTGGCGCTACGCTTACCCGGCCTACAGGGATGGCGTAGGCCGGATAAGGTGAAACCGCCATCCGGCAATTCAACATTAGAACATCACCTGACCGCCGGTAACGTTAATCGATTGTCCGGTGCAGTAAGATGCTTTCGGGCTGGCGTAGAACAGCAGCATGTTCAGCACGTCCTGATAATCGCAGCCGCGCTTGAGTGGGACCTTATCCACGTAGTACTGCTCCACTTCATCCGGTTTGAGGCCAAGCTTGGTGGCATACTGCGGCAACAACGACTGGAACATCGGTGATTTCAGCAGATTGCCGAGCATCAATGAATGCACGGTAATCCCATATTCCGCGAGATCCAGCGCCAGCGACTGGGTTAAGCCCACGCCGCCAAATTTTGCCGCACTGTAACCTGAGTTGTGCTTGCTGCCCACTTTGCCGGATTTTGAGTTGATCTGGATAATGCGCCCCTGCACGCCGTCGCGGATCATCAGACGTGAGAACTCACGGGCACAGAGGAAGTAACCGACCAGATTCACCTGCAGCGAGCGGTCGAAATCCCCGAGCTGAAAATCGCTGATAAACGCCGCTTTTGCGATCCCCGCACTGTAAACCAGTAGATCGGCGCGACCGAATATCTCATCGACACCACGTGATAGCGCCAGCACGCTTTGTTCGCTGGTGGCGTCGGCACCAAATCCGTAAGCGGTCCCCTCACCGAACTCGGCATTAATTTCCTGCGCCACGTTTGCGGCTTTATCGCTTTGAATATCGACCACCGCCACGCGGTATCCCTCTGTCGCAAGCCCACGGCAAAGGAATGCCCCCAGGGTCTGGCCTCCACCAATGACAACGGCAACTTGATTCATTTTTCTCTCCTTTACGCTTAAGCAACAAACTTCAAAATACAGCCCGGCGCGATGGCGTCCGGTACCGGCCCCGCAACGTGTACGGTGCCAGGGAATTCCGCCTCGCTCTGTCCGTCGAAGCGCAGGGTGATATGCCCCAGTTCACGCAAGTTCATTTCTGCCACGCTACCCACGGCGGTGACCGGGTAGCGATGCTGACCCAGCTCAAACTGAATACCCGCCTGCAGAACGCCGTTTAGCTCGCCGTGGCAGTGGATGAAGCAAAACTCTTCGATATCCGCAGGTGCGCCTTCACGAAAGGTAATCAGCATTTGGTCACAGAGTGCATCCGGGGCGCTCTGGCCAATGCGGGTGATGGTGGTTTGATAGATCACGGTCATCTTTGAGAGCCTCTTATTGATAAATAAAGCCGGAAACAAACCAGGCGATGAGAACGGTAGGCGCGCCGGTCAGGAAGCGGCTTACCAGTACGGACGGCACGCCGACGCGCACGGTGTCCTGACGGGCTTCTGCCAGTGATAACCCCACAGGGATGAAGTCGCAGGCGGCCTGGGCGTTGATCGCGAACAGTGCAGGCAGAGCCAGATGTGGAGGAATATTGCCCAGACCAATCTGCACGCCAATCAACACGCCAATAACCTGGGCGATCACTGCACCTGGGCCGAGGAACGGCGACAGCAGCGGGAAGGAACAGATTAATGCCAGCGTCACGAGCCCCAGCGGATGGCTGGCCAGCGGCGCCAGGCCGTGGGCGATCCAGTCACCCAGGCCGGAGGCCATGATGATGCCGATCAGCGCCGAGACGAAGGCCATAAACGGCAGAATGGTTTTCAGCACGGTATCAATCGTGTCGCGCCCGGACTGGAACAGTACCGCCACGGCGGAACCCATGCCCATGCCGACTTTCGCCAGCAGGCCATCACTCTGTTCAGTAATCTTTTTACTGGTGTCGTAGTCACGACCCGCCGTGGTGCTTGCTGGTGGTGGCGTCGTGGTGGCTTCACCGACAGCGGTAATGTTGTCTTCTTTAACGCCGGAGACATAAATATCTTCGGTAATGTACTGCGCCAGCGGGCCGGACTTTCCGGTGGCGTGAATGTTGATTGTCGGAATCCGGCGTTTCGGGTAAATACCACAGCGTAGCGTGCCGCCGCAGTCAATGATGGCTGCGCCGATTTCGTCTTCTGCGGGCTCACCTTCTTTAAAGCCATCAATAGCCTGCCATCCGGTTAATTGCGCCAGCTTATCGACAATCGCCGGGCGTGTTCCCGCGGTGATATAGACAATTTTCTTGCCGGGTGTTGCATCCAGTTCAAGCGGGCCACCCCAGCCACCGATACCTTTTTCAATACGAATACGCGTCATGATGTTGCTCCCGCCAGATGGACTTTCTGCTCGAGTTGAATGCCCATTTTCTTTTCGAAGATGGAGGTGGTGAGGTCGGTCACCCAACCACGGAAGAAGTTAGTCACCAGCCCGACCAGCAGATAGCTCACCGCGAGCGGACCGAGCGGCAGGCCAAGCGTGGTCAGGCCGCTGGCGATCCCCAGATAGACAAACAGTTCGCCAGGGTTGATGTGTGGGAATAATCCGTTCATTGAGTGGCAGCTATAGGAGGCCGCCGCGTAGTAGCTGGGTTTGTACTTCTCGGGCATAAACCGGCCCAGACTCAACGTCATCGGGTTACAAAAAACAAAGGTGCCGATGCACGGCAGCAGCAGATAGCGAGACAGCGGATTTCCGGCACAGCGCTGAGCAAAACGTTCAATTCGCTGCTGACCAATAAAGTTAATGAGCGCGTTCATGATGACCAGCAGGCTAATTAACAGCGGAAGGATCCCGGTGACCATGCTGGTGAACACTTCTCCGCCTTTCTGGAACAGCCCGATGAACCACTCTGCGCCCAGGGTGATGGTGTCGATCATTATTCTCTCCTGTAGGGGGTTGGGGACTTGCTATAACGTGGTTTATTTTAATCATAGTGAAAGGTTTTAAAGTGTTATTTTGATCGCAAAATGAAAGATAAATATTTTAATGTGAAAGTTATTGCGTGAAAGATCGCAAATAGAGTGGTAAACGGTGAAAGGTGAGGTAAATTCTGCGAAGGAGCGCGACTACCGCTTCCTTGTACGGCGGTTGATGCTTTACCATACTTCTCTCTGGCTGAATCTGTTTAATGGATGTCTCATGTTCAAGCGTCGTTATGTAGCATTACTTCCCCTTTGTGTGTTGCTTGCTGCCTGTAGCAGCAAACCAAAACCTTCAGAGACTCAAACGACAACGGGTACGCCTTCTGGCGGCTTCCTGCTTGAGCCGCAACACAACGTCATGCTGTCGGGCGGCGACTTTGCTAATAATCCGAATGCGCAGCAGTTCATCGATAAAATGGTGAGCAAGCACGGTTTTGACCGCCAGCAGTTGCAGGAGATCCTGTCGCAGGCCAAGCGTCTGGACTATGTTCTGCGCCTGATGGATCGTCAGGCCCCGACGACGCAGCCGCCAGCCGGGCCTAACGGCGCATGGCTGCGCTATCGTAAGCAGTTCATCACGCCAGATAACGTACAAAACGGCGTGGCGTTCTGGAACCAGCATGAAGATGCGCTGAAGCGCGCATGGCAGGTCTACGGCGTACCGCCGGAAATTATTGTCGGCATTATCGGTGTCGAAACCCGTTGGGGCCGCGTGATGGGTAAAACGCGAATTCTGGATGCGCTGGCGACGCTGTCGTTTAACTATCCGCGTCGGGCGGAATACTTCTCCGGTGAGCTGGAAACCTTCCTGCTGATGGCGCGGGATGAAAGCGATGACCCGCTGGACCTGAAAGGCTCTTTCGCCGGAGCAATGGGCTACGGACAGTTCATGCCGTCCTCTTACAAAGAATATGCGGTTGATTTCAATGGCGATGGGCACATCAACCTGTGGGATCCGGAGGATGCCATCGGCAGCGTGGCAAATTACTTTAAAGGTCACGGTTGGGTGAAAGGCGATACGGTGGCGGTGCCGGCAAACGGCCAGGCGCCAGGGCTGGCAAACGGATTTAAAACCCAGTACAGCATTTCTCAGCTTGCGGCTGCAGGTCTGACGCCACAGCAGTCGCTGGGTAACCATCAGCAGGCCAGCCTGCTGCGTCTGGATATTGGCACCGGTTATCAGTACTGGTACGGGCTGCCGAACTTCTACACCATTACCCGCTATAACCACAGCACGCATTACGCGATGGCCGTCTGGCAATTAGGTCAGGCTGTAGCGCTGGCGCGCGTACAGTAATCCTACGCTACCGGCCTACTCGAGGTGTCCTCCTGTAGGCCGGATAAGAGGCGTTAGTATCGCCATCCGGCAGATCTTCTTGACGCGACGGATCTATTTCCGGAATCCCCCTCGTAAATTACTCTCCTCATCCCCACATTTGTTTTGAAAGTGCTATCTTGTCCGGCATATTTTTTAACTGACAGAGGCTGAAATGACCGACAGTGAACTGATGCAGTTAAGTGAACAGGTAGGGCTGGCATTGAAATCGCGCGGCGCGACGATGACCACCGCAGAGTCCTGTACCGGCGGTTGGGTAGCGAAAGCCATTACGGATATCGCGGGCAGTTCCGCCTGGTTTGAGCGCGGATTTGTGACCTACAGCAACGAAGCCAAGTCGCAGATGATTGGTGTGCGAGAAGCGACGCTGGCACAGCATGGCGCGGTGAGTGAGCCGGTGGTTGTTGAAATGGCCATTGGTGCGCTAAAAGCGGCCCGCGCTGATTTCGCCGTTTCTATAAGCGGAATTGCCGGGCCGGATGGCGGTAGCGAAGACAAGCCGGTTGGGACCGTCTGGTTTGCCTTTGCCAGCGTAAGCGGCGAGGGGATCACGCGCCGGGAATGCTTCAGCGGCGACCGCGATGCGGTGCGTAGACAGGCGACCGCCTATGCGTTACAGACCCTGTGGCAACAATTTCTACAAAATACTTGATACTGTATGAGCATACAGTATAATTGCGTCAACAGAACATCATCTTTCACGATTCTTGGTTCAACCCGAGAGTGGCATGACAGGAGTAATTAATGGCTATCGACGAAAACAAACAGAAAGCGTTGGCGGCAGCGCTGGGCCAGATCGAAAAGCAATTCGGTAAAGGCTCCATCATGCGCCTGGGTGAAGACCGTTCCATGGACGTGGAAACCATCTCCACCGGTTCGCTTTCTCTGGATATCGCATTGGGTGCGGGCGGTTTGCCGATGGGGCGTATCGTCGAAATCTACGGGCCAGAATCCTCCGGTAAAACAACCCTGACGCTGCAGGTGATTGCTGCCGCACAGCGCGAAGGTAAAACCTGTGCGTTTATCGATGCAGAACACGCGCTTGACCCTGTTTATGCCCGTAAGCTTGGCGTTGATATCGACAACCTGCTGTGTTCTCAGCCGGACACCGGTGAACAGGCGCTGGAAATCTGTGATGCGCTGGCGCGTTCCGGTGCTGTAGACGTTATCGTTGTTGACTCCGTTGCCGCGCTGACGCCGAAGGCGGAAATCGAAGGCGAGATCGGTGACTCTCACATGGGCCTCGCGGCACGTATGATGAGCCAGGCGATGCGTAAACTGGCGGGTAACCTGAAACAGTCCAATACGCTGCTGATTTTCATCAACCAGATCCGTATGAAAATTGGCGTCATGTTCGGTAACCCGGAAACCACGACCGGTGGTAACGCACTGAAATTCTACGCCTCTGTTCGTCTGGACATCCGTCGTATTGGCGCGGTGAAAGAGGGCGATAACGTGGTCGGTAGTGAAACCCGCGTTAAGGTTGTGAAAAACAAAATTGCTGCACCGTTTAAACAGGCAGAATTCCAGATCCTCTACGGTGAAGGTATCAACTTCTACGGCGAACTGGTTGATCTGGGCGTGAAAGAGAAGCTGATTGAAAAAGCCGGCGCATGGTACAGCTACAACGGTGAGAAAATTGGTCAGGGTAAAGCGAACGCAACCAACTGGCTGAAAGAAAACCCGACTACCGCAAAAGAAATTGAGAAAAAAGTTCGCGAGTTACTGCTCAATAACCAGGACTCAACGCCGGATTTCTCCGTCGATGACAGCGGGCAAGACGTAAAAGAAACGAACGAAGATTTCTGATAATCTAGTTTTATCGTATAAAAAGGGCTGCATATGATGCGGCCCTTTTTCCATTTCTGAGGGTGCACTATGACAGATTCAACGTCTCGCCGATCCGCGTATTCCCGTCTGCTTGACCGCGCCGTGCGCATACTTGCCATGCGCGATCACAGCGAGCAGGAACTGCGACGCAAACTGGCGGCTCCGGTTATGGGAAAAAATGGACCGGAAGAAATTGATGCTACGCCAGAAGATTACGACAAGGTTATTGCTTGGTGTATCGAAAGCCGCTACCTGGATGACGACCGTTTCGTTCAGCAATTTATCGCCAGCCGTAGCCGTAAAGGCTATGGGCCTGCACGTGTGCGCCAGGAGCTGGGGCAGAAAGGTATTTCCCGCGAAGCCATCGAACGCGCGATGCGTGAATGTGAAATTGACTGGGCGCAGTTGGCGCGAGATCAAGCTATCAGAAAATACGGTGAGCCCTTGCCGGTGGATTTTTCAGAAAAGGTTAAGGTCCAGCGTTTTTTGCTCTATCGCGGCTATCTGATGGAAGATATTCAGGCAGTATGGCGAAATTTTGACGATTGAGCGCATACGGGATTTTACTTCCCCGCAAAGAAAACTTATCTTATTCCCACTTTTCGATTGCCAGCGGCGCGGTTTACGTGCCTATGCTGGTGATGACATTTCGTTAGCTTGATTTCTTCAGGATAATTATGAGCAAGAGCACCGCTGAGATCCGTCAGGCGTTTCTCGATTTTTTCCACAGTAAAGGACATCAGGTAGTTGCCAGCAGCTCCCTGGTTCCAAACAATGACCCTACTTTGTTGTTTACCAACGCCGGGATGAACCAGTTCAAGGATGTTTTCCTTGGTCTCGACAAGCGTAATTATTCCCGCGCAACCACTTCGCAGCGTTGCGTACGTGCGGGCGGTAAACACAACGATCTGGAAAACGTCGGCTACACTGCACGTCACCATACTTTCTTCGAAATGCTGGGTAACTTCAGCTTCGGCGATTACTTCAAACACGACGCCATTCAGTTCGCATGGGAACTGCTGACCGGTGAAAACTGGTTTGCCCTGCCGAAAGAGCGTCTGTGGGTAACCGTTTACGAAACTGACGATGAAGCCTTTGAAATCTGGGAGAAAGAAGTCGGTATCCCGCGCGAACGTATCATCCGTATTGGTGATAACAAAGGTGCGGCCTATGCCTCCGACAACTTCTGGCAGATGGGTGACACCGGTCCTTGCGGTCCGTGCACCGAAATTTTCTATGACCACGGCGACCACATTTGGGGTGGCCCTCCGGGAAGCGCAGAAGAAGATGGCGATCGCTACATTGAGATCTGGAACATCGTCTTCATGCAGTTTAACCGTCAGGCTGACGGTACCATGGAACCGCTGCCGAAGCCGTCCGTAGATACCGGTATGGGTCTGGAGCGTATTGCAGCCGTGCTGCAACACGTTAACTCCAACTACGATATTGACCTGTTCCGCGCGCTGATTGAATCCGTGGCGGAAGTGACCGGTGCTACCGATCTGAGCAACAAATCGCTGCGCGTGATTGCCGACCATATCCGTTCCTGTGCATTCCTGATTGCCGATGGCGTTGTGCCGTCGAATGAAAACCGTGGCTATGTGCTGCGTCGTATCATTCGTCGCGCGGTGCGTCATGGCAACATGCTGGGTGCGAAAGACACCTTCTTCTACAAGCTGGTGGGGCCGCTGGTCGAGGTGATGGGTTCTGCGGGTGAAGAACTGAAGCGTCAGCAGGCACTGGTTGAGCAGGTTCTGAAAACTGAAGAAGAGCAGTTTGCCCGCACGCTGGAGCGTGGTCTGGCTCTGCTGGATGAAGAACTGGCAAAACTGTCCGGCGATACGCTGGATGGCGAAACCGCCTTCCGCCTGTACGATACCTACGGCTTCCCGGTTGACCTGACGGCAGACGTTTGCCGTGAGCGCAACATCAAGGTTGACGAAGCGGGCTTTGAAGCCGCAATGGAAGAACAGCGTCGTCGCGCGCGTGAAGCCAGCGGTTTTGGTGCCGACTACAATGCGATGATTCGCGTTGACGGTGCCTCTGAATTTAAAGGCTATGAGCATCTGGAGCTGAACGGTAAGGTCACCGCGCTGTTTGTAGATGGTAAAGCGGTAGATGCAATTAACGCAGGCCAGGAAGCCGTTGTCGTTCTTGACCAGACCCCGTTCTATGCGGAATCCGGTGGTCAGGTTGGCGATAAAGGTGAACTGAAAGGTGCGGGCTTTGCGTTTGCGGTTAGCGATACGCAAAAATATGGCCAGGCAATTGGTCACCTCGGCAAACTGTCTGCGGGTTCTCTGAACGTGGGCGATGCCGTGCAGGCTGACGTCGATGAAGCGCGTCGTGCGCGTATTCGTTTGAACCACTCCGCAACGCACCTGATGCATGCGGCGCTGCGCCAGGTTCTGGGCACGCACGTGGCACAGAAAGGCTCGCTGGTTAACGATAAAATTCTGCGTTTCGACTTCTCTCATACCGAAGCGATGAAACCGGCTGAAATTCGTGCGGTTGAAGATCTGGTGAATGCGCAAATTCGTCGCAACCTGCCGATTGAAACCAACATCATGGATCTCGACGCGGCGAAAGCCAAAGGCGCAATGGCGCTGTTTGGCGAGAAATATGATGACCACGTGCGCGTGCTGAGCATGGGGGATTTCTCTACCGAACTGTGTGGTGGCACTCACGCCAGCCGTACCGGTGATATCGGCCTGTTCCGCATCATCTCTGAGTCCGGTACTGCCGCGGGCGTGCGTCGTATCGAAGCCGTAACCGGTGAAGGTGCTATCAATACCGTGCATGCTGAGAGCGACCGCTTAAGCGAGATAGCGCATCTGCTGAAAGGCGATAGCCAGAATATCGGTGACAAAGTACGTTCCGTACTGGAGCGTACGCGTCAGCTCGAGAAAGAATTGCAGCAATTGAAGGAACAGGCTGCCGCGCAGGAGAGTGCAAATCTTTCCAGTAAAGCGGTTGATATCAACGGCGTGAAGCTGCTGGTCAGCGAATTGACCGACGTTGAACCTAAAATGCTGCGTACCATGGTTGATGATCTGAAAAATCAGCTGGGGTCTACCGTTATCGTACTGGCAACGGTAGTTGAAGGTAAGGTTTCTCTGATTGCGGGCGTGTCTAAGGATGTGACTGACCGTGTGAAAGCAGGGGAACTGATTGGCATGGTCGCTCAGCAGGTAGGCGGTAAGGGTGGTGGACGTCCGGACATGGCGCAAGCCGGTGGTACGGATGCCGCAGCTCTGCCTGCAGCGTTAGCCAGTGTGAAAGGCTGGGTCAGCGCAAAACTGTAATAATTATAAGCGTAATTCGACGCTGCGGAGGTCAATCCGCAGCGTCTGCATCAACGCTATCGACAACGATAAAGTCAGGTTGAAGTTGTGTATATCGGCTAAACTTAGGTTTAACAGAATGTGATGCCGTGACTGCTTACACTTAGGTGTTTGTCATCGCTTACTTTTTGGCGTTATATGATGGATAATGCCGGGATACAGAGAGACCCGACTCTTTTAATCTTTCAAGGAGCAAAGAATGCTGATTCTGACTCGTCGAGTTGGTGAAACCCTCATGATTGGCGATGAGGTCACCGTGACAGTTTTAGGGGTGAAGGGCAACCAGGTACGCATCGGCGTAAACGCCCCGAAAGAAGTTTCTGTCCATCGGGAAGAGATCTACCAGCGTATCCAGGCTGAAAAATCCCAGCAGTCCAGTTACTAAGGTTTTCGCGTCTCACCTTTCTGGTGAGGCGCAACCTGATTTAGCGCCTCTCTTTTCCTGTTTCTGTTACTTTTCCTTTTCGCTTTACCTCCTGACACCCATCTTGTTCTTCTGATTTCACGCTGTTTTCACTGCTGCACTGCACTTTTTGCCTTTTCCTCAATTTTTCTGTTTGCCCGCCCCCCCGAGAAAACGCCAATTTATCTGTTGATAAAACACTCTTTTTGCCGTTTTTGCAGACTAATTGCGCGTGAAATGTGCAAACGATAAAAGCACTGGAAAAATTGTTTGACTTATAAGTACCAGAAAGTAATATGTGCGCCACGCAGCGACGATGAGCAGAAACAAGTTCTTCGAAGCACTCGCAAGAGGCGTTGTTGGTGAGGTGGCCGAGAGGCTGAAGGCGCTCCCCTGCTAAGGGAGTATGCGGTCAAAAGCTGCATCCGGGGTTCGAATCCCCGCCTCACCGCCATTTGCATCCGTAGCTCAGCTGGATAGAGTACTCGGCTACGAACCGAGCGGTCGGAGGTTCGAATCCTCCCGGATGCACCATATTTTCTGTTTCTTCAGCAATGAAAGAATGGATAATCGATACGGCCTTAGCAGCGGTATCAAAAATCTGCACTAAAGTAGTTTCCCTGATGCATCCGTAGCTCAGCTGGATAGAGTACTCGGCTACGAACCGAGCGGTCGGAGGTTCGAATCCTCCCGGATGCACCATATTCTCCGCAGTATTAATTGTAAATCAATAGTTCCCTGATGCATCCGTAGCTCAGCTGGATAGAGTACTCGGCTACGAACCGAGCGGTCGGAGGTTCGAATCCTCCCGGATGCACCATCTTCTCCGAAGTATTAGTTGTAAATCAATAGTTCCCTGATGCATCCGTAGCTCAGCTGGATAGAGTACTCGGCTACGAACCGAGCGGTCGGAGGTTCGAATCCTCCCGGATGCACCATCTTCTCCGAAATAATCCCCAGCACCATCTCTCTTTTTCTGAATCAAACTTCTAAAACAATCCTCAATTCGCTGTCAGCGACAAAATCAATCAATTACGATAAAGTAACGTCTGGTCATTCGGCTTGTGAGAAGACGATGTACGAACGTTATGCGGGTTTGATTTTTGATATGGATGGCACCATTCTCGATACCGAGCCAACGCACCGTAAAGCGTGGCATGAGGTGTTAGGGCGTCATGGGCTCCGTTTTGACGAGCAGGCCATGGTCGCACTCAACGGTTCCCCAACGTGGCGTATTGCACAGTCGGTCATTGAACTGAATCATGCCGATCTCGATCCCCATGCGCTGGCGCGTGAAAAAACCGACAGCGTTAAAAGCATGCTGTTGGATAGCGTTCAGCCATTGCCGCTTATTGATGTTGTTAAAGCCTGGCATGGTCGTCGGCCTATGTCGGTCGGTACCGGGAGCGAAAGTGCCATTGCAGAGGCGCTGCTCGCGCATTTAGGGCTACGTCACTATTTTGATGCCGTCGTCGCAGCTGACCACGTACAACGCCATAAACCCGCACCTGACACGTTTTTACTGTGTGCCGAGCGTATGGGCGTTGTCCCGACTCAATGCGTGGTATTTGAAGACGCTGACTTCGGCCTGCAGGCTGCACGTGCGGCCGGTATGGATGCCGTGGATGTCCGGTTATTGTGAGTGATGGACTGTCACTCCTGTCACTGTTTGCCAGCAGTTTCCTCAGCGCCACGCTGTTACCTGGAAATTCTGAAGTTGTTTTAGTGGCTCTGCTGGTTTCCGGGGTGAGTCATCCCTGGGTCTTAGTCTTAACAGCAACAATGGGTAATAGCCTTGGAGGGTTAACTAACGTTATCCTTGGGCGTTTCTTCCCGTTACGTAAAACGTCACGATGGCAAGAGAAAGCGATGGGGTGGCTGCAGCGCTATGGCGCTGTCACACTATTATTAAGCTGGATGCCGGTTGTGGGGGATTTGCTGTGCCTGCTAGCGGGATGGATGCGCATCTCGTGGGGGCCAGTACTCTTTTTTTTATGCCTTGGCAAAGCGTTGCGTTATGTTGTGGTCGCAGCGGTTACGACGCAGGGCATTATGTGGTGGCACTAATTGTGTTGTGGAAATGCCTGTAGGGTAACCAATACTATGATGCTAATTAAAACGATTTTGACAGGCGGGAGGTCAATTTGATCCCGGACGTATCACAGGCACTGGCCTGGCTGGAAAAAAATCCTCAGGCGTTACAGGGGATTCAACGTGGTCTGGAGCGCGAAACGCTGCGTGTTAATGCTGATGGCTCATTAGCGACGACAGGCCACCCGGATGTGTTAGGCTCCGCGCTGACGCATAAATGGATAACAACGGATTTTGCCGAAGCGCTGCTGGAGTTTATTACTCCTCCGGGCGACGATATCCAGAAAATGCTCACGTTTATGCGTGATCTGCATCGTTATACCGCCAGAAATCTGGGCGACGAGCGTATGTGGCCACTGAGCATGCCTTGCTATATCGCTGAAGGTCAGGATATTGAATTGGCGCAGTACGGTACCTCGAATATTGGCCGTCTGAAAACGCTCTACCGTGAAGGTCTCAAAAACCGTTACGGCGCTCTGATGCAAACGATTTCCGGCGTTCACTATAATTTCTCGCTGCCGATGGCATTCTGGCAGGCGAAATGCGGCGTAACGGACGATGAAGACGCCAAAGAGAAAGTGTCTGCTGGCTACTTCCGCCTGATCCGCAACTATTATCGTTTTGGTTGGGTGATCCCGTACCTGTTTGGCGCATCTCCGGCGATTTGTTCTTCTTTCCTGCAAGGAAAGCCGACAACTCTACCGTTTGAAAAAACGGACTGTGGTATGTATTACCTGCCGTACGCGACATCGCTGCGCCTGAGCGATTTGGGTTATACCAATAAGTCGCAAAGCAATCTCGGTATTACGTTTAACGATTTGCATGAGTATGTGGCAGGATTAAAACGCGCGATTAAAACCCCTTCCGAGGAGTACGCGGCGATCGGTCTGGAGAAAGACGGTAAACGTCTGCAAATTAACAGCAACGTACTGCAGATTGAAAATGAACTGTATGCGCCTATTCGCCCGAAACGGGTAACCCGTAGCGGTGAATCGCCGTCAGATGCGCTGCTACGCGGCGGTATTGAATACATTGAAGTGCGTTCGCTGGATATCAACCCCTTCTCGCCGATTGGCGTGGATGAGCAGCAGGTACGTTTCCTCGATCTGTTTATGGTGTGGTGTGTCCTGGCGGATGCTCCGGAAATGAGCAGCGATGAGTTGCTGTGTACGCGCACCAACTGGAACCGTGTGATTCTGGAAGGACGTAAGCCGGGCCTGACGCTAGGTATTGGCTGTGAGACCGCCCAGTTCCCGCTGCCGAAAGTGGGCAAAGATTTGTTCCGTGACCTGAAGCGCGTGGCGCAAACGCTGGACAGCATCCATGGAGGAGAGGAGTATCAAAAAGTCTGTGACGAACTGGTTGCCTGCTTTGATAATCCTGAGCTGACGTTCTCCGCGCGGATCCTGCGGTCAATGATTGATACGGGCATTGGCGGCACGGGCAAAGCGTTGGGCGAGGCTTATCGCAATCTGCTGCGTGAAGAGCCGTTAGAGATCGTGCAGGAAGAGGCGTTTATTGCTGAAACTGCGGCTTCAAAGCGTCGTCAGCAGGAGATTGAAGCGGCGGATACTGAGCCGTTTGCCGCGTGGCTGGAAACGCACGCTTGATACAAAAGAAAAAGGCCACTCGGGAGTGGCCAAAATTTCATCTCTGAAACCAGGGATGATGATAACAAATGCGCGTCTTTCATATACTCAGACTCGCCCCGGAACAAAGAGTTCAGATTATTTTTAAAAATTTTATCGGAGGTGGCTAAATGCCGTTGTTAGATAGTTTTACTGTCGATCACACCCGGATGGAAGCTCCCGCAGTCCGGGTTGCAAAAACGATGAACACCCCGCATGGCGACGCCATCACCGTGTTTGATCTGCGTTTCTGCATTCCGAACAAAGAAGTGATGCCTGAAAAAGGGATCCACACGTTGGAACACCTGTTTGCCGGGTTTATGCGTAACCACCTTAACGGTAATGGCGTTGAGATTATCGATATCTCTCCAATGGGCTGCCGTACTGGCTTCTACATGAGCCTGATTGGTACGCCGGACGAGCAGCGTGTGGCTGACGCCTGGAAAGCGGCGATGGCCGACGTGCTGAAAGTGCAGGATCAAAATCAGATCCCGGAACTGAACGTCTACCAGTGTGGAACGTATCAAATGCATTCGCTGAGCGAAGCGCAGGAAATTGCCCGTCATATTCTGGAACATGACGTACGCGTTAACAGTAATGAAGAGCTGGCGTTGCCGAAAGAAAAATTGCAGGAACTGCATATTTAGTCTGATTTATTACGTTTTCCTGTTATTCGAAAACCCCGGCCTGCAACCGGGGTTTTTTATTATCATTTATCCTTAGCCATAAAATATTTATATTACATTTGTTTGGTGAATATTATTTGTGTTAATAACTAACAAGTTCGCAACGAATAAAACGTGAGCGAAGAAACAAAAATAAGGGCCAATAAGTAAACCTACCTCGCTGCGATCACATAAAGAAAAAAACATAAACAGTTAACAGAAAAACATAATGGATTAGGCCAGATAAGATGTTTTAAAAATACCCTACGACAGAAACCGGTTACATTTTTGTATTGGCAAAGGAGTTTGTATGTCTACAGGGGACAAGATATCGATCAGGGAAAAGGTGGGGTACAGTCTGGGTGACGCGGCCAGCCACATCGTTTTTGACTCTTCGGTAGCAATTCTTGCGTATTTTTATACTGATATTTATGGTTTACCGCCTGCGGTAATGGGAACGATGTTTTTACTGGTCCGCTTGCTGGATGCGATTACCGATCCCATTATGGGGGCGATTGCCGATGCAACCTCCACGCGCTGGGGACGTTTTCGCCCATGGCTACTGGCGATTTGTGTACCCTTTGCCGTCAGCTGTGTGCTGGTTTATTCCATTCCTGATTTTTCCGACAGTGGAAAAGTGGTCTATGCGGTGGCGGCATATATCTTTATGACGCTGATGTATACGGCCATTAATATTCCTTACTGCTCACTGGGTGCTGCGCTGACGTCCGACCCGCGTGAAAACCTGTCCTTGCAGTCATGGCGTTTTGCGATTACGCCAATCGGCGGTGCGCTGGGAACAGCGTTAATTTTACCGCTGGCAGATTATCTCTATCCTGGTGATAGAGCGACGGGGATTCAGGTTTCAATGGCTATCTTCGGCGTCATTGGTTGTCTGATGTTTATCATCTGCTTTTTAACCACCAAAGAACGTGTGCAGCCGATCAAAGAGGAAAACCTCAATATTACCCGTGATGTAAAAATTTTATTCAAGAATGAACAGTGGCGAATTTTATCTGTTTATAACTTTATGATGCTGGTTGCGGTGGTGCTGCGCGGTGGAGCGGTGGTTTACTACGTTAACACTGTGCTGAACAAAGGTGCTGATATTATTACCGTCTTTATGCTGGCTAGCATGTTTGCTTCAATGCTGGGGTCGATACTTGCTAAACCCTTTGGTACCCGGTTCTGTAAAATTAAACTCTCTTTTTGGGTTAACTTACTCACAGCCGTATTTGGTGTGCTGTGCTTCTTTGTGCCGGTTCAGTATTGGATAGTTGTGCTTGCGGTTCATATTATTATTTCCATTATTCAGGGCGGTAATGGTGCTCTGCAATGGTCGATGATTACTGATGCGAATAATTACGGTGAATGGAAAACGCACCGTCGAATTACCGGAATGAACGTCGCAGCAAATATTTTTGTCATCAAATTGGGTGTTGCCGTTGGTGGTGCTATTTTGGGCTGGGTGCTGGCCGCATTTGATTATGCCTCAGGTAGTGCTGTGCAGTCCGCGTCTGCCGTACAGGGCGTTACGTTATTATTTACCATTATTCCTGCAATATTTTATATTCTGACGGCATTCTCTATTAAATTCTATGGATTAACAGAAGCAAGAATGAATGGCATTGTCACCGACCTTAAAAGCGGTAAGTTTGCGCATTCCTGATAATAACCAAAATATTGTAATAGCAGGAGGATGAGATGTTTACGACATCTCATCTGGTATACATCAAACTTTAGGGATGAATAATGAAAGCGAAATATTTGGCGCTGATGATCGGTGCTTGCTTATCTCAAAACCTGTGGGCTGCAAATAATAGTACCATTGAGCAACGTCTTGCTGAACTGGAGCAGCGTGTTATTCGCGCAGAACAGCGGGCAACTGACGCCGAGTCGCAGGTTCAGTCGCTACAGCAACAACAGGTAGCGGCAGCACCTACGGTGAAAGTTGAATCAGCCGAACCCGTCGCAGCAGGCGCTAACCCACCAAAACTGACGTTATCCGGATTCAGCGATATTAAATTCTACGGTGATGTGGAGTTTAATATGGATGCTGCCAGTCGTTCCGGTAGCCTGACATCAATGCGCACCTCCGCCAACAAAGACTGGGCGCCGGGAACCAATGAGCGCTGGGATATCAACGGACGTTTGCTGCTGGGATTTGATGGCTACCAGCGGCTGAACAACGGTAACTTTGCCGGTTTCTCGGTCCAGCCGCTGGCTGATCTGACCGGCAAAATGAATCTCGATGATGCGGTCTTCTTCTTTGGGCGTGAGAACGACTGGAAAATTAAGGTCGGGCGCTTTGAAGCCTATGATATGTTCCCGCTGAATCAGGATACCTTTGTTGAGTATTCGGGGAATACGGCGAATGACCTCTACAGTGACGGCTACGGCTACATCTATATGATGAAAGAGGGGCGTGGACGTAGCGACAGTGGCGGTAACTTCCTGCTGAGTAAAACCATCGATAACTGGTATTTTGAAGTGAATACGTTGCTGGAAAATGGCAGTACGTTGTTCTCCGAGAAGCAGTATCACGGTATGGATTTAACCAGCGATAAAAATGTGGCCTATGTTCGACCGGTTATCGCCTGGCAAAATGGCCGCCTCTCCACGGCGCTGGCGATGGAAAGTAACGTCGTGAATAACGCCTATGGTTATTACGATAACGGCAAGTGGATCGATCAGTCAGATCGTACGGGCTATGGTTTTACCATGACCTGGAACGGACAAAAAACCGATCCTGAAGAGGGGGCTGTCATTAACCTCAACACGGCGTATATGGATGCGACCGATGAAACCGACTTTACTGCCGGGGTGAATGCGTTATGGCACCGCTTTGAACTGGGTTACATCTATGCCCATAACAAAATTGAAGCGTTCAATGCGACCAATATTGATGCCGTGTGTGATGATGACTGCTGGATCACCGATCCAGGCAATTATGATATTCACACTATTCATGCCTCATATTTATTTCCCAACGTGATGGATATGAAAAACTTTAATATCTATCTCGGTGCCTATGCCTCATGGGTCGAGGCCGATCCACATAACGGTGACAGCAGTGAAGATGCGCGTTACGGCGGACGTCTGAGATTCAAATATTACTTCTGATAATCACAGGGCTCATCATTGATGGGCCCTGTTTTATTTCAATGCAGAATAAGGCAATGGACACAGGATTTTTCAACTATGCATCAGAATCTTATGGGTAAACCGCTTGACGGGTTTAGTGAGTTTGCCACGATTGTTGCGGCACAAGGGGCGGTATTACTCAAAAATGATAACGCAGCACTGCCCCTGCGCCCTGAGGATACTATTGCGCTGTTTGGGCGAACGCAGATTGATTATTACTGTAGCGGTACCGGGTCGGGTGGCGCCGTTAATATCGTCGAGAAGTGCAACTTCCTGGAGGCTATGCGTACGCGTTGTGCTGCAAGGTTAAACCCCGTGCTGGCGCAGAAATATGAGCAATGGGTCGGTGAAAATCCGTTTGATAACGGTGGCGGTGGTTGGGCACAAGAGCCCTGGTTTCAACAAGAGATGCCGCTGCAGGAAGACGAGGTGGCGCTGGCGAAGTCAATATCGCAAAAGGCCGTTGTGGTTATTGGTCGAACCGCTGGAGAAGATAAAGACAATGCCGATGTTGCCGGCGGATATCGACTGACCCCGAACGAATTTTCTCTGCTGGCCTGCGTCTGTCGTCACTTTAACGATGTGATAGTCGTACTCAACATTTCTTTCATTATCGACATGTCCTAGCTTGAGGCCCCGGAATTACGCGGGCGAATTGGGGCGATACTTTGCGCCTGGCACGGTGGTGCGTTTGGTGCACAGGCCGTCGCCGCGTTATTGTGCGGCGAGGTCACGCCTTGCGGAAAACTGACCGACAGCATTGCGTACTCACTGGAGGATTCCCGCCATGCGTCTGGCGGGAGTACCTACTTTTTTCATTCATATTATTTATATATTTTATTTTTTATGTGTTTTGTATTTATAATATTCCTCGTGATTATTTAATTTATTAATTTATTTGATGATTATGTTCTCTTTTATTATTCATTATTATTTTATTTGTGTTTGTATTTTTATTTTTTTTGCTAGGCATGATCTTGTTTTTGGTTTTTTGTAATGATACCTTTCTTGAGTCTTTTTAGATGGCGGATTTTACTTTTATTCAATATGATCAGGGATGTTAATATATGGAATGCGTGAATATTTTGAAGGTTATCATTTGTGCATGTTTTATAATGTCAGGTTGTGCAAAAAAAAACATTCCTGATGTTGTAAAAAACCCACCTCAAGGACAGGTGAGTTGTTATCAAAGTATAACTACATTGAAAGTGTTAGATAAAAAATCTTTTGATGTGTATAAAAAACAGTTTGATAAAATTAATGAATTATATGTTGTTTACAATAAACAAAAGTCGCAGTTGGATAGTGAATCTGCGGAAATTATTAAACTCGAAGTTAATAATAAGTTAATGGTAGTTTGCTCTCGCGTGCGCAATGCCGTATTTAACGTAATGAACCAACAAGCGAGTGAATTGGACAAACTATGAGAAAAATATCGCTGATTGCAGCTTCATGTTTCCTCATGTTACTGCCTGATACTGTTTTTTCAGAAGATTTCCTTTCCAAAGAAAACTCTATGCTTTTAGAAAGGTTATCTGAGGATAAGGTTATCAGTAATAGTGGTATTCCCAATAACGTAGTTATTGCAGAACCGACTACACAGATACGCTCGAACGACCTGCAGGGAAAAATTACAGCTCTGGAGAGAGCTAATCGTCTCCGAGAGGCGCAGTATCGTATCGCCCTCGAAAAAAATAAGGAGTTAAAGAGGAAGCTTGAGGCATCCTTTGCTGAAGGTATCAATTCACAAGACAAAAAAACAACCAATAAATCCATTGCTGTTAATGTTAACAGTGAGTTAACTAACCAATCAATGGTATTGAATAAAAAGATTGCTGGTCTTGAAAAAAAACTAGCGGATGTGACTAACCAGAAAGAGAAACTAGAGCAACAGACTGCAAAGTTGACTGTTTTAGAAAAAGAAAAGTATGATTTATCAAAACAATTAGCGATATTATCGGCGAGTTCAAAAGAGTCACCTAAACAAAAAAATCTATTGGAACAGCAGACCCAAAAGCTTAGCTATTTGGAAACAGAAAAAGCGAAGCTGTTAAAACAGAAAGTAAGTTCAGAGCAAAAAATAGCTCAATTGGCATTGCTAGAAAAAGACAAAATTGCACTAGAGAAAGATAAAGCTGATCTGGTTAAGCAGATAGTGGAACTGAATAAATCCGGCAGCGCTGATGTGTTGAAACAAAAAGCAGCGCTGGGGCAACAGACGGCTCAGCTGGCGGCACTGGAGAAAGACAAGGGTGTGCTGGCGAAGCAGATAGCGGATCTGAATAAATCCGGCAGCGCTGATGCGGCGAAACTGGAGAAACAGACGGCTCAGCTGGCGGCACTGGAGAAAGACAAGGGTGTGCTGGCGAAGCAGATAGCAGACCTGAATAAATTCAGTAGTGCAGAGGCGGCGAAGCAGAAAGCCGCACTGGAAAAACAGTCGGCTCAGTTGACAGAGCTGGAGAAAGACAAAGCTAAAGCAACAGCAAAATCTAAATTACTTGCGCAACAGATTTTGAAGCTTGTCAACGTAATAGAAGATACGGGAAAAGTAAAAAAGTATCTGGAATCTCAGAACGTTAGTCTGATCGCTCAGAATAGTGAGCAAAAATCAAATATGGTTAAAATGGCCGAGTCATTGCGAAATTCTGAGAATCTGTCAAAGTTAGTTGCGGAGGAAAGAAGGAAAAATATTGAACTTAATACTTTGATTTCTAAATTGAATGTTTCAATAGGCGAAAAATCATCGCGAATTGGCGTGCTTGAGCAAGAGTTGTCTAAAAATGCTCAAAAAAATATTGAGCTTGAAGCATCAATACGACAGATGAATTTGAGTACCGTAAAGGCAGCTAACGTGCCTGAGAATGCCGCACATGGTGGTAATGCGGTTGCCCCGAAACCGTTATTGCAACAGCAACAAAATTCGCAAACGATAATAACATCGCTTTCTGTTAAAGAGCAGTCAGAGGAACTGATGCGTTCAATTAAGGTGAAAAAAGGGGCTATTCAGCAATCCGATGGGGTTGTTTATGTTGTGGAAAGCAAAGGCGCAAAGCGGAAAGCGAAGCAAAAAGATAATATACAGTTTGTAATGAAAGAAGAGGTTAGTACGGGCATAGTTTTATCAAATAATGTTAATATTAATAGCAAAGTTGATAAGTTACCTGAATTACTTAGTAAGGCCGTTACTCTTGTAGGCACTAAGGGGCGCGTGAAAATATATATACCGCCTGATTTAGCTTATGGTGGTAAGGGTATTCCCAATGTTGCACCTTCAGGTATTGTTTCAATATTAACGGTAGATGTTACTGGCTTGAAACCATAAGCATATTTTTCTTGCTGCCTTTTATATGTGCGCTGGGCATGGCGCGTAGCGCCGTGACAGGCGCTGTTCTTTGGCTGTGGTGGTCAAAGAACGACTAAGAGGTGTAAGTCCTCGACACATCTGGTGAGGGAAGTGTTAGCCGAAGGCAAGGGTGTCTACCGTGAGGAGGATCTTAAGGAAGCCGGAAGCAAAATGCTGGCCTGACGAACAGGAAGCGGTTAAGGCGGCGCAGTGGGGTGAGGTGGCATATATCACCAAAGCCCGATACTCACACAGAACGCTGTGACGTAGAGCCGACAGGTATAAGCAGGAAAGTCGCGCGAATTACCCCGGGAGATCTGCCACTCTGCCATCGTGTTACCAGTCTCGTGAGAGGCCGGGATGGGCTTAATATCACTGGTGGAAAAGCAGCGGCAGTTCCAGCGTTAACATGAACCGCCGAATGTGAAACCGCACGTACGGTGGTGTGAGAGGACGGCGGGAGTGATCCCGCCTCCTACTCGATTATAAACTCTAATTGATTATTAACGTATTAGTGCGCCCCACCGCCACCGCCACCGCCACCCGCGCCGAATGGCGGTTTGGCGAACCACACCAGGCTGAGCAGTAGGATGAATATCCCCGCCGACATCCAGAAGATTTCGTTGGCGGAAATTATCAGCCCCTGGTTGGTAATTTGCTGTGCCAGCCAGCCGGAGGCCTGCTGCTGGGTCATCCCAAGATCCTGCAACTGGCTATACATCGCCTGTGCATTAGGGTTGTAGGGGTTTACTGACTCCGTCAACTGCGCGTGATGCAGCGACTCACGGCTAGTCCACATGGTGGTGGTAATCGATGTGCCGATAGAGCCTGCCAGCGTTCGCGTAAAGTTAGACAAGCTTGACGCCGCCGCCAGACGCTCAGGCGGCAAGCCAGACAGCGTGATGGTGGTCAGTGGCATAAAGAAGCAGGCCACGGCGAACCCCTGAATAAACTGCGGCCAGGCCGACGCGCCAAAATCCATACCGGGCTCGAACGTCCACGCGCGCCAGTAGAAACAGACGGCATACATAATAAAACTAAACGTGACCAGCCGACGCATATCCAGCTTGTGGGCGAAGCGGCCGATAATCGGCGACAGGATCACCGGGATTATCCCCACTGGCGCGGAGGCCAGACCCGCCCAGGTCGCGGTGTATCCGTAGACCTCCTGCAACAGCTGCGGCAGCAGGACGATAGCGCCGAAGTAGAGCATATAGGCCAGGCTGATACACAGGCAGCCGATGGTAAAGTTTCGCGACTTAAACAGCGAAAGATCGACAATCGGGTTATCGTCGGTAAGCTCCCAGACAATCAGGAAGCTGATGGCCACCACGGCGACGACCGTCAGGATAATAATCTCCTGCGAGGCGAACCAGTCCAGCTCTTTACCGCGATCGAGCATAATCTGCAAACTGCCGATACCGACAACTAACAGCGCCAGACCAATGGCATCAATGCGTCGCTGTTCGGTACGGGTTTCCCGGCCGCGCAGGGTTTGCAGCGTCATCAACACCACCACCGCCCCGATCGGCACGTTAATGAAGAATATCCAGCCCCAGTGATAGTTGTCGCTGATATAGCCCCCGAGAATCGGGCCACAAATCGGGGCGACAATCACCGTCATTGACCACAGCGCGAGGGCGATAGACCGTTTGGCGGGCGGATAGTTATTCAGTAACAGGCTTTGTGAAAGCGGAATTAATGGACCGGCGACAATCCCCTGAATCACGCGGAAGAAAATCAGCATGGTCAGGCTGTTGGACATCCCACACACCCAGGACGCAATGACAAAGCCGATGGTGGACCACATGAACAGCTTTACTTCGCCAAAGCGTTTGGCCAGCCAGCCGGTGATCGGAATGGAGATAGCATTCGCCACCCCGAAAGAGGTGATCACCCAGGTCCCCTGGCTCAATGAAGAGCCGAGGTTCCCGGCAATAGTGGGGATCGCCACGTTAGCAATGGTGGAGTCCAGCACCTGCATGAATGTCGCCAGTGACAACGCGATCGTCATAATGACGAGCTGCGCGCCTTCCAGCGGTTTTTGCTGTTGCATCACACGCACCTTTGAATTAGCCCGCGTTGGCCCGCACGATCTCTTCGATCATTTTATTGACCGGAGCAAGGTTGATTTCTCGAGCATTACTTTCTGCAACCGGTGTAGTACGCACCTGGCTTGCCAGAATCTGTCCGTCACGATTTTGGGTATCGACCGTTACCAGCGTAGACAGGCCAATACGTAGTGGATGTTGCGCTAACTGCTGGGCATCCAGTTCAATACGCACGGGCAGACGCTGGACGACTTTGATCCAGTTACCGGTTGCGTTCTGTGCTGGCAGCAGCGAGAAGGCGCTACCGGTCCCCATATCGAGGCCGACAACCTTACCGGTGTATTTCACGTCATCGCCGTAAATATCACTGATCACCGTTGCCGGTTGGCCGATGCGCATATGCGCAAGCTGGGTTTCTTTGAAGTTGGCGTCCACCCACAGGTTGGTGGCAGGGACAACGGCCATCAGCGGTGTGGTTGGGCTAATCTGCGCGCCAGGCTGCACGGCACGACGGGACACGTAGCCGGTCATCGGGCTAACAATTTTGGTACGTTCCAGCGCCAGCCAGGCATTACGCACTTCGGTGGCCGCTTGTTGCACGGCAGGCTGGTCTTCCAGCTTACTGCCGAGGATCATCGCCTGGTTGGCATTGTATTGCTGTATTGCGACATCAAGCTGAGCCTGCGCGCTGGCAACGGCATCACGCGCATGTTGCAGCTCTTCGCGACCAATAAGGTTAGCATTTCCCAACGGGACGCGGCGATTAAAGTCGCTTTGTGCCTGCGCTAGGGCGGTTTTCTGCACCTCAATGCTGGCCTGAAGCTGCTTGCTGTTGATCATCAACTGGTGCGTCTGGCGCACGCTGGAGGCCAGCGCCGTTTTGGCTTTTTCAAGCGCCTGCTTAGCGTCCGTCTGGTCGAGGGTCACCAGCACGTCGCCTTGTTTGACATAGTCAGTGTTATCAGCCCAGACTTTTGTCACGCTGCCTGATACCTGCGCCATGATTTGAACCTGGTTCCCTGCCACGTACGCATCGTCTGTCTCTTCGACATGACGCAGTACTAAAAACCAATAAATCCCATATGCCACGGCAATGATAATAAAGAGCAAGGTCAGAAGCAGCAGCATACTTTTACGTTTACCATTCTTCTTGACCGGTTGCTGCGGGGTTTGAGTCTCCGCATTTGCGCTCATGTTGTTCTCCACGATCTTATTTTTTTTCACATCGGCTGAGCCGACCTGTTTATCAGAAAGGCCAGCAGGGTGACCTGCTGGCCTGTCGGTTTTTCATTTATCAATCTGGATTTTTGAGCGTGTCGGCGCGTTAACGCAGCGCGTCGAGTACCGTGCCATCCTGCTCCATCTGATCAAGACGGGTCAGAAGCTTGCGGGTGATGTGCTCAAGCTGATCTTTTTCTGTGATGCTAAGAGATGACCAGAGCTGATGCAGACAGTTATGCTGAGGCGGTAATACCTCTTGCAAGAATGCATGGCCTTTCTCGGTCAACTGTAGATGCAGGCAGCGGCGATCGTTATCGCTTTCGCGACGCTCGATCCAGCCACGTTTTTCTAACTCATCCGCGATACGCGTGGCGTTAGTCCGCGACGAACCCAGTGCGCAACTTAGTTCAGAAGGCTGAATACTGTGGTTTTCCTGAGACTCCAGCGTAATCAACGCCATAAACAACGTCTCGTTAATCCCTTGAGCTTTCAGCATTTTATTGCGGTTTTCCAGCAGCTTGCCCTGCATGTGCATGCAAAGACGAGTCAGAAGAACTTCCTGGTAAGGGAATTCTTCGTAGCGGCTGGCGCGAAATTTTAGCATTTGTTCAATGGGCGTAAACGAACTATCCATTTGGGTATAACCTCATTAATTTCAGCCGATATAGTAACGACAGTGACAAATAAAGTAAATGTATTATTTATTTAAAATGATTATTTTTACCTATAAAACAACCCACATTTTCCAGGCTAATCCGTAGCCCAGAGCACTCAGCAATGTCGGAATGATGATGCTGCGGGTCTTAAAATAGCTTGCGCCCAGTACAACAAACCCCACCAACGTTGGCACAAACCGACGAGCGTCGTGCATAACTTCAGGTGCGGTAGACACCACCAGTAGGGCGCAAATTGATGCTATGCCAATGGTGTCGAGTAAAATGCCGGTTGCGCCGCGTTTTGTCGGGCGGACATTTCCCACCCCCAGACGCAGCGGTAAATAACGAAAGCAGTAGTTGACGCCGCCAACCAGCAGGCCAAGCAGCAGAACCTCATAACTCATCAGGCGCCCCCTGCCAGAATGACTGGATAAGCGCCGTCAGACATCCGCAAACAATGCCCGCGAGTATGGCGGCAGGAATAGAAAAAAACGTCACGCCCGCCAGTGCTCCGCCGAGTGCCGCGGTCACACACAGCGACTGTTTACGCTGAAATGACGCGAGCAGAAAACTCATAAACAGCGCCGGGAGCATAAAACCCAGCGCCGCTTCGACCGCCGGAAAATCCTTCAGTAAGCCACTGCCGGAGAATGCGCCAATAATCGTACCGAATACCCAGGAAATCCAGGCACATAGTGCGATCCCCATCATCCAGTTCTCACTCCAGCGACGATTGTCCCGCACCAGCTTCGCCGTTGCGGCGGCAAACACCTCATCAGTGAGGCCAAAGGCCCACACTGCGCTTTTAGGTTTACTGAGTCGTTGGGCGATGCGGCTGCGCAGGGAAGGGCCATACAACACATGGCGTACGTCCATGGCCATCACGGTGAGCGCGGCGACCCATAGCGAACTGCCCGCGGCAAGCATGGTAGTGATGACGAACTGGCTGGCACCGGCATAGATAATGCAGGAGAAAAAGACGCTTTCGACGGGCGTAAAGCCCAGACGAGTGGCATTGAGACCAAATGCAAAGGCGACCGGAATATAGCTGATGACGATCGGCAGACTGTCTTTGAATCCTTCCGTTAAGGTTGCCGGGCTGGGGTCTGACTGGGGAACAGGGCTTTCCATAGGATTATAGGCTTCATTACCGAAATTTAAATAACCTGGCTCAATGAGTTATAACCTTAGCAGACTGATGAGCTCCTTAACACCCTGAGGAGCTCAATCAGCGGCAAACACGCGCGATACGCTTAATTTACGGCTTCCTGGCGGTGAAAACCTCGCCACCAGACCAGCAGGTTGAGTACGGCAACGGTCGACCCTGCCAGACAAACGCCAGCCCAGCCGGCATGCTGCCAGGCCGAGGCTGAAATCAGTGAACCTGCCGCCCCGCCAATAAAATAGCTGGTCATATAGCCGGCGGTCAGTCGGTTACGCGCATCCGGATGAATGCGGTAGATAACCGTCTGGTTGGTGATATGCACGCCCTGAACGGTGAGATCCAGTACCAGAATGCCAATTATTAGCATTGGTACTGACGTATGGCCCAACCAGATTGCCAGCCAGGAGAGCAGCAGTAACAGCAGGCCCAACGTGGTGGTGAGATGAGATTTGCCCTTATCGGCCAACCCTCCCGCCGGACGAGCGCCTAACGCGCCTGCAGCACCGGCCAGGCCAAACAAACCAATCATGCCTTCAGAATAGTTAAACGGCGGTGCCGCCAGCAAAAATGCCATTGATGTCCAGAGAATACTAAAGTTTGCAAACGTAAGGCAGCCCAGCATCGCGCGGGTACGCAGCAGTTTATCGTGGATAAACAGGCTGAAGACCGAGCCTAACAACTGCGGATAGTTGAGGTGGGTTTCCGATTTCATCTTCGGCAGGCCGCGCCATAGCGCGATAGCCATCAGCGCCATCAGCACCGAGGCGACCCAAAAAACCGTGCGCCAGCCGCCGAGATTCGCCAGCAGCCCGGCCACGGTACGGGCCAGTAAAATCCCCAACAGCAGACCGCTCATAATGGTGCCGACAACTTTGCCGCGTGTCTCCGGCGTGGCGAGCGTGGCCGCCAGCGGAACTAAAATTTGCGCGACGACGGAGAACAGCCCGGTTAGCGCAGTGCCGAGGATCAGCATGCCCAGCGACTGGCTGCTGGCGGTAATCAACATGCCGCCAGCGGCGAGTAACGTCATGGACACGATAAGCCCCCGACGCTCAAACATATCGCCAAGCGGCACCAGAAACAGCAGGCCCGCGGCGTAGCCGAGCTGCGCCGCGGTGACGATAAAGCCTGCGGTACTGGCAGATAATGAAAAGTTGCGCGCGATGGTATCGAGCAGCGGCTGGGCGTAATAGTTACTGGCGACGGCGAGACCCGTGGCGATGGACATGAGCAGGATCAGCGAAGGGCTAAGTCCGTGAGTGGTTTTCGTCATTGTTTTCAACTGAATAATGGGTTCAGAAAACAATCATAACGGAAGTGACTACATGTTGCTGATTTGTTAGGTGATGGATTGTGCGGTGAGGGAAGGGCGTGTAGGCCGGATAAGGCGCATCGCGCCGCCATCCGGCATTTGAGGCGCGTTTACTTCTGTGCAGCTAACGCGTCTTTTACCCAGCCGTCGAACTGCTGCTGGTGGGCTTTGATCCAACCGTCAACGTGGCCCTGCACGTCGGCTTCGGAAGCTTTGCCCTCATGCATCATCGCGTTCTGCGCGTTGATGTCTGCCAGCGGCAGCTTGATGATGGCAAACAGCTTTGCCGCGGCCGGGTTTTTCTCGGCCCATGCTTTGTTGGCGACGATATGCATGGTGTTGACCGGGAAGCCGTAGTTCGCGCCGTTTGGCAGCTTGGTGTCAATGTCTTTCTGCTCACCCGGCAGGGAAGAGAACGGCACCTGCAGCCAGACCACGTCTTTGCCCGGCTTCATCACGTCGCTGACCCAGTATGGTGTCCAGGTGTAGTACAGGATCGGTTTGCCTTCTTTAAAGCGCGTGATGGTGTCAGCCATCATCGCCGCGTAGTTACCGTGGCTGACCTCGACCGTTTTTTGCAGATCGAAGGCTTTGTTCTGGTGGTTGATGACCGCTTCGCAGCCCCAGCCCGGTGAACAGCCCATCATGTCGGCTTTACCGTCGCCGTTGGTATCAAAGATTTTGGCAATCTTTGGATCTTTCAACTGGGCGATATTGGTGATTTTGTACTGCTCAGCGGTTTTTTTGTCGATCAGATACCCCTGCGCAGCTCCTGTCACGAATACCCCCTCGCGATAAAACTTTTTGTCTCCGCCCGCCGCGGCGTACATGTCGTCATGCAGCGGCTGCCAGTTCACGGCGGTAAAAGTTGCATCGCCAGAGGCAATGGAGGTGTAGCCGACATTGTAGTCAACTTCGCTCGTTTTGTTGACGGTATAACCCAGTTTTTCCAGCGCGCGGGCGACCAGCTGTGTCTGGAAGGATTCTTCAGAGATCGTGCTCTGGATAGGTTGTACGGTGATGCCTTTGCCCGGCAGGTCGGCAGCGAAAGCGCTGGTGGAGACAAGGGTGGCAAACGCTGTGGCAAAAAGTACGATATGTCGCATCGTTGTTCCTTATTACACTTCATCCTGAACGATTTTGTGTAAGCTAATGAATGGTAGGCCCGGTAGACTATGCGCCACCGGGCAACAGGTGAATTACTTAATGAAAGGGCGGGTGATAATCCCAACAGGACCGGTGGTGTACCAGCGACGGTTGCCCCGGCTGCGCGAGTCGCGACCGACAGCCTGCGTCAGGCGGTCCAGAATGATGGCGAGGATCACAATCCCCACCCCACCGACGGTAGCCAGCCCCATATCGAGACGTCCGATACCGCGCAGCACCATCTGACCCAGCCCGCCGACGGCGATCATTGAGGCAATGACGACCATGGAAAGCGCCAGCATCAGCGTCTGGTTAACCCCTGCCATAATGGTGGGCATCGCCAGCGGTAGCTGGACTTTGAACAGCATCTGACGCGGGCTGGCACCAAAGGAGCGTGAGGCTTCAATCAGATCGGCCGGCACCTGGTTAATCCCCAGAATGGTCAGACGCACAATCGGGGGCAGGGCGAAAATAATCGTCACCACGACGCCCGGCACGTTACCAATGCCGAATAACATCACAATCGGCACCAGATAGACGAACGCTGGCGTGGTTTGCATGGCATCAAGCAGAGGACGAACAATCTTCGCCGCACGCGGACTGCGCGCCAGCCAGATCCCCATTGGTAAACCGATTAGCACGCAGAACAGCAGTGCGGTCAGCACCAGAGCCAGAGTGATCATCGCCTGCGACCAGGCACCGATGGCGCCAATGGCAATCAGTGAGATCAGCGTAGCAACGCCCATTCCGACGCCGGAAATTTGCCAGGCGATTAACGCGAAAAGAATAATCGCCACCGGCGCAGGCATCCCCAGCAGCAGTTGCTGAAAACCGTTGAGAATGTAATCCACCGGGACACGGATACCCTGGAAGACGGGACGAAAATGGGTCACTACCCAGTCGATCCCTTCGGTGACCCAGCTATCGAGCGGGATCAGCGTCTTATGGAACGGATCCATAATATTGAAATGCTCAGGCGCGGGTGCGGGTGCACTGGTCAGCCAGTCTGCGCTGCCGCCGTCGGCAGGGGCGCTTGATGCGCTACCCCAGGCATCAGCGGATTGTGCGGCGCTATCGGCCGCCGGTGTGGTGTCCCACGGATTTGTTTGATCAGCCATTGTTTGCCCCCTCGCGATCTAAAGCCTGTAGCAGCATGCGTTTGGAAATAATGCCCACATACTGATGTTCCTCATCGACAACCGGCACCGCGCACGGTGCTTGCCCGACATGAGAAAGCAGCTCGCTCAGCGGCGTTTTTGCCTCCACGGCTAACGGTTCGTCAATCAGTGCAGCTTCAATACCCTGCGCCTGACGTAAGGCGGCTTTTAATGAGTCGATAGAGACCACGCCAACAAACTTATTTCCGCGTTCAATCACATAACCAAATTCGCGATCTTTATCCTGCAATAACTGCAGTGCTGAACGCGGGCCAATCCCCGGTGTTTTACGAATTAAGCCTTCAGGACTCCGGCGGGAAATATCTTTTGCGCTAAATACCTGGCTAATATCAACGCCACGGAAGAAGGTGCGCACATAATCATTGGCCGGGTTATTCAGGATTTCATCCGGGGTACCGACCTGCACCACTTCACCATTTTGCATAATGGCGATACGGTCGCCAATGCGCATGGCTTCATCGAGATCGTGGGAAATAAAGACTACGGTTCGCTGATGCTTCGCCTGCAGTTTTACCAACTCATCCTGCATCTCGGTACGAATTAAAGGATCGAGCGCAGAGAAGGCTTCATCCATTAATAAGATGTCAGGATTAATGGCTAATGCGCGGGCGAGACCGACACGCTGGCGCATACCACCGGAGAGTTCATCCGGGTATCCGTGAGCGTAATTCTCAAGTCCGACCTGGCGGAGCGCATCCAGCGCTTTTTCACGACGTTCATCCGCAGCAATACCGGCTAACTCCATACCGAAGGCCGTATTGTCGAGTACCGTCATGTGCGGCATCAGGGCAAAGGACTGGAATACCATCGCAATCTTTTTTCTGCGCACCTCGCGAAGCTCGGCATCGGATATCCTGGCGATATCCACGCCGTCAATCAGTACCTGCCCGCGGGTGGGTTCAATCAGGCGATTGAGAAGGCGTACCATTGTGGATTTACCCGAACCGGATAATCCCATGATGACAAATATCTCGCCTTCTTCAATGGCCAGACTGGCGTCTTTAACGCCAAGCGATAGCCCTGTTTTATCCAGAATCTGCTCTTTTGAAAATCCTTTTTCAATATATTTGAAGGCTCTCTGGGGATGCTCGCCAAATATCTTATAGAGATTTTTAACTTCTAATTTAATTGCCATGCAATAGAATGATTCCTGTTATTTGTTTATATCGATATAGTACCTGGTGAAAATAGTAGTCTTTTTCTACCCTAACATACTGAGAATCTGAGACAACCCTGAATTTGGTTGTGGCATGAATATTGCCAAAGGCCAGATGGCGAGATTTCCCGTGATATAAGGGCTGAGCGTGGATGAGACTTCTTTGATATTTTTTGTAAATGGCAGTAAAAAGTCGCCTGAATTGTTGAAACTCAGGCGAATAATGCGGCTAATATTGAGTGTAGATCACACAATGATATTTGTGTGATAAAAATGTGATCCCGTTAAAATATTAACGCGGAAAATGTAGGGTATTTTCCGCGAAAATGAGATCTAGAAATTCCAGTCGTCGTCTTCAGTTTCGACGGCTTTTCCCATCACGTATGATGAGCCTGAACCGGAGAAAAAATCATGATTTTCGTCGGCGTTGGGCGACAACGCGGCGAGGATAGCCGGGTTGACATCCGCCATTTCCGCCGGGAACAGGGCTTCATAACCCAGGTTCATCAAGGCTTTATTGGCGTTGTAACACAGGAACGCTTTCACCTCGTCAACCCAGCCCGTTTCAGCATACAACGCTTCCGTGTAGTGAACTTCGTTATCGTACAAATCCATCAGCAGATCGAGGGCAAAATTCTTCAGTTCCTCGCGAGCAGGCAGTGAAATATGTTCCAGCCCCTTTTGATACTTATAGCCAATGTAATAACCGTGAACCGCTTCATCACGAATAATCAGGCGGATAAGATCGGCGGTATTTGTCAGCTTGCCGCGGCTGGAGAAATACATCGGCAGCCAGAAGCCTGAATAGAACAGGAATGATTCCAGAAACACGCTGGCAATTTTTTTCTTCAGAGGTTCATCGCTGGCGTAATGCTGCAAAATAATCTGCGCTTTGCGCTGTAGCGGTGCATTCTCTTCACTCCAGGCGTAGGCTGCATCTACATCTTTGGTCTGACAAAGCGTGGAGAAAATAGAGCTGTAGGAACGGGCATGCACCGCTTCCATAAAGCTGATATTCGACAGCACCGCTTCTTCATGTGGGGTGAGTGAGTCCGCCATCAGCGCGGGCGCGCCGGCAATATTCTGAATGGTGTCGAGCAGCGTCAGTCCGGTAAAGACGCGGATGGTGAGTTGCTGCTCGGCGATATTCAGCGTTTGCCAGGCGGGAATATCATTCGATAGCGGGACTTTTTCCGGTAACCAGAAATTACTGGTCAGCCGGTTCCACACCTCAAGATCTTTATCATCCTCAATCTTGTTCCAGTTGATGGCGCTCACGCGCTTTAGGTTCATCCAGCTCTCCTTACAGCGCGCATGACACGCAGCCTTCAATTTCAGTGCCTTCCAGCGCCAGCTGGCGCAGTCGGATGTAGTACAACGTTTTGATGCCTTTTTTCCACGCGTAGATTTGCGCTTTGTTGATATCGCGAGTGGTGGCGGTATCCGGGAAGAACAGCGTCAGCGACAAGCCCTGATCGACGTGTTTTGTCGCTTCGGCGTAGGTATCGATGATTTTTTGCGGGCCAATCTCGTAGGCATCCTGATACAGAGCCAGATTTTCGTTGGTCATAAACGGGGCCGGGTAATACACGCGCCCGGTTTTACCCTCTTTACGAATCTCCACTTTAGACACAATCGGATGAATACTTGAGGTGGCGTGGTTGATGTAGGAGATGGAGCCGGTTGGCGGCACCGCCTGTAAATTCTGGTTATAAATACCGTAGCGCATCACATCCTCACGCAGTTGTGACCACATTTCACGCGTCGGCAGCGTCACGCCGCTCGCGGCAAACAGTGCACGGACTTTCTCAGTTTTTGGCTGCCAGTCGCCGGTTAAATAGCGATCAAAATACGCGCCGCTGGCGTAGCGTGACTGGCTGAATCCGGCAAAGGTCTGGCCGCGTTCTTTGGCCAGCAACATGGAAGTATGCAGGGCATGCCAGGTGACGGTGTAGAAATAGAGATTGGTGAAATCCAGCCCTTCCGCTGAACCATAGGCAATGCCTTCGCGTGCCAGGTAACCATGCAGATTCATCTGTCCCAGCCCAATCGCGTGCGACGCGCTGTTCCCGGCTTCAATCGACGGAACGCTGCGGATGTGGCTCATGTCGGAGACGGCGGTTAAGCCGCGAACCGCCGCTGCAACGGTGCGTCCAAAGTCCGGTGAATCCATGGTGTGGGCAATGTTCAGCGAGCCGAGATTGCAGGAGATGTCGCGCCCGGTCTGCGCGTAGTCGAGGTTGTCATCGTAGGTTGAGGCGCTGTTGACCTGTAAAATCTCTGCGCACAGGTTGCTCATATTGATGCGACCGGCAATTGGGTTGGTACGGTTCACCGTGTCTTCAAACATGATGTAGGGGTAGCCGGACTCAAACTGGATTTCTGCCAACCGCTGGAAGAAGTCACGGGCGTTAATGTACTGCTTGCGCACGCGTGCGTCGGCGAGTAACTCGTCATAGCGTTCGCTGACGGCGATGTCGCTAAATGGTTTGCCGTAAATACGCTCCACGTCATACGGAGAGAACAGTGCCATCTGCGCATTCTCTTTTGCCAGACGGAAGGTGACATCCGGGATCACCACGCCCAGTGACAGCGTTTTAATGCGGATCTTTTCATCGGCGTTTTCGCGCTTGGTATCGAGAAAGCGCAGAATATCCGGGTGGTGCGCGTGCAGATACACTGCCCCCGCGCCCTGACGCGCGCCGAGCTGGTTGGCATACGAAAACGCATCCTCCAGCATCTTCATTACCGGGATCACCCCGGAAGACTGGTTTTCAATACGCTTAATCGGCGCACCGGCTTCACGCAGATTCGACAGCAGAAACGCCACGCCGCCGCCGCGTTTGGAAAGCTGCAGCGCCGAATTTACCGCCCGACCAATGGACTCCATATTGTCTTCTATGCGTAACAGGAAGCAGGAGACCAGCTCGCCGCGCTGGGCCTTGCCGCAATTGAGGAAGGTTGGCGTGGCGGGCTGAAAGCGCCCGGCGAGCATTTCATCGACGAGCTGGAGGGCGAACTTTTCATCCCCCTGCGCCAGCGTTAGCGCAACCATCGTCACGCGATCGGCAAAATCTTCGAGGTAGCGCTTACCGTCAAAGGTTTTCAGCGTATAGCTGGTGTAGTACTTCCATGCGCCGAGAAAGGTCTGGAAGCGAAACCCGCTGGCGTGGGCGTGGGCAAACAGCTTCACCACGAAAGCGCGATCGTAACGGGTTAAAACGCTTTCGTCGTAATAGCCTTCACTCACCAGCGTATCCAGACGCGCGTCCTGGCTGGCAAACACCACCGAGTTGGGCTGCACGTGATTTGTCATAAACGCGTCCACCGCCTGATGGTCTTTCTCAAACTGAATACGCCCGGCGTTATCGTACAGATTCAGCATGGCGTTAAGTGCGTGATAATCCAGCGTGGGCTGAACTACGCGTTCTGCGGTTGTTGTTGCCAAAATTCGCTCACTCCTTTTCGCACGTTGTCGATGTCGCCTGGCGTCCCCATCAGCTCAAAGCGATAGAGCCACGGCACGGCGCATTTTTGTGAAATTACGTCACCCGCGCGGCCGTAGGCGTCGCCGAAATTACGATTGCCGGCGGCGATGACGCCGCGGATTAACGCCCGATTGTGGGGATCGTTTAAAAAGCGGATCACCTGTCGCGGGACCGCGCCTGCCGTACCGCCGCCGCCGTAAGACGGCACGACTAAAATGTAAGGTTCGTCTACCTGGATCCGCTCGCGTTCGTTAAGCGGAATTCGCACGGCGGGCAGCCCCAGGCGCTGCATAAAGCGATGGGTATTTTCAGAGCTGCTGGAGAAGTAGACGAGGGGGCTCATGTGTTGGCCACGTTGGGCTGCGGACGCAGACGATTGATCATGTCCGGGCGAAATCCTGACCAGCGGGTTTCCCCTGCTACCACCACCGGTAATTGGCGAAACCCCTGCTCGCGCAGGGTTTCTGCCAGCTCGGGGGCCAGATCGACATTGATCATCTCGACGTCAAGCCCACGACCTTCCATCGCCCGTTTCGTGGCGTGGCACTGAATACAGTTATTGCGAGTGTAAATAATAATACGCATGATTCGTATTTCCATTTATGGGTGTAAAAGCGGCGCTATAATGGCGTCGGGTTGTGTGTGTCGTGATGTAATCAATACTAGATGTAGTTTATAAAAGATTCAACCATACAAGATATGGGATTTTAGAGTGGTGAGGGGCCGGGGGATGAGTGTGGCGGAGGGCGGGGTATGTAACATTACGGGTTGCCGGATAAGGTGTTTCCGCCGCCATCCGGCACCACAGAATTACATGCGCATGCCTACTGCCAGACGGTTAAAGCAGTTCATCAGGCTAATGGCGAACGTCAGATCGCTTATCTCTTTGGCGCTAAAATGGTTCAGCAGCGGCAAATAAACGTCGTCTTCGGCGTGCGTCGAGGCGATGTGGGTAACGGATTCGGCCCATGCCAGCGCTGCGCGTTCCTGATCACTGAAATGGTGGCTGACGCGCCATCCTGCCAGCGCATCCAGTTTGGCCTGTTCTACGCCAGACTTACGCAGGGCTTTACTGTGCATTTCCAGACAAAACGCGCAGCCGTTGATTTGCGAGACCCGCAGGTAAATCAACTCCGTCAGTGTAGGCTCCAACGCGCAGTTTTCCAGCGCTTTGCTGGCCTGAACCAGAGCGTTATAGATTTCAGGGCTAAGTTCATAATAGGGCTGGCGTAACATCGTCATGGTATTTCTCCTCGTTTGGATGACCCGCAATGTATCACTATAATGGTCTGCTAAAGAGAGCCATATTGTTATCAAAAAAGCAGACCATAAATGCCACGCTACCAGCAAATCGCCCGTCAGTTAAAAACCGCTATTGAGAAAGGGGAACTTAAGCCTGGCACACGCTTGCCGTCCAGCCGCACCTGGTCCCAGGAACTGGGCGTTTCACGCTCGACGGTGGAAAACGCCTACGCAGATCTGGTGGCGCAAGGCTGGCTGGAACGACGCGGGCAGGCCGGAACGTTTGTCAGTCAGCAACTGCGACTGGACACTTCGCCCGTCGCACCAACGGTCTTTGCCGGAGAAAACCCTACACCGCAACTTTTTCAGATGGGATTACCGGCGCTCGATCTCTTTCCCCGCGAAGTCTGGGCGCGGGTGATGGGGCGGCGTTTACGCACGCAGACACGTTCCGATCTCGCCTTGGGTGATGTCAGCGGCGAACTGTTGCTACGCCAGGCGATCGTTGATTATCTGCGCGTATCCCGCAGTATTGAGTGCCTGCCAGAGCAGATTTTTATCACTTCGGGCTATGCAGCCTCCATGACCTTAATTTTGCGGGCGCTGGCAAATCCCGGCGCAGGGATGTGGGTAGAAGATCCGGGTTTTCCACTGATCCGCCCCGTTATAACGCAGGAACAGGTTGAACTGCTGCCCGTCCCGGTCGATAGCGAGGGGCTGGATGTGAGCGCCGGGATCCGCGACTACCCACAAGCGCGTTTCGCCCTCCTCACGCCAGCCCATCAAAGCCCGTTGGGCGTAGCACTTTCGCTTGCCCGTCGACACCAACTGCTGGAGTGGGCCGCCAGCGCTCGGGCATGGATTATTGAAGATGATTACGACAGCGAGTTTCGCTACCACGGAAAACCGCTGCCGCCGCTAAAAAGCCTGGATGCGCCGCAGCGGGTGATTTATGCCGGTACCTTCAGCAAATCATTATTTCCGGCTTTACGTACAGCCTGGCTGGTGGTGCCGGTGACGGAGGTCGCGCGCTTTCGTCGCCAGGCGGCACTTGCGGCTTGTACCGTGCCGCTGTTATGGCAGCAAACGCTGGCGGATTTTATTCGTGATGGCCATTTCTGGCGGCACCTGAAAAAAATGCGCCAGCACTATGCCCAGCGGCGTCAGTGGATGGAAAGTGCGCTGACAGAACACGGCTTTACCGTCATACCACAGGAAGGGGGTATCCAGCTGGTGATGTCGGTGAGCGGCGAAGATACGGCGCTGGTACGCAAAGCGAATCAGGCTGGCCTGGCGGTTCAGGCGTTAAGCCAGTGGCGAATAACCTCAACGGGAGAGGGGGGCATATTATTGTCATTTACCAATATTCCATCGTTGGAAATGTCCCGACAGGCCGCCCGTCAACTTCGGTTGGCAATAACCTGATTCAGCGCCATGCTTAAGAAAGTCGCCTCACTCTCTTCATGCGTTTATGGACTTTTCTGAAAGCGTTGCTAATGCTGAATCAGGTAAGGTAAGCCCGCAGTAAAAGATAACGAGGAAAAATATATGTATTTAAGACCCGATGAGGTGGCGCGCGTACTTGAGAAAGTGGGCTTTACCGTGGATGTAGTGACGCAGAAAGCGTACGGTTATCGCCGTGGCGAAAATTATGTGTACGTTAATCGTGAAGCGCGTATGGGGCGAACCGCGTTAGTTATCCATCCCACGTTAAAAGAACGAAGCTCTTCGCTGGCGGACCCGTCGACGGATATTAAAACCTGCGATCACTATCAGCAGTTCCCACTTTATTTAGCCGGAGAAACCCATGAACATTATGGTATTCCCCACGGCTTTAGTTCGCGTATTGCGCTGGAACGTTATTTAAATGGGTTGTTTGGCGACGTGAATTCAAACTAAAGACGCGACTGGCGGGGCCAGTCGCGAAGAGACATTCAGGCTTTCGCCTGATGATAGCTGCTGACTTTAAACAGGCGGCGGCAATAATCAAGGAAGTAGCCGTACACCGCTCCCATCAGCATTGAAACCACGATGTTGGAACTGACGGCCGCCGTGATCTGGTGCCAGTCTGCGCCAACCGTGAGCAAAATGACCACATATACCGGTGACTGGAAGGTCACGTATGCCAGTACATCCGCCAGATTTTTTGCCCATCCCGCCGGCGTAGCTTTACGCGCCGCACGCATGAACAGATCGCGGTACATACCGTAAGGCCAGGCGATCAGAATGTTGACAGGAATAGCCACCAGTCGGGAAGAGAGCGACTGTTCAAAGGTCATTCCCGAGAGGAATACTTCAATCAACATGTTCACGACAGAACAGTAAACAACCATCGCGAACGTGTCTGCTACAGCATGACGCAAGCGTGACTGCGGAGAGAACATGTTAATGCTCCTTGTAAGAAGAGGTAAAAAGGTATTGTATACCTTGTTGCTAGTGATTTGTTTTGTTGCTTTCGCGTTTCAATAGGATATATGCCTGCATAATAACTATCAACTAGCTTAAAATTTTTATTTATTGTCTTTTTGTCGATAAAATGCTCTGTAATGGTTCGTTTTTTGTTCGTTTTGGCATTTTCGTTGTCATGTTGATTAAATGTCTTTTAAATCATTATGTTATGTTGATTTGTTTTTCTGGTTTTTATACGCTCCTTTCTCAGTGTTTTCGAACATCACAGCAACATATTTATTTCTATTGTCGGGTTATTATAAAATAGTGAGGGTAGCTGCCCCGGCGATAGCGTGATAAATATTAAGCTGGCGTGTTGGCTTAATAGTTTGTGAGCAACAGGGGCTGGAAATAGAATAATCAATCGAATACAATTTTTTCCGTAATACCATTTTTGCTTTATGCGTTAAAGAGGTTTTATTAATATGAGTTCAATGTTAAAAAACTTAAATAATATCCGCTCGCTGCGTGCAATGGCTCGTGAATTTCCGGTCGATGTACTGGAAGATATGCTGGAAAAATTCAGGGTGGTCACCAAAGAACGACGTGACGAGGAAGAACAGTTACAGCGCCAGCGTGCAGAACAGCAGGAAAAAATTAATACGCTGCTGGCGCTGATGAAAGCAGATGGGATTGAGCCAGAAGAGTTGCTAAGCATGACGACGGTGACGTCGCGAGCAGTTAAAAAACGTCAGCCGCGCCCGGCAAAATATCGTTTTACCGATCTCAATGGTGAAGTGAAAACCTGGACTGGACAAGGCCGCACGCCAAAACCTATTGCGCAGGCGCTGGCTGCTGGTAAATCACTCGATGATTTTTTGATCTAATTAGCAAGGCGGTGAGAGTGTCTCACCGCTTATTTTCAGCAAACGCCAAAATCGCCGTCTTCGCTATATCGGGTGACATCTGCTGCTTTCAGGGTGAATTTTTCACCGCTTTCATTACTGGCCTGCACGGCCACAATCTGCTCGTCATTCACTTCAACAACTTTCAATTTTGGTCCGCCCATACGCGGTTGAACCAGATCGCCGGGTTTAAACATACTGTCCTCCGTTCTTGATGGCAAAACCCACCATAGATCAGGGCCATCGGCGGGTACAGCGCTGTTTCACTGATTACCGCTTAATGAGTACGCCGATTCCAGGGCATTTTATCCAGCAGCCGCGCCATGCCGCAGAAGCCGGTAACGCCTGCCAGGATAAACCCCGCGCCAACAAAGCCGCTGAGCAGAAAGAAGGCGCTGCCAACGGCGTAACCGAGAACCACGCCGAGTAAGATAAGACTGCCTGCGGCAATCTGCACCTGGCGCATCAGCGGTAACGGCTGTGATTTATCTTCTACGACCGGCAAACCTGCTGCCTTCCAGCCGTCGATTCCCCCCTCAAGTAGCCAGCACTGGGCTGGTGCAGCAATTGCACTCAGTTTTGTGGCCGCATTTTGTGTGCGCTTACCCGACTGGCAGTGAAAAATAATGCGATCAGCGCGTAAGTTATCCGGCAATAACCCCTGGTCGAGCGCGGACAACGGTGCCAGATGCGCCTGCGGAATATGTTCGCGCAGATACTCATCGGCATCACGAATATCAATCAGTTTGGCTCCTTGCGCTAACAGCGTCTGCGCCTCGCGCGGGGAAATCGTCCCAATGGTCATGTTGGCTCCTTACGGGCAATACAGTGTTTTTAATGTGGCGATGAGGGAATTCACCGCCGCATTTTTGATGAAGTAGAGAATGCGCTGAGCATCACGTTGGCGGTCTATTAATCCTTCTTCGCGCATGCGCGCCAGATGCTGAGAGGTGGCCGATGGACTAAGACCCGTAACGCGGGCTAACTCTCCCGCGCTGGTTCCCGGCGATCCGCACAGCATGCACAAAATGAGCAGCCGCTTCGGGTTGCTCATCGCTTTCAGCAAGCTGGCGGCCTGCTCAGCGCTGGCCTGGAGTTGTTCGAGTTCAGTCATATTTATTTTAGTAATTGCTAAATTAAGCACATTCTAAAATAAAGAGGTAACGTACGCCAGCGTCAAGAGCGTAAAGGAGGGTAAAACAGCAGGGCGAGGCGGGGGGAGTTGGCTACACTTACTCTGTTTAGAGAGTAACTCTCTTTTTTGCTTGCATGGAGTGTGTATGGGTTTCTGGAGAATTGTTTTAACGATCATTTTACCTCCGCTTGGCGTGCTGCTGGGCAAAGGTTTTGGCTGGGCGTTTATCCTCAATATTGTGCTGACGCTGCTGGGCTATATCCCGGGTCTGATCCACGCTTTCTGGGTCCAAACCCGCGACTAGGCTTTTTCTGCCAGCAGTTTGCCGGACATTGCCTGCTGAATAATCGGAATCGGCGTCAGCAGGTGCTGGCGCATTAATTCACTGGCGCGTACGGCATCGCGCGCCAGAATTGCGTCGGTCAGCGTCTGATGCTGATCGTGTTTATCTTCCAGCATTTCCACTGACAGCACCGTTTTACGCAGCCAGATAAACCGGTAGCGCGCCGCCAGAGAGAACAGCCGTTCACGCATTTGCAGCAGATACTGCGACCCACAGCCGGCAACAATCGCCGTATGAAACGCCTGATGGCGCTGATCCCATTCATCCAGCATCTCTTCGCTGGCATCAACGGCTTCCAGTTTGCTGAGCATATGTGCGCGCGCCAGAATTTCCGCTTCCCAGGCGTCGTCGCCGCGTTCGATAGCCAGACTGACCAGCATGGCTTCCATATTGGCGCGGGCGTCAAAAATATCCAGCAGCTCCTGCTCAGACATTGACGCCACACGATACCCTTTCTGATTGACCACCGTGACCAGTCGCTCCGCCACCAGCTGCGAAAGCGCCTCGCGAAGCGGCCCTACGCCGAGTTCATAGCGTGACGTCAGCAGACTCATTCGCAATTTTTCATCGGGCTGAAACACCCCGCGGATAATGTCGTTCTTGAGCCAGCGGTATCCATCAATGGCCGTCGGTTGGGAAATGGCGGTCATGGTCTTACTCCTGAAAAGGTGTCCCGGCCTGCGCCGGGAACAGGTTTAGCGCGTACTGTGCAACGGTGCTTTTTGCCACGATAGCAGTTTTTTCCAGCGCGCCATAATCGGCACGGTGCAAATGATCGCGATGGCGAGCAGCCCGGTTGAGATGACTTCCAGCTGTTGTGCCGGACGAAACAGCATCGCGACCAGTACAAAGCCAATAAAACCGATCACCAGCCACGTCAGCCACGGATAGAGCCACATTTTCATCTTGATATCTGCACCTTCCGCCAGCAGGATTTTGCGCATCCGCAGTTGGGAAACAGCAATGACCAGATAGACCAGCAGCGCGATGGCACCAGAGCTGTCGATGAGAAATTTAAACACTTTTGCCGGTGCGTAATAATTCACGATCACGGTGAGAAACGCCGCCCCAGTGGAGAGCAGCACGGCGACATAAGGCGTTTTGCTGCGGTTGGTTTTCCCCATAAAGGCCGGGGCATCGCCGCGACGGCTCAGGGAATACAGCATACGGGAGGAGGTATACAGCGCCGAGTTCAGACAGCTGGTAACCGACAGCAGGATAACGCAATCCATAATCAGTTTGGCGTGGGGAATATGCAGTAACTCCAGTACCGAGCGGTAAGAACCCACCTCTTTCAGCCCCGGCATGTTCCATGGGATCAGCGCCACTACCACAAAAATGGAACACAGATAGAAAATGGAGATACGCCAGATGACCGAGTTCGTGGCACGCACGATGTGTTTATCCGGCGTGTCGGATTCGGCGGCAGCAATGGTGACAATTTCCGCGCCCATAAAAGAGAACATAGTGATCAGCATCGCGCTCAGCACTGCGCCAAAACCATTGGGCATAAAACCGCCCTGATCCCATAGCCTTGATACTCCGCTGACCTCGGCGTAGGGATAAAATCCGCTAATCGCCGCCGCCCCGAGGGCAATAAATGCCAGGATGGCAATCACTTTGCACAGTGCCAGCCAGAACTCAAACTCACCGTAATTTTTGACGCTCAGCAAATTACTGCCGGTTAACGCCAGCGTGATAACCAGGGAAAATAACCAGATGGGCACGCCCGGGATCCAGGAGTGCAGAATGATGGCGGCAATGTTGGCTTCCAGTGGAATAACCAGCACCCAGAACCACCAGTACAGCCAGCCAATGGTATACCCAGCCCACGGGCCGATGGCCTTATCGGCATAGGTGGAAAACGATCCGGTATCCGGCGTGGCGACGGCCATTTCGGCCAGCATGCGCATAATCATCACCACCAGTAACCCGGCGAACAGATAGGCCAGTAGCACCGCGGGACCGGCTTCCGCAATCGCCACGCTTGAACCGACAAACAGGCTGGCGCCGATAACCCCGGCAATAGACAACATGGTGACGTGGCGTGATTTCAGCCCGCCCCCTAAATCATGTGATTGTGACACTTGCCCCATCTTTTAACCTCGTTATTGTTATTGACGTCGCTTCCTGCACCTTACCCGTAGGCCCGGTAAGCGGAGCGCCACCGGGCATCACAATATTGCCGGAGGCGGCGCATGCGCTTTATCCGGCCTACAATCCCCGCTCAGATACGGGGTTTAGCCTTGCTTCGCCTCGGCAAAACACTCGGCGATAATGTCCAGCCCCTGGCGGATTTGCCCGTCTTCAATGGTCAGTGGAACGAGGATGCGCAGCACGTTGTAGTACGGTCCGCAGGAGAGCAGGATCAGCCCTTTATCACGGGCGCGGGCGACAATTTCGGCGGTCAATTTCGCATTAGGCTTATGGCGATCGCCGTCTTCAAACAGTTCAATCGCAATCATCGCCCCCAGGCCACGTACGTCACCAATCTCACGGTGGGTTTCGGCAATCGCCAGCAGGCCGTTGCGCAGGGTGTTGCCGAGGTCATTGGCTTTTTGCAGCAGATTTTCCTGCTCGAAGATGTTCAACACCGCCAGCGCGGCGGCGCAGGCAATCGGGTTCCCGGCATAGGTGCCGCCCAGACCGCCCGGTGGGATCGCGTCCATCACCTCGGCGCGTCCGGTCACGCCCGCCAACGGGAAACCGCCAGCAATGGATTTGGCGAAGGTGGTGAGATCCGGTGCGACGCCCATTTGTTCCATCGCGAACAGTGTGCCGGTACGGCCCGCGCCGCTCTGGACTTCATCGGCAATCAGCATGATCCCATGCTCGTCACAAATGGCGCGCAGGCGCTGCATAAAGGCAGGGGAGGCGGCATAGAAACCGCCTTCGCCCTGGATAGGTTCAATGACGATGGCGGCAATGTCTTCCGGTGCGGCATCGTTTTTGAAGATGCGGTGGATACTGGCGATGGCATCGTCTTCGCTGATGTCATGCAGCGCACAAGGATACAGGGCGCGATAAACATGGCCCGGCATCAGCCCCATACCGGCTGAGTAAGGGTTTACCTTTCCGGTTAGCGACAGGGTGTAGTGGGTTCGGCCATGGTAAGCGCCGCTAAAGGCAATGGTACCGCTGCGTTTGGTGGCGGCGCGGGCAATTTTTACCGCGTTCTCCACCGCTTCGGAGCCGGTGGTCACCAGCAGGGTTTTCTTGGCGAAATCGCCCGGCACCTTTTGGTTCATGATTTCACACAGTTCGAGGTACGGCTCGTAGGCCAGTACCTGGAAGCAGGTATGCGACAGCTTTTTCAACTGCGCTTCTACCGCAGAGACAATCTGTGGGTGCAGGTGGCCGGTGTTCAGCACCGCGATGCCGCCAGCAAAATCAAGGAATTCACGCCCTTCAACGTCCCAGACCCGGCAGTTTTCTGCGCGTTCGGCAAAAATCGGGTGGATCTGTCCTACGCCACGTGGAACTGCGTTGCTACGACGTTGCATGAGTTCTTTATTGGTGCTCATCAGGTGTTCTCCAGTATTGTTTTATTAAAGTCCGATACACATGTATTTGATTTCTAAATAGTCTTCGATGCCGTATTTCGATCCTTCACGGCCAAGACCGGAGGCTTTGATGCCACCAAAGGGAGCGACTTCGTTGGAGATAATGCCGGTGTTAATGCCGACAATGCCGTACTCCAGCGCTTCACCGACGCGGAAGACGCGGCTCAAATCACGGGCGTAGAAATAGGCGGCCAGGCCGAACTCGGTATCGTTGGCCTGCGCGATGACGTCAGCTTCGTCTTTAAAGCGGAACAGCGGTGCCAGCGGGCCGAAGGTCTCTTCTTTGGCCACTTTGGCATGGTTGGGCACGTCGACCAGGATGGTTGGCTGGAAGAAATTGCCGCCCAGCGCGTGGGCTTTACCGCCGCTGATAATCCGGGCGCCTTTATCCAGCGCATCGGCAATATGTTCCTCTACTTTAGCGACCGCTTTTTCATCGATCAGCGGTCCGGTAGTGACGTCAGGTTGCAAGCCATCGCCGAGATGCAGCTTGCTTACGGCTTGCTGAAGTTTTTCGGCAAAGCGCTCATACACGCCATCCTGCACATACAGACGGTTGGCGCAGACGCAGGTCTGCCCGGCGTTGCGGAACTTCGAGGCCAGCGCGCCTTCGACCGCTTTGTCGAGATCGGCATCGTCAAAAACGATAAACGGCGCGTTGCCGCCCAGCTCCAGCGACACTTTTTTGATGTCTTTGGCACACTGCTGCATGAGCTGGCGACCAATTTCGGTGGAGCCGGTAAACGACAGCTTGCGCACCAGCGGGTTGCTGGTGAGCTCATTGCCGACCGCGCCCGCCGAACCGGTGACCACGCTGAAGACGCCTGCTGGGATCCCGGCGCGGTTAGCCAATTCTGCCAGCGCCAGCGCGGAGAACGGCGTCTGGCTGGCGGGTTTAAGCACCATGGTGCAGCCTGCGGCCAGCGCCGGACCAGCTTTGCGGGTGATCATTGCCGACGGGAAGTTCCACGGCGTAATTGCGGCGGTGACACCAATGGGCTGCTTAATGACGATCAGGCGTTTATCGGCCTGATGGCCGGGAATGGTGTCGCCATAAATGCGTTTACCTTCCTCGGCAAACCATTCAATAAAGGAGGCGGCATAGGTGATTTCGCCTTTGGCTTCCGCCAGCGGCTTACCTTGTTCGAGTGTCATCAGGCGGGCGAGATCGTCCTGGTGCTCAATCATCAGGTTGAACCAGCGGCGCAGAATCGTCGCCCGCTCTTTGGCGGTTAGCGCACGCCAGGCAGGCAGTGCACGGTTAGCTGCCTCAATGGCTTCACGGGTTTCATCCGCGCCCATTTTCGGTACGCTACCCAATTGCTGACCGTTGGCGGGATTGGTCACCGCGATAGTTTCGCCGCCGTTGGCGTCGCGCCAGTGGCCGTCAATCAGCGCCTGCTGGCGAAATAAGGTGGGATCGTTAAGTTGCATAATAGCGTCCTGTCGTAAAAGGGTTAACGGGTAAAGGCGGCGTGTAATGTCTCCACGCTACGTGCCGCACGCAGCGTGCGTCCGGGATTACTCTGGTTTGCCAGTAGCGCATGAACTTTGCTGACGATATGCGCCCCGATGGGGAGAGCCGACGTCGCCGCCGGAGACGGCGCGTTGCAGGTGTGAATCGAGCGCGGGGTGGTGACAAACAGGAAGTCGTCAATCAGTTTGCCATCCGGCGATACCGCCTGTGCCCGCACGCCCGCAGGCCAGGGCTGCAGGTCTTTTAGCGTCAGGCTCGGGCAGTATTTTTGTACCCGGCGCAGGTAGCCGCTTTTGCACAGCGAGTTTTTCATCTCGCTTAAGCCGGAACGTAAATTGTTTTGCAGCACCCGACGGATGCCGGAAGAGCCGAGGATTTCCAGCGTGTCAGTCAACGAAATATCACGTTTACGATAGCCTTCACGCTTAAACGCCAGCACCGCGTTGGGGCCGACCGTGACGCTGCCATCGATCATGCGGGTGAGATGTACGCCGAGAAACGGCATTGCCGGATCGGGGATCGGGTAGATCAGGTGGTTGACGATGTGGTTATGTTCCGGCGCCAGACGGAAGTATTCCCCGCGAAACGGACAGATGATAAAGCCCGGCTCAACGCCGAGCATTTTCACCAGTCGGTCAGCCATCAACCCGGAGCAGCTAATCAGCGTAGCACCCTCATACTCCTGGCCCTGGCGGGTGTGTACGATAACGCCCGCAGCGTGTTCTTTCAGGCCGCTGACTTCGGCGTTGTAAACAATCTCGCCGCCTTTGGCCTGGAAAATTCTCGCCATCGCGGCGGTGACGTCGCGGTAGCTGACGATCCCGCTTGATGGCACAAAAATCCCGCCCAGCCCGGTGATGTTAGGCTCGCGCTCGTGCAGTTCTTCGGCATTGAGCCATTCGCGCTCAAGACCGTTGGCGGCGGTGCGATCCCACAGGGCGCGCATACGCTCCATTTCAAGCGTTGAGGTGGCGACCAGCATCTTTCCACAGACGTCATAGCGGATGCCGTTTTGATCGCAAAAGGCTTTGGTGGCGAGATTACCGGCCAGACAAAACTTCGCCTTCAGGCTGCCGGGGGTGTAATAGACCCCGGCATGGATCACTCCGCTGTTGTGGCCCGTCTGATGACAGGCCGGACCGGACTCTTTTTCCAGCAGAGCAATTCTGGCGTCCGGGTAGACATCAATCAGCTGCATGGCGGTCGACATGCCGATAATGCCGCCGCCAATAATCACAAAATCATACATCCGCTTAATTCCTTCGCGCTTACTGATGCGTCTGGTAGTGGTTTGTAGCGTAGGCAAAGTAACCACGCTGGCGCATCAGTTCGCGGCGCAGGTCCGGATGCGACGTGAAGCGATCGCGCCCGTGCAGCCAGAACAGGTTGTTGATCAGCAGGAATTTACCGACCGAAACCGGAACGGACAGGATGCTTTTGCTGGTCTCCAGCGCATCGGAGAGCGCGCTTAGCCAGACACCCTCTTCATAATCTTTTGGCTGGACGAACTGGTCGATGTAGCGCATTACCGGGCGACCCTGCTGGTCGACGTCAAACACCGGATGAAACACGTCCTGGCTGACGTTTTTGCTTGGCGGCGCGGCAAAACGCATTGGGCGGCGGGCCAGCGGATGGGTGAAGTAGTTTTCCAGATGTTCCCAGTCGTCGAGGTGCAGCAGCAGCGAATTGCCGCCGGTCATGTTCTGCTCATCGATTTTCATCATCAGCACGTAGTCGGTGATCTCTTCGAGGTAGGTGCCGTCGTTATGCAGCTCCATCACGCGGTGTGGCTGGCGCAGGTAGCTGTCGGAGTTATCGACGTTTTTCACCACGAAACGCGCGTAGTACTGACCGCTCATCGCATCAAAGTTGGAGCGGCCGATCAGATGCGCCACTGCCGTTGCCAGTTTGACCATCTCCTCTGCCTGCGCCACGTCATCGACACCTTCCGCGTTGATCAGCAATGCACCTTCGGCGCGATCCAGCAACGTTTTTAGCAGCAACGGTTGCAGCTGATTGCCGCACAAGTCGTCGAGGATGTTTGCCACTTTGAAGCGCAGGAAGGATTTGTATTCCAGCGCCTGCACCGGCCATTGCGCCACGGCCTGCAGAAATTGCTCAGCGGTTTGGGCAGAAAACGTCAGCTCCAGCAGGCGTGGTGACTGGGCTGACGGTTTCAGCGTGAAGCCACGGTAGTGCTGGGCTGGATCTTCAGCGTTCGGTTGTACGGCAGTCAGTGCGTTCATCAGAATCGATCCTCTCAGTAGATTGTCAGGGAGACATGGTGCTGCTCGTTTCGTAGCCATAAATTAAAAATATCTACATTTTTGGAAAACGCGCACAGAATGAACTTGTTTGTTTATTATTTGCGATCCAAAACAACAAATATTTAACATTATAAAAGGTGAGGGTAATTACGCGGAGCGGGAGGATATACGGAGAAGGATCTTTTAAAACAGAGGGTTAATCAGGCTGCCGCTGGCGGAGCGCCGCGACAGCCACAATATCAGTAGCCGACTTTGTAAATACGACCGGTTTGAATGCCTTCGACGCTGCGGCGATAGGCGTTAGCGACCGTGGCGGCGGGGACGCTTTCAAAGCCAGGGAAGAAACCGTCATACGCCGCAGCGGATTCACTCAGCACGGTGGGGCTTATCAGGTTAATGCGTATGCCGCGCCCTAATTCGCAGGCTGCGGCGCGTACAAACCCTTCCAGTCCGGCGTTGACCGTGGCAGCACTTGCCCCTTGCGCAATCGGCTCATGGGCGATAATGCCGCTAATCAGCGTAATCGAGCCGCCCTCGTTGAGGTAATGCTGCCCGGTCAATGCCAGCCGCACCTGGCCTAGCAATTTATCCTGCAACCCCTGATTAAACTCGCCGTCGGTCATGGTCGACAGGGGGCCAAAGAACAGGCTACCGGTGGCGGAAACGATCGCATCCACCCGACCGATTTTTTCAAACAGCGCCTGTACGCTCTCTTGCGAGGTGATATCGACCTGGTAATCACCCTGCGTGCGGCCCACGCGAACAATCTCATGTTTACGACCCAGTTCTTCTGCGACTGCGCGACCGACGGTACCGCTGGCACCAATAATGACGATTTTCATAACCACCTCCGCAATTGTGTGAGCCGTTATTCTTTAATGAAAATGAAATCGGATAAACTGGCTAAAAGTTAGATGATTGCTAACCAGAGGTTTGTAATATGGATAAGCTACGCGGCATGGAAACGTTTATCGCCGTGGTGGAAAGCGGCAGCTTTACCGGGGCGGCAACGCGACTGGAGATGTCGGCGGTGATGGTGGGGAAATATATCGCGCTGCTGGAAGCGCAGCTCGGTACGCGACTGCTGGAGCGCAACACCCGTCGCCAGAGTCTGACCGACGCCGGGCGCGTCTATGTTGAGGAAGCACGGCGGGTGCTGGAGCAGGTGTCGATAGCCGAACGCTCGGTGGAACGACTGCGGCTGGCACCGGCGGGGACGCTGCGTATCAGCGCTCCCACGTCTTTTGGCGCCTGTGTCGTTTCGCCGCTGGCCGCGGCTTTTTTACAACGCTGGCCCGAAGTGCGTATTGAACTGGATCTCACCAACCGGATGGTTGATCTGGTGGACGAGGGGGTCGATCTGGCGATCCGCATCGGCGATATTCATCAGACGGATGTGGTAGCAAAATTCCTGTGCCCGTACCGTATGGCGATCTGCGCGTCAGCGGACTATCTGGCGCGTCACGGTACGCCCCGAACGCCTGCAGATCTGGTGGATCATCTGTGCTTGTCCCACACTGTATGGACGGCGCGTAACGAATGGACGTTGCCGGGTATGGAAGGTGAAGTCAGATGGAAACGTGATGCCATCCTGCGTTGTAACGATGGTCACGGTCTGCGCATGGCGGCGGTGGCGGGCGCGGGGTTGCTGTTGCAGCCGGAGGTGTTACTGGCGGACGAGCTTGCCAGCGGCAAACTGGTTCGGGTGCTGGAGGGCTTTACGCCACAGCCGCGACCGATTCATCTGCTGTGGCGTCAGGATTTACGCCCCTTGCCGAAACTGACGCGGTTTGTCGAGCATATGCTGGAAGGCACGCAGGGGTTACGCTGAAAATAAAAATGCCGGATGGCGCTGCGCTAATCCGGCCTACGGGAGGTAGCTATTGTAGGCCGGACTAGACGCGTCAGCGCCCCATCCGGCCTATTATTAGCCGATATCCACCTGCGGTTTGCGGTTGCGCTTGCGGATCAGGCGCAGCACCGGTGGGATCACGATAACCATCACCGCCATCGCCAGCAGGACTTTTGCCACGCCGCTGGCCCACAGAATATCCATACTGCCGTTACTGATCGACAGCGCGCGGCGCAGGTTCTGTTCCAGCATTTCGCCCAGTACAAAGCCTAAAATCAACGGCGACATCGGGAAGTGCATTTTACGCAAAATGTAGCCGAATACGCCGAGGCCAACCATCAGCACCAGATCGAACGTCGTACTGTGTACCGCGTACACACCAACTGCGGAGACCGCCGCGATGGCCGGGACCAAAAACCACAGCGGGATGGTCAACATGCGTGTAAACAGACCGATCAGCGGGATGTTCATCACCAGCAGCATGACGTTGGCAATCAACAGCGCCGCAATCAATCCCCAGACGATGTCCGGTTGCTCGGTAAACATCGCCGGACCCGGGGTGATGTTGTACAGCGTCAGCGCGCCCATCATCACCGCCGTGGTGCCGGAGCCGGGTACGCCGAGCGTCAGCATCGGAATAAACGAGCCGCAGGCCGAGGCGTTGTTTGCCGCCTCCGGTGCGGCAACGCCGCGAATATCCCCTTTACCGAAGCTGTCGCTGTTACCGCTAAGCTTTTTCTCGGTCATGTAGGTGATAGCGCTGGCGATGGTGGCCCCGGCACCGGGCAACACGCCGACAAAAAAGCCGATTACCGACGAGCGCAGCGTCGCGCCCACGCATTGCGCGCCTTCTTTGGCGTTGAACATCATGCGGCCGGTTTTACGTACCAGCGCCTGACCGCTGCTGGTATGTTCCAGCATTAACAGGATTTCTGAGACAGAGAACAGCCCAATCACCACCACGATAAACTGCACGCCGTCGGAGAGATGGACACTGTCAAAGGTGAAGCGATATACCCCGGTGTTGGCGTCTACGCCGACGGTCGCAAGGCCAAGACCGATTAGCGCTGCCAGAAAGGATTTCAGCGGGTTTTGCGCCATCATGCTGCCGAGGCAGGCAATGGCGAAGACCATTAGGGCAAAGTATTCTGCCGGACCGAAGGCCAGCGACCATTGAGCCAGAGCCGGAGCAAACAGAATGATGCCGCCGATGGCGATCAGCGAGCCAAAGAAAGAGCTGACCGCCGAGATAGAGAGAGCCACGCCGCCGCGTCCTTGCTGTGCCATCGGGTAGCCGTCGAGGGCGGTCATAATGGCGGCGGCATCACCGGGTACGTTCAGCAGAATCGACGAGATTCGCCCGCCGTATTCGCAGCCGATGTAAACGGTCGCCAGCAGGATCAGCGCGGACTCTGCGGGCAGGTGCAACGCAAAAGCCAGCGGCAGCAGGATCGCCACGCCGTTAATGGGACCGAGTCCCGGCAACAGCCCGACAATAGTGCCGACAAAACAGCCGATCAAGGCGATAACCAGGTTTTCCGGCGTCATCGCCACCGCAAAACCCTGAGAAAGATATATCCAGGTATCCATCGTTTCTCCGTTAACTCAGCCAGGCGCCGAGCGGTAAGGTGACGTCAAGCAGCCGATCGAAGGCATACCACAGTAAAATGCCGAGAACCGATCCGGAAATACCCGCCGCCGGGATGGTGGCCCCGAACAGCAGGCCAATCACCACGGTGAGAATGGCGGTGGCAATCGGAAAGCCCAGCCACTCGAATCCCCAGGCGTACATAAACAGAATAATCACCATCGTCAGCAACTTTTGCAGCACATGGCGAGGAGGCCAGCTGATGGTGTCCGGGTGGCGCAGGAGTAACGCCACGGCGCACAGCAACATCAGGCCGATAATGCCCAGCGGAAAGGGACGCGGGCCGACCGGCTCATAGCTGTATTCGCTGGTTATTTGCCAGGCCACGAACAGCCCGGCTATACAGAGCAACAGCCAGATACCCGCAAAAATACGATCGCTCATCATTGTTGCCCCTGCGCTTATTTAGCCAGACCGAAGGCTTTTGCCTGCTCACGATAATCGGTGACCTGCTTCTTCACGTAGGCGTCGAGTTGTTGCCCACTCATGTTGAATTCAAACAGACCGCGAAGATCGCGTTGCTTTTTAAATTCATCGGTTTGTTGGAGTTTGGCAAAGGCGTCCACCCACCATTGATACTCGGCGTCGCTGACTTTTGGCCCGACGTAGAAGCCGCGGATGATCGGCCACACGAGGTCATATCCCTGCTCTTTGGCGGTAGGCACATTGGCTAACTGTCCCGGCAGACGTTGATCAGCGAACACCGCCAGGACGCGGATTTTGTCGCCGCTGAGATACGGCACCATCTCGCTGAGATCGCCGGAGACCACCTGCACGTGATTGCCCATCAGCGCAGTCACCGGCTCGCCGCCGCCCTCAAACGCCACGTAGCGCATCTTGTGTGGATCGACGTTGGCTTTTTGCGCCAGCAGCGCCGACTTCATCCAGTCCTGACTGCCAATAGAGGCACCGGCACCAATCACCACGCTGTTGGGGTCTTTCTCCATGGCTGTCAGCAGGTCTTTCAGCGTTTTCCATGGGGCATCGTTGCGCACGGCAATCATGCCGTAGTCGGTGCCGACGCTTGCCAGCCAGCGCACATCGTCGACGCCGTAGCGGCCAAATTTGCCCTGCGACAGGTTCAGCAGCGACCCGCCGGAGAAGGCCACCACGGTGCCCGCTTCGGCAGGGCGTTGGGCGACGATGGCGTTATAGGCGACCGCCCCGACGCCGCCAGGCATATAGGTCACGCGCATCGGTTTTTCGATGGCGCCGGTTTCCATCATGCTCACCTGAATCAGCTTACAGGTGAGGTCAAAACCGCCGCCGGGTTTTGCCGGGGCGATACATTCGGTGCGTGAAGGCGCTTGTTCCGCCAGAACAGAGGTACTCATCAGTAACATGCTTGCAGTAAGGGTACGAAGTAATTGTTTTTTCATTATTTATCCTCACGCCGGATGACCGGATTTCGGGTACGGAAGATTATTTTTGTGATTATGTGAGCCGATGTGTAGCAGTTCGGTTGCGTGATTGTTAAAACATTAACCTTTCAATTCCCTTTCAATGCGGCAGAAACTTTACAGGATGTGATATGCGTCTCTTATTAGCGGAAGATAACCGTGAGTTGGCTCACTGGCTGGAGAAAGCGCTGGTGCAAAACGGTTTTGCCGTTGACTGCGTGTTTGATGGTCTGGCGGCCGATCACCTGTTACACAGTGAAACCTATGCGCTGGCGGTGCTGGACATCAATATGCCTGGGCTGGACGGTCTTGAGGTGGTTCAGCGGCTGCGTAAGCGCGGGCAAACACTTCCCGTTTTGCTGCTGACAGCACGTAGTGCGGTGGCGGATCGGGTAAAAGGGCTTAACGCCGGTGCGGATGATTACCTGGCAAAACCGTTTGAGCTTGAAGAGCTGGATGCCAGGCTGCGGGCGCTGCTGCGGCGTAGCGCGGGGCAAGTGCAGGGTATACAGCAACTCGGTGAGCTGGCGTTTCATGATGAGGGTTATTTTCTGCTGCAGGGACAACCGCTGGCGCTGACGCCGCGCGAACAGGCGCTGCTGACGGTGCTGATGTACCGACGGTTGCGTCCGGTCTCGCGCCAGCAGTTGTTTGAACAGGTCTTCAGCCTGAGCGATGAGGTCAGCCCCGAAAGTATTGAACTTTACATCCACCGTTTGCGTAAAAAACTGAACGGCAGCGACGTGCGTATCGCGACCCTGCGCGGCCTGGGCTATGTGCTGGAGCGCAGTGATGAAGTGGGTTAAGCCGCAGTCGCTGTATCTGCAACTGCTGATGTTCCTTGGCTTACCGCTGCTACTGCTGTGGGGGCTGTCGGCGTTTAACAGCTATGTCAGTGCTCTGCAGGCGGCGACTCAGGCGTATGACCGGACGCTGCTCTCATCGGCGAGAACGGTATCCGAGCGGCTGGTGGTGCGCAATAAACGTCTGGAAGTCAACGTACCGTGGGTGGTACTGGACAGCTTTGAGCTGAACATGAACGATCGGCTGTACTACAAGGTGGTGGATCCGACGGGGAAGGTCATTTCTGGCTATGACGATTTGCCGGCGATGCCGCCTTCCACCTCGCGCACCCGGCTATACCCGGCGCTGGCGTGGTTTTATCATACTGAATATCGCGGGGAGGCTATTCGTGTGGCACGCCTGCTCCAGCCGGTGAATGAAGGCGGGATTGTCGGTATGGCGGAGATTTATGTCGCCGAAACGCTGCAATCACGACGCTATCTGGCGCGACAGCTGCTGTTCTCATCCTGGGTATCCCAGGGGCTGCTGGTACTGCTGACGCTGGTGCTGGTCGGCTGGCTGCTGCGACGGGTATTACGCCCGATGCGCCAGCTGTCATCATTGATGGTACGCCGCGAGCCGGGGCTACTGACGCCACTGCCGGAGCTGCTGCCGTGGTCGGAAACTCGTTTGCTGATCGTGGCCTTCAATCGCTACATTGATCGGCTACGCGCGCTGATATCGCGCCAGGAGCGCTTCAGCGCAGATGCTTCTCATCAGCTAAAAACCCCGCTGGCGGTGCTAAAAACGCAGGCTGCGGTAGCCCTTGCCAGCCCGCAGCCGCAGCAGTGGTATGAGAGTTTACAGGCCATGAGCACTACCCTCGACAGCACCATTCAATTGACGGAGCGATTGTTACAGCTTTCTGCCGTGAAGCGCAAAGAGCAGGGAGAAAGACACTTCTCACCGGTTAATCTGTTTGAGGTGGTGCAAACCAGCTGTTTTACTCGCCTGGCGCAGGCGCGCAGCAAAGCCATCGATCTCGGCTATGAAGGGGAACAACAGGCGGTGTGGATTGAAGGGGATGATGTTCTGCTCGGCGAACTGTGCGGAAATCTGCTGGATAATGCGCTGAAATACACGCCTGCACAGGGGATGGTCACCGCCCGGCTGCTGCGTGAGGGAGAAAGCGTGGTGCTGGTGGTTGAAGACAGTGGCCCCGGTATTGATGACGATCGGGTGCATCAGGCGCTGTTACCGTTTCATCGGCTGGATAACGTGGGCAATGTTCCCGGGGCGGGGATTGGGCTGGCGCTGGTCAATGATATTGCTCGCCTGCACCGCACGCATCCGCAGCTGTCGCGCAGTGAAACTCTGGGAGGGTTAAGCGTGCGGGTGCGGTTTTTATGCGTCGCGGGTTAAAGCCGCTAATAATAATCAGGCATAAACTATTTTGCTAGTCGACGAATGGTTATCTGTCAATAATATATTTTTCGCAGAGAATCATCTTTCCTAATCATTAAAAATAAATGTTATAAATTTTAATAATCAATAAAATCATAATGATGTAAATTTCACTTGCGATCGTTGTCACATTCTGTAATATTTATTTTTACATTTACTGACAGTCCAACATTGCGCTTTTTAAGCTTGTGATATAATTAACAATATGAGATGAGAAAAAAACAATTAAAGATCAACCGATAATAGGCTGAGATATGCTTAAGAATTCGCTAAAGATTAGCAGTCAAGGATATCCAGTCTTTTTAAAACTGGTCGATTTCCTTGTTATCAATATTACGTTAATTTTTAGCGCGCATCTGCTAGGGATCGTGCCGTTTTCGACGATTGTTATCCTCAGTGTGATCTTCTCGCTGATGTTTTTGTTGTTTGCTGAATACACTAAAATGTATCAGCAAAAGATAAAAACCATTGGTTTACGTAATCAGAAACGGCTGATTTCGTGCACGCTGCTGGCTATTTTTTTTAACGAACTGCTGAGCATGACGGTAGCTGAACCTGAGTCACTGGGATACCTCGAGCCTCTGGCACCTCCTTTTTGCTCTGCCATCATCTACTGGTATTTTATTCCACTGCCTTTTCTCTATTCTATTCGTTTTTTTCTTTTTAAATATTCAACAAAAAAATATGTGCGTGTTGCCGTTATTGGCCTGACTGAGAATGGTCTGGCGGCGGAAAATGCGTTGACTACGGAATACGCCAACATCAAGTTAGACCTGGCGTTTTATGATGAGCGCAGTCCAGAACGTTGTGGTGATGTGGTTGATAAAATAAAAAGCCCCTTTCGCGGTTCGGTCATAAATTTAGTTGAAGAAGCGAAAAATGGGAATATAGATGAGATCTATATTGCGCTACCGATGGTGGCGTTACAGCGCATTCGTCATTTTTTGGCGATGATGTCTGATACCACGGTCGATACCTATATTGTGCCTGACTTTTATACCTACAGTAACAATATGTCCAAGCTGCGCTCGATCCACAACCTGCAAACCATCGGCATTTTTAGCTCGCCGTTTGAAGGTGCAGGATCGTTTATTAAGCGGGCTGAAGATCTGGTCCTCGGGAGTCTCATCATGGTGATGATCTCCTCACTGATGTTAGCCATCGCCATTGGGATCAAACTCACCTCGCGCGGCCCGGTATTTTTCAAACAAGACCGCTATGGTCTGAGTGGGCAAAAAATTAAGGTCTGGAAGTTTCGCTCAATGCGGGTGATGGAGAATTCTGACACCGTTATTCAGGCTACGAAGAACGATCCACGGGTGACGAAATTCGGTAGTTTTTTACGTCGCACCTCGCTCGATGAACTGCCGCAATTTATTAATGTGTTGCAGGGCAGTATGTCGATTGTCGGTCCCAGACCGCATGCGGTTACGCATAACGAGCAGTACCGTAAGCAGGTCGAAAATTACATGATCCGCCATAAAGTGAAGCCAGGGATCACCGGTCTCGCGCAGATTAACGGGTTTCGTGGGGAAATCGATGCGCTCTATAAGATGGAAAAACGTGTCCAGTATGACATTGAGTATATTCAAAACTGGTCATTATGGTTGGATATAAAAATTATTATTAAAACTATTTTCAAAGGATTTGTCGGTAAGAATGCATACTAAAATACTCGTTATTACCGGAATCGTGATATCGCAGTCCGCATGGGCTGATCTGACACCGAAATCACACATTGGCTTTGCGGGGATCGACTTCCAGGGCAAGGTTGCTGTGGATTATGGTTATGATGATAACGTGACATATCAGCCACATAACCGCGATGCGAAAGGTTCCGCCTTTCAGAGTGCTGCGCCCGTGCTGAGTATGATCGGCGAGCGCGGTCAGGATACGTATTTGCTGATGTATTCGGGGGATTATCGCCACTACTCCAGCGATTCTGCGGATAACTACAACGATCATTTTTTCCGTTTTAACGGTGCCTGGCGTTACGGACAAATGCACGGCCTAACCCTGAATCTGGAAGATTCGCTTGGGCATGAAGATCGTGGTCGCGATATTACTGAGGGTTTTTTGCCAAGCCAGTTTCGCCAGTATGGGATTAAATCTCCACTGACGACCAATTTTATCAACAGTGAACTGCGCTACAGCTACGGCGCGCCGGATGGGCGCGGTAAAGCGGAACTGGCGTTGTTATACAAAAAGCTGACGTTCGGTAATACGTCGGATGTTCAGGATACCAGTAAAGATTTTTATACTTACATTCAGCAGCAGGAATGGCATGAGAATAGCTTGGTTGCGGAGATATTTGACCAGTACACGTCGAGAACACGTTTTCGCTATAGCTTTATTACTAATCAGCGCCATTACGATAATAATTCAGAAAAAGACAGTAATGAATACTATTTGCTTTACGGCCTGAAATCGCAGTTGACGGGTAAAACGAATGTCGACATGAATATTTCATGGTTATACAAAACATTTGAAAACGATCCAAACTCGCATGATTTTAATGGTCTAAACTGGGATATAAAAGGGGAGTGGAAACCGTTACAGCAGTCTGCTTTCACCGCGCGTTCGTCGCAAAGTATTAAAGATCCGTCGGAAGTTGGGGGCTATATTTTAGTTACTGAATATGGGATTTCTTACCAGCATTTTTGGTTGGGCAATCGCTTTTCTACCCTCCTCGACTATGCATACACCATGGAGGACTATAAAAAACAGAACAAGGATCGCCATGATAAAAGGGGTGTATTTAGCGTAACTATGAGCTATGACTACACGCCATCAGTGAATTTTGCAATTAAATATCAGTTAGATACATTGAATTCTAATAAGGATACTGACTCGTTTTATATCGGTCCCAACGACAATCAGGAAGTCATCAGAACGCTAGGTTATGATAATTCTATGATTATGCTTACAGCTAAGGTTCAGATCTAAAATGAAAATAATAGAACTGTGCGCGTTTTTTCTATTCAGTATCCTGTTGGTCGGATGCGCAACGTCCAGGCCACCATTAACGGACGACCCTGCGGCAAGCGCAGAGGATTACCGTCTTGGTGCGGGGGATACGGTCAATATTGTGGTTTACGGCGAACCCGAGATGACCATGAAATTTATCGTCGATAAAAGCGGAACCATCAATTTTCCTTATATTGGCACGCTCGCATTAAAAGAGAAAACGCCGGACCAGGTGACTGCGGAATTAACGCAACGCTTGCGTAATGGATATATGGTTAATCCCATGGTGACGGTTAGCGTCGCTGAATTCCGTAAATACTACGTATCAGGCGAAGTGAAAAGCCCTAATGCTTTCGCGTATGAGCCGGGACTTACCGTGGAGAAAGCGATTGCTCAGGCGGGAGGATTTACCGATCGCGCTGATCGTAAAGATATCAATATTCGCCAGGCGGGCAGTCATCAGCTGCTGGAGAATGTGGATTTAACGCACTCGGTGCGTCCAGGTGACGTTGTGATCATTGGCATGGGGTTCTTCTAATGATGAAACTCTCTATAGTGGAAAACGGCAAAAAGCGAGAAAACGCAGTCGAACTCTCCCGCTTTGCCAAAGAACTTAAAAAGAACGCCTGGAAAATTGCGCTGACCGGAATTATCGCCGGAGTAGTGGCGTATCCCTTGATCAGCATGATGTCAGCAAAGTATGTCTCGACGGCGACGGTGCTGATTAAGGCACAAGCCGATAACGTTTCGCCGTTTCCACAGGTGGATGGTTTTGATTCAACGCGTAGCGGATATTACGAAACGCAATACGCGCTGATGCAGTCACGTATTATTCTCGAGCAGGCGGTACGCGACCTGAAGTTGGATGAAAATCCCGATTTTACCGGCACTAAATTGGCCGTAGCGGGGGCTAATAGCGGGGATAATCAACAACAGAGAGTCGACCAGGCGCTGAAGACCTTATCACAACATCTGAAAGTCATCGGCATTCGCACGACCAATCTGGCCTCTATTTCCTATGAATCACCTTCAGCACAGCAATCGGCTAAAATAGCCAACGGCGTCGCGCAGGCTTTCATCAACTATACGGTTGAGCAAAAACGGCAGAAAGTGGAGGACGCGAAGGCGCTGAATGCGGAAAAGATGGCAGAGCTACAGGCTGCGATCGTGAAGCAAAAAGAGACGATGGATGGCTACCTGAAAAATGCCGGCCTGCTGACCTTTCGCGGTATTGATGGCTTTGAAACCGAGCAGCTTAGTATTGTGACTAATCGTCTGGCCGATGCGACCCAGCGTCGGGTTGCCGCAGAATCTGTCTATAACGAAGTGAATGGCCGGGGGAGAACCCTTGAGAGCATCATTTCTTTGCCCTCGGTTTCTGACCACGCCCAGATTCAGGACTTACGTATCGCGTTGATTCAGGCGCAGCGCGCGCTGTCGGAACAGCGAAAACTGTATGGGCCGAAACACGCGACGATTTTAAAAGCGGAAGCCGACGTTCAGTCGATCCAAAGTCAAACCGGGCGGGTGCTGGGCGAACTGAAAGTTGGCTTACGTCAGCAATATCTGGCCGCGCTGGCGGATGAAAAGAATTATCAGCAGCAGGTGGCGCAGCAGAAAGATATCTTCCAGCAAATGGCGTCCAAACGAGATGGCTATAACAGCCAGAAACTGTCGTTAGACAAAATGGAAGACCTTTATAAATCGCTGTATCAGCGCACTCAGGAACTGTCGTTATCCGGTGTCAATGCAGATGCCGTGCTGTACGATCCTGCAGTGCCGCCGTTAAAACCGGTAAAACCGAATAAGTCATTGCTGTTGGTGATGGTGGTCCTGATGGCGGTGGTGTTTAGCATCATGTACTTCATCGTCAAAGCAGCAATGGACAATTCGATTCGCACCCTGAGTCGTATGAGTCAACGCCTTAACGTCACCCCGCTGGGTGAAATCCGTCGGTTTAGCGGGACAACCGGGCGCGCGCAGGTACGGGATATGATTTTGAAGAACCCGCTGAATGCCGACATTATTCACGGTATCCGTACCCGGATAATGCTGGATAGCCGGCCTTTACAGACGGTTGCGGTGGCGTCTGCCGGGCACGGTGAAGGGCGTTCCCTGCTGGCCAATTTGCTGGCAAGTTCCTTTAGTTTCGATCAGAAAACGCTGCTCATTGATGCAGACTTCTTTAATAACGATGGCCTGACGAATGAGCTTGCCACACCGGCATCTGCGGGCATGGCGGAGCTGCTACGGGGCGAAATCGTGCTGGAGAACGCGCGGGTTAGGATAAATGAGAATCTTGATTTTATCCCGCGTGGTAAGTCCACCATCTCCTCTTTGCTGATGCTGTCGTCGGAAAATGTAGAACCTTTGATGCGCGAACTGAAGTCGCGCTATCAGCGCATTATTATTGATGTGGCGGCGGTGAATCAGAGCCAGGATATTCAGCTGATTAAGCGTGCTGCCGACGGGGTTATTTTCATCGTGAAAGCCGGGGTGGGGACGGCACAGACGATCGCCAGCGCGCTGGATAAGATTGAGGATAATCAGGGCGTGGTGATTGGCGCGGTGTTGAACGGGGTGGAAGAAAAAAATCTCGAAACGCAAGAAGGGCTGCGTTCACTGAACTTCAGCACTGACCAAGTGTTGACGACACCAGGTCGCGTATGAGTCTACTGAAGAGCGCATCCACGATAGCTGGCTCATCAATCATCTCGCAGTTGATTGGTGCGCTGTCTATCTGGTTGATCTCACACAAGTATGACATGGCCGAAGTTGGGTTGTATGCGCTCAACTACAGTATTGCCGTGGTGGGGGCGCAGGTTTGCACCTTTGCCTCACAGCTGTTGATTCCTAAGCAGCAGGACGACAGTCTCGCGCAAAATGTGGTGTTTTGTCTGCTGCAGAGCACGCTGATTGCGTTGCCCTACGCCGTACTGACCGCGTGGTTGTTTCACCAGAATAGCCTGTTTCTCTATTTACTGACGCTCTCTACGGCGTGGGCGTTAATCTCAGAAAATTTATCGCTGCGCACGGCCAATTTTTATTTTCTGATTTTTCAGCGTATTTCGGTTTCGGTGGTGGTGGTGCTCTCGGTACTGCTCACGCATCAGGTACAGACCTTTTACTGGTCGTGGGCGTGCGCGATGCTCCTGCTGACATCGAGCTGTATTTTGCATTCGTTTGATATCCGCTCGGTGACGTTTAGGCATCTGCATCCATTGAATAACTGGCGATTCTTTAAGCAAAATATTCATCACATCAGCAAGGTCGGCAGCGCTGAGGTGCTGGCGATGGCCAGCAGCAATTTACCGATTATGCTGATTAACTTTTGGTTCTCGGCGCTGACGGCGGGCTATTTTTCCGTCGTCAGTCGGTTCTGCCTGGCACCGGTGGTGATCATCGGCAATGCGGTGCGCAATACCATTTTCTCCAAGTGGTCTATTGATTTCAGAAATAACACCTTTAATTATCAAGAATATACGAAGGTGCGTTTGCTACTTTTAGTGCTTGGGGTGGTCTGTACGCTCGGGGTATTTATTTTTTATCCCATCGTGATGCGGTTGGGGTTTAGCGAGGACTGGATTAACTCCATTGAGACATCCCGCTATATGCTGCCCTATTTGTTCCCGGCGCTGGCAATCAGCCCGCTTACGGTAATTGAACTTATTTTTGGCTCCCATCGCTATTTTTTGCGTATTCAGCTCGAACAGCTGGCGATTGTGTTAGTTGCTTTTGTGGTGGTGCCCTATTTTTATAAAGACTATGCCACGTCAGTCATTTTGTTCTCTGCGCTGACATTTATTCGCTATGGGTTTATTTATTTCAAAATGAACCAGCGTGCTAATCTGCTGAAAGACAAGCCGGTGATATTATGACCCTGAATACCGGATATTATTTACAGGCCTATACCTTTATCACGCTGATCCTGTGTGGACTGGTGCAATATTTTACCGGTATGCAGTCGGTGCTGTGGATCCCGTTTTTCCTGACGTTGCTGATGGTGGGATTAATGGTGATGCAAACGCGTGAGAGCCCGCTGCACCTGGATGCCCAGGAGACCATCATTCTTGCGCTGTACTTCTCTTTTCTGCTGCTGGCGGGGGCGTCAACCCTGCTACTGGGTGGGATAACCGTCGCGATTGTGGCCTTTAAAAACGAGATAGCGCTGTCGCTGGTGATGATCTGTTTACTGCTGGGATTCTGCCGGGAATCACAGATTTATCGGGCAACGCGCTATCTGTATTGGGTGTTTTACGCCCAGGTCCCGGTGATGATTTATCAGGTATTACTGGTGGTTCCCCAGCGCGTGGCGCAGCGCGGCGAAGAGGAAAAATGGGACTCGGTGGTCGGGACCTTCGGCGGTGACCCGATGGGTGGCGGTAATACGGCGGCAATGGGGTTATTTTGCCTGCTGATTATGTTGCTTAAGCTCTCGGAATATAAACATGGGCTGACGACGTTTAAATCGATGGCGCTGCATATTATTCTTGGGTTTGGGCTGTGTATTATTGGTGAAGTGAAATTTGTCATCCTGCTTTCACCGCTGTTCCTGGCCTGGGTGTGGATTTCGCCGAGCTATGTTAAAGACGTCAGTAAAATCAATCTCAAAACGTTATTGCTGATTGTTATCGGCATGCTGGTACTCATCGGTCTGTCGGTGATGATTCTGGCCTGGTACTATTCGTCTGCTTTTGGCGGTGATCCGACCAAAAGCGCCTTCAGCGTTTTTATCGATTCACTCAGCTATATCTTTGATCCCAACTACATCATGTCGACCGGTGAACTGGGCCGTTTCACGACGTTTCTGTTCTGGCTTAAAAATAACGATCTATGGGGACTGTCCGGCACGCTATTTGGCTACGGCCTGAATGCCACGAACAGTGGAAGTTCGGTATCACCTGGATTTTTGAATATTGTCTATAACCTGATCCTGGACTCCACGTCGCTGAGTATGCTGCTGTGGGAAATTGGCGTGATTGGCACGCTGCTGTTTATCGGTCTGTTTATTTATATTCTAAAAGTGTGTCAGCCAAAACCGGTACTGGCGCTGGAACAACTGGACCCGCAGGATCTGCAACTGTTGAGCTTTGCGCCAGCGTACAACGCTTTTGCGATCGCGTGTTTAGTGAGCCTACCTTACAGCCAGATCCTGATGATAACGCCGATGCTACAGTTCCTGTTCTATTTATCGCTCGGTTCAAGCTTAGTGATTCGTCGCACCGTTCTTCGCAGCGCAGGAGGAGGGTATGGATAATATCCCGTTTATCTCGGTGAGTATTAAAACGCTCAACGAAGCGAAAGGTATTGAGAAAACCATCGACAGCATTCGCCGACAGCTGGTGGGATATCCGCATAAAATTATTGTGGCTGATAGCCTGTCGACAGATAGCACCCAGCAACTGGCGGTGAATAAAGGGGTGACGGTGGTGTCATTAACGGAGCCGGGCGATCGCTGCTGCGGCGTCGGACACCAGTTGGGCTACCTTTATAGCGAAGGCGAATATCTGCTGCTGATGGACGGCGATATGGCGCTGGAAGACGGGTTTGTCGATCGGGCGGTCGCCTTTTTACAGACGCACGAAGAGTATGCCGGCGTGGCGGGAACCGTCGAAATGGATGATGCCGTGAACTATGAGTTCAAATCCCGTAAACAGCGAATTAACCAGATCTACCCCGTGGGCGATTGTGACCATTTAGGCGGTGGCGGGCTGTATCGTCGCGCGGCGATTGAAAAGATTGGCTATCTGACCAACCGGAATTTGCATGCGTATGAAGAGGCTGAGCTGGGGCTGCGATTAACCGATGCCGGCTACAAACTGCGCCGTCTGGATATTCCTTATTTTAGCCATACGTCACACACCCTGCCGACCTTCAAAATGTTGAAGCATCGATGGTTAAGCGACTATTACCAGGCGCCGGGAGAACTGTTGCGCTGTAGCTTTGGAACACCGTATTTCACCCGCGCCCTCAAGATGGTCAAAAATGAGGCGGTATTTGCGCTGTATCTGTTGATCCTGCTTGCCGCACTGGTCACCGTCAACGGCAGCATTATTACCCTGGTGTTGCTGCCATTACTGGCGTTCACACTGTGGAAAATTGTGCAAAATCGTTCTCTCAGCGATGGGGTTCAAAGCGTCATTAATATGATTGTCCGTTCCGCGGGATTGCTGAAAGGGTGTCTTCATCCTGTGCGCGATCCGCTGACGCCGCCCAACAGTAAAATCATTCAACAATAAAAAGAGCGGATGTAATGAAAATTTTATTGGTTAACAAGTTTTTCTTTATAAAGGGTGGGGCGGAAACGGTTTATTTTCAGGAACGCGAGATGCTGAAAAAGGCCGGCGTGGAGGTGATTGATTTTTCGATGCAGCATGAGAAAAATTTCCCCTCGGAGTATGCGGATTTTTTTGTCAAAAATGTTGATTACCATACAGACAGTAACCTGTTAGGCGGTATTAAAACGGCGGTTAACTTTATTCATAACGCCGAAGCCTGTCGAAAAATGCAGGTCTTGCTGCAAAAAGAACGCCCGGATATCGTTCACTTTCATAATATCTATCATCAGCTAACGCCAGCGTTAATTAAAGTCGCACGCAATTTTGGCTGTAAAACGGTGCTGACCGCCCATGACTATAAAATTGTTTGTCCTTCATACTCAATGCTACGCGACGGGAAAGTGTGCGATGCCTGTATTACCGGGACCGTCTTCAATGCTTTCAGATACCGCTGTCAGGAAGGGTCTGCCGCCAGGAGTTTACTGCTCTCTTTAGAGGCTACCTGGCAATATATTGCACAAAATTATCAGGCGCTAGATGTGATCGTGTCCCCCAGCGCATTTTTACGCGGCATTTTGCTACGTGTGCTGCCGCATTCGCGTATCGATGTCATCGTCAATGGCGTGGATGACAGCCGACCCGTGGAGATGACTGGCGATGAAGGTTATATGCTGTACTTTGGCCGCCTGAGCCGTGAAAAAGGGGTGGCTACGTTGCTGGCCGCTCACCAGAAAATGCGTAACCCGGCGCCGCTGAAAATTGTCGGTCATGGCCCGTTACATGACGAGTTGATTGCCCAATATCCGGACGTGGATTTTTTAGGCTATGTACAACAAGGGGAAGCCCTGGACCAACTGATTAAACATGCCCGGGCGGTGATCCTGCCTTCGGAATGTTATGAAAACTGTTCGATGGCGGTGTTAGAGGCAATGTCATTAAGCAAGCCGGTCATTGGCTCGCGTATTGGCGGGATCCCTGAACAAATTCGCGATGGTATTGAAGGGATATTATTTACGCCGGGTAATGCGCAGGCGTTGGCAGAGGCGATGGATATGCTGGTCGAAGACCCGGAGAAAGCACGGGTAATGGGCATCAATGGACGTCAACGGCTGAGTGCGAAATATGCGCTCAGCGGTCATATGGAAACGTTGCAGGCACTGTATAAAGAACTGTTGGGCAGGCCATAATATGCGTAAAAAAATAACGGTATTTGGCACGCGCGGTATTCCTGATGTGTTGGGTGGGGTGGAAACGCACTGCCAACATCTTTATCCGGAAATTAAACGGCTATGCGATGTTGATATTTGTGTTATCGCCCGCTCGCCGTACGTGAATTACACCCGTTCATCGTATAAGAATGTCGAAACCCATGCGCTGTGGGCACCTAAAAAACGCTCGCTGGAAGCGATTGTTCATTCCGTTTTAGCCGCGTTCAGTACCTGTTTTGACCGCTCGACTATCGTGCACGTCCATGCTATTGGTCCGGGGTTAGTGGTTCCGTTATTGCGATTACTGGGCAAGAAGGTGGTTTTCACCCATCATGGACCTGACTACGACCGCCAGAAATGGGGGTATGTGGCAAAGAAAATATTATTGCTCGGTGAACGCTGGGCAGTGAGATATGCGAGTGAAGTGATTGTAATATCTGAAGTTATTAATCAGCTTATCCAGAATAAGCATCGCCGCTATGATGCGCATTTAATTCACAATGGCGTGAACGCACCGCGAACATTATCAGAACATACCCTTCACCAGACGCTGTCGCGTTATGGTCTCCAGCCGAAAAACTATCTTGTGGTGGTGGGGCGATTCGTGGAAGAAAAAGGCATGCATGATGCCATTTCAGCCTACCAACAAAGTGGTTTGACGATGCCATTAGTGTTAATTGGCGATGCGGATCACCCGACCGAATACAGTATTCGTCTCAAACAGCAGGCCGCTGATACGCCAGGCGTGGTGATGACCGGATTTTTACGCGGCGATGAGCTGCAGGCGGTGTTTTCACAGGCAAAACTGTTTGTCATGCCGTCCTATCATGAGGGGTTGCCGATAGCACTGCTGGAGGCCATGTCATTTTCTCTGCCTGTGGTGGTGAGCGATATTCCGGCGAATCTGGAGGTCAAGCTACCCGCTGATGCATATTTTCAGGTGGGTAATCTGGCGAGTCTGGCCGGGAAAATGGCGAGATGGGCGGCCGCCAATAACGTTGACTATAGTGTATATTTGCAAAACTATAACTGGCATGAAATCGCCAGACAAACAGTCAGCGTCTATCACGCTATTGATAAAAATATAGGTTAATTTTGCCCAACTCTCAGAACCGACCGCCCGTCATTGAACGATTTTATGCTCAACTGGATGAGAAAATCTCACAGGAATTGACCCCGGAACAAAAAGACGGCGTCGAGAAAGCGGTACTTGCCATCACCCTGGGATCGAGACACCGGGTTGATATTCGTAGAAGCTTTCCCTTTTTCGGGAGACGTTTTTACCTGGTCTTTTTGTTTGGCAGGGATTTACGTCACTGGCATCGTCGGGAATCGGCGCTATCCAATATCCTGGTCACATTGTTACTGCTGTTTGTGGTGCTGTTTGTCGCCTGCTGTGTATTGCTGGCGCTGTACATGATCAAATCCGCATTGGGGATTGATGTTTTCCAGAATTTTCACGTGGGTATTTGGGACTGGTGGCTAAGCCTGAAAAACCACTAGCGTTAACCAACGGGTGGAGGCGTTACGGTGATGAAGAGTCAATGGGGTTTGGCGCTATTGAGTGTGTTCTTTCCGCTGACGGCCATGGCTGCATTAACCACCGTCACTCCCAAAGCCGTAACCGGTCCGCTGACCAACCCCGGGATAGGGGTGGCCAGTTTTCATCAGGGTTATGGTGAAACGCTGGGCCTGGCGGATTACCCCAATACCGGGTTTGAATATGAACGCTTCTACTGGCGGGAACTGGAGCCAGTGGAAGGCCAGTACAATTTTGTGCTGGTTGATGATGCCTTCAAATATGCGGCGGCGCATCGGCCCGCGATGAACGTGGGGCTGCGGTTTATGGCCCTTGCGGAGCCCGAAAGCGGCTCGCAGATCCCCGACTGGCTGATTAAAAAAGGGGTGAAAGGAAAATGGACGCCCGATCATAAAACCTTTATCCCGGATCTCGACGATCCCCTGTTTATAGCCTACAGCCAACGTCTGCTGAACGCTTTTGGCAAGCGCTACGATGGTAATCAGAACCTGGCGTTTGTCGATATTGGCATGGTGGGATCGTGGGGAGAATGGCATAACAGCAACTTCCCGAAAGATGTGCTACAACCCTTGCTGGAACGATATACCACCGAGCAGCTAGATCGCTACGTCGCCATGCACTTTGCTGCATTTCCCGTAACGCCAAAAATTATGTTGATGAGCGGCGGGCAAAGCCTGGCCAATGCGGTGGCGCGAGGAGCTGGATGGCGCGCGGACTGCTGGGGCGACCTGCGTGTGTTTTCCAATGACTGGAATCACATGGCAGATGATTATCCGCAACGATTGCTGGCCGCACAGCGCAGCTATTCGGGATTAAACGATGCCTGGAAACGATCGCCGGTGAGTCTGGAAATTTGCTCGTATATGCTGGACTGGAAGAACCTTTTTCATTATACGCGCGCAGAGGTGCAGGGGATTTTTGACTGGGCGGTGAAGCATCATGCCAGTACCATCAACCTGAAATCGCGAACGGTGCCCAGTGAGTATCGGCCGATTGTCGATGATGCACTGACCAGGCTGGGCTATCGCTTTCGTCTGGCCTCTCTGAGCCATGAGTCAGTATGGGAAAATGGTCGCAGCCTGGCGCTGATCAGTACCTGGTATAATGACGGCGTTGCGCCGATTTACCTTCCTTACACCCTGTCATTTCGTATTATTAATGATGCTAACAATGTTGTTGCTCAGGGAAATTCACCGGAAGACATTCGTCGCTGGCTGCCGGGTCAACATCAGCTGAATTATCAACTCCCTATGCCCGGTGCGTTACCGAGAGGAAAATACGCCATTGAAGTGGCGATCGTGGATAAGTCGGGCGCCGCGAGAATTAACTTTGCCAATGAAGGGAAGCAGAGCAGCGGATGGTATCGTGTGTCGACGATCACGGCGCGTTAGCCATTAGCAACAATGAGCCTGCCCGCAGGCTCATTGTTGATGGGTGTTAAGCGTGATAACCATCAGGATTATTTTTCTGCCAGTTCCAGGTGTCGCGCATCATGTCATCAAGCGTGTAGGTAGCCTGCCAGCCCAGTACTTCGCGCGCCAGCGACGGGTCAGACCAACACTCGGCGATGTCTCCGGGTCTTCTCGCGACAATCTGATAATTAATTTTTCGTTGAGCGGCTTTTTCAAAGGCGGCAATAAGATCCATCACCGAATAGCCGATGCCGGTACCGAGGTTTATCACCTTATAGGCTGCACCTTTATTCTGGCAATCCAAAGCCGCTAAATGACCGGTTGCCAGATCCATCACGTGAATATAATCACGTACCCCAGTGCCATCCGGGGTTGGGTAGTCATTACCAAACACCGACACGGTTTCAAGCTTGCCAATCGCGACCTGAGAAATATAGGGAACCAGGTTGTTGGGGACACCATTTGGATCCTCACCGATTCGGCCCGAGGGATGGGCACCGACGGGGTTAAAATAGCGCAGGCAGGTAAGGTGAAACTCAGGGTGTGCGCGGGAAAAATCCGCCAGAATCTGTTCGACCATTAATTTAGAGGTGCCATACGGATTCGTTGTTCCCCCGGTGCGCGATTGTTCGCTGAGCGGCACGCTTTCCGGATCTCCGTAGACCGTTGCCGAAGAGCTGAAGATTAGGCTGTGAACACCCGCAGTCAGCATCTCACTCAGTAAAACCAGCGTCCCGGTGACATTGTTATTGTAATACGCAAGAGGTTCTTTTATGGATGCTGAAACTGATTTTAATCCCGCAAAATGAATGACATCGGTAATATCATGGTGTGAGAAAATCGTTTTTAATGCCTCTCTGTCCAGAACGTCGGCAATGTAAATAATCGGTTCCTTGCCGGTGAGTTCCGCGACCCGCTGTAATGATGTTTGTGAGGCATTCGAGAGGTTATCGATGATCACCACTTCATCACCTCTTTCGAGAAGCGTCAACACGGTATGTGAACCAATATAACCTGCGCCACCAGTGACAAGAATTGCCATACAGCCTCCAGAGAAAGTCTTATGAAAAAGAGTGTTGACTCACCAAGGCCACGGCTATAAATACAGTGCTATGAGTGGCGTCGGGTAAGAGATAAATTTCTGAATTTCACCATGCACTTATAAGATATTTTTTTGAGTATCGAGAAAAAACTAAATGTGTTTATTTTACTATCGTAGACAAGATAGTTATTCGTGAAGTTTAAGGTATGTACACCGTCACTTTGGTTAATGGTTGCATTGACCTGGGTAATTAGCTTTTCAGTAAAAGCAAATGCGTTTAGCGTGACTAATTCTTTGATGTAAATTGATTTTCCATAGGTCTCAGGCGTACATTCCTGAGTGAGGAAGTACAGTGTATTACCGATGTTATGGGGCGCGCCTGCGCCTCGCTGATGCAGGTTGCTCAACTGTAAGGCGGGCGTGATTTTCTGCCACGGACCGCTTACGCTCTCGGCAGTATGGATCATCAGCTCATTATTCATTGTCGTCGAGAACAGATAACAGGTACCGTGTAGTGCAAAAAATACGTTATCGGTTAATGCTTCTCCCGAGATTAAAACTTTTATTGCCTTCCAGCGTTGCGGAAAATCTACGCACTGAAATAAAATAACCTCTTTTCTTTCCGATGATTCAGGGATCATAAAAAGCTGATCATTGACCTCAAAAACAAAAGGAAAGGATAAATGGCATTTTAGATAATCAAAGCCGTCGAGTTTCATATCATCGAGTTCTGCTAAGTCGGCATCAAGTATACGACAGCGCAGTATTCCTTTTGAGTTGCGAAAACTTAATGCTTCATAAAAAATATAAACTTTATTATCTCTTTCAATGATGAAAGGATCGGCCTGAAAGGTGTATTTCTTTTTTAGCTGCTGCGCAGGGGTACGCTTCAGGATATCCAACGTGTTAGTAGGAAAGGTATGCGAACCATTATCCTTGATAATCATGATGTCCCATGACTCATGATAAAATAGCATATTTATTATTTTTTTATATTTGGCCTGCATTCGCACGAGTTCCTTTTATTGCTTCAATTCACCGGGTGCCATACGGCAACATTAACGGTTAGTTTAAAAGCTAGTCGCAAGCGCGTTTTTTGTCCACTTACGGAACGAGTGGCGGGGGGAGGGGACGGCGTGACGTTGCCAGAGCATCCTTGCTCCAGATAAAGATTTTACTCGAAATGCACCTGCGGATTGTCTGCCAGTGAAACGTACGTTTTGCTGTCTTTATCCAGTGTACGGATCTCACCGCTTTCAATGTCGTACACCCAACCGTGCAGACGCAGCGCATTATTACGCAGTCCGACAGCGACAGACGGATGCGTTTTAATATTATTCAGTTGAGCGATAACGTTCTCTTCCACCATGGCATTCACTTTGTCGATTGCGTTATCCCAGGTTTTCTTCTCGACTACCGCTTTCGCCGCATCGGCGTAGTGCAACCAGTGGGCCACCGCAGGCATCGGATCCAGACTCTGGCTTTCAGCAATCGCTTTCATCGCACCACAGTTGGAGTGCCCACAGATCACGATATCCGTCACACCTAACGCCAAGACCGCGTATTCGATGGTGGCAGATACACCGCCCGGTTCCGGGCCAAAAGAAGGGACGATATTGCCCGCGTTGCGGATAACGAAAAGCTGTCCTGGCTCCTGCTGCGTAACCAGTTCTGGCACCAGACGACTGTCTGAGCAGGAGATGAAAAGTGCTTTAGGATTCTGGCTGGAGGCCAGGCTGCGAAAGAGTTCCTTACGTTGAGGGAAAATCTCTTTTTGGAAGTTGAGGAAACCCTCAATGATATGTTGCATAGCAGTGTCTCTTTTCTCTGTTTAAGCAGGTTATGATGAAGATCACACTTTCCAGTTTAACACTCGCGCAGAGAAGAGGAAGTATTTATAGCCGGTCAGGGCATATCTATGCCTGATGAACCGGTAACTGCCTTACTCTTATTTGCTCTGGCTGCATCTTTCTGACCCAAGGCCGGGACCGCTTTTTTTGCACATAAATCGGAACTATAGAGATGGCTGGCAATGACGAGATATCGTACCTTTTAAAGGTACCTCCATATTAAGGAATCATCATGTCCAGGTTTCGTATTTTAGCCACCGCGTTGGTCGCGGTTGCCGCGATGACGATGTGTACCATGCCTGTCTTCGCCAACCCGAGTAACGGAAACGGGAACGGTAACAGCGGTAATCATGGTAACAAGGGTAATAGCGGTAATAGTCAGAAAGGCAATTCAAGTTCAAAAAACAATCAGCAATCTGAACAACGTAAAAATTATGGCAAGCCGGATCATGTTGATAGCGATATTAGCTTTAATGTGGCGAGACAGTATGCGGTCAAATACGGTCTGACCGGGTATCAATCGCTTCCTCCTGGCATCGCCAAAAACCTGGCGCGTGGCAAGCCGCTGCCTCCGGGTATTGCGAAGAAGAACGTTCCGGCCTCGATGCTCAATCAATTGCCCTATTACCCCGGCTACGAATGGCAGGTGGTGGGCGACAATCTGGTGCTGATTGCGCTGAGCACCGCGATTGTGACCTCGGTGATTAACGGGGTGTTTGACTAATTGTAGATGCGGTGTGAACGCAAAAAGCTACGATATGGACTGACCCCTTAAAGCTGGACAGTTCATGCCGCCTCTTCATCGTAACCCGAAGCCTGTCTGATAGTGTCGTATCAAACGAGTCGATAGTATTTGTCAGGTCTAACTTTTGCGGGCAATAACGTATCGCCGACCATTTCACGCAAATCGATTTCTATCGCATTACAGATGGCATTTAACGGCAGATCGTTATCCTCGCAACCAAAGGGGTCTTCCAGTTCTGCAGCAATCGCATCAAGTGCAAGTAAAGCATAGGTGGTAAACAATGAAAACAGCACGGATAGTGCGCCAAAATTATTGATAATGAGCAACGGATAAATGGCACAAAAAATATAAACGGTGCGATGTAATATCAATGTATAAGCAAACGGGATCGGGGTATTACTGATACGCTCGCAACCGCCCTGAATAGTACTGATAGTATTGAGATACTGATTTAAGTTTTGATAGTTAAGATCGTTCTGCCGATGCTGATGAAGCCACGCGCCAATCTCCAGCAGAAGAGCATTGCAGGGGGTGGTTATGTTACGTTGTTCTCGCAGATGTGGAGCACAGTTTGACACTATCTCTGGTGTACTTTCATGACGAAGTGCAGATTTCAGAGCATAGCAGTAACTCACGAGTAAATGAACGACGCTGAGTATTTCCGCCTGGGTTGCCGGTGTGGTGTTTTTAATCTCACGAACTAATGAACGTGCCGTAATTAATAAATTACCCCACAAATTTCTGGCTTCAGAGTAACGCATCCATGCCGCATTGTTGCGGAAGCCAAGAAATATCGAAATAGAAATGCCAATAAAGGCAATCGGGTTCTCTTTTGCGATTATTCCATGCATATGCCATAACGGAATAATGAATAAATATAAGGCATTTAACATGGAGAATAAGAACAACTTTGGCAATATCTTCTTCATGACCGAACCCCGCCACGAAAATAAGAGTTTGAGCCAATGTTGTTCGGGTCTGACAATCATGAGTTATCCTGCAACGATATTTCTGACAAGGTTCTGTATAAAGGCTTTAGTTTAGTCAGGTAGTGTTCAAACACTTTAGTTTTATCTGACAGAGGGATGGCACCATCAAGCAGACCTTCTTCATTGATGCTGGAGGAAGGAATGGTCAAATGTTCCAACCCCTGAGCATGTAACTGATAATCAATCGTAACATTGCCGAAGTTGCTTGTGCGTATGATATCAAACTGAATGCTACCAAAAAGCGTGATCATTAACCTACTGTTTTGGCAGGGCACAACTTGATGATAGTAAGTGTTTTCAGTGAGTACGATTTGCTTTAACAGTGACATCGTATAAGTATTCCAGTACTTATCCATTTTCACTTTTTTATTGTGAATGATGCTGGCACTGCTCTTGAGAAAATCTGTTTGTAACATAGGACCTCTAAACCTCAATAAATAAATATGAGAATTATTCACATGTATAAAATTTATGCGTTTAGTATTTTTAATGCTTCTGACACAACGTTTTTATTAAATGACGGGTTGTCAGATATGCGTGTTATTAAACTCATTTTCTTAATTAATGAAAAAACATAGTAATATCTTGAAAATAAAGAATTATAGTAAGTTCTGACAGCAGAGAAACGCTTAACGTTACTAACTATACAGGACATAACGGCGATTGGGTAGTTTTTGATTGTTCATTAATAATCAATCCAGAGTTTTGCATTGTTGCGATAAATGCGCTATTGCATTCATGGGTAGTATGTTTTTTGCCATGCCTCATTTTGTTTATCTCTAATATCCCCATAATGATTAGTTGGTGGTATTTATTATGGTATTAAAGATGATCTTAATGATTATTATCTCAATCAACGGGATGACGTTTTCTACTGTAGTAGAAAGCGTTGCGTAAAATTAAAACAACCACAGGAGTATAAACGTCAGTATGGATATACTCCTTTTGTATGTGGTTTTTCAACGGGAGGGCGGTGTCATTTTGGCTCTATCTCCAGGTTTACGATGTGAGTGGTAAGATTTATGCGTCTGACCTAATGGGTTGCGCATCCGCGATTTCATCGCGACCACATTGTGCGGCGATGCGTAACATCAATTCTGCAGGCAGTTGGAAGTTAGGGTTAACATCCTCGCGTGCCGCGCTGATGAGTTTTTGTCGTTTGCACATGGCGTTAATGCATTCAAGTGGACTAAATCAATCGCTTGATTGAATTCTCTAATGAAAATAACATTGGGTGTTTTAAACCACAAAAATAAGATTTTTTATTGTTTATCGTCCCCAGATTTGGATAGGTAATTATGTTTCTGCTCTTAGAGAAACATTCAGCGTAGACATCCATATGATTTAATACTTCGGTATTTAATGATCTGGCCTTTGTGTATATCTCTGTGGCGAAAGCACTGCATTGACTACAGTTGCAATGACATGTGGCGTAATCAGTAGAGATGATGCAATCATCATTGTCTAAGTTAAATCCTAATTTCCTTCGTCGGGTATAGGCATCCATTATTCCTCTGGCCTCATGCTTCAACAACATGTTTGCCCATTCGCCTCTTTTTAAATAGGGTGATAATATATAGCTCAGCAACAAGATAGTTCTTTCATTTACCGTAGGGTAGACGTTTACGGTGTTCATTTGTTTGGTTTTGATGATAAAATAGCAGGCTATTATAAAACCAAGGCAGCGGGCGGTACCGATTTCCAGATCTCTATTTCGTTTGTGCGCCGTGTTATTACTGCTTAAGGGCATAAGCGAATTTTCGAAAGCTAAAAAATCGGCAATAAATGCCATGGTTCTGATGTAGGACGGCTGATTTCCATTGTGCTTAAAAAAATCATGATGACGACATATTAGATGAACCAGTTCATGGAAAAAAACAAAGTTCATAAAAGATTTTGCTGTGTTCAGTGAGATTTCTACTGATTGAGTATCAACTCTATTGGCAATCATGCATAGCGCCGTATCGGCTAACGCCGTGTGCTTAAAAATCGTGGATAAATCGAGGCTGATATTTAAGTTATACGTTCCTGCAACAATAATTACCCAGGAGTAGAATCTCCGATTAATTGCAATAAATGCAGTATCATCTTTGATATTTATCTGGACTAATGGTTCATTCTCATAGACAAACCCCCAAACCGACGTCCGTACAGGGATTAAGGCGTTCTGTCCTAGCCAGGCGTTGAGTGTTAAATCAAGCTCAGTAAAAGAATACCAGGTAATATCGGTGTCAATATCTGCCGGGGAACACCAGGACTGATAGGGCCATGAGTCAGGCATGTTATCCGGGAATACAACATTGTTTAATGATTCTCGTATTTGATTCATTTTACTCTACACCATCAATCAATTACTTCGTTTATTACCAGCAAGGCAACATGCGTTGCAATTCTGGTATCCTGTTTCTCTCCTTAAATGATGAAAAAGATGCTTGTTCGAAATTGCTATCACCCGAAAGTATGAAAACGCATATCGCTGATATGTTTTCTGTACAACGAACGATGGTGTCCAGGCGGTTCGTTCATGGGATATTCCTGCTATATATATGCGTAAAAACAAGTGTAGGATAGTTTGTCATGGAAATAAAATTCATAAAAAATCAAACATTGGCAACACATTGAAAAATAATATTTGTTTGCATTATTAATCTTATAATATATAGGAATATGTCGTTTTTCTGGGCGGATAAGGTGCTTAACGGCTCTGGTTACCCAGCGGCGCGGCCGCGCATTCTGCGGCCCTGTGAGAGAGCCGCAGATGGCCTCATCTGCCGTTTATTTTACATGCGATATTCGATCATCCCGCTTTTGCTGGCAACCCAGTCATAAAGGCGCTGCCCGCGAAGGTTCGTTTCATGGGTGTGCCAGTATAATCTTGAAGCATGGCGTTTACGGGCGTGCCGCTGAACATACTCGATAAGCTGCTTACCGATGTGTTTGCCCCGGGCATCTTCGCTAACAAACAAATCTTCCAGATAGCAATAATCTGACTCAGACCATGTTGAGCGATGGAAGAGATAATGCACCAGGCCGACAATGTTACCGTCAGACTTCGCGACAGCACAAAAAATGGGCTCCACGGGATTGAGAAAACGTTCCCAGGTTAATTGTGTTACCTTTTCTGAAATGTTAGTGCGATAAAAAACCTGGTAGTTTAGCCATAGAGGAAGCCAGTTGGCATAGTCTTGTTGTGTGACGGGCTCGAGAGTAATCGATGTATTCGTGTTTTGGTTAGTCATAGGTTTCCTGATATTTTGGTAAGAGCAGCTTGCATGGCGGTTATCCTAAATATGGTTTAAACCGTCGCCAAGATACACTTTGCAAATATTGCCAGGATCCACTTTTACCGTAAGAGTAAATGTCATGAAAAAAAACACGGCACCTTTATTTCAGGAGCTTTTTTTAGCACAGGGCGTTATTAAGGAACAGGTCTACTATGCTCTGCGTAACGCTATTGTGGAAGGACGCTTGCTGCCAGGCACGAAGATACCCTCAACCCGGGCATTGTCTGAAATGATGTCAATTTCACGCAACTCGGTTATTGCCGGTTATGATCGTTTATTAGACGAAGGGTATATTCTGACGCGCAAAGGTGCCGGAACTTTTGTCACACAAAATATTCCTGACCGAAGCATAAGCAATGACTATCCCAAAACGAGGCTGGAGGATGAACTGCCGTCAGAGGGACAGATCAATGCGGATATCGCTGCTGTACATGAATTGTGGTCAGGGGATTATGAAGGGCGTGAACCCAATCGACTCTTCGCCATTGGCGTGGGGTGTACCGACCTCTTCCCTCATACCTTATGGGGAAAGTTACTGGGACGAGTCTGGAGACAATCCCGGCATCAGTTGGGTTCTCACACCAGTCCCTGTGGTTTTCATCCCTTAAGAAAAGCGGTTTGCCACTATATTAAAACGACTCGGGGCGTTAACTGCAGTGAAGATCAAATTATCATCGTCAACGGTATTCAGCAGGCATTAAATATTACTGCACGGGCGCTGCTTGCAAAAGGAAATGAAGTTTGGCTGGATGACCCCGGTTATAAAGGTGCGCGTGGGGTATTTATGTCAACAGGGGCAATAGTAAGACCCGTGCAGGTGGATAACGAGGGAATGAATGTTCAATATGGTATGACCCATTTTCCTCACGCAAAACTGGCCTATGTGGTTCCTTCGGACCAATATCCGTTAAGTGGAACGCTGAGCTTATCGCGGCGGCTTGCGCTACTGGAATGGGCGAGGTCAAACCGGGCATGGATATTTGAAGATGATTACAATAGTGAGTTTCGCTACGCCGAACGCTCTTTACAAGCATTGCAAGGATTAGATCAGCATCAGCGGGTCATCTATGCCGGGACATTCTCTAAAATGATGTACCCAGAGTTTCGTTTAGGCTTTTTAGTGGTCCCACCCGGTTTAAAAGAACAGTTTGTCGTGACGAAATATTTTTCAGATATCGGCACCAGTTATCTTGAGCAGGCTGTACTGGCGAGTTTTATTGAAGATGGGCATTACGCCAGTCATGTTCGTCGAATCCGTAAGGCGTGTTATGAGAGACGGGCTGCATTGGTCAACGCTATTCAATACTATCTTGCCGATAAAATGACTGTTCAACCTTCTGATTCCGGTGTGCATATTGTGTGCTGGCTGCATAATTCGTTGACGGGAAAGGATGTTGAGGAAAAAGCCAGAATGCTTGGCATGGGAATACAATCATTGAGCCATTATTATCATGGGGAAGCTGCGCGACAGGGGATTATGATTGGCTTTGCAAATCATCCACCCGCGGCTATTGTTGACGGTATTCGCCGTCTGGCACAAGTCATTTAGCCGACGTTTCTGTTTTTATTATGCGAAATGAGCAAAGTCGCCGTTAAGGCAAGTATGCAAAATCAGCGCGTAAGATGATTGCGCTCGCGACGAGTCCGATACCTGTTTATTGGACAACATGCTATCCGGCATTCGTCGCGATGGAACGGCCTGGTTGCCATACTTACCCAGCAGAACGGCTTTTTTCGTTGCTGCCATCACCCAATCTGTACGCCAGCGCCACCACTAACGATTGTACCAGACACAGCGTGGCAGACTGCGATCGAAAGGCGTCGACCTGTGCCTCTTTCACCACAAAGCAGAGATCGCTGAACGTTGCCAGCGGGCTGATCTGGCTGTCGGTGATGACTATCTGGCGAGCACCAGCATTCGCCGCCGTTTCACTGACCATTACGGTCTCTTCTGCGTATGGCGAGAAGCTAATCGACACCACGATGTCGTTCGCTTTAATGCGGTTTATCTGCTCGCGCAGCATTCCCCCCATCCCGTCGAGCAGAATAGGACGGCACTCCAGATGGCTCAGTGCGTAGGTGAGATAGGTGGCTACGCTAAAGGAGCGGCGCAAACCGGCAATGTAAATCGTGTCGGCTTCCGCCAGCAGCTGTACGGCGCGTTCCAGCATTGCGGGTTCGGCACGGGCCGCCAGCTGCTGTAAGGCCTGGGCATTCGAACGGGCAAATTCCTGCAGGATATCCAGTGGTGTTTCCGGCACGGCTTCGTTTTCCATTTCACGAAACAGTCGTGCGCGGTCGCTGTAGCTGGCGGTTTCTTCCACCAGGTTCATACGAAACAGTTGTTTCATTTCGTTGAAGCCAGAGAAATCAAAGGCATTAGCAAAGCGTATCAGCGTTGAAGGGGGGACCCCGGCACGCTCGGCAATGACGGCAACCGTATCAAAGGCCACGCTGTTGGTATTATCCAGCACATAGCGGGACACCTGCTGCAGCCTCTTGCTCAGGCTATCGTAGCGATCGCGGATTTGCTGCTGCAGCTCGTTCAGGCTGGTTGCTGTCGTCATTTTACCTCCTGTTACATCGTCTTATGATTCTAAACGCAAAGGCGCGTCTTTTAAATGTTGATGATTCAATTGCTGTTAAAAATGAAACAAAAGCTTCAAAGCCCTCTTCGCATGAAATACACGAATAGCCAGATGAATCTGGTGATGCCGCTTGTTAACATAAAAATCCATCCTTGATCACATTAATCATTATTTATTTTATTTCAACTTAAAATGGAATTTTTGTTTCATATATAGTACACAGACAAAGGTGTTCAGGTAACAGTCACGTATCAACAGCGAGAGGTTAAGGATGGAGACGGTAGCGAATTTTATTCACGGCGAATGTGTCACCGGTTCAGGCCCGCGTGTGCAGGCAATCTTCAACCCCGCCACCGGTGAACAAATCCGCCAGGTGGTGATGAGTACGGCACAGGAAACCGAGCAGGCCGTTGTGGCGGCGCATGACGCCTTTCCGGCATGGGCGCGGCATTCTCCGCTTAAGCGTGCGCGAGTGATGTTTCGCTTTAAGGCTTTGCTGGAAGAGAACATGGAACGGCTTGCCCGATTAATCAGCGAAGAGCATGGCAAAGTGTTCTCGGATGCCGTTGGCGAAATCACCCGCGGTCTGGAAGTGGTGGAGTTTGCCTGCGGCATTCCTCACCTGCAAAAAGGTGAGCACTCCGCTAACGTGGGAACGGGCGTCGACAGCCACTCGCTGATGCAACCGCTCGGCGTGTGCGTAGGGATCACGCCGTTTAACTTCCCGGCGATGGTGCCGATGTGGATGTTCCCCATCGCACTGGCGACCGGCAACACCTTTGTGCTGAAGCCGTCGGAAAAAGATCCTTCTCTGGTGCTAGAACTGGCAAAACTGCTGCAACAGGCGGGGCTGCCGGACGGTGTGTTCAATGTGGTTCAGGGCGATAAAGCATCGGTAGACGTGCTGCTGACCGACCCGCGGGTTCAGGCCGTGAGCTTTGTCGGTTCAACGCCGATTGCAGAATATATTTATCAAACCGCATCGGCTCACGGTAAACGCTGTCAGGCGCTGGGTGGGGCGAAAAACCACTGCATTTTAATGCCGGATGCCGACATGGATATGGCGACCAGCGCGATTATGGGCGCAGCTTATGGTGCAGCAGGCGAACGCTGCATGGCGCTTTCCGTGGTGCTGGCCGTTGGCGATAAAACGGCAGATGAACTCTGTACCCGACTGGAACAACAGATTGCGGCGCTGCGCGTCGGGCCGGGCCTCGACCAGACGCCGGAAAATGAAATGGGGCCGCTGATCTCCTCGGCGCACCGCAGCAAAGTACTCGGCTATATTGATAGCGGTGAAGCTCAGGGCGCCAGTTTGCGCGTTGACGGTCGTGGTTTTAGCGTCAAAGGTCATGAACAGGGCTATTTTGTCGGGCCGACGTTGTTCGACAAGGTCACCCCAGAGATGACCATCTATAAAGAAGAGATTTTCGGGCCGGTGCTTTCTGTGGTGCGGGTAGCAGATTACGCCAGCGCGGTGGAACTGATTAACCGTCATGAATATGGTAATGGCACGGCTATCTTTACCCGTGACGGCGGCTGCGCGCGTCGTTTCTGCGAAGAGGTTCAGGCCGGGATGGTTGGGGTGAATGTCCCGATCCCGGTGCCGATGGCGTTCCACAGCTTTGGCGGCTGGAAACGCTCTATCTTTGGTGCGCTTAACGTTCACGGCAACGACGGCGTGCGTTTCTACACCCGAATGAAAACCGTCACCGCACGCTGGCCGGAAATGCAGCAGGACACGGGCGCGGCGTTCTCCATGCCGACGCTGGGCTGACAGGAGGAGCTATGCAAACCGAACGTATGACCATGGCCCAGGCGCTGGTCAAATTCCTTAATCAACAATATGTCTGCGTTGATGGACATGAAACGCCCTTTGTGGAGGGCGTGGCGACCATCTTTGGTCACGGTAATGTGCTCGGAATCGGCCAGGCGCTGGAGCAGGATGCCGGGCATCTGAAGGTGATGCAGGGATGTAATGAGCAGGGTATTGCGCATATGGCGACAGGGTTCGCCAAACAGCATCGCCGACAGCGCATTTGGGCCGTGACATCGTCGGTAGGTCCCGGAGCGGCCAATATGGTGACGGCGGCGGCGACCGCTACGGCGAACCGCATTCCGCTGCTGCTGTTGCCGGGGGATGTTTACGCCAGCCGCCAGCCGGACCCGGTGTTGCAGCAGATTGAGCAGTATCATGATCTCAGCATCAGCACCAACGACTGCTTCCGTCCGGTCTCCCGTTACTGGGATCGCATTAACCGCCCGGAGCAGTTAATGAGTGCGATGTTAAGTGCGATGCGAACGCTTACTGACCCCGCAGATACTGGTGCAGTGACGATTTGCCTGCCGCAGGATGTGCAGGGTGAGGTCTGGGCGTATCCGCGTAGCTTCTTCGCGCGCCGTGTTCACTACATTGAACGCCGACCGCCTGACGCTCAGCGTCTGGAGAGGGCCCGGGCGCTGATTGCGCGTAAACAGCGCCCGCTGGTGGTGTGCGGTGGTGGCGTGCGTTATGCCGGCGCACATGATGCGTTTCGCACATTTGTCGAGACGCTGCATCTGCCGTTTGCTGAAACCCAGGCAGGAAAGGGCGCGCTGGTAAGTGACCACCCACTTAACCTGGGCGGTATCGGCGTGACGGGAGGCATGGCGGCGAATCAACTGGCAACCCAGGCCGATCTGGTTATTGGCATTGGCACACGTCTTACCGACTTTACCACCGGTTCGAAAGCCTTGTTCTCGCACCCGGACGTGGAATTTCTGCTGCTGAACGTGGCGGAATTTGACGCTTTAAAGCTGGATGCTACCGCGCTGATTGCCGATGCCCAAACTGGGTTGACCGCATTAACGCAGGCCATGAAGGCGTATCGTAGTCGTTGGGGAGATGAGGTTGCTGTCGCGCAATCGGCCTGGCGTGAAGAGTGCCAGCGTTTATGGACGCGCGACTGGCATCCTGATGGTGTGCCCGAAGTGGCAGGGCATCTTGATGCGCAGCTGGCGGAATATGGCGACACGCTCAATACCCGCCTGACTCAGACGCGGGTGCTGGGGCTTATCAACCAGCATATTGAAGATAACGCAATTGTGGTGGGTGCGGCCGGTTCGTTACCGGGAGATTTACAGCGACTGTGGCAGGTTAAAACGCCGGACAGCTATCACCTGGAATACGGCTATTCCTGTATGGGGTACGAGATTGCCGCCGCCGTCGGGGCCAGGCTGGCAAAGCCACAGCAGCCGGTGTATGCCATGGTCGGCGATGGTTCGTACATGATGCTGCACTCTGAGCTGCAAACTGCCGTGCAGGAGGGCATAAAAGTCACCATCCTGCTGTTTGATAATGCCAGCTTTGGCTGCATTAACAATCTGCAAATGGGCCATGGGATGGGCAGTTTTGCCACCGAAAACCGCCATCGCAACCCGCAAACCGGGCGGCTGGACGGGCCGCTGGTGAAGGTCGATTTTGCCCAAAATGCCGAAAGCTACGGCTGTCGTGCGTGGAAGGTTCATGATGAGCAAAGCCTGCTGGCGGCGCTGGCGGCGGCACGTGCGCATCCCGGCCCGACGCTGCTGGACATCAAAGTACTGCCGAAAACCATGACCCATGATTACGCCTCATGGTGGCGAACCGGCGATGCGCAGATGGCTGAATCACCTGCGGTACGCCAGGCCGCAGAACAGACGCTAACGCAGCTGAAAAACGCCCGTCAGTACTGAGGTTGAGTCATGCCGGAGGCGCTGCGCTTACCCGGCCTACGGACTATGGTTAACGGCCGGATAAGGCATTAGCGCCGCCATCCGGCAACCCTCCGAAACGAAATTTTCATTTCATTTCTCTTGTTTTTTCACACGTTGCCCTCTTCCCGAGCGGAAGAGGGCGAATTGCCCTATCTGATACCCGTTAATGTTGTGATATTGATAACAGATTTTATCTCACTTATCTCAAAAGTGTTAACCTGCACTCAAAAACATAATTTTCACTATTTATAAAAATGAAATAAATGTTTTATTTATAGTGTCGTTAGTTCATCGCATTCACCAACACCGGGAGCCGTTATGTTTAACATTGCTTTACTGGGCGCTGGCCGAATTGGCCAGGTACATGCAGCTAACATTGCCAGTCACAGTGCCACCACCCTTTGGTCCGTTGTCGACCCGAATCAGGAATTTGCCACCCGTCTTGCCTCGCAATATCAGGCCCGTCAGCAGAGCCTGGATGAGGCGATGACTGACCCGAACGTTCACGCCGTGCTGATCGCCTCCGCCACGGATACCCACGCGGATCTGATTGAACTGGCTGCTCGTCACGGCAAGGCCATCTTCTGCGAGAAGCCGGTACACCTCGACCTGGCCCGCGTTCGCGATTGTCTGAAAGTGGTCAAAGAGTACGACGTACCGCTGTTTATCGGTTTTAACCGCCGCTTCGACCCGCAGTTTCGCCGCGTGAAGACGGACGTGCTGGCCGGGCGTATCGGCAAGCCGGAATCCCTGCTGATAATCTCCCGCGACCCGTCACCGCCGCCGGCGGAATATGTCCGCGTGTCCGGCGGGATGTTCCGCGATATGACCATCCATGATTTTGATATGGCGCGCTTTATCATGGGAGAAGAGCCTGTTTCTGTGTATGCCCAGGGCAGCAATCTGGTCGACCCGGCGATTGGTGCAGCAGGGGACATCGATACCGCGTTTATCGTCCTGAAATATGCCTCCGGCGCGATGGCGACCATCGTCAACAGCCGCCGTTCTGCTTACGGGTATGACCAGCGCCTGGAGCTGCACGGCTCTGAAGGGCTGCTGTGTGCGGGCAACATTCTGGAAAATCAGGTGCAGCACTACGGCAAGACCGGCTGCACCAGCGCCCTGCCGGAACATTTCTTCCTGCAACGCTACAAATCAGCTTATGCCGCGGAATGGGAACATTTTGTTGCCGTGCTGCGTGGCGAAGCGGTCCCGGATTGCAGCGGTGATGACGGTGAGCGTGCGCTGTACCTCGCGGATAAAGCGCTGGAATCACTGCACAGCCAGCGTGAAGTTCTCCTCTGATTGTTATACCCACCCCCCCCTACACAGAGAGACATAATAATGAAAAAACTGATCTTAGCTGTCCTCATCGCCATGACCTCCGGGACAGCAATGGCTGAAAACGAACAAATCGTATTCAGTACGCCAAACCTGGCGATGCCATTTGAAGTTCACATGCAGCGCACGGCGGTGAAAGCCGCAAAAGAGATGGGCGTCAATCTGCAGGTTCTTGACGGGCAGGGTAGCTCGCCGAAACAGGTCGCTGACCTGGAAAACGCCATCACCCGTGGGGCGCAGGGATTTATCGTCTCCCCCAATGATGTTAACGCCGTCTCCAGCGCGGTAGATGAAATCCAGGATGCCAAACTGCCGGTTGTCACGCTTGACCGCTCCGTTGACAGCCAGAAGAAAGTGCCGCACTTCGGTGCCAACAACTACAAAGGTGGCCAGGTGATTGGCGACTTTGTGAAAACCAAATTCCCCGAGGGAGCGGACATTATTCTGCTCACCGGCCAGCCGGGATCGTCTTCCAACATCGAACGGACTAAAGGGATTCGCGACAGCCTGAAGGCAGGTGGCGAAAAGTACAAGATCGTCGCCGATCAGACGGGTAACTGGATGCGCTCTGAAGGGATGCGCATTGTTGAGAGCGTACTGCCTTCGTTGCCGAAACGTCCGCAGGTGATCCTCTCCGCTAACGACGACATGGCGCTGGGAGCAATTGAAGCATTACAAGCCCAGGGGATGAAACCGGGTGAAGTGCTGGTCACGGGCTTTGATGCGGTGCCGGAAGCGCTGGCGCGCGTGCGTGATGGCTGGATGGCGGTGACGGCGGATCAGCGTCCTGGTTTTGCGGTGACTACGGCGATGAGCCAGCTGGTCGCCAACGTGCGTGAGAAGAAACCGATCACCGGTGCGGACTATCCGCCAACGCTTATCACCAAAGAGACCCTGCAGCTGGCTGAGCGTATTAACGAAGCCGGTAACTGATTTTACACGTCATCCTTCAAGCTGCCTCTGTGTTGGCTGCATCTGCTCACCCCAGTCACTTACTTGAGTAAGCTCCTGGGGATTCTCAGACTTGCCGCCTTGATGCAACTTGAATGATTTTGTGTATATCCGGAGCTGCCGCGCGAGTGGCGGCTCCCCATGAAGGAGGAGCAGGCTGATGTCGCAACCCTTACTGAATGTGACCGACCTGGCAAAAAGTTTTTCCGGCGTCTGGGCGCTGAGCAGCGCGCAATTGACCGTTGGGGCAGGTGAGATTCATGCGCTGCTGGGCGAGAACGGCGCAGGAAAATCGACCTTGCTGAAAGCGCTGGCGGGCGCGCAGCCGCAAACTCGCGGTGATATCTGGTTCAACGGTGAAACGTTGCCGGTGGAGGATTCCCCGGTTGAGCGGCAGAACAAGGGCATTATCACTATCTATCAGGAATTTAACCTGCTGCCGAATATGACCGTTGCCGAGAATATGTTCCTCGGACGTGAACCGCGCAAACGCAATCTGATTGTTGATGAAAAGGCGGTGAATCAGGAAGCGCAGGTGATTCTGGATTATCTGCAACTGAACGTGGCACCGACCACGGCGGTGGCCCGCCTGAGCGTGGCGCAACAGCAAATGGTGGAAATCGCCCGGGCGCTGACGCTGAACGCGAAGCTGATCATCATGGATGAACCTTCTGCTGCGCTAAGCGACAGCGAAGTGGAAAGCCTGCACCGGGTGGTGCGCGAACTCAAAGGCCGTGGTGTGAGCATTATTTATGTCACCCACCGTCTACACGAAGTGTTCCAGCTCTGCGATCGGTTCACCGTATTTCAGGATGGCCGTTTTACCGGCAGCGGCGCGGTTGCCGAGACCACGGTAGAACAGCTGATCCGCCTGATGGTCGGGCGTGACGTGGCGTTTAATCGTCGTCCACCGAGCGAAACCCATCATCAGGACAAACCCGTTCGCCTGGCGATAAAAGGATTAAGCCGCGTGAAGCCGCCGCTGGATCCGCACGGCATTGCGCTGCATGACATCAGCTTTCACGTCCATGCCGGAGAAGTGTTAGGTATTGCCGGGCTGGTGGGTGCCGGGCGCACTGAAGTTGCGCGCTGTCTGTTTGGCGCTGACGCCTTTACCTCTGGCAGCTTTGAACTGGACGGCGTGCCGTACCAGCCGCGCGATCCGCTGTATGCCCTGGATCAGGGGGTAGCGATGGTTCCTGAAGATCGCAAAAAAGAGGGCGCGGTGCTGGGGCTGTCGATTCGCGACAACCTGTCGCTCTCCAGTCTCTCTTCCTTGTTGCACTGGCGCTGGTTTGTGGACACTCGCAAAGAGGATGCGCTGATTGAGGCTTATCGCCAGGCGCTACAGATCAAAATGGTCAACAGTGCCCAGGAAGTGCGCAAGCTCTCCGGTGGCAACCAGCAAAAAGTGATTCTGGCGCGTTGTATGGCGCTCAATCCCCGTGTGCTGATCGTCGATGAACCGACGCGTGGCATTGACGTTGGCACCAAATCAGAAGTGCACCAGGTGCTGTTTGAAATGGCGAAAAAGGGCGTGGCGGTGATTGTGATCTCCTCCGATCTGCCTGAAGTGATGGCGGTTTCCGACCGGATAATCACCCTGAGTGAAGGTCGGGTGACCGGCGAGATCCACGGCGATGACGCCAACGAAGAGCGGCTGATGACGATGATGGCCATCAACCACAACGCCCTGAACGCGGCATAACGGAGTTTCTCATGACGCAGATGATTTCTAAAACGCAGGTTCCGGGTAAACGTGCCGGACGTCTCGATCCCATCGCCTTTTTTGAGCGCTTCGGCGTGCTGATTTTCATGATCCTGCTGCTGATTTTCTTCCAGTTGCAGAACAGCAATTTTCTCTCTGAACGCAACATTTTCAACATTCTGACCGAAGTGTCGATCTACGGGATCATGGCCGTGGGGATGACCTTTGTCATTCTGACCGCCGGGATCGATCTGTCGGTGGGGTCCATTCTTGCCGTCTGCGCCATGACCGCCGCGTATGTGATTAAAGGCGACAACTTCACCACCGTTGATCCGAATGCCTGGGGCGGCCTGAGCTGGCTGGTTGGGCTGGGAATTTGCCTCGCGATGGGGACTGCGATTGGCTTTCTGCACGGGCTTGGCGTGACTCGCCTGCGCCTGCCGCCGTTTATCGTCACCCTCGGTGGGATGACCATCTGGCGCGGCCTGACGCTGGTGGTAAACGACGGTGCGCCGATCGCCGGTTTCGATGCGGGCTACCGCTGGTGGGGACGCGGCGAGCTGCTCGGCATTTCCATTCCTATCTGGATCTTCGCGCTGGTGGCTATCGGCGGCTATCTGGCGCTGCATAAAACCCGCTGGGGTCGCTTTGTGTACGCGATTGGCGGCAACCCGGAAGCGGCGCGTCTGGCGGGGGTCAACGTCAAACGGGTACTGGTGAGCGTGTATGTGCTGATTGGCTGTCTTGCCGGGCTGGCGGGCTTCATTCTCAGCGCGCGTCTGGGCAGCGCGGAGGCGGTGGCCGGGATCTCGTTTGAGCTGCGCGTTATCGCCTCGGTGGTGATCGGCGGAACGTCGTTAATGGGCGGATACGGGCGGATCGGCGGCACCATTATCGGCTCAATCATCATGGGTATTCTGATTAACGGCCTGGTCCTGATGAACGTCTCGGCTTACTACCAGCAAATTATTACCGGGTTAATTATCGTTCTGGCGGTGGCGTTCGACACCTATGCCAAGAGCCGTCGCGGCGCATTGTGAGGGATAAATAATGAAAGAGGTACGCATTGGATTGATTGGCACCGGGTATATCGGCAGGGCGCACGCCATTGCCTATGCCCAGGCGCCGACGGTGTTCAACTTGCGCGGCAAGCTGGTGCGCGAAATGGTCGCCGAAGTTACGCCGGAGCTGGCGGCGCAGCGGGCGCAGGCGTTTGGCTTTAACCGTTCAACCGGGGACTGGCGCGCGCTGGTGGCCGACCCGGCCATTGATGTAGTGGATATTTGTTCACCCAATCATTTGCACAAAGAGATGGCGCTGGAGGCGATTCGCCACGGCAAGCACGTCTACTCGGAAAAGCCGCTGGCGCTCAATGCGCATGACGCTTACGAGATGGTTGAGGCGGCGAAGCGGGCCGGGGTGAAAACGCTGGTGGGGTTTAATTACATGAAAAACCCGACGGCGAAGCTGGCGAAAGAGATCATCGAGCGCGGTGAGATTGGCGAGGTGATCCACTTCTACGGCACCCACAACGAAGACTATATGGCAGACCCACTTTCGCCCATTCACTGGCACTGTTTTAAAGAGACCGCAGGGCTGGGAGCGCTCGGCGATCTGGCTGCGCATATCGTCAACATGGCCCAGTATCTGGTCGGTGATATTCAACAGGTCTGCGGTGATTTGAAGATTGTGGTGCCGGAACGCCCGGCGCAGGCCGGTTCATCGCAAAAGGTGGCGGTGGAAAACGAAGATCAGGCGCACGCGATGGTGCGTTTTGCGGGCGGTGCACAGGGCGTGATTGAAACTTCTCGCGTCGCCTGCGGGCGCAAAATGGGACTTTCGTATGTGATAACCGGGACCAAAGGGACCATCAGTTTTACCCAGGAGCGTATGGCGGAACTGAAGCTCTATCTGCATGACGATCCGGTGAATCGCCAGGGATTTCGTACGCTGCTGGTGGGGCCTGCGCATCCGGACTATGCCGCATTTTGCCTGGGGGCGGGGCACGGTATCGGCTTTAACGACCAGAAAACGGTGGAAGTGCGTGATCTGGTCGACGGCATCGCCGCCGATGTGCCGATGTGGCCGGACTTCGAAGAGGGCTGGAAGGTGTCGCGCGTGCTGGACGCCATTGCGCTCTCACACCGGGAAGGCCGCTGGCTGAACGTGAACGATATTGTCTGAAGAGGTATCAACGTGGAAAAGCAGTTTGATGTGATATGCATGGGCCGCGTGGCGGTTGACCTCTACAGTCAGCAGATTGGTGCGCGTCTGGAGGATGTTTCAAGTTTTGCTAAATACCTTGGCGGCTCGTCGGGCAATGTGGCCTACGGCACCGCGCGCCAGGGGCTGCGCTCGTCAATGCTGGCGCGCGTGGGTGACGAACATATGGGCCGCTTCCTGCGTGAAGAGTTACACCAGGTAGGATGTGATACCAGCCACCTGATAACGGATAAAGAACGCCTGACGGCGCTGGTGCTACTTGGCATTAAAGACCGGGACACCTTTCCTCTGATTTTTTACCGTGACAACTGCGCGGATATGGCGATTGTCGCCAGCGATGTGGATGAACAGTACATCGCGTCTGCCCGCTGTCTGGCCATCACCGGGACCCATCTTTCTCACCCGCAAACCCGCGACGCGGTGCTGACCGCACTCGAATATGCCCGCCGTCACGGCGTGCGTACGGCGCTGGATATCGACTATCGCCCGGTGCTATGGGGGCTGACCTCATTAGGCGACGGCGAAACCCGTTTTATTGCCGCCGAGCAGGTCACGCGTCAGTTGCAGGACGTACTGCATCTTTTTGACGTGATTGTCGGTACCGAGGAGGAGTTTCATATTGCCGGTGGCAGCACCGATACGCTGCAGGCGCTGGCACAGGTGCGGGCAGTGAGTAAGGCGACGCTGGTCTGCAAACGTGGGGCGCTCGGCTGCTCGGTGTACACCGATGCCATTCCGCCACGGCTGGATGACAGCCTGACGGTGACCGGCGTGCGCGTGGAGGTGCTCAATGTGCTGGGCGCGGGCGATGCGTTTATGTCCGGCCTGCTGCGTGGCTACCTTAACGATGAAGGCTGGGAGCAGGCCTGTCGCTATGCCAACGCCTGCGGCGCGCTGGTGGTATCGCGCCACGGTTGCGCCCCGGCCATGCCGAGCAAACTGGAGCTGGATGATTATTTATCTCGGGCTGACACGGTGCCACGCCCGGATATCGACCCGCGTCTTAACCATCTGCACCGCGTCACCACGCGTCGTCGGGAATGGCCGGAACTGTGCGTGATGGCCTTCGATCACCGCAGCCAGCTTGAAGAGATGGCCTTGCAGTGTGGCGCTTCGCTAAAACGCATCCCGGCACTAAAACAGCTGATCTTACAGGCCAGCCGGGAAGCGGCGAGTTGCGCCGGGCTGGATGGCAAAGCCGGGCTGTTGTGCGACGGCACGTTTGGTCAGGATGCGCTGAATGCCATCACCGGTGAAGGGTGGTGGATAGGCCGCCCCATCGAACTGCCGGGCTCGCGTCCGCTGGAGATGGAGCACGGCAATATCGGCACGCAGCTGATCAGCTGGCCGCAGGAACACGTGGTGAAATGCCTGGTCTTTTTCCATCCGGAAGATGCTCACGCCCTGCGTCTGGAGCAGGAGCAAAAAGTCGCGGAGGTGTACCACGCTTGCTGCCAGTCCGGGCATGAACTGCTGCTGGAAGTGATCCTGCCCGCCAGCATGCCACGCAGCGATGAGCTCTATCTGCGCGCCATTTCCCGCTTTTATAACCTGGGGATTTACCCCGACTGGTGGAAGCTACCGCCGCTCTCTGCAGCGGGCTGGTCGGCGCTGAGTGACATTATTGAACGACGCGATCCGCACTGCCGTGGGGTAGTCATTTTAGGGCTTGATGCGCCGGCCGATCAGCTCCGAGCTGATTTCAAAGCCGCTGCGGGTCAGCCGCTGGTGAAAGGGTTTGCCGTGGGGCGGACGTTATTTGGCGATGCCTCCCGCGCGTGGCTGAAACACGATATCGACGATGCGCAGTTGGTGACGCGTATTCGGGACAACTACCTGCAGCTTATCGCCTGGTGGCGCGAGCGCGGACACGCATAATTCAGGAGAAGAGAATGACGGTACAATTAGGCATTAATCCACTGACATGGACCAACGACGATCTCCCTTCACTTGGCGCGGAGACGTCGCTTGATACCTGCCTGAGCGAAGGCAAAGAGGCCGGGTTTGCCGGGTTCGAGCTGGGTAATAAATTCCCGCGTGAGGCGCGCTTGCTGGGGCCGATCCTGCAACGCCACGACCTGCAGCTGGTTTCCGGCTGGTACTCCGGTCGCCTGCTGGAACGCAGCGTGGAGGAGGAGATTGCCGCCGTGCAGTCGCACCTGACGCTGCTGCGAGAGTTGGGGGCGAAGGTGCTGGTGTTCGCTGAAGTGAGCGGCTGCATTCATGGCGAGCAGCAGACGCCGGTTCATCTGCGTCCGCGCTTCCCGCAGGAGCGCTGGCAGGAATACGGCGAGAAGCTGAGCGAGTTTGCCCGCTATACCCAGCAGCAGGGGGTACAGATTGCCTATCATCACCATATGGGGACAGTGATTGAGTCCGCTGAGGATGTGGATAATCTGATGACGCATACTGGTAATGAGGTCGGGCTGCTGCTGGATACCGGTCATCTGACCTTTGCCGGTGCCGACCCGCTGGCGGTGGCGCAGCGCTGGGCATCGCGTATTAATCATGTTCACTGCAAAGATGTGCGGGCCGACGTGCTGGCCGACGTGAAAAACCGTAAAACCAGCTTCCTCGACGCGGTACTGAGCGGCGTCTTCACCGTGCCGGGCGACGGTTGTGTGGACTACCCGCCGATAATGGCGCTGCTGAAGGCAAACCAGTATCAGGGCTGGCTGGTGGTGGAGGCAGAGCAGGATCCGGCTATTGCGCATCCGCTGACCTATGCACGTCTGGGCTATAACAATCTTAGCCGTCTGGCGCGGGATGCCGGGCTTATCTGAGGAGGTGACATGTCACGTTTATTATCACCCTGGCAGCCGCCGAACGTGCAAGGGCGTACCCAGTCGGTGACGCCGGAAAGTGCAGGCTGGGGATATGTCGGCTTTGAGGCGTATGAACTGGCTGAGGGGCAGCAACTGACGCTGCCCGCCGTCAGCGAAGAGCGTTGTCTGGTGCTGGTGGCCGGACGCGCGACCATCAGCACGCCAGGGGCAACGTTTACCGACATCGGCGAGCGCATGAGTCCCTTTGAACGCATCAAGCCGTGGGCGGTTTACGTGACCTCTCAGGAGGCAGTGCAGGTCACCGCGCTGACGATGCTTGAGCTGGCGGTGTGCGCCGCGCCGGGGAAGGGCACATACCCGACACGACTGATCGCGCCGCAGGATATTGACGGCGAAGCGCGTGGCAAGGGAAATAACCAGCGCTATGTGCATAACATTCTGCCGGAGGACAAACCCGCTGACAGCCTGCTGGTGGTCGAGGTCTGGACCAATGAAGGATGCACCAGTTCGTACCCGAGCCATAAGCATGATACCGACAATCCCCCGCAGGAAACCTATCTTGAGGAGACGTACTACCATCGCCTCAACCCGGAGCAGGGGTTCTGCATGCAGCGGGTATACACCGACGACCGGACGCTTGATGAGTGTATGGCAGTCTACAATCGCGACGTGGTGAAGGTACCGAAGGGCTATCATCCGGTGGCTACCCTGGCAGGCTATGACAGTTACTACCTGAACGTGATGGCCGGCCCGGTGCGTCAATGGATGTTCACCTGGGAAGATGACCACGCATGGATTAACCGCAATTATCCGATTGATAAGTAAAGGCAGGAGGGGCAGCAGTAAATATGTACTTATTGCTGCCTCCATCAACGAGCAGGGGGGGGACTTCGATTGGCTGACACAGAGATGGAGAATTCTGGGCTGGCGGAATCTTAATTAAATATATAACTGATTGTTACAATTGATTTTAATATAAATGATATTGATCTCGTCAGTATTTCTATGTAGCCCACTAGTTAAAGGAGAGCGATCAGGCGGTCCCCGATTTTGCATGCCATAGCTATAGTAGCGGAGGCTTGACACGCTCACACGCTAAGTTTGGTAACTGTTAACATGCTATTTTAAATCGGCTTCCGTGTTACATCTTGCATTTTACACTTTCTTATAAGCAAGCCCACTTCATGCAACCGGTTAATGAAAGGCTGAGTGACACGGCGATCAGACAGCAAACAAGCTGTTTAGTTTTCATGATGTTGAAGTGTCAATTAATTGAAATCCCTATGAATAGACAGTGTTGTAACGTTCCTATCAGGTTTTCTTCGTTCTCATGCGGAATCATGCAGAGCCTTTAGCGTCTCTTTTGACGCACATGCGTCACGCATGGCTAATACTGCTCGTTCATCACTTACTTTCGTTAACTCGATAGGTGCTTTTTGGTGAACCGCGGAAATAAGCACCCGGATATGGATATTGTTCATTGACACAAATTCGTCTCTGTATTGCATCCGGGCAATAGTCTCTGCCGACCCACTGACAGTCATCCCGTAGCTGTTGGCCCAATGGCAATTCTTTTTGCCCCAGGCCGTCAGTGCAGCTCTTTGTTCTTTATCCTTTTTGGCCTTATCCTGTGCTTCTTTTGCCGCTTCCGCATTTACTTTCGCCTCGTATTTTGCGAATTCTTCTCGTGCCTTTTGCATCCTGTCGTACTCATCGCGTTCCTTCTGGCGCGCATCAGCCCCCAAATTCACGAAGCTGCAGCCGGTAACGCCCACCAACAATGAAGCAACCATTGCGAGTTTCAATAATTTCATTTCATTACATTCCTTGTCCCCATAATTTCCCGTGCAATGTATCAGCAAACCCAAACTAGCGATGGGCTGAAAATGTGGATGTACCTCAGACCTTTGTAGTAGTTGAATAATCAGGACACTAAACTTACACCCAATGTGGTAGTTTTTAGTGAAGCTGAAACGAAAATTCCCCCTATATTTATATAGGAAGCAGCAATTCTGTTGACAGAGCAGGGTAATCCCCCCATTTTTAACGGAGGCAATAAGTAGAGTCAGGCCATGCGTTGTATATGCTGCATCGGTGTGTAGCCATTCAACGCCATATTTGGTCGTTCGTGATTATAAAACCATTGCCACTGCGTGGCATAGCTCTGCAATTCATCCAGCGATGAAAACAGATGCTGCCCCAGCCAGTCATAACGCACTGTCCGGTTATATCGCTCAATATAGGCATTCTGCTGAGGATTGCCGCGCTGGAGCATTTTCCTCGCTGGATGCTGACGATGTAGGACGTGTTGGATTGGGCTTGTTGTCGCTACCAGTAGTGCTAGGATCAATAGCAGTTTATCACATGCAGCTTCCATTACTCTCTCCTTACGTATTACGTTGGTATTGTCTGGTAGACTTTATTTAAACCATTGCTTCCTTCCAAACTTTCAAGTTGCCCATGTTTTTTTGCGTTCGGCCGAGCCTAATGTGTATCGCTTGCTGTGAAACTTGCCACCGCTTAACCCTCTGAATTATTGGCAAACACAGGATATCCGTCATCAGCTTGGCGATTTAACAAATCCTGCTACGTTTTCGAATAGCTTGCATTCCAATACCCTTAAATCTGCACCAGAGAATTAGCATTAATTTCTAGTTCAACGAAAGATGTAGGTAATGAAGAGCTATGCCTATTTTATCTTGCAACCATATGAAAAACAGAGCAATACTGCTATTGCGTTTCTTATGCTGATGATGAAAAATTTCACAAAGCATGATCAGGCGCAATGATAAATTTTTTAGTATGTGTTTAGGAGGGGCCATGGCTCGCAAAGTTTTCTTTAGTTTTAAGTACGATGATGTGCAAAGGGCAATGAATGTTCGTAACAGTAATGTGATTTCGTCGAACCCTAAGGCAGGATTTATTGATAAAGCTGATTTTGAAGAAGTTGAACGCCAGGGTGATCAAGCAATTAAAAATTGGATTGATAAGCAACTCGAAGGAACTACAGTTACAGTAGTGCTTGTCGGATTAAATACCCATAAAAGTCGCTGGGTTAAATACGAAATAGAGAAAAGCAAGGCGCGTGGTAATGGGATTATTACAATTGATATTAGCAAAATAGCTGATCTTAATAATAAAACCACAGATACTGGTTCTCTTCGTGTTGAAGGTTGTAAACATTATCTTTGGAATAACGATGACGGGCGCAAAAATCTTGGAGCATGGGTAGAAGAAGCCGCTAAGTCAGCTGGGAAATAGCTTCAGGCGGGCCTTAGGTCCGCTTTTAAATTTGTGAGGAATATATTGATGGCAAGGAATATAACTAAATCTGAACTTCAATCAATCTCAAGGAATTTCACAGTTAATGAACAACGACAAATTTTAAAAAGTGCTAGGAGTCAATCTGTTTCTGTGGCCACCTTTTTATCACATTCTAGCAAAGATATTGAAATTCTTCCTGGTGTGATAAATATACTTAAAAACCATGGCGCGGCTGTATATATAGATGAGGTTGATCCTAATATGCCACCTTATACATCTCATGAAACAGCCAGACTTTTAAAGGAAAGAATAAATAATTCAAAAAGGTTCGTTCTCTTAACTAGTGAAAATAGTAAGGATAGTCGTTGGGTTCCATGGGAATTAGGTCTTGCTGATGGTTATAAAAGCATGAATAGAATAGCTTTATTTCCTTCTTCAGATATCATGTATGTTGATAAATGGTCCTCTTGGGAATATCTTGGGCTATATTTGAAAATAGTATGGGGTAAACTACGGGGATATGATAAAGAGGTGTGGATGGTCCTTGATGAGGAATCCAATACAGCCACGGAACTTTCTGCTTGGCTATCTGGTAGTTGATTAAAATACGGGCGCATTTATATTCTTCGTTAATTGATGCGCCTAATTATTAGTGGAGGCGTTTAAATTTATAGCGTGGTTTTTTATAATGGAAAAAATACTTAAGAGATGAGGCATTAATTGTATAAGTGTTAAATACAAAAATACGAAGACTAACACTAATACGGGACTATTAATTGATTATAAAATATTGAAGCAAAATCAATGTCATTGAAACTATTTTCATCTACCACATATCCATATCGTTTCGCTAGATCTAGCGCTGCGCCTCCTGGTGCCATTAACGGTATTATTTGTGCGCTTGGATGGAATTTTTTGAATAAATTATATTCAATTTCGACACCATCCATACCTCCTATGAAAACTGCGGCAATCAAATCATCTCTTGATAACATTGCTTCACGCATGACAGCAAGACTTTTGCCTTGATCTTCATGGAATGCTGGAGTGAAAATAACGTTATTAAATAAAGCTGTTTCCTCCGGAAATCTGTCCTCAAAATAATTGCTTTGATAAAGAATTACTGATTCACTATACTTTTCACCGAGGTCTTCACATATATTCCAAATCATAGGTGTTATTGCAGGATGGCCTCCCCAAACAATTTTATGTTTTCGAATGATTGCTATGACTAACTCTCTTACTGCACATTGAATAAGAAATGGATCCGCAGTTTCATGATACTGTCCTCGACCTACTACAGGAATGCTAGCGGATAAGAAGATTGTACCCATTTTTTTATTCCTCCCAATCTGCAAATATCCAGCTAGCTTCGCTAGCCTTTACCCATCGAGCTGAATGAATATGCTGACCTAACCAGTCAAGATGATTCAGCCATTTAGGATTGAGGCCTATGTGATCATACACTACTGCAGCTAATTGATCAGGAGAGACAAGACTTGCATCGTGTAGCGTTGTTGATGTAGGCACTCCTATAACAGGATAGACTATTAATTGCTTCCCATCCGGTAATTGCAGATAAACAGTTTTGTTAATTCCTACGCCGGTCACTTTCCCACCAATAGTCTGTATTGCATTTCGCAAGTTACTTACAAGGTTCACTGATCTAACCGCATGACTTTGGCTACGAACTTCTTCAAGTTGTAAACAGATTCGCTCTAATGCTGCAGTTGTAACTCTCCCCGATGTTTTGTCTATTTCTTCAGGCAAAAGTTCCGCTCTACTTGCTGTTGCTGTCCGGGATGATGGCGTACAATCGGGCCATCCAACCCGTAAAACACTAATACCTTTAGCTAGAGCACGACCAAATTCAGCGCTTGTCCATCGACTGTCAAAGTACCCGGGCGTATCAAGCATTAATAGCACATCGGAATCACACAAACGGTGCCATAGCATAGCTTGGAAGTCTTCTGCCGGTGGAATACCATGGGTGTCAAGAAATACATCAAATAATCGTGAAGACAGCGTATCAAAAAGCTGTAAGGCTGCTTCTCGGGCCTCTTCTCTTCTGTAACTAACGAACACTCTACGTTGCTTAGGCAGGAGGCCTACACATTCTAGCAAAGCTGATGCTATACGTTGAGGTCCTACCGTATAAACCAAGCAGTTCAAAGGCCTCAATATTGCTGGAATTTCTGTTTCTATCTTTGTATTTTCTGAAACAACAGGTAGGATGGGAACCCCACGAGACATGAGATTAGCCAGAATGGTGACATCATGATTATCGCCACCAAAAAAAATAGCAGCAGTGGACACCTGTGTTTTTGGCGTGTAAGAGTTTGGACAAACAATCCATCCTATTTCCTTTCTTAAATGCAGGTTAAACATCCCTACCGATCTTTCGATAATATCCTCAATATCAGCTAATTGTGCTTGGCTTGGTGATCCCAGAACAAGAAGTTCGTAAAGAGCTGTCATCGTCATCCCTTAGTTCGGCGTAGAAAAGAATCAACTTTTTTATAAGTTTACAGATGTACTTACAGATAAGTACTTCTGAATGTTAGTTTTGTTAAAGATAAACTTAAAAACGTTCCCATTTGTCTACTTGGCTTCCATCTAAGAATCTTGAGCGAACTTCTGCAAAGGAATCTTTCGCAACATCATTACCTCTTTCTGCTAATTCCTGGATTGCTTCTGAATCGTCTAGCTTTATTTCTAATGGTGATTGTTGGTTTACTCTTAAGTGTTGTGTTGGCCCAAGGAAGCTTTCTGCTAAAACAAGTGCTCCATGCTCTTGGGCTGCGAAAAATAAATCAGCACTTTGTGGAGCCCATCCTGCTTTACCCTTACCTAATGACTCAGTGAAGTCACTCTCGCTGCTTAATGTTCCTACACTAAGAACATCTATACGATCCAGTGGAATCTTAAGATGCCGAACAGCTTCTGCAATTGCTGGCAATATCGGATTATTAGCCCAAACCCCACCATCAAGAAACACTTCTGGCGTGATTGGGCCATCCCATACTGATTCATCAAAATAGGTTGGTGCTGCAGAAGACGCAAGTGCAGCATCAACAGCTTTCATATCTCTAAATGCTGTTCGATCTTGGCTATGCGGTGTAGTGATTACTTCAGCTTGACCATGCTTTGCTCTCACGGTCGGAATGACCAAGCGACAACTTGATGAGTCAGATAATGTTTTATCACCGTAAACATTTTGTAGTAAATCGCGGAGTGTCGAAGATTCATGCTTAGATCTTAGCCAATGCCGTAGTTTTCTGTCTTTTGGGAAGATCTGTGGTCCTTTATCTTTGTAAAACTTAAGGATTTCATCCGGTTTAATTCCTAAACAAAGACCAATTGCTAAAATCGCCCCTGTTGAGGTCCCCGCCACTAGATCAAAATGGGAAATTAAATTTGCCCCGCCTCCTTTTTTAAGCATGTCATCCCATTTCGCTAAAACAGACGCTGTAAAAGTACCCCTTATTCCTCCACCATCTAATGCTAAAATCCTAAAGTTTCTTCCCTTCGAAACACTCCTACGTACAAGGGGAAGTATTTTAAGCTGATTAACAATTATCTCGACTAAGGTTTCTACAGAGGATTCATACGCAATTTTTTTATTCTGTTCCTCTGATAAGCCGTTTTTAAGTTTTGAAAGTAATTCAGCATTTTCTTTAAGATAACCAGCAATTGCTCCACCAAACCCAGCAATGATAAAACCGGGTTTACCAAGTTCTAAATGTGAATCAAGTTCCGCTGGAACTCCTGCTTTAGCTTTATTAACATCCCACCATTTTCCGCCGATGCAAACGATAGCGTCAGCGCGCTCGGCCATCCAATTTCGCATTGGCACTAATTCGCCACCATCTTCTAAGTCCGCAGGTACTATTTGTACTGATGCAAATTGCCGCTGAGATTCAATCTGATGAAAGTCTTCCTCTGTTTGCGAAAATTTTTTGGCTCGAACAAGAGTCAATGCACCCAAATTACCTCCAGCCTCAAGGTATGCACATGCTGCTTCTTTCAACGGTGTGATTAGAGATGGATGGCTCCCATGAATCACTGAGCCGCCCTCACTAAAAATTCGTGCAGAAAGAGATCTTACAAATTTACTAATTTCCTCTTGATTTTGATCAGGTATAGAGCCTGATATGTGAATCCTTACTCCTGCTAATGGTTGTCTATGTGCCCTGTCTGGGGTGCTCATTTATTAACCTATTGTGTGTTTTTTAGATGTCGATAACGAACAATATACTCGTAAAATCCTAAAAAATTCATGTGTTAAAGCAATTCAAACGAAAATATGAATAAAAATTGTTATGGCCAGTCTCGATTCGCATACTGTTTACCCTTTGTACTATGCAATGTGGTGATAAGATTTTTAACTGTGAATATATAGGCAAAAACGCCCATATCGAGCGTTCATAAATATGTTATCCAACAAGCCTCAAACCCTGAATATTATCTCCACTAATACTTCCACGATCCGCAGCCATCACGAAGTCAGCCCACCATTGCATCATTGGACGACACTGCTCCAGGTAATCGCTGCGGTTATAAGCACGCCGAACCTCATTCTTATCCATGTGGGCCAGTGCTGCCTCAATAACATCAGGCGGAAAGCCTTGTTCATTAAGGGCTGTACTGGCGATAGGTCGCAGACCATGTGAAACGAGCACCCCACCAAAACCTGCGCGTTTTAGCGAAGCGTTAACCGTCTGGCTATTCATTGGCTGGTTGGGCTTGATACGGCTAGGGAAGATAAACTCCCGATTGCCGCTTAACGGCTCCATCATTTCCAATAACGCAATTGCTTCATCTGACAATGGAACAGTGTGGTCACGGTTCATTTTCATGCGTGATGCGGGTATTTTCCATTCTCGCGCTTCCTGGTCTATCTCGTCCCAGCGGGCTTCAGCCGCTTCGGCAGGGCGGGTGATAGTAAGAAGTTGCCACATGAATAGGCATCGTGTTGGTAGGATAATGTTGGCAGTACGCATGGTCTGCATAAGTTGCGGTAGCTGGTCTGGACGGATACTCGGCATGTTCTTTTTCTGAGGCTTCTCGAATGCCTTGCCAATATTGACATTGGGGACAGCATCAATCAGACCTGTGTGGACTGACCCCACCCCGCTGGATTTGATCAGTAGCTCAAGGCCATCGCCATCATAGAGCACATAGTCCGCTTCCTTGAGTTTGGCAGATTCGATTTCTTTAACGGATAGAGGTTTGGTTTGTCTTGCCATTGCCGGGTTTCCATAGTTTTAGGCACCTCAAAAACAATAAAGCTTTATGAGGTGCCTAACAAGGTGCCTAAAAGGTTCGGATTTAATTAGTTGGCATCAGACTTCGCGGGACAAATTCAAGGCACAAAAAAGCCCGCAGGGCTTGCGCCGTGCGGGCTCTTAGGACTTCATCGGATGACTCTGGTAATCACCGATGGAGAATTTTGGTGGGCTGGCGGAGTCTGAAAATATTTCTCAATGCTTTGATTTTATTGAATATTTATTAATTAAACTTTCATTGGTATACCTAAGCGTATACCAATGGCGATTTGCTGTAGTGTTTACTGTGGTTATGCAAACCTGTTTTTTTGAATGGAACGCATCGAAAAAAAGTTTTTTTGCATTTAACTGTTCACACTGTTCACCTCGGTTATTTATCATTTTATATCATGTGGTTAGGTGGTGATGAGTTGGTGAAGAGTGAACAGTCGACTCTTCACCTTTGTGATTTTTGCTCGTTCTGGATCCGCCCGCTCAGGAGATGCGCAGGGTGATAAAAAGTTTTTTCAGGTTTTATTGTTCACACTGTTCACCTCTGGTTTTTTATCAATAATTTCATGGTGATACAGGGTGAATATACGGTGAAGGGTGAACAGTGGATTGTTCACCT
>NZ_JASJUJ010000004.1:0-449630 GCF_047467975.1 Citrobacter sp. C348 | reverse complement strand
CGCAGGGTTCTCAGTGGAACCCCGCTGACCCGGCGGCTTGTAATCCGTTGTTCCGTGTCAGTGGAGGCGCATTATAGGGAGTTATTTCAGGCTGACAAGAGGAAATTTAAAATAACTTTTTGAGTGCGCGTTATTTCACCAAAACTGTCTTTAACATGCCATAAAATAAGCAATCTGCCGTTTTTGCAACCGCAATCACACTTCCTGATGGCATACTAATGAATAAGAGAAAGAGTAAGGAAGAACATTCATGCCTTTAAATGCCCAACAGCTAGCCGCACAGAAAAACCTTTCCTATGTTCTGGCCGAAAAGCTGGCTCAGCGAATATTAAAAGGTGAGTACGCGCCAGGCGCCATCCTACCAGGTGAAATAGAACTGGGCAGCCAGTTCGGTGTGAGCCGTACAGCGGTAAGGGAAGCGGTAAAGACATTAACGGCAAAAGGTATGGTATTACCGCGCCCGCGTATTGGTACTCGCGTTATGCCACAAGCAAACTGGAACTTTCTCGATCAGGAACTGCTCACCTGGTGGATGACGGAAGATAATTTCCCTCAGGTCATCAAACATTTTCTGGTGATGCGCATTAGCCTGGAGCCTCAAGCCTGTTTACTGGCGGCGACTATCGGCACAGCAGAACAAAAAGCACATCTGACTACGTTAATGGAAGAGATGGTCGAGCTGAAAAGGAACTTTAAGCGCGAGCGCTGGATTGAGGTTGATATCGCCTGGCATGAGCACATCTATGAAATGAGTGCGAATCCATTTCTGATCTCCTTTGCCTCGTTATTCCATTCCGTCTACCAGACCTATTTTACCTCTATTACCTATAACGACGTGGTAAAGCTGGATTTGCATCAGGCTATTGTCGATGCCATAGAGGAGAGCGATGGCGATCGCGCCTTCACCGCCTGTCAGGCATTGCTGATAGCTCCTAACGATCTCCCGGATAAATAACATGCCTGAAAAGAAATCGCGCAGTATGGCCGGACTGCCATGGATCGCAGCCATGGCCTTTTTTATGCAGGCATTAGACGCCACCATCCTTAATACTGCGTTACCCGCCATCGCGCACAGCCTCAACCGCTCCCCACTCGCCATGCAGTCTGCCATTATCAGCTACACCCTGACGGTAGCGATGTTGATCCCGGTAAGTGGCTGGCTGGCTGACCGCTTCGGCACCCGACGTATCTTTATGATTGCCGTGAGTCTGTTTACCCTGGGTTCACTTGCCTGTGCACTCTCCGGCTCTTTAACCCAACTGGTTATTTTCCGCGTGATACAAGGCATTGGTGGCGCAATGATGATGCCGGTTGCCCGCCTGGCGCTATTACGCGCCTACCCGCGCAGTGAGCTGCTCCCGGTCCTTAACTTCGTGACTATGCCGGGACTGGTGGGACCCATTTTAGGTCCGGTCCTGGGCGGGGTACTGGTCACGTGGGCCAGCTGGCATTGGATCTTCCTGATTAATATTCCTATTGGCATCGCCGGCATCTTCTACGCCCGCAAATATATGCCTAACTTCACGACGCCGCGCCGCCGTTTTGATATGACTGGCTTCTTTCTCTTTGGTCTGAGTCTGGTACTGTTCTCCAGCGGCGTGGAGTTGTTCGGTGAAAAGCTTGTCGCCAGTTGGGTCGCCCTCAGCATTATTCTTGGTAGCATTTTGCTACTGCTCGCCTACATCCGCCACGCGCGTCGCCATCCCACACCGTTAATTTCTCTGCCGATCTTTAAGACCCGCACCTTCTCGGTCGGTATCGCGGGAAACCTTGCCACACGTCTGGGAACGGGGTGTGTCCCTTTCTTAATGCCGCTGATGTTGCAGGTAGGCTTTGGCTACCCGGCACTAATAGCCGGTTGTATGATGGCGCCGACGGCGCTGGGATCTATTCTGGCGAAATCGATGGTGACGCAGGTTCTGCGTCGTCTTGGCTACCGCACCACGCTGGTCGGCGTCACGGTATTTATCGGCCTGATGATTGCGCAGTTCTCTTTGCAATCTCCCGCGATGCCAGTCTGGATGCTGATCCTGCCGCTGTTCATTTTAGGTATGGGAATGTCCACCCAGTTTACTTCAATGAATACCATTACCCTTGCGGATCTAACCGATGATAATGCCAGTAGTGGCAACAGCGTGTTAGCCGTCACGCAGCAGCTGTCGATCAGCTTAGGGGTGGCGATTAGCGCCGCCGTACTGCGTGTCTATGAAGGCATGGAAGGAACCAATACGGTAGAACAGTTCCACTATACCTTTATTACGATGGGCGCGATTACGGTGATATCAGCGCTGATGTTCATGCTGCTAAAAGCCAAAGATGGCCGCAACCTGATCAATGATCGGCATAAGTCTAAACCGACCCCCGCACCATCAGAACAGGAGTAAGCTGCAGGCGCTGTTGCTGTAAAGCGGGCTGCGCCATGCGGTGGATTAATACGTCGATGGCTAGCTCACCCAGTTCATCTTTCGGTTGGTGGATAGTGGTGAGCGGTGGCGTCATGTAGCGCGCCAGTTCGATATCATCATAGCCCACGACCGCCATATCCTGCGGAATGCGCAATCCTGACTGATACAGAGCCTGATACGCCCCCACAGCCATTGCATCATTGCCCGCAAAAACGGCTTGTGGTCGCTGGTTATGTGACAACAGCGTTTGCATGGCTTCAAACCCACCGCCGAACTCAAAATCACCAGTGATCTCATAGCCCTGAGGAATATCCAGCCCTGCACGCTTCATCGCTTCCCGGTATCCCTCCAGCCGCAAACGTGCCGGCGTTTTATCCAGTGGACCGGTAATACAAGCTATGCGCGTAAAACCCTTATCAATGAGATGCTGAGTTGCCAGATCGCCACCCAGTAGGGAATTGTCCTGAATCAGGTCACTTTCCCCTTCAAAGGGTGACCAGTCCATCATCACGGTGGGAATAGAAGGGTAGCGCTGCATGATCTCCATGGAAGGCTGATGGGTTTCGGTGCAGAGCAGCAGTAAGCCGTCCACCCGCTTTTGCATCAGCGTCTCCAGATTACGATTCATGCGCTGTTCATCGCCTTCGGTGTTGCACAACACCAGACTGTAGCCGCGCTCAAAACAGCTGCGCTCAACGCCGCGTACCAGTTCTGAATAGAAGGGGTTGGTACTGGCTGTGATTAACATGCCAATGGTGCGAGTCTGATTCAACTTGAGGCTACGCGCCAGCGCGGAAGGCGCGTAGTTAAGCGCTTTAATCGCAGCGTCAACTTTGCCGGTGATAGCCTCGCTGACAAAGCGATCTTTATTAATGACGTGCGAAACCGTCGACGTGGAAACACCCGCCAGGCGGGCAACGTCCTTCATTGTAGCCAAGCGTTACCTCTGCTGACCTAAAAACGCCTCAATTTCTTCGCGCCACGGAACGGAAGGTTGTGCACCTTTACGCGTTACCGCAATCGCCGCGGCCGCATGCGCAAAGCGAATCGCCTCAGGCAACGGTGTCTCTTCCAGTAACGCGGTAATTAACGCACCGTTAAAGGTATCACCGGCAGCGATGGTATCAACGGCGTCCACTTTAAAACCAGGAACACGATGACCTTCACCGTTTACGCTAGCCCACACACCACGACTTCCTAAGGTAATCAGTACGGTGTGAATTCCCTTTGCGTGCAGCGCCAGCGCTGCTTTAGCGGCATCTTCATCGTTTTCTACCCGGATCCCGGTCAGCTTTTCAGCTTCCGTTTCATTCGGGGTAATGATATCCACCAGCGACAGCAGTTCGTCAGGGAGTTCACGAGCCGGAGCCGGATTAAGCGCGACCGTCGTATTATGTCGACGCGCAATTTTTGCCGCAGCCAGTACGCTTTCAATGGGCGACTCTAACTGCATCAGTAAGGCCGAGGCCTGCGCAATACGGTCATGTTGAGCTTCCACTAACGCAGGAGAAAGTGCGGCATTCGCCCCGGCATGAATAGCGATAACGTTCTCGCCTTCCGCATTAACAAAAATCAGCGCCACGCCGGTCGCTTCGCCAGAAATCACGCTAACAGGCGCAATATCGATGTTATCACTGGCTAATTGTTTACGTACACACTCACCAATATCGTCATCTCCTGTACAGGCAATGAAGGCGATATTCGCACCACTACGACCCGCAGCAACCGCCTGGTTCGCGCCTTTTCCGCCAAATGCGACCTGATAGTGGCTACCGGTTACGGTTTCGCCAGGTGTCGGAAAAGAGTTAAGGTTAAGGATGTGATCGGCATTAATGCTGCCAAGTACAACGAGGTTGCCTGCGGTTTTCATGTTCGGAATTCCAAGTCAAAGTGCGCCACCGGGTTAGGGTGGCGCGTGCCCTGCTTTTCTTTTTACGCTTTCATCTTCAACGCTCTGAGGATGGCGTATTTATGTCGCCATCAGGTCGCGAGCGGCCTGAATCGCTATTACTGCTTGATGACCAGCTTCAGGTCAACCGGATATTTAGCCTGAACCTTCTCGCCCTTCAGTACCTTATCCGCAATATCAACGCCTTTCGCGCCAATCTGATCCGGTAACTGAGCGATGGTCGCAGCCAGTTTGCCATCATTTACCGCTTTTTCGCCATCAGGCGTACCGTCAAATCCAACCACCATCACATCAGATTTACCCGCCGTTTGCAGAGCACGCAGCGCGCCCAGTGCCATTTCATCGTTCTGAGCAAATACGGCCTGCACATCAGGATGTGCGGTCAGCAGGTTCTGCATAACGTTCAGACCTTTGGTACGGTCGAAATCTGCCGGCTGGCTAGCCAGCACGTTAAATTTGTGTGCCGCAACGGCCTGCTGGAAACCTTCGCCACGCTCACGCGCCGCCGATGTTCCGGCAATACCCTGCAGTTCGATAACTTTCGCACCTTCGCCTGCTTTCTTCGCGATGTAGTCACCGGCAATTTTACCGCCCAGCACGTTATCAGACGCAATATGGCTGACAACGTCCCCTTTGGTTGCCTGACGGTCCAGGGTGATCACCGGAATTTTCGCCTGGTTAGCCATCTTCACGGCATTACCCACGGCATCGGAGTCGGTTGGGTTAATCAGCAGAATTTTGGTTCCACGCACGGTTAAGTCCTGAACGTTCGCCAACTCTTTCGCCGGGTTGTTCTGCGAGTCCAGAATCACCAGGTTATAACCCAGCTTATCGGCTTCTTTTTGCGCCCCATCCTTCAGAGAGACAAAGAACGGGTTGTTAAGGGTAGAGACCACCAGCGCAATGGTATCTTTTGCCATCGCATTCGCGCTCACGGTGGCACTCAGCGCAACAGCAGAAACCAGGGTAGCCAGTTTTTTCATGTTCATATTTAAGATGTCCTGTAGTCGTTGTTACTGCTTTTTGTTGTCTACCAGTACCGCCAGCAAAATGACCACTGCTTTAACGATCATCTGGTAATAGGAGGAAACACCTAACAAATTCAAACCATTATTGAGGAAACCGAGAATCAGTGCGCCGATCAGCGTACCAACAATACGTCCTTTACCGCCCGCAAGGCTGGTGCCGCCTAATACCACCGCCGCGATAGCATCCAGCTCATAGCCGGTACCCGCCGTCGGTTGCGCTGAGGAGAGACGCGCCACTTCGATGATGCCTGCCAGCGATGCCAGCAGCCCACAGAGTGAATAAATGATAATTTTGATCTTATTGACGCTGATACCGGACAGACGCGTTGCTGCTTCGTTACCGCCCAGCGCATAAATATATCGACCCAGACGGGTATGGTGCAGCATGTACCACGCGGCCAGGAAGACAATCCCCATGATCCATACTGGCGTAGGGACGCCTAACGGACGACCAATACCAAACCAGCCAAACAGATCGGCATTGTCGGTAAAGCCGGTGTTTACCGGACTGCCGTTGGTGTACACCATGGTGACGCCGCGCAGCAGCAGCATCATCACCAGCGTGGCGATAAACGCCTGCACGCGGCCTTTTGCCACAATAACGCCAGTCACGGCACCAACCGCCGCACCTAACGCCAGCGCAGCGGCAACGGCCACCAACGCGTTGACTTCAAGACCCACAATCGAAGCAGCAACGGCACCGGTAAGCGCCAGTAGCGAACCCACAGACAGATCGATACCCGACGTCAGAATAACCAGCGTCATACCAACAGCCATGATGGCGTTAACCGACGTTTGCTGGAGAATGTTGAACAGGTTATTAACGGTAAAAAAGTTGGGGCTCATGGTGGAAACAATCGCGATCAGCACTAACAGAGCGATGAGCGACTTTTGCTCCAGAAGCCATGCTTTAGTGAAATAACGGCGACCAGAAACAGCCTGGGTAGTCATCTTTTTTACTCCTGATTCACGCGATTAAGCTTGCCCACAGCGGCAGCCATTAATACTTCCTGAGTGGCCTGCTCGCGAGTGAATTCACCGCCGAGATGCCCTTCATGCATGACGATAATGCGATCGCTCATGCCCAATACTTCTGGCATCTCCGAAGAGACCAGAATGATGCTCAGCCCATCAGCCTTAAACTGGTTGATTAGCTGGTAAATCTCTTTTTTAGCCCCAACGTCCACGCCGCGCGTAGGTTCATCGAGGATCAGCACTTTGGGACGGGTCATCAAACCACGCGCAATCGCCACTTTTTGCTGATTGCCACCGGAGAGCAGGCCGATTGCCTGTTCCATCGAGGGCGTTTTCACATTGAACAGACGGATAAAATCGCCCACCGCCTGCTGCTCATCTTTGTGTTTCAGACTGCCGCCCGTACGGCTGAAGTAACGCAGTGCGGTCAACGACATGTTCTCTTTCACCGACATGCCCAGCACTAAGCCGTCGCGTTTGCGGTCTTCAGAAATATAGACGATGCCGTTGGCCAGCCCATCCTGTTCAGAACGCGTAACCACTTCATGCCCGTCAAGCGTGACGTAACCACTGGTGCGCGGCAGCGCGCCGTATAGCACTTTCATCAATTCAGTACGTCCGGCACCCATCAGACCCGACACGCCAAGGATCTCACCTTTACGCAGCGTGAATGACACATCATGCACTCCAGGGCCGCACAAGTTATCGACCTTCAGGCGCACATCGCCAGGCGCTTTATCCAGCCGCGGGTACTGATCTTCCAGCTTACGTCCCACCATCATTTCAATGAGTGAATCTTCGGTCAGTGAGGCCACTTCACGTTCGGCAATAAACTGCCCATCGCGGAACACCGTCACATCATCACAAATTTCGAAAATCTCTTTCATGCGGTGAGAAATATAGACAATGCCGCGTCCCTGAGATTTCAGTTCACGGATCACGCGGAACAGGGATTCGGTTTCGGTATCCGTCAACGCATCCGTCGGTTCATCCATAATGATGACCCGGGATTCAAAGCTCAGCACTTTGGCGATTTCAACCATCTGCTGATCGCCAATCGATAGCTCACCGACCAGCTTGTCGCTTTTAAAACGCAGATTAAGTTTAGCCAGCAACTGGTCTGCTTCGGCATACATCTTCTTCCAGTCGATTTTGCCAAAGCGATTCACAAACTCACGGCCGAGGAAAATGTTCTCGGCGATGGTGAGTTGCGGGATCAGGTTCAGTTCCTGGTGAATGATGCCGATCCCTGCTTCCTGAGAGGATTTAGGACCGTTAAAGGTGGTTTCTTTCCCCAGCCATAATAACGAACCGGCATCACGAGTGTAGATACCAGTCAGGACTTTCATCATGGTGGATTTGCCCGCGCCGTTTTCGCCCACCAGCGCCATAACGCGGCCGGAGTAAACATTCAACGCGGCGCCGGATAGCGCCTTAACGCCCGGGAACGCTTTATCGATCCCTTTGAGTTGCAGTAGTGCGTTCATGATGGCCTCAGAACGTGACGCCAGCACAAAGAATGATATTCGCATACGGAGAACATTCTCCGCTGCGAATTACCGCCTGACTGTCTGCGGTTTGTTTTTTGAATTGTTCATGCGTGGTGTAACGAATTTCTATGGTATTTCCCTGGTGTTGTTGCAGTTGCTCAATGTGGCTGAGCAACGTTTCGTGGAGTTGCGGATTATGTTGTTTGATTTCCGTCGCGAGAATGGCCGACTCGACCTGCATTTCACGCGTGACCACATCCAGTACCTGCATAAAAGAAGGTACGCCCTGGGTTAATGCCATATCGATACGCGTAGTACTATTTGGGATGGGTAAACCCGCATCACACACCACCAGCGTATCGGTATGCCCCAGACGGGAGATCACCGATGAAATTTCAGAGTTGAGTACCGTGCCTTTCTTCATTTTCTTTCCCCACTAGCGAAACGTTTCGCTGAGGATAAGTGTAGTGCGAAGAGTGGACAGAAAACCACCGCGACGTTACGAAAATGTGATCGCCATCGAAACGTTTCGCAAGCCGTATCATCAGAAGAAAGGAAAATGTGAGGGGGAAAACAAAACGCCCCCTTTCATGAAGAAAGAGGGCGTCGGTAACGTTAAATCTCGACCTGCGTACCCAGTTCAATCACCCGGTTAGGTGGGATCTCAAACTGGTCCGGTGCACGTAGCGCATTGCGCTGCAACAGCAGATACAATTTGCCGCGCAGGCGTAAATACCACGGACGTTTGCCGACAATCAGCGACTCGTGCGACATGAAGAACGAGGTTTCCATCATCCGACAGCTTAAGCCTTCCAGCCCGCAGCGATGGAACACTTCCTCTACGTTTGGTGTTTCGCGCCAGCCGTAGCTGGCCACCACGCGCCAGAAGGTCGGCGACAGCTGCTCAATTTGCACCCTACGCACATTATGAACATACGGCGCATCTTCTGTACGCAGCGTCAGCAGGATCACGCGTTCATGCAGCACCTTGTTATGTTTGAGGTTATGCAGAAGCGCAAACGGGATGACGTTCATGGCACGGGACATATACACCGCTGTGCCAGGCACGCGTACCGGCGGCGATTTCTCTAGAGAAGCAATCATCGCCTCCAGAGAATTACCGTGTTCATGCATACGGCGCAGCAGGCGGAAGCGTTCGCTTTTCCAGGTGGTCATGATGGTGAACATCACCAGACCCAGCGTCAGCGGCAGCCAACCACCAGAAATCAGCTTATCAAGGTTCGCAGAGAACAGCGGGATATCAATGCACAGGAAGGCCACCAGAATCAGGAATACAAAGTATTTATTCCAGTGCCAGTTTTTGCGCGCCACGGTTGTCGACAGAATAGACGTCAGCACCATCGTCCCCGTGACCGCAATACCGTACGCGGCAGCCAGGTTACTGGAGTGCTCAAAGCTGACAATCACAATCACCACGGCGATGTACAGCATCCAGTTGACGAACGGAATATAGATTTGCCCTGACTCCATCTCTGAAGTATGGATGATACGCATCGGCGACAGATATCCCAGACGTACCGCCTGCCGCGTCAATGAGAATACGCCAGAGATCACCGCCTGCGAGGCAATAACCGTGGCCAGCGCGGCAAGGATCAGCAGGGGAATCAACGCCCAGTCCGGTGCCAGCAGGAAGAACGGATTTTTGATCGCTTCCGGATGTTTTAACAGCAATGCACCCTGGCCAAAATAGTTCAGCACCAGCGAAGGTAACACTACAGAGAACCACGCCAGGCGAATGGGGAACTTACCAAAGTGGCCCATATCCGCGTACAGCGCTTCAACGCCGGTGATCGACAGCACCACCGCGCCCAGCGCAATAAACGACAGTGTTTTATATTCGAGGAAGAAATGCACCGCCCACATTGGGTTTAACGCCTGCAGCACTTCCGGGTTAGCAATAATACTACGTACGCCCAACACCGCCAGCACCAGGAACCAAACCAGCATAATAGGTGCAAAAAGCTTACCCACGGTACCAGTACCGTGCTTTTGAATCATAAACAGCAGTGTCAGGACAATAATAGAGAGCGGAACAATCCAGGTATCCAGTTGCGGTGCCACGATCTCCAGACCTTCGATCGCCGACATCACCGAAATGGCCGGCGTAATCACCACCTCACCATAGAAGAAGCTGCCGCCTATCAACCCCATAATGACCAGCATTGAGGTCGTTCGCGCCGACGTATTACGCCCGGCCAGTGACATTAGCGTCAGGATCCCGCCTTCTCCGGCGTTATCCGCACGCATGACAAACGTCAGGTACTTGATGGAGACAACAAAGATCAGCAGCCAGAAAATCAGCGAGAGAAAACCAAACACGGCATCACGTTCAACGCCAAAACCGAACTGCCCAGACAAACATTCACGGAGTGTATAAAGTGGGCTGGTACCAATATCACCGTAGACAACCCCAATAGCTGCAAGGGTAATCGCAGACAATGATTGCTTATTATCAGTGCTCATAGACTCGTCTTTCGTTTATACACGTCATTCTTCAGGCCGCTTCCATTGGCTTCACTCGTTATTCCGCCCATCCCAGGAGATAACTCATTTACCGTCTTCGTGCAGCTTGATTGATTTGGTGTATATATAAGAAATGTGTGCGTAGTCCCTTGGCCCACAAAAAGGCGCACAGTATGCACGATTAATCGCAAAATCGTACCCCTAAATGAGACCAGATTAATCTGGCTCAAAGAAAAATAAGCGCACCTTCAGTCTATTACTGCACTGGTGTGAAGCATCTATACTCGCAGTTTACGCAGTACATTTGGCGAAAGGACGCCACTTCATTATGGCTCACCCACATTTATTAGCGGAAAGAATTTCCCGTCTGAGCAATGCGCTGGAAAAGGGACTCTATGAACGTAGCCACGCCATTCGTCTGTGCCTGCTGGCGGCGCTTAGCGGTGAGAGTGTGTTCTTACTCGGCCCGCCAGGGATCGCAAAAAGCTTAATTGCACGTCGGCTGAAGTTTGCGTTTAAAAATGCGCGCGCTTTCGAATATTTGATGACGCGCTTCTCCACGCCAGAAGAAGTCTTCGGCCCGCTATCTATTCAGGCCCTGAAAGATGAAGGGCGCTATGAGCGCTTAACGGCGGGTTATCTTCCCGAAGCTGAAATCGTTTTTCTGGATGAAATCTGGAAGGCGGGCCCGGCCATCCTCAACACCCTGCTGACCGCCATTAACGAACGCCACTTCCGCAACGGCGCGTTTGAGGAAAAAATCCCGATGCGTCTGCTGGTGGCGGCCTCCAACGAACTGCCTGAAGCAGACAGCAGCCTGGAAGCACTGTACGACCGTATGCTAATTCGCCTGTGGCTGGACAAAGTGCAGGACAAGGCCAACTTCCGCTCCATGTTGTTAAGCCAGCAGGATGAAAGCGACAACCCTGTTCCGGCAACGTTACAGGTGACCGATGAAGAGTATTACCAGTGGCAAAAAGATATCGGCACCATCACGCTTCCCGATCGCGTCTTTGAGTTGGTCTATACGCTGCGCCAGCAGTTGGATGCACTACCCAACGCTCCTTACGTCTCTGACCGTCGCTGGAAAAAAGCGATCCGCCTGTTGCAGGCCAGCGCCTTCTTTAGCGGACGTGATGCGGTTGCGCCTATCGATCTTATCCTGTTGAAAGATTGCCTGTGGTACGACGCACAAAGCCTGAATCTGATGCAGCAGCAGATTGAAATATTGATGACCGGACACGCCTGGCAGCAGCAATCAATGCTAACGCGCCTCGGCGCGATTGTGCAGCGCCGCCTCCAGTTACAGCAGCAACAGAGCGATAAAACCGCCTTTACCGTTATTCGCCAGGGTGGGATGTTCAGCCGTCGTCCACATTATGATTTACCTGCAGACGTTAATACGGCGGTAGTGACGTTGCTGCTACAAAAGCCTTTAAAACTGCATGATATGGACGTTATCCATATTGCGTTTGAGCGTAGCGCGCTGGAGCAGTGGCTGACCAAAGGCAGTGAGATCCGCGGCAAGCTAAACGGTATAGGCTTTGCCCAGACGCTGAATATGGAAGTCGACAGCGACCAGCACCTGGTCGTGCGCGACGTCAGCTTACAAGGCTCCCGCCTGGCACTTCCGGGTTCATCGAAAGAGAATATGCCCAGCGAGATAAAAGAGCAGCTTGAGGCGCTTGATACCGAGTGGCACCAGCAGCACCGCGGGTTTAGCGAACAGCAAAAATGTCTGTTTATCCATAGCGACTGGTTAGGCCGGATTGAAGCCAGCCTGCAGGACGTTGGCGAGCAGATCCGCCAGGCACAGCAATGCTGACGCTTGATACGCTGAATATCATGCTGGCGGTAAGCGAAGAGGGGATGATCGAAGAGATGATCCTCGCGCTGCTGGCCTCCCCACAGCTGGCGGTTTTTTTTGAAAAATTCCCCCGGCTAAAAAAGGCGATAGCCAACGATCTTCCCCGCTGGCGCGAGGCATTACGCAACCGTCTGAAAGATACCCGCGTACCGCCGGAACTGACGGAAGAAGTGATGTGCTACCAGCAAAGTCAGCTCCTTTCCACCCCGCAGTTTATCGTCCAGTTACCGCAAATATTAACGCTACTGCACCGGTTACATTCCCCCTATGCCGGGCAAGCCCAACAATTGGTTGATGGCAACAGTACATTCACTCCCGCGCTGCACACGCTGTTTTTACAACGCTGGCGTTTAAGCCTGGTGATTCAAACCACCACGCTGAATCACCAGTTGCTGGAAGAAGAACGCGAACAGTTGCTCAGTGAAGTTCAGGAACGTATGACGCTGAGCGGACAGCTGGATCCGGTGCTGGCGGAAAACGACACCGCCGCAGGCCGTTTATGGGACATGAGCGCAGGTCAAATCAAGCGCGGCGATTACCAGTTGATCGTGAAGTACGGTGATTTCCTGACGCAGCAGCCCGAACTCCAACGCTTAGCCGAACAGTTGGGACGCTCCCGGGAAGCCAAATCGGTTCCGCGGAAAGATGCGCCAATGGAAACCTTTCGCACGCTGGTACGCGAACCCGCCACCGTCCCGGAGCAGGTTGATGGCATCCAACAAAGCGACGATATTCTGCGTTTACTCCCTCCGGAGCTGGCGACCCTTGGCATCACCGAACTGGAATATGAGTTCTATCGGCGGCTAGTGGAAAAACAGCTGCTGACATACCGCCTGCATGGCGAAGCCTGGCGTGAAAAAGTCACCGAGCGCCCGGTCGTGCATCAGGATTTTGACGAGCAGCCTCGCGGACCATTTATTGTCTGCGTGGATACGTCGGGTTCAATGGGAGGATTTAATGAGCAGTGCGCGAAAGCCTTTTGTCTGGCGCTAATGCGCGTGGCCCTTGCCGATAACCGCCGCTGCTACATCATGTTATTTTCGACTGAAGTTGTGCGCTACGAACTGTCTGGTCCACAGGGCATTGAGCAGGCGATCCGTTTCTTAAGCCAGCGTTTTCGCGGCGGTACGGATATTGCCAGCTGTTTTCGCGCCATTATTGAAAGGATGCAGGGACGGGAGTGGTTTGATGCTGACGCGGTCGTGATTTCGGATTTTATCGCTCAGCGATTGCCTGATGAAGTAGTGAGTAAAGTTGGGGAGTTACAGCGGGTGCATCAACACCGTTTTCATGCGGTTGCGATGTCAGCCCATGGCAAACCCGGCATCATGCGCATTTTCGATCATATCTGGCGCTTTGATACCGGGATGCGAAGCCGCCTGCTCAGACGCTGGCAGCGTTAATACTTACAGCAGGGAGTCGACGCTTTCACGGACCTGCGCCGGCCATACGCCGCACTGTACCTGACCAATATGCGGCAACTGCAGCAACAACATGGTCAAACGTGACTGACCAATACCGCCGCCAATGGTCTGCGGCATTTCGCCACGCAGCAGCGCTTGGTGCCATTCCAGACTCAGGCGATCTTCGTCGCCCGTCAGGGAAAGCTGGTGTTTCAACGCATCGGCATCCACACGGATCCCCATGGAAGACAGTTCAAACGCATCTTCAAGAACCGGGTTCCAGACCAGAATATCGCCGTTCAGACCGGCGTAACCCAGCTCGGAAGCCGAACTCCAGTCATCATAATCCGGCGCACGTACGTCATGACGATGACCATCGCTGAGCTTGCCGCCGATCCCCACCAAGAATACCGCACCCAGATCTTTCGCGATGGCGCGTTCACGCCCTTTGGCATCAAGATCCGGATAACGCGCTAACAACTCCTGGCTGTGAACAAAATGGATCTGCTCTGGCAGGAACGGTGCCAGACCAAATTCTTTGCTTACCGCCGCTTCGGTCGCCTTAATTCCCGCCCAGATAGCCTCTACCGTGCTTTTCAGGGTGGAGAATTGACGCTCACCATCGCCCATAACGCGCTCCCAGTCCCACTGGTCCACATAGACCGAGTGAAGCGGAGAGAGACGGTCTTCATCCGGGCGCAGGGCTTTCATGTGCGTGTACAGCCCCTCACCCGCGCTGAAGTCGTGTTGTCCCAGCGTTTGACGCTTCCACTTCGCCAGTGAATGCACCACTTCGAACTGGGCGTCTGGCAAAGCTTTCACTTTCACCTGCACCGCTTTTTCACAGCCCGACAAGTTATCCTGCGTGCCATCTCCTACACGGCTCAGGATCGGTGCCTGGACTTCAATCAGCCCCAGACGCTCTTCCAGTTGGCGAGAAAAGTGAGATTTCACGAAGCTAATTTGACGTTGTTTGGCAATGTAAGCGGTTTTCATTATGTTTACTCCTGTGTCCTGTTGCCTATGATTAAGCAACAGAATGCGGTCAATATTCAATAATCAACAAACAAAAAGCCTCATTAGATTTTGATTCGTTAAAATTAACCGCTAAAATAGAGTGAATCATCAATCTACATAAGAAAAACCTATGGAAAATTATCAGATCGACAATCTGGACCGTGGCATTCTCGACGCCCTGATGGAAAATGCCCGTACAGCCTACGCTGAACTGGCTAAACAGTTTGGTGTCAGCCCTGGGACGATCCACGTGCGCGTAGAGAAGATGAAACAGGCTGGGATCATTACCGGGGCGCGCATTGACGTCAGCCCCAAACAGTTGGGTTATGACGTTGGCTGTTTTATCGGCATCATCCTGAAAAGCGCGAAGGACTATCCGTCCGCACTGGCCAGACTGGAAAGCCTTGATGAAGTAACCGAAGCGTATTACACCACCGGGCACTACAGCATCTTTATTAAGGTCATGTGCCGATCCATCGACGCCTTACAGCAGGTACTTATCAACAAGATCCAAACAATCGATGAAATTCAGTCCACTGAAACCTTGATCGTCCTGCAGAACCCGATTATGCGTACTATTCGTCCATAATCGTTTTTTTTAATCCCCTATTTTTCCACAGGTAGATCCCAGCTCGCTCACAGCGTACAATACGCACTCTTTATAGAGGTGGGCGAGCATGGCAGACATTACTCTTATCAGCGGCAGTACCCTTGGCGGTGCTGAATACGTTGCAGAACATCTGGCTGAAAAGCTGGAAGATGCAGGTTTTTCAACCGAAACCTTGCACGGCCCGCAGGTTGAGGAGCTTTCAAGCTCTGGCATTTGGCTGGTGATCAGCTCAACGCACGGTGCGGGAGACATTCCGGACAACCTGCTTCCCTTCTATAACGATCTTCAGTCTCAGAAACCTGACCTTTCCCAGGTTTGTTTTGGTGCAATTGGCATTGGCAGTCGCGAATATGACACCTTCTGTGGCGCGATCGATAAATTACAGGCTGAACTGACCGCGTCTGGTGCAAAACAGATGGGCGAAACACTCAAGATCAACGTCCTCGAACACGACATTCCGGAAGATCCCGCAGAAGTTTGGCTCGGATCCTGGATTAATTTACTCAAAAACGTGTAAAGATCGTGCGATCGAGTGTGGATAACTCTGGTAGTAAGCTTGGATTAACCGGTAGTTATCCAAAGAACAACCGTTGTTCAGTTTTTGAGTTGTGTATAACCCTTCATTTTGATCCCAGCTTATACGGACCAGGATCACCGATCATTCACAGTTAATGATCCTCAGCAACGTGTTGATCTTATTCAGAGGATCGCCCTTATCCACAGAACATCGCGATCCTAATAAGAGATCACAATAAAACAGATCTCTAAATAAAAAGATCTTCTTTTTAATACCCAGGATCCAAGGTCTTTCTCGATCGACTAAAGTTGAGTAGAATCCACGGCCCGGGCTTCAATCCATTTTCACACCGCGTTATGCGAGGCAATTACCATGTTTTATCAGGATCCTTTTGACGTCATCATCATTGGCGGGGGTCATGCAGGCACCGAGGCCGCGATGGCCGCGGCGCGAATGGGTCAACAGACCCTGCTGTTGACACACAATATCGACACTCTGGGACAGATGAGCTGCAACCCGGCGATCGGCGGTATTGGGAAAGGACACCTGGTAAAAGAAGTGGATGCGCTCGGTGGGCTGATGGCCAAAGCGATCGACCATGCAGGCATTCAGTTTAGGATACTAAACGCGAGCAAAGGACCGGCGGTGCGCGCAACCCGTGCTCAGGCAGATCGCGTGCTGTATCGCCAGGCCGTTCGTACTGCTCTGGAGAATCAGCCAAACCTGATGATCTTCCAGCAGGCGGTTGAAGATCTGATTGTGGAAAACGATCGTGTTGTCGGGGCAGTGACCCAAATGGGACTGAAGTTCCGTGCCAAAGCCGTGGTCTTAACGGTCGGAACCTTCCTCGACGGTAAAATTCATATCGGTCTGGACAACTACAGCGGTGGCCGTGCAGGCGATCCGCCGTCTATTCCGCTGTCACGCCGCCTGCGCGAACTGCCGCTACGCGTCAGCCGCCTGAAAACAGGTACACCACCGCGAATTGATGCGCGTACTATCGATTTCAGCGTGCTGGGTCAGCAGAACAGCGATAACCCCATGCCGGTCTTCTCGTTCCTTGGCGACGTCTCTCAACACCCGCGCCAGATGCCGTGTTATATCACGTATACCAACGAGAAAACCCATAAAGTGATCCGCAATAACCTCGATCGTAGCCCGATGTATGCTGGCGTGATCGAAGGGATCGGCCCACGCTACTGCCCGTCGATCGAAGACAAAGTGATGCGCTTTGCCGACAGGAACCAGCATCAGATTTTCCTCGAGCCGGAAGGACTGACGTCCAACGAAATTTACCCGAACGGTATCTCCACCAGCCTACCGTTTGATGTGCAGATGCAAATTGTCCGCTCAATGCAGGGGATGGAAAACGCCCGAATCGTCCGCCCTGGCTACGCGATTGAGTATGATTTCTTCGATCCGCGCGACCTAAAACCGACTCTGGAAAGCAAATTTATTCAGGGCCTGTTCTTTGCCGGACAAATCAACGGTACAACGGGTTACGAAGAAGCCGCTGCGCAAGGTTTACTTGCGGGCCTCAACGCTGCTCGCCTGTCAGCCGACAAAGAAGGCTGGGCGCCTGCGCGTTCTCAGGCCTATCTCGGCGTGCTGGTGGACGATCTCTGCACGCTGGGTACCAAAGAACCGTACCGCATGTTTACCTCACGAGCGGAATACCGTTTGATGCTGCGTGAGGACAATGCCGATCTCCGTCTGACCGAAAAAGGACGCGAGCTGGGTCTGGTGGATGATGCACGCTGGGCGCGCTTCAATGAAAAACTGGAGCGCATTGAACAAGAACGTCAGCGTTTGAAATCGACCTGGGTGAACCCATTAGCCGAGACTGCAGCAGAAGTGAACGCTTACCTGGCTACCCCGTTGTCACGTGAGGCCAGCGGTGAAGATCTCCTGCGTCGCCCGGACGTGACCTACGCGCAACTGACGTCGTTGTCAGCGTTTGCACCAGGCCTTGACGATGCTCAGGCTGCTGAACAGGTTGAGATTCAAGTTAAGTACGAAGGCTATATCGCTCGCCAGCAGGACGAGATCGAAAGACACCAGCGTAATGAAAACACCCTGTTGCCTGCGACCCTGGATTATCGCCAGGTATCCGGCTTGTCGAATGAAGTCATTGCCAAGCTGAACGATCACAAACCGGTGTCTATCGGTCAGGCATCGCGCATATCTGGCGTTACGCCTGCCGCCATCTCCATTTTGCTGGTATGGCTGAAAAAACAAGGTATGCTGCGCCGCAGCGCTTAATGACACACTATTTTGGCGGGGGCGCTTTGCTTGCCCGCCCTACAAATTTGTAGGCCCGGTCAGCGTTAGTGCCATCGGGCAAATTATCATCAACAGGTAACGACCGTGCTCAACAAACTCTCTCGTCTGCTGGCCGATGCCGGTATATCTCTTACCGATCACCAGAAAAATCAGCTGATAGCGTATGTCGATATGCTGCATAAATGGAACAAAGCGTACAACCTGACGTCGGTGCGTGATCCCAACGACATGCTGGTACGTCATATTCTGGACAGCATTGTCGTTGCGCCACATCTGCAGGGGGAGCGTTTTATTGACGTTGGTACGGGTCCTGGACTGCCGGGTATTCCGCTCTCCATTGTACGTCCAGATGCGCATTTCACTCTGTTAGACAGTTTGGGGAAACGCGTACGCTTCTTGCGTCAGGTGCAGCATGAACTCAAGCTGGAAAACATCACCCCGGTACAAAGTCGGGTTGAGGATTTTCCTTCGGAACCGCCTTTTGATGGCGTGATCAGCCGTGCTTTCGCTTCGCTGAACGATATGGTGACCTGGTGCCATCATTTACCGGGTCAAAACGGACGCTTTTACGCGTTGAAGGGGCAGTTGCCTGAGGATGAAATTGCCTCTTTGCCTGCTGAGTTCAGCGTCGAGTCGGTTGAAAAATTACGCGTTCCACAACTGGATGGCGAACGTCATCTGGTGGTGATTAAGCCAAACAAAATTTAATATTTGTCAAAAAAAATAGAAATAAAACGGTGCGTCAGGCGTTAAAAAATAGGGGTGATCGTGTGGTTAAATGTTGTTACATTTCACCTGTGACTTACTGTTTTGCATCATAACTATAACGTACCGTTTTTTGTTAAAAGTGAAACAAGTCAACTGTGAAAATATCAGGCTGCTAAAAATAGAACCTAACAATCATCGGTGTGTGTTAATTTTTTATTATAAATGTCAATGAGTGGTGTTTTTGTTGTTAGGCGCTATTTTTAAAAGAGTGATGATTTTTAGGCTTAAATATCAAAAAGATGAAAAGGCATCATTTGCCACGCAATTTAATTATGCGAAGGTGAATATGTTCAATATGTGATCTGTCGCACGCTTTGCAGCCAGTGTTTACGCGGTATTTGCAGTTTTGCATGATCGTTCACAGTTTGCCAAAAAGTAATAAATGTGGCCCAGAGAAAAATATTTAAACATTTATTCACTTTTTAGCTACTTATTGTTTGAAATCACGAAGGCGCACCGTATAATTTGTCCGCTTTTTGATGCTTGACTCTAAGCCATAAAGAACGTTTTATACGACACGCGGCGTACCTCGAAGGGAGCAGGAGTAAAAACGTGATGTCTATGTCGCTCTTGAGTCGAAACGTTGCACGTAAGCTTTTGCTCACACAGCTTCTGGTGGTAATGGCAAGTGGATTGCTGTTTAGCCTCAAAGACCCTTTCTGGGGCATCTCCGCATTGTGCGGTGGATTGGCAGTGTTACTGCCTAATATGTTGTTTATGATATTTGCCTGGCGTCACCAGGCACATACACCAGCAAGAGGTCGAGTGGCCTGGTCGTTCGCCTTCGGCGAAGCCTTCAAGGTGTTAGCGATGCTGGTTTTGCTGGTGGTGGCGTTGGCGGTTTTGAAGGCGGTATTTACGCCGCTGATCGTTACGTGGGTTTTGGTGCTGGTGGTTCAGATACTGGCACCGGCTGTAATTAACAACAAAGGGTAAAGGCATCATGGCTTCAGAAAATATGACGCCGCAGGATTACATAGGACACCATCTGAATAACCTTCAGTTGGACCTACGTACATTCTCGCTGGTGGATCCGCACAACCCCCCAGCCACCTTCTGGACGCTCAATATTGACTCCATGTTTTTCTCGGTGGTTCTGGGTCTGTTGTTCCTGCTTGTGTTCCGTAGCGTGGCCAAAAAGGCAACCAGCGGCGTACCGGGTAAATTTCAGACCGCGATTGAGCTGGTAATCGGCTTTGTACATGGTAGCGTGAAAGACATGTACCATGGCAAAAGCAAGCTGATTGCTCCGCTGGCCCTAACGATTTTCGTCTGGGTATTCCTGATGAACCTGATGGATTTACTGCCTATCGACCTGCTGCCGTACATCGGCGAGCATATCTTTGGCCTGCCGGCTCTGCGTGTGGTTCCGTCTGCTGACGTGAACATCACCCTGTCGATGGCACTGGGCGTATTTATCCTCATTCTGTTCTACAGCATCAAAATGAAAGGCATCGGTGGCTTCACGAAAGAGTTGACGCTGCAGCCGTTCAATCACTGGGCGTTCATTCCTGTCAACTTAATCCTTGAAGGGGTAAGCCTGCTGTCCAAACCAATCTCTCTTGGTTTACGACTGTTCGGTAACATGTATGCCGGTGAGCTGATTTTCATTCTGATTGCTGGTCTGTTGCCGTGGTGGTCACAGTGGATCCTGAATGTGCCATGGGCCATTTTCCACATACTGATTATCACGCTGCAAGCCTTCATCTTCATGGTTCTGACGATTGTCTATCTGTCGATGGCGTCTGAAGAGCATTAATTTACCAACACTACTACGTTTTAACTGAAACAAACTGGAGACTGTCATGGAAAACCTGAATATGGATCTGCTGTACATGGCTGCCGCTGTGATGATGGGTCTGGCGGCAATCGGTGCTGCGATCGGTATCGGCATCCTCGGGGGTAAATTCCTGGAAGGCGCAGCGCGTCAACCTGATCTGATTCCTCTGCTGCGTACTCAGTTCTTTATCGTTATGGGTCTGGTGGATGCTATCCCGATGATCGCTGTAGGTCTGGGTCTGTACGTGATGTTCGCTGTCGCGTAGTAAGCGTTGCTTGAATTAAGAGCAATATCAGAACGTTAACTAGATAGAGGCATTGTGCTGTGAATCTTAACGCAACAATCCTCGGCCAGGCCATCGCGTTTGTCCTGTTCGTTCTGTTCTGCATGAAGTACGTATGGCCGCCATTAATGGCAGCCATCGAAAAACGTCAGAAAGAAATTGCTGACGGTCTTGCTTCTGCGGAACGAGCACATAAGGATCTTGACCTTGCAAAGGCCAGCGCGACCGACCAGCTGAAAAAAGCGAAGGCGGAAGCTCAGGTAATCATTGAGCAGGCGAACAAACGTCGCGCTCAGATCCTGGACGAAGCCAAAACTGAAGCAGAGCAGGAACGTACTAAAATCGTGGCACAAGCGCAGGCGGAAATTGACGCCGAACGTAAACGTGCTCGCGAAGAACTGCGTAAGCAAGTCGCTATCCTGGCTGTTGCTGGCGCCGAGAAGATCATCGAACGTTCCGTGGATGAAGCTGCTAACAGCGACATCGTGGACAAACTTGTCGCTGAACTGTAAGGAGGGAGGGGCTGATGTCTGAATTTATTACGGTAGCTCGCCCCTACGCCAAAGCAGCTTTTGACTTTGCCGTTGAGCACCAGAGCGTTGACCGTTGGCAGGATATGCTGACGTTCGCCGCTGAGGTGACGAAGAACGAACAAATGGCAGAGCTTCTCTCTGGCGCGCTGGCGCCGGAAACGCTCGCTGAGTCGTTTATCGCAGTCTGCGGTGAGCAGCTGGACGAAAGCGGCCAAAACCTGATTAAGGTAATGGCTGAAAATAACCGTCTGAATGCGCTCCCGGATGTTCTTGAGCAGTTTATTCACCTGCGTGCAGCCAGTGAGGCTATCTCTGAGGTAGAAGTCACTTCTGCCAATGCACTGAGTGATGAGCAGCTTGCGAAGATCAGCGCCGCGATGGAAAAACGTCTGTCACGCAAAGTTAAGCTGAATTGCAAAATCGATAAGTCTGTAATGGCGGGCGTAATCATCCGTGCGGGTGATATGGTCATTGATGGCAGCGTACGCGGCCGTCTTGAGCGCCTTGCAGACGTCTTGCAGTCTTAAGGGGACTGGAGCATGCAACTGAATTCCACCGAAATCAGCGAACTGATCAAGCAGCGCATTGCTCAGTTCAGTGTTGTGAGCGAAGCTCATAACGAAGGTACTATTGTTTCTGTAAGTGACGGTGTTATCCGCATCCACGGCCTTGCCGATTGTATGCAGGGTGAGATGATTTCCCTGCCGGGTAACCGTTACGCTATCGCACTGAACCTGGAGCGCGACTCCGTAGGTGCAGTTGTGATGGGTCCATACGCTGACCTCGCCGAAGGCATGAAGGTTAAGTGTACGGGTCGTATCCTTGAAGTTCCGGTAGGCCGTGGCCTGCTGGGTCGTGTGGTGAACACTCTGGGTTCCCCAATCGACGGTAAAGGTCCGGTTGATAACGATGGCTTCTCGCCAATCGAAGTTATCGCACCGGGCGTAATCGAACGTCAGTCCGTCGATCAGCCGGTACAGACCGGTTATAAATCCGTTGATGCCATGATCCCAATCGGACGTGGTCAGCGTGAGCTGATCATCGGTGACCGTCAGACCGGTAAAACCGCGATGGCGATCGATGCGATCATCAACCAACGTGACTCCGGCATCAAATGTGTGTACGTGGCTATCGGCCAGAAAGCGTCCACCATTTCTAACGTGGTTCGTAAACTGGAAGAGCACGGCGCACTGTCCAACACTATCGTTGTTGTGGCTACCGCGTCTGAATCTGCTGCACTGCAATATCTGGCACCGTATGCTGGTTGCGCAATGGGCGAATACTTCCGTGACCGCGGTGAAGATGCACTGATCGTTTACGATGACCTGTCCAAACAGGCTGTTGCTTACCGTCAGGTTTCCCTGCTGCTGCGTCGTCCGCCTGGACGTGAAGCATTCCCAGGCGACGTATTTTACCTCCACTCCCGTCTGCTGGAGCGCGCATCCCGCGTTAACGCTGAATACGTTGAGAAGTTCACCAATGGTGAAGTTAAAGGTAAAACCGGCTCCCTGACCGCTCTGCCGATTATCGAAACCCAGGCGGGTGACGTTTCTGCGTTCGTTCCGACCAACGTAATCTCAATTACCGATGGTCAGATCTTCCTGGAAACCAACCTGTTTAACTCCGGTATTCGTCCGGCGGTTAACCCAGGTATCTCCGTATCGCGTGTAGGTGGTGCAGCGCAGACCAAGATCATCAAGAAACTGTCCGGTGGTATTCGTACCGCGCTGGCACAGTATCGTGAACTGGCCGCGTTTTCTCAGTTCGCTTCCGACCTGGATGAAGCTACGCGTAAGCAGCTGAGCCATGGTCAGAAAGTCACTGAGCTGCTGAAGCAGAAACAGTATGCCCCAATGTCTGTTGCACAACAGGGTGTGGTGTTGTTTGCGGCTGAACGCGGTTACCTCGAAGATGTGGAACTGGCGAAAATCGGTAGCTTTGAAGCCGCTCTGCTGGCTTACGTCGACCGTGATCACGCTCCGCTGATGCAAGAGATTAACCAGTCCGGTGGCTATAACGATGAAATCGAAGGCAAGCTGAAAGCTATCCTCGATTCCTTCAAAGCAACCCAGTCCTGGTAACGTCTGGCGGTCTGTCCTAGGGCGGACCGCAAGGCATTGAGGAGAAGCTCATGGCCGGCGCAAAAGAGATACGTAGTAAGATCGCAAGCGTCCAGAACACGCAGAAGATCACTAAAGCGATGGAGATGGTCGCCGCTTCCAAAATGCGTAAATCGCAGGATCGCATGGCGGCCAGCCGTCCTTATGCAGAGACCATGCGCAAAGTGATTGGTCACCTTGCGAATGGTAATCTGGAATATAAGCACCCTTACCTGGAAGAACGCGACGTTAAACGCGTGGGCTACCTGGTGGTGTCGACCGACCGTGGTCTGTGCGGCGGCTTGAACATTAACCTGTTCAAAAAACTGTTGGCGGATATGAAAGCATGGTCCGATAAAGGCGTTCAGTGCGACATCGCAATGATCGGCTCTAAGGGCGTGTCTTTCTTTAACTCTGTTGGCGGTAACGTGGTTGCTCAGGTAACCGGTATGGGGGATAACCCTTCCCTGTCCGAACTGATCGGTCCGGTTAAAGTGATGCTGCAGGCCTACGATGAAGGCCGTCTGGACAGACTGTACGTTGTCAGCAACAAATTTATTAACACCATGTCACAGGTTCCGACCCTGACTCAGATGTTGCCATTACCGGCATCAGAAGATGAAGAGTTGAAACAAAAAGCCTGGGATTACCTGTATGAACCAGACCCGAAACCGCTGCTGGATACCCTGCTGCGTCGTTACGTTGAATCTCAGGTTTATCAGGGCGTGGTAGAAAACCTGGCCAGCGAGCAGGCCGCACGTATGGTGGCGATGAAAGCCGCGACCGACAATGGCGGCAGCCTGATTAAAGAGCTGCAGTTGGTATACAACAAAGCTCGTCAGGCCAGCATTACTCAGGAACTCACCGAGATTGTCGGTGGTGCATCCGCGGTATAACCAGGTTAATTCGTAGAGGATTCAAGATGGCTACTGGAAAAATTGTCCAGGTAATCGGCGCCGTAGTTGACGTCGAATTCCCTCAGGATGCCGTACCGCGTGTGTACGAAGCCCTTGAGGTTCAGAATGGTAATGAAGTTCTGGTGCTGGAAGTTCAGCAGCAGCTCGGCGGCGGTATCGTACGTACCATCGCCATGGGTTCTTCCGACGGTCTGCGTCGTGGTCTGGAAGTAAAAGACCTCGAGCACCCGATCGAAGTCCCGGTAGGTAAAGCAACACTGGGTCGTATCATGAACGTATTGGGTCACCCGATCGACATGAAAGGCGACATCGGTGAAGAAGAGCGTTGGGCTATCCACCGCGCGGCACCGTCCTATGAAGAGCTGTCCAGCTCTCAGGAACTGCTGGAAACCGGCATTAAAGTTATCGACCTGATGTGTCCGTTCGCGAAGGGCGGTAAAGTCGGTCTGTTCGGTGGTGCGGGTGTAGGTAAAACCGTAAACATGATGGAGCTGATCCGTAACATCGCGATCGAACACTCCGGTTATTCTGTGTTTGCGGGTGTAGGTGAACGTACTCGTGAGGGTAACGACTTCTACCACGAAATGACCGATTCCAACGTTCTGGACAAAGTATCCCTGGTATATGGCCAGATGAACGAGCCGCCGGGAAACCGTCTGCGCGTTGCACTGACCGGCCTGACCATGGCTGAGAAATTCCGTGACGAAGGTCGTGACGTACTGCTGTTCGTTGATAACATCTACCGTTACACCCTGGCCGGTACGGAAGTATCCGCACTGCTGGGTCGTATGCCATCAGCGGTAGGCTATCAGCCGACTCTGGCGGAAGAGATGGGTGTTCTTCAGGAACGTATCACCTCGACCAAAACCGGTTCTATCACCTCCGTTCAGGCGGTATACGTACCTGCGGATGACTTGACTGACCCATCCCCAGCCACCACCTTTGCTCACTTAGATGCAACCGTGGTACTGAGCCGTCAGATCGCATCCCTGGGTATCTACCCGGCCGTTGACCCGCTGGACTCCACCAGCCGTCAGCTGGATCCGCTAGTTGTTGGTCAGGAACACTACGACACCGCGCGTGGCGTACAGTCCCTGCTGCAGCGTTACCAGGAACTGAAAGACATCATCGCCATCCTGGGTATGGATGAACTGTCTGAAGAAGACAAACTGGTGGTAGCACGTGCGCGTAAAATCCAGCGCTTCCTGTCCCAGCCGTTCTTCGTTGCGGAAGTATTTACCGGTTCTCCGGGTAAATACGTTTCCCTGAAAGACACCATCCGTGGCTTTAAAGGCATCATGGAAGGCGAATACGACCACCTGCCAGAGCAAGCGTTCTACATGGTTGGTTCTATCGACGAAGCCGTGGAAAAAGCGAAAAAACTTTAACGCCTTAATCGGAGGGTGATATGGCAATGACTTACCACCTGGACGTCGTCAGCGCAGAGCAACAAATGTTCTCTGGTCTGGTCGAAAAAATCCAGGTAACGGGCAGTGAAGGTGAACTGGGTATTTTCCCGGGACACGCACCGCTGCTCACCGCCATTAAGCCTGGTATGATCCGCATCGTTAAACAGTTCGGTCATGAAGAGTTTATCTATCTGTCCGGCGGCATTCTTGAAGTGCAGCCTGGCAACGTGACCGTACTGGCTGATACCGCGATTCGCGGGCAGGATCTCGATGAAGCGAGAGCCCTGGAAGCGAAACGTAAGGCAGAAGAGCACATTAAGAGCTCTCATGGTGACGTGGATTACGCTCAGGCATCTGCGGAACTGGCCAAAGCGATCGCCAAACTGCGCGTTATCGAGTTGACCAAAAAAGCGATGTAACACCGGCTTGAAACACAAAAACCAGTCTGATTTCAGGCTGGTTTTTTTATGCCTGTGTTTTAGTTAATTTGAAACTGAAAAGGTATTTTAAATTTTATGTGATATTCATCACATAAATATTGATCGATTAAAAAATGAAGCGTAGACTCTTTTTTGTGATGAGTGTCACATAATTAACTCAGATAAAAACGGGATACCAACATGAAACTGATCAACAAAATCATCGCCCTTTTCAGCAGCATGAACGTCTCTTTTGGCACGTTCAACCTGTAATACCTGCTTTAATATGGCGCTAGGCTTTGCGTAATTTATAAGCTAGCGCCATCTGTTCTCCTGTCGTTTTCGCACTATCCCCCGCCTCGATCCACTCCTTCTATTACCCCCTGAATTCGATAAATAAAATTGAGTCCGGACACTGAATTCTTTATTCATGGGGAAAAAAAATAGCAAAAACATTAACCTAAGGCTTTAATAAGAGCAGCCTCCTGTTTTTGGGAAGACAAAAGGCGTAGATATCGACGAAAATAGTGGGCTAAACGATAGGTATTTTCCCCTATTGAGCGTTTTATCTTCGGCCCATTTCACGATGAAAAAAATGTAGTATTTTCAATGTGAAACGGTATAAATTCGTTCTTAAATTACAGTCAGGACGTGTATGTTGAATAGTGCTATGAGCGTCGTGATCCTTGCCGCAGGCAAAGGTACACGTATGTATTCCGATCTTCCTAAAGTGCTGCATACCCTCGCGGGCAAATCGATGGTCCAGCATGTCATTGATGCTGCTAATGAATTAGGCGCAACTCGCGTACATCTGGTCTACGGACACGGTGGCGATCTGCTTAAACAAACGCTGAAAGATGACAACCTGAACTGGGTTCTGCAAGCAGAGCAGTTGGGTACCGGTCATGCTATGCAGCAGGCGGCGCCATTCTTTGGTGATGACGAAGACATTTTGATGCTTTATGGCGATGTTCCGCTCATCTCCACCGACACCTTACAGCGTCTGCGCGATGCAAAACCGCAGGGTGGCATCGGCCTGTTAACGGTGAAACTGGATGACCCAACCGGCTACGGGCGTATTACGCGTGAAAACGGCGTGGTTACTGGCATCGTTGAGCATAAAGATGCCACCGACGAGCAGCGTCAGATTCAGGAAATCAATACCGGTATTCTGGTGGCTAACGGTGCAGACATGAAGCGCTGGCTGGCAAAACTCACCAACAACAATGCGCAGGGTGAATACTACATCACCGATATCATTGCGATGGCCTATCATGAAGGACGTGAGATTGCCGCAGTACATCCGACGCGTATTAGCGAAACGGAAGGCGTCAATAATCGTCTGCAGCTTTCCCGCCTGGAGCGCGTTTATCAGTCCGAGCAGGCAGAAAAACTGCTGCTGGCTGGCGTGATGCTGCGCGATCCGGCGCGTTTTGATCTACGCGGTACGCTTATTCACGGGCGCGATGTTGAAATTGATACTAACGTTATCATTGAAGGTCACGTGACCCTCGGCGATCGCGTCAAGATTGGCGCAGGTTGCGTCATCAAGAACAGCGTGATTGGTGATGACTGTGAGCTTAGCCCATACAGCGTTGTGGAAGATGCACGCCTCGATGCGGCATGTACTATTGGTCCGTTTGCACGTTTACGTCCCGGTGCTGAGCTGCAGGAAGGCGCACACGTGGGTAACTTCGTCGAAATGAAAAAAGCGCGTCTGGGTAAAGGCTCCAAAGCCGGTCATCTGACGTATCTGGGCGATGCAGAAATTGGCGATAACGTGAACATCGGCGCAGGGACTATTACCTGCAACTACGATGGTGCCAATAAGTTTAAAACCATTATTGGCGACGATGTGTTTGTTGGTTCTGATACTCAGCTGGTGGCGCCTGTCTCCGTGGGTAAAGGCGCGACTATTGCCGCCGGGACCACCGTAACGCGTGATGTCGCGGATAACGAACTGGTTATCAGCCGGGTACCGCAGGTCCATAAACAGGGCTGGAAGCGTCCGGTGAAGAAGAAGTAATTAATTTTTGCTGGATGGCGACTTTGCCTTATCTGACCTACGTGCGGTGACGTTCAGTAGGCCTGATAAACGTGATTGCCATCAGGCAGACAAGAGATGAGGGGATAATATAATCCTCCGCTCAACACGCAGTACCATAAAAATAACCCCACTCTCTACAAGGCTCGGGGCGCCCGGAATACGGGTATTACCCAAAGTATTTCACGCTGTAGCAAGGCGGCAAACTTGGGAATCTACGGGAGCTTACTAAAGTAAGTGACCGTAGTGAGCAAGTGTAGCCAACGCAGCTACGGCGTGAAAGACGAAGGGGAAACAGGTTGACCGACAACGACAGGCACAATGCCTAAATTCGGAATCTAAAAATATGTGTGGAATTGTTGGCGCTATCGCGCAGCGTGATGTTGCTGAAATCCTTCTCGAAGGTTTACGTCGTCTGGAATATCGTGGTTATGACTCTGCCGGTCTGGCAGTTGTCGATGCTGAAGGCAAAATGACCCGTCTGCGTCGTCTGGGCAAAGTACAGATGCTTACCGCGGCTGCGGAAGATCATCCGTTACATGGCGGCACCGGTATTGCTCACACGCGTTGGGCAACGCACGGCGAACCTTCAGAAGCGAACGCGCATCCGCATGTTTCTGATCACATTGTGGTGGTGCATAACGGCATCATCGAAAACCATGAACCGCTGCGTGAAATGCTGAAAACACGTGGCTACACTTTCGTGTCAGAAACCGACACCGAAGTGATTGCTCACCTGGTGCACTGGGAGCTGGAGCAGGGCGGTACTCTGCGTGAGGCCGTACTGCGGACTATCCCGCAGCTGCGCGGTGCATACGGTACGGTGATCATGGATACCCGTAACCCTGAAATCCTGCTGGCGGCGCGTTCTGGTAGCCCGCTGGTAATTGGTTTGGGCATGGGTGAGAACTTTATCGCTTCCGATCAGCTGGCGCTGCTGCCGGTAACCCGTCGCTTTATCTTCCTGGAAGAAGGCGATATTGCGGAAGTGACTCGTCGTTCAGTGACCATTTTCGACAAGTCTGGCGTGGAAGTTAAACGTCAGGATATTGAATCCAGTCTGCAATATGACGCGGGCGAAAAAGGTATCTATCGCCACTACATGCAGAAAGAGATCTACGAACAGCCGAATGCGATCAAAAATACGCTGACCGGGCGCATCAGCCACGGTGAGGTGGATTTAAGCGAGCTGGGTCCGCATGCCAACGAGATGCTGTCTCAGGTGGAGCATATTCAGATCATCGCCTGTGGTACGTCGTACAACTCCGGTATGGTGTCTCGCTACTGGTTTGAGTCGCTGGCGGGTATTCCGTGTGATGTAGAAATCGCCTCTGAATTCCGTTACCGCAAATCAGCGGTGCGTCGCAACAGCCTGATGATCACCCTGTCCCAGTCTGGTGAAACGGCGGATACCCTGGCGGGTCTGCGCTTATCAAAAGAGCTGGGTTATCTGGGTTCGCTGGCGATTTGTAACGTACCGGGTTCTTCTCTGGTGCGTGAATCCGACCTGGCGATGATGACCAACGCCGGTACCGAAATCGGCGTGGCCTCCACGAAAGCATTTACCACCCAACTGACTGTACTGCTGATGCTGGTGGCGAAACTGTCACGTCTTAAAGGCCTGGATGCGTCTATTGAGCATGACATCGTTCACGGTCTGCAGGCGCTGCCGAACCGTATTGAGCAGATGCTGTCTCAGGACAAGCGCATTGCTGCCCTGGCAGAAGATTTCTCTGACAAACACCATGCGCTGTTCCTCGGCCGTGGCGATCAGTATCCGATTGCGCTGGAAGGCGCGCTGAAGCTGAAAGAGATCTCTTATATTCACGCGGAAGCCTACGCAGCTGGCGAGCTGAAACACGGCCCGCTGGCGCTGATTGATGCGGATATGCCGGTTATCGTCGTGGCACCGAACAACGAACTGTTGGAAAAACTGAAATCCAACATTGAAGAAGTTCGTGCCCGTGGCGGCCAACTGTACGTCTTCGCCGATCAAGATGCGGGCTTTACCAGCAACGAAAACATGCACATCATTGAGATGCCGCATGTGGAAGAGGTGATTGCTCCGATCTTCTATACCGTTCCGCTGCAACTGCTGGCGTATCACGTGGCGCTGATTAAAGGCACCGATGTCGATCAGCCGCGCAACCTGGCGAAGTCGGTTACCGTAGAGTAACGCGCCACGCGATTTATCGCGGAGATAGCGCTAAAAATCCGGCGTGCTGTTACGGCACTCCGGGTTTTTTTATGTCTAAAATCAGTATATTAAGTGAGGCAGAAGATGACGCAGGACTATCGTAAGTCGGTGTTCAGGGCAATGGACTACATCAGCCAGCATCTGGATCTTAATCCGACTCTGGAAGAGGTCTCGCGCGAGGTCGCTGTGTCCTGCTATCACTTTCATCGCATCTTCAAAGCACAGGTTGGCGAAACGGTCGCTGAATTTACCCGTCGTCTGCGGATGGAAAAGGCCGCTATGAGCCTGATTGACGCACCGCATAGCGATATTACCGGGCTGGCATTACAGGTCGGATTTTCCAGTTCGCAAAACTTTGCCCGGGCATTTCGCCGTCATTTTCCCGTATCGCCAGGCGAATTTCGTCGCTCCCTTCGGGAGGCAATAAAAAGCAAGACAGGACACGTCTCTCAGCAAAAAAGCACCTATTCTCAGTGCGATACTACCCAAGCACACTGGCATACAGCAGGCTTTTTGGGCGCAAAAGTCATTGCGCTCCCCACGCGTAGGGTCGCATTTATGCGCCGATTTGGACCATACGGTAAAGAGACCTGCCAACAAACGCATCAGGACTTGTTGACCTCGTTGCCCGCCAGAACGCCGTTACAGCCTGCCGGAATGCTATGTGTTTACTGGGATCCGCCAGATGTGACGGCAGAACAGCATTGCCGCACGGATGTTGGTTTTGAACTCAGCGAGGGGGAGCAGGTCAGTCGACATATCGCCGTGCAGACAATAGCCGCCGGAAATTATCTGGTATGCAAGTGCGCAGCTTGGGGAGCAGATAGATAACACCTGGGATCTGGCCTTTGCCTGGATGCGAACCAAAGGACTTATTAAGAGCGATAAGCCCTGCTATGAAATTTATTATAACGAAACCAATATTGCCCGCGATTATTATGTCTATGACATTTGCATCCCTTTGAATTAGCTACAGAAAAACAGTGTTCTATAAAGCAATGAATACGTTTATTTTCACATAATGGAGTTAATCGTTTATGAGAGTTTCAATGCTTTTTCTGGCATGTTCACTGGCCTTCACTTCCGCTGCTGTAAGTGCTCAGGAAGGAAATAACAAAACGCTTATTTTTGGTGGCGAGATCTATAGTGCCGATCCGGATAATCCCTATCCAGAAGCTATTGTTATTGAAGGCAAAAAAATTATCGCTGTCGGACAGTATAAAGATGTGCAGAAGCTGGCGGGATCAGATGCCCGGCGGGTTAATTTGCAGGGAAAATACCTGATGCCGGGATTGATCGACAGCCACGCCCATGTGGCGGATGGGGGCTTTAAAACGCTCACCGTTGAGTTTCCGGAAGGGCTGACAAAGGCTGCGGCGATTAAAAGTTTCGTTGAAAAGAATAAGAATAACCCTCAGCGCGATCTCAAGGGTGTTCAGTTTTACAGTAATGTATCTCTGGATTACTGGGACAACATTCAGTTACTGGATAGCGTATTTAATGCGCCAGAATACCAGAATACGCCAGTGGTGCTGGCCGGATCGGATGCCCATACCGGCTGGGTTAATAAAGCAATGCTGCGCAAAGCCAGCTTGGATCCGCAGAGTATTGCCGATGCGGGCAGCAGTATTAAAACCAACGTTGGGCTAACAGCCACTGGAAAACTTAACGGCTTTGTCTCCGAAGGCGCATGGGATCGGGTGCTCGGTGCCATTCCTCCCGTCGATAACGACAAAATTGCGCTGTCGATTATCGCTGGATCAAAGGTGATGAACCGCTATGGTATCACCGCCTGGATGGAGCCGCTGAGCAACCTGCGCCCGCTGGCACCGTCATTTGATGCTCACCCGGGACGCAACGATGAAGGGCTACTTCCGGCGTACAGTTCTCTGGCGAAGGACGGAAAACTCACCGCCCACGTAACCGGTCTGGCATTGGTCAATATTAACGCTTCTCCAGCAGCCATTGATGACGTAGTGGCTATCAGGGATAAATATGCCGGAATACCCGATATCAAGCTGGCTGGGATTAAAATCTTTCAGGACGGCGTGATTGAATATCCGTCCCAGACGGCGAAGTTGAGTCAGTCATACCTGAACCGGCTTGGATATAGCGGTAGCGATTCGCTCGACCAGGTAAAGTTCTGCTCGCTGGTGGCCAAAGCGGATGCTGAAAAGCTGATAACGCACTTTCATGCTATCGGCGATCGTGCTGTGCAGGAGTCGCTGGTGCGGTGGCCTGCGCGCGTGAAAAAAATGGTAACAGTGGCATTTTGCATAGCATCACCCATCTGGAAATCGTTAGCCCGCAGAGCCTTCCTCGTTTTCAGCAACTGAATGTCGCGGCCTCTATGCAGCTGCTGTGGGCAGGTAAAGACCCTGCAACGACAACCCTACTGGAGGGCAAGGTGCCCACTCCGTTACTGCAACACCTCTATCCTGCTGGCAGTCTGTACCGTCATCATGCGCTGATTGCCGGGGCCAGCGACTGGTCGGTATCCAGCCCCAACCCGCTGTTGGCGATCTATACGGCGGTTACGCGGATAGGGGAAGAGGGCGAATTGCCACCTGAAAGTGAAAAAATCAGCCGTGCCGCGATGCTACAGGCTTATACCCTGAACGCGGCAAAAGTGATTGGCCGCGATAAAGAAACAGGTTCCATTAGCGTAGGGAAAAGTGCCGATCTGGTGGCATTCGATCGTAATCTTGAAAAAGTGAGTATCGAAGAGTTGAAGGATGCCACAGTGCTCTGGACGATGTTTGCGGGTAAAAAAGTCTACAGTGGGCATTAAGCGCATTGGGTATTAACGCATGCAGAAAGGCCACCGAACGGTGGTCTTTTTACATTCAGAATGTAAGCCGCCAGAAAAAATACGTCACGGCATTTTGATGAAAAATAGTCATCATTGGCTACGCTTTTAGATGTCATATAAAGAAAATTTTTGTGAAACCTTATTGTCATGAAATCTATTAATTCATTGTTTTAAAATTATTTTTTCTAGAGTTGATTTCATTTTTTTTCGTTGTCATAAAACTGTCATATTTCGTACATTTAACTGTCACCTGTTTGTCCTATTTTGCTCATCGTAGCCACTTAAACAATGATTTACGAAAACCGTGCAGGAGACATTATGAAAGTTATGCGTACCACTGTCGCAACTGTTGTCGCCGCGACCTTATCGATGAGCGCTTTCTCTGTATTTGCAGCAGCAAGCCTGACAGGTGCAGGTGCAACTTTTCCTGCGCCGGTGTATGCCAAATGGGCTGATACTTATCAGAAAGAGACCGGTAGTAAAGTCAACTACCAGGGTATCGGCTCCTCCGGTGGTGTAAAACAAATTACGGCCAATACCGTTGATTTCGGCGCATCTGATGCACCGTTGTCTGATGAGAAACTGGCACAGGAAGGCCTGTTCCAGTTCCCGACCGTGATCGGCGGTGTGGTGCTGGCTGTAAATATCCCTGGCCTGAAATCCGGCGAACTGGTGCTGGACGGTAAGACCCTAGGTGATATCTACCTCGGCAAAATCAAGAAGTGGGATGATGAAGCCATCACCAAACTGAACCCAGGGCTGAAACTGCCTTCGCAGAACATCGCCGTTGTGCGTCGTGCTGATGGTTCCGGTACCTCTTTCGTGTTCACCAGCTACTTGGCAAAAGTGAACGAAGAGTGGAAATCTAAAATTGGTGCAGGCTCTACCGTTAACTGGCCAACCGGTCTGGGTGGTAAAGGTAACGACGGTATCGCCGCGTTCGTACAGCGTCTGCCAGGCTCCATTGGTTACGTTGAATATGCTTACGCTAAGCAGAACAACCTGGCCTATACCAAACTGATTTCTGCTGACGGTAAACCGGTAAGCCCGACCGAAGAAAACTTTGCAAATGCGGCAAAAGGCGCTGACTGGAGCAAAACCTTCGCCCAGGATCTGACTAACCAGAAAGGTGATGAGGCGTGGCCGATTACGTCCACCACATTCATCCTGGTTCACAAAGAGCAGAAGAAACCTGAGCAGGGCGTTGAAGTGCTGAAGTTCTTTGACTGGGCGTACAAAAATGGCGGTAAACAGGCGAATGACCTGGATTACGCCAGTCTGCCGGATAGCGTGGTTGAGCAGATTCGCGCTGCATGGAAGACCAATGTAAAGGACAGCAGCGGTAAAGCGCTGTACTAAATACCCGTCATACTTCGAGCAGCAACTGTGTTGGCTGCGTTTGTTCACCCCAGTCACATAGTGAATCTATGCTCCTGGGGATTCACAAGCTTGCCGCCTTGCTGCAACTCGAATTATTTAGGGTATGGCATTACGTTAGCCAGGAAGCACGATAAAATGCGCGTTTCCTGGCCCAAACTTAAAGAGTGATTTATGGCTGCAACCAAGCCTGCTTTTAACCCACCGGGTAAAAAGGGTGACATGATATTCAGCGTGCTGGTAAAACTGGCTGCGCTGATTGTGCTATTGATGTTGGGTGGCATTATTGTCTCTCTGATCATCTCCTCCTGGCCAAGCATCCAGAAATTTGGCTTCTCATTCCTGTGGACCAAAGACTGGGATGCGCCAAACGACATCTACGGTGCGCTGGTACCGATTTACGGTACGCTGGTTACCTCGTTTATCGCCTTGCTGATTGCCGTTCCGGTGAGCTTCGGCATCGCATTATTTCTGACTGAGTTGGCACCGAACTGGCTGCGTCGCCCGCTGGGCATTGCAATTGAACTGCTGGCGGCGATCCCGAGTATTGTTTACGGCATGTGGGGCCTGTTTATTTTTGCCCCGCTGTTTGCAACCTACTTCCAGGAACCGGTGGGTAACATCCTTTCCAACATTCCGTTTGTGGGTGCCCTGTTTGCGGGTCCGGCCTTTGGCATCGGTATTCTGGCAGCCGGTGTGATCCTGGCCATTATGATCATCCCGTACATTGCGGCGGTTATGCGCGATGTGTTCGAACAAACGCCGGTACTGATGAAAGAGTCAGCCTACGGCATCGGCTGTACCACCTGGGAAGTCATCTGGCGTATCGTCCTGCCGTTCACCAAAAATGGGGTGATTGGCGGCGTGATGTTGGGTCTTGGCCGCGCGCTGGGTGAAACCATGGCGGTGACCTTTATCATCGGTAACACCTACCAGCTCGACAGTGCATCGCTGTTTATGCCGGGTAACAGTATTACCTCTGCGTTGGCGAATGAATTTGCCGAAGCGGAATCTGGCCTGCATGTGGCTGCGTTGATGGAACTGGGGCTGATCCTGTTTGTGATTACCTTCATCGTGCTGGCAGCGTCTAAGTTCATGATCATGCGCCTTGCGAAGAACGAGGGGGCACGCTAATGGCTACGCTTGATATGCAAAACACCGCCGCGCTGGCGGAGTCTCGTCGTAAGATGCAGGCGCGTCGCCGCTTGAAAAACCGCATCGCACTGACGCTCTCAATGGGGACGATGGCGTTCGGTCTGTTCTGGTTGGTGTGGATCCTGTTCTCAACGGTGGTTCGCGGTATCGACGGTATGTCGCTGGCGCTGTTCACTGAAATGACGCCGCCGCCGAATACGGCGGGTGGCGGTCTGGCGAATGCCCTGGCGGGCAGCGGGCTGTTGATCCTGTGGGCGACCGTGTTGGGTACGCCGCTCGGTATTATGGCGGGCATCTATCTGGCCGAGTACGGGCGTAAGTCCTGGCTGGCTGAGATTATTCGCTTTATCAACGACATCCTGCTGTCTGCGCCGTCGATTGTTGTGGGTCTGTTCGTTTACACCGTGGTCGTCGCGAAAATGGAGCACTTCTCTGGCTGGGCGGGCGTGATTGCGCTGGCGCTGCTGCAGGTGCCAATCGTGATTCGTACCACCGAAAACATGCTCAAACTGGTGCCGGATAGCCTGCGTGAAGCGGCCTATGCGCTGGGTACGCCGAAGTGGAAGATGATTTCAGCGATCACCCTGAAGGCGTCTGTCTCCGGCATTATCACCGGTGTCTTGCTGGCGATTGCGCGTATTGCCGGTGAAACCGCTCCGCTGCTGTTTACATCGCTCTCCAATCAGTTCTGGAGCACCGACATGATGCAGCCGATAGCCAACCTGCCGGTGACCATCTTTAAGTTTGCGATGAGTCCATTTGTGGAATGGCAGCAACTGGCCTGGGCCGGGGTGCTGATTATTACCCTGTGCGTACTGCTGCTGAACATTCTGGCGCGCGTTATTTTCGCGAAGAAGAAACACGGTTAAGACGAATTGCCGGATGGCGGCGTAAACGCCTTATCCGGCCTACGGTCGAACATATTTGTAGGCCTGATAAGCTGCGCGCCATCAGGCATGATAAGGAATAGATTGAAATGAGTATGGTTGATACTGCCCCAGGTAAGATTCAGGTTCGTGATTTGAACTTCTACTACGGCAAATTCCATGCCCTGAAGAACATCAACCTGGATATCGCTAAAAACCAGGTCACGGCGTTTATCGGGCCATCAGGCTGTGGTAAATCAACGCTTCTGCGTACCTTCAACAAAATGTTTGAACTGTATCCAGAACAGCGTGCGGAAGGTGAAATCCTGCTGGATGGCGACAATATTCTCACCAATACCCAGGATATCGCGCTGCTGCGTGCCAAAGTAGGGATGGTGTTCCAGAAGCCGACGCCGTTCCCGATGTCCATCTACGACAACATCGCGTTTGGTGTCCGTCTGTTTGAAAAACTCTCGCGTGCAGATATGGACGAGCGCGTGCAGTGGGCCTTGACCAAGGCCGCATTATGGAATGAAACCAAAGATAAACTACACCAGAGCGGGTACTCTCTCTCCGGTGGTCAGCAGCAGCGTTTGTGCATTGCGCGTGGTATTGCCATTCGCCCTGAAGTGTTGCTGCTGGATGAGCCGTGTTCGGCGCTCGACCCGATCTCTACCGGGCGTATTGAAGAGCTGATCACCGAGCTGAAAGAGGATTACACCGTCGTTATCGTTACCCACAACATGCAGCAGGCTGCGCGTTGTTCCGACCACACGGCGTTTATGTACCTGGGCGAGTTGATTGAGTTCAGCAACACGGACGATCTGTTCACCAAGCCCGCGAAGAAACAAACAGAAGATTATATCACCGGACGTTACGGTTGATTCAGGAGCGCGTTATGGACAGTCTGAACCTTAATAAACATATTTCCGGCCAGTTCAACGCAGAACTGGAAAGCATCCGCACCCAGGTAATGACCATGGGCGGCATGGTGGAGCAGCAGCTTTCTGATGCCATTACCGCTATGCACAACCAGGACAGCGAGCTGGCGAAGCGCGTCATTGAGGGTGATAAGAACGTCAACATGATGGAAGTGGCGATTGATGAAGCCTGTGTGCGCATCATTGCCAAGCGTCAGCCGACGGCGAGCGACCTGCGCCTGGTGATGGCAATCATCAAAACTATCGCCGAGCTGGAACGTATTGGTGATGTAGCGGATAAAATTTGCCGTACCGCGCTGGAGAAATTCTCCCTGCAGCATCAGCCGTTGCTGGTAAGCCTGGAATCACTGGGTCGCCATACGGTGCAAATGCTGCATGATGTTCTGGATGCATTTGCGCGGATGGATCTGGACGAAGCGGTGCGTATTTACCGTGAAGACAGGAAAGTTGACCAGGAATATGAGGGCATCGTACGCCAACTGATGACCTATATGATGGAAGACCCGCGCACCATTCCGAGCGTGCTGACCGCACTGTTCTGCGCCCGTTCTATCGAGCGTATCGGTGACCGTTGCCAGAATATTTGCGAATACATCTTCTACTTCGTGAAGGGACAAGATTTCCGTCACGTCGGCGGCGATGAGCTGGATAAGCTGCTGGCGGGTAAAGACCCGAAGGAATAAGCGGCTTGTTGCGTTCGCCGGGATCCCCGGCGTCGCTATTGTAGGCCGGATAAGGCGTTACGCCGCATCCGGCATTCTGCGCCATCCGCTTGATGGCGCTTTGCTTATCAGGCCTACTGTTTAATCGACGATATTCCAACCCCGCGCCTTCCACAATGCCGGCAATTGTGCCAGATCGGTAAAGGTCGTCACTTTAGGATGATCGATCGGTTTGTTGTGCGAATCGGCGCAGAAGTAGAACACCTCCATCCCGGCATCAATCCCTGACTGCGCACCCGCTGCAGAATCATCCACCAGAATGCAGTTTTGCGGATTGACGTTCATGGCTTTTGCCGCATGGAACATCAGCGCCGGATCGGGCTTCCAGCGTTGGATATCATAGCCGCTGAACAGTAAATCCGGGAAATGATGCAGCATGCCTAGCTTGCCCAACGAGTGCTGCATTTTGCTGACCGGACCGTTCGACACCACGCACATCGGCACTGCCATGCTATCCAGCAGCGCGTTGGCACCCGCAATCACCTCCAGTTCCGTATCGAACAGGCGTGCGACCTCGGCGCGGTAAATCGGTTCTAGTTCGGCTTTTGCCAGTTCGACACCGTGCTCGTCGTTGATAATGTCGATGATCTCGTAGAGCTTTACCCCCTTGAAGCGTTTAAACGTCTCTTCAAGATCGAGCGTAATGCCAAACGCCTGGAACATGCTGACATACGCGCGAGAACAAATGACTTCACTGTCGACGAGGGTTCCGTCACAGTCAAAAAATACAGCTTCTATCTGGGACATGTCATTTCCGTTTTAACAAGTTTAACGTTTACGTACAGCATTATTGGGCGACGCAATCGTTGCCGTATAAGCAAAATCAATGGAAAAAAATCGCTCATAACCCACCCTATTGTCGCATTTTGGTATAGGATAGCGACGAATTTTCCCTCCTTGTTCGGAAATTGATAATGAGTCAACAACACACAACCCAGGCTTCTGGCCGGGGCATACTGGAACGCGTGTTTAAACTGCGCGAACATGGCACGACGGCACGGACCGAAGTGATCGCCGGTTTCACTACTTTCCTGACGATGGTCTACATCGTTTTCGTCAACCCGCAAATTCTGGGCGTAGCCGGAATGGACACCAGTGCCGTCTTCGTGACCACCTGTCTGATTGCGGCGTTGGGCAGTATCCTGATGGGCGTATTCGCTAACCTGCCGGTGGCGCTGGCGCCAGCGATGGGGCTGAACGCCTTCTTCGCGTTCGTCGTGGTACAGGCAATGGGCCTGCCGTGGCAGGTAGGTATGGGCGCTATCTTCTGGGGTGCGGTGGGTCTGCTGCTGCTGACTATCTTCCGCGTGCGTTACTGGATGATTGCCAACATTCCGGTCAGTCTGCGCGTGGGGATCACCAGCGGTATCGGTCTGTTTATCGGCATGATGGGGCTGAAAAATGCCGGCGTTATCGTGGCGAACAAGGATACGCTGGTTTCCATTGGTAACCTGACTTCTCACAGCGTGCTGCTGGGGGTCTTGGGCTTCTTCATTATCGCTATTCTGGCGTCCCGCAACATTCATGCGGCGGTGCTGGTTTCGATTATCGTCACCACCCTGCTGGGCTGGATGCTGGGCGATGTGCACTATAACGGTATCGTTTCTGCACCACCGAGCATCACCACCGTTGTGGGCCATGTTGACCTTGCCGGGTCGTTCAACCTGGGGCTGGCGGGGGTGATCTTCTCTTTCATGCTGGTTAACCTGTTCGACTCCTCCGGTACGCTTATTGGTGTGACGGACAAAGCGGGTCTGGCCGATGAAAAAGGTAAGTTTCCGCGCATGAAGCAGGCGCTGTTTGTGGATAGCGTCTCCTCGGTTGCCGGGTCCTTTATCGGTACTTCTTCAGTGACTGCGTATATCGAGTCGTCTTCCGGGGTTTCAGTTGGCGGGCGTACTGGCCTGACGGCTGTCGTGGTGGGGATCCTGTTCCTGCTGGTGATTTTCCTGTCGCCGCTGGCGGGAATGGTGCCGCCCTATGCGGCAGCAGGTGCGCTGATTTATGTCGGTGTGCTGATGACCTCCAGCCTGTCACGCGTGAAGTGGGATGACCTGACCGAAGCGGTCCCGGCGTTTATTACCGCCGTGATGATGCCGTTTAGCTTCTCGATTACCGAAGGTATCGCGCTGGGCTTTATTTCCTACTGTGTAATGAAAATCGGTACCGGACGCTTCCGCGACCTCAGCCCATGCGTGATCGTTGTGGCGCTGCTGTTTGTGCTGAAGATTGTGTTTATCGACGCACACTAAAATATCGGTATTCTCTACAGCCCGCCCGGCATTACTGCTGGCGGGCTTTTTCTTTTATGCTTTTACGCGCTGAATATAATCCCCGAAGGCGGCTAACTGGCCCGTCAGGTGATCCAGCGTGCTTTGATCAATCACTTCGCCGGTTTGTGTATCCACTTTATTCTGAATGACACCGCCCATAAACTCCGGTTTATTCATGACCATGGCGTCAAGGAACACCAGAATCTGGCGCAGATGGTACTGACAGCGGGCACCGCCAATCGCGCCCATTGAGCTGGTCTGGATCAGCACCGGTTTGCCTGCCAGAGGCTGATCGGGCAGACGGGACAGCCAGTCGATGGCGTTCTTCAGTCCGCCTGGTACCGAATAGTTATATTCTGGTGTGACAATCACCACGCCATCCGCTTTTCTGATCTGCTCCGCCAGCGCTTCTACGCTTGCCGGAAAACCTTCTTCCTGCTGGAGATCGGCATCGTACAGTGGAATATCGCCAATCGACGGTAATGCGTTGACGTCCATCCCTGCCGGGGCAATTTTTGGCAGCGTACGGGCAACCATTCCATTAAATGAGCCTTTGCGCAGGCTCCCCAGTAACGTAACAACATTCAATGTTTCGGACATGGTTACTCCTGTTTCATCATGAAGGTTAAATCAGTTAAGCGTGTAGCTCTTCGCTGCGGATAATTGAGAGAAGCGGATCAGGCGGCCCGTTGGCGCATTGGCGCGAGTCTGGATATCGGGCAAACTTTTCCAATCCTGCTTACCATCAAACTCCCAAACCTTGAGTTTTTCAATGGCTGGCGTCACCGCGACCGACCACACCAGCACATCTTCCGCATCGCAAATGGCTTCGATCTGCGCCGTATGGGCGCATTTCAGGCGTCCGGCGCCGGGTAACAACTGGAGTTCGCGCGGATCGTCATTGCTCATATCACCGGTAAGTTTGAGTACGCTCTGGCGCAGGGTAATGAGCTGTGCGCGTGCTTCATTCGGATCGCTTTGGTTGTTGATCCACAGGTTTTCGTTGCTGGAAAAGCGCCTGGTGTCCGTCGAATGTGGATAGTTAAACCCACGGATTGCTCGCTGAAGTTCCATATCCAGGCCGCAGCTGCCTTCTGTCGTCAGCGCAACGCCGACGATATTTCCGGCGTAGGAAATGGAAAATCCGGGCAGATTTTTATCGCGAAAGACCGGTTTGCCTTTGGCGTGTTGCACGATTTCGGGCAGCGAGCTGGTGCCGTAAAGCATAAACATCAGTTCAGCGAGGAGGCTTCTGGAGGCCAGAAAGCGTGTTCGGCGGTGAGTTGGGAGGCTGTTTGCTTCGATATGACATGGAGAAGGGAGGCGAACTGAAATCAGGTGTCCCTCCGTAAGAATCCCTCTGGCAAAATGTGTCGCCATTTTTCGCTCCGTGATTAATGGTCCGTGATTATTACCAGAGTAACATTTACACGGCGTCCAGGCAGGCTTTGCTGCCTAAAAATCAGGCGAAAACGGGATACATTACGCGACATTTACATTTCTGACACTATCATGGTTAATTTAGCAACAATTTGGGCGCGCAGTGTCAGGACATATCACGATAGAGCGTCTTGATCGTGTCTTTCAGCCAGACGATCTTTGGATTGTGGCTGTTACGTTTATGCCAGAGCAGGGTGAACGGTACGCGCATTTTTTCCAGCTGTGCGGTATCAAAGGGCAGCGGGCGTGCCACCAGTGGAAGCTGGTGGAGTTGATTATAACGCTGACAGTAGACTGGGGCGGTGGCTATCAACGCGTGATCCGGTTGGGCGGCCATAAACAGCGACTGCTCAAACCCCGGCAGACTCAGGGCGATAGTGCGTTTGCGTCCCATCTCCTGCAGCACATCGTCCAGCGCCCAGGTATCGCTTTGTTCCCAACTGATACTGATATGCGGATAGCGCAGGAAGGTCTCCAGGTTCCACTCTTCTCGTAACGCCGGATGATCTTCGCGCAGCCAGACGCAGGGGAGATCGGAAAACAGCACTTCATGGTCGATAGATAACGGCAGCAGGCTCAGCAACTCGCGTGAGCGCGGGTGGCTTTCGCGCCCGGTAAACCCGATATCCACCTCACCGCGAATAATGGCGTCCAGCGAATCGTAATCCCAGTTGCGCACTTTGATGGACGCTTGCGGATAGCGTTGATAAATCTGCTGCGAGAGCGCGTTGAACATGATCATCACCAGCGGTGTCTCGGCCACCAGATCAAACTTCAACCCGCGCGGTGCTTCGTGATGCGGCTTATCGAGCAACTGATTGCCCATCTGCATCCACTCCGCCAGGTTCTGTTCCATACTGACCATCAACGGCGTCGGCGTCAGCCCCAGCGGGGTGTTTACAAACAGCGGATCGTCAAACCAGGATCTCAGCTTCGCCAACGATTTACTGACCGCCGACGGCGTGACGTTCATCCGTTTGGCGGTTTTGGTGACGCTGCGCTCCTGCATCAGGAGCTGCAGGCAGAGCAGTAAATTAAGATCGAGACTGCTGAGGGATTTCTTCATGAGTAGGCGCGGACCGGTTAGGAGCAACAGTGATAATCAGCATGATGCTCACTATGCTACAGCCAATCAGAATCCCGATCAGCATATTCAACGCGTCAAGTCCGAGGACAGCCGCCAGCCAAATCCACAGTGATGAGCCACAAACCTGGGCGATGCCTAGCGTTGAGCTGGCGACGCCCGCTCGCAGCGAGAACGGTCCCAGCGCCTGGCTCATGGCAACGCCGAAACCGACCGAGAATCCGGCACAGATTAACGTCAGGCCAAACAGTGTAACTGCATGCGAGCTGGCAAGGGTTAGAACCACACCTGCGCTCAGGAACAGCACCTGCGAGGCCAGCATCAGGGTACGGGGCTTAAACAGGCTCAGGGCGAACGGCGTGGAGAAAGAGACCGCCATACTGACCCCTGCGGTCATCGCCATGGTCGTGGCGTATTCACCGCGGTCAAAACCCATCACTTCCATTAGCAGTACCGGAGACGTATTCACAAAAGTCAGGATCACCGACACGCTGAGGGTGGTAATCGCCAGACGGCTTAAGAAAAAGCGGTTTATCAGCGACTCGGCTTGTTGATCGACTGTCGTTGACGTCGAGAGACTCGCTGGGCGCGATTCTCGCAGGATAAACACCGATAGCAGGCAAACTGCCACGCCCATACCAATCATCGTGTAGAACAGGCTCTGCCACGGGTATTTGAGCATAATTAGATGCCCCATTACCGGGGCCAGAACCGGCACGATACAGGTGATACCGTTCAACAGAGACAGCACCTTCGCCCGGCGGCGATCGTCGAGCGTATCGCGCAAAATCGCAAAGGCCACTACATAACAGCAGCCTGCGCCAATTCCCTGAATAAAACGGCCCACCAGGAACGGCGTACCGCTCTCGGCGAATGAACACAGGGCGGAAGCAAAAATAAAGATCAGGGCGCCGACAATCGCGACCGGTTTACGACCCGACTGGTCGGCAATCTTACCGGCGAACAGCATCGCCGCGGCCATTCCGGCCAGATACACCGAAAATGCGATATGCAGCTGTGCTTCGCTGGCGTTAAGGTCGGCGGCAATACGCGGTAACCCCACCAGATACATATCAATACCGGCAGGATAAAGCAGAACCAGAGCAAAACTGCAGATTAAAAAACGTGTCATAGCGACCTCATGAGGAATGTGGCGCTAAGAATACGGGGAGAGCATCAGTAGCACGAGTTGCCATTCGGACAACAGTGATTTCCTGTGAGGAAATCACTGTTGTCCGAATGGCGACTTTGCCTTATCGGGCCTACGGGTCCTGTAGGCCCGGCAAGCATCGCGCCACCGGGCAACACAACGTTACTTACCGATACAGAAGCTGGAGAAAATCCGTCCCAGCAGATCGTCGGAGGTAAACTCCCCGGTGATCTCACTGAGATTCTGCTGGGCAAGGCGCAGCTCTTCCGCCAGCAGTTCTCCGGCCCATGCGCCTAATAGCTGCGCTTTACCCTGCTGAAGATGTTCCGCTGCTTCTGCCAGAGCCTGCAGGTGACGGCGACGCGCCAGGAAACCCCCTTCCATATTGGTTTCGAAGCCCATACTCTGCTTGAGATGGTTACGCAGTACGTCAACACCTTCGCCGGTACGCGCGGAGAGGCGAACCAGTGAGTGGCCATTTACTTCGCTGAGACCCAGCGTTTCACCCGTGATATCCGCTTTGTTGCGTACCACGGTAATGGGTAACTTCGTCGGCAAACGTGCGATAAAGTCAGGCCAGATATCGGTCGGGTCGACGGCATCGGTGGTGGTGCCATCCACCATAAACAGCACGCGATCGGCCTGTTCGATTTCCTGCCAGGCGCGTTCAATACCAATGCGTTCAACTTCGTCACTGGCGTCACGCAGACCGGCGGTGTCGATGATATGCAGCGGCATGCCGTCAATATGAATATGTTCGCGCAGTACGTCGCGGGTGGTGCCAGCAATGTCGGTGACAATCGCCGCCTCACGGCCCGCTAAGGCGTTCAGCAGGCTTGATTTCCCGGCGTTAGGACGTCCGGCGATCACCACCTTCATCCCTTCACGCAGTAGGCTACCCTGACGCGCTTCGGCCCGTACGGCATCGAGATCGGCGATGACGTTATTAAGCAGGCCTTCAATTTTACCGTCAGAGAGGAAGTCGATTTCCTCATCCGGAAAATCAATCGCCGCTTCCACGTAGATGCGCAGGTGAGTGAGTGCTTCCACAAGGTGATTTACGCGGGCGGAGAACGCACCCTGCAAGGAGTTCAGCGCGGAACGTGCGGCTTGTTCTGAACTGGCATCGATCAGGTCGGCAATGGCTTCTGCTTGAGCTAAATCGAGTTTATCGTTCAGGAACGCGCGCTCCGAGAACTCACCGGGTCTGGCAATACGCAGGCCGGGAATAGTCAGAATACGTTTTAACAGCAGGTCGAGAATGACCGGGCCGCCGTGGCCCTGCAACTCTAAAACGTCTTCACCGGTAAAGGAGTTTGGACCGGGGAACCACAGGGCAATGCCCTGATCCAGCGTGCTACCATCGGCATCTTTAAACGGCAGGTAGTCGGCATAACGTGGTTTTGGCAGTTTGCCCAGTACGGATTCTGCAACCTCGCGAGCTTTCAGGCCGGAGATGCGCAGAATACCCACACCACCACGTCCCGGTGGGGTGGCCTGAGCGACGATGGTGTCGTTATGGCTCATGATATGTCTCTTAAATACCAATAATAAAAAGGGCGGTCAATCGACCGCCCTTTAATTTATGTTCCGTTTGCCGGATGGCGGCTTCGCCTTATCCGGCCTACAACCGAATCAGGAATTTTTCTTCTCGCGGCTATGCAGGCCACGCTTCTCCAGACCACGGTAAATCAGCTGCTGCTGAATAATGGTTACCAGGTTGCTGACGATATAGTACAGCACCAGACCTGACGGGAACCACAGGAAGAACACGGTGAAGATGACCGGCATAAAGGTCATGATCTTCTGCTGCATCGGGTCGGTCACGGTGGTCGGCGACATCTTCTGAATGAAGAACATCGTTACGCCCATCAGGATCGGCAGGATGTAGTACGGGTCCTGTGCAGACAGGTCATGGATCCACAGTGCGAACGGCGCATGGCGCAGTTCAATGGAGCCCATCAGCATGTAGTACAGCGCCAGGAAGATTGGCATCTGGATGATCAGCGGGAAGCAGCCGCCCAGAGGGTTAACCTTCTCAGCTTTGTACAGGGCCATCATTTCCTGGCTCTGACGCTGTTTGTCATCGCCCAGACGCTCACGCATTGCCTGAATCTTCGGCTGCAGCATACGCATCTTCGCCATGGAGGTGTACTGCGCTTTAGTCAGCGGGTACATGATGCCACGAACGATAAAGGTGATAACGATGATAGAGAAGCCCCAGTTACCCAGGAAGCTATGGATCCACTTCAGCAGTTTGAACAGCGGCTGAGAGATGAACCACAACCAACCGTAGTCGACGGTCAGATCCAGGTGCGGTGCAACGGCCGCCATTTTATCCTGAATTTCCGGGCCAACCCACAGGGTGCTGGTCATCGCGCTTGTCTGGCCCGGTTGAACCAGTACCGGCTGAGATTTATAGCCGATAGCGGCAATGCCGTTACCCAGATTTGCGGTATAGAAGTTATTGGTGCCGTCGTTACGCGGAACCCATGCCGTGGCGAAATACTGCTGCAGCATTGCGACCCAGCCGTCTTTAGCGTTGACGTTCAGGTTTTCGTTTTCAGCAATGGTGTCAAACTTGTATTTCTCATACTTCTCATCAGGCGTGGAGTAAGCCGCGCCACGGAAGGTATGCAGCGCAAAGTTGCTGCTACCGGTGTCGAGATGAGAGGGCAGATTGATGGATTGCTTCAGCTGACCAAAGGTGGAGATTTCCAGCGGCTTCTCGCTGGCGTTCTGCACGCTGTAGTTAACGCTTACCGCATACTCACCGCGCTTGAGAACAAACGTTTTGGTAAACGTGTTGCCAGCGGCGTCTGTATAGGTCATCGGGATCTGCAGTTCATTTTGACCGTCAGCCAGTACAAAAGCGTCTTTGTCGACGTTGTACAGCGGACGTGGGCCGTTAGCCGGGTTATCCGGGCCGTCACGACCTGTCAGGCCACTCTGCGCCTGATAGATGAACTGTGGCGTAGTATCCAGTAACTGGAACGGTTCGGTAGAACCGAGTTCTTTCGGGTAAGCTGGCAGTGAAGCCTGTTCCACATCACCACCACGGGTGTTGATGGTCAGATCAAGCACGTCAGTCTTAACCGTAATCAGTTTCCCCTGGCCACTGGCCGGTACGCCCTGGTCGGCGGCGCTACCCGCTGCGGTGGTCGTTGTCTGCGTGGTCTGTTGAGCCTGAGGTTGCGGATTTTTATCCTGCTCCCAAGCTTGCCAGATCATGAAAGACACGAACAGCAAAGCGATGACTAAAAGATTGCGTTGCGAATCCATCGTTAGTGTTCTCTGGTATCAAATGGTCCGGGTGGGACGGGATCGTCACCACCAGGGTGTAAAGGGTGGCATTTTAATACGCGTTTCACCGTCAACCAACTGCCTTTTATCACTCCAAACCTGCGCAATGCCTCAATTCCGTAGCTCGAACAGGTTGGAGTGAAACGGCAATGCGGCCCAAGCAGCGGACTGATCAGGCGTTGATAGACCCGAATGAGGGCTATCAGGACCCGCGAGCCAGGCGACAATGGCGACGCCATAATTTTTCCAACGCTTCCGAGAGAGCACGGTTATCGAGGTCGGCAACCCCTTTTTTAGCCACCACCACGAAATCCATTGCGGGAAGTTCGTGCTGACGTAAACGGAAGCTTTCACGCGTCAGGCGTTTAATCCTGTTGCGTTCATGCGCACGTTTAACATTTTTCTTGGCGACCGTTAGACCGATGCGGGGATGCCCCAGCGAATTTTGGCGGCCGAGAATGGTGATTTGCGGCGTGCCAGCCCGTTGTGGCTGCTGGAAGACGAATGTGAAATGAGTGGGAGTTAACAAACGTAACTCCCTGGGAAATGCGAGCTTAACCACTCAGGGGCTAGCTTTTATTACTTAGAAACGGTCAGACGAGAACGGCCTTTAGCACGACGACGTGCCAAAACCTGACGACCATTTTTATTAGCCATACGAGCACGGAAGCCGTGAGAACGGTTGCGCTTCAGTACAGACGGTTGAAAAGTGCGTTTCATGGCGATTTCTACCTAAACTTGAATAAATTCACTGACTTTTGCGTATACCCGAACGAACTTCGAACGACTTACGCCACAGTGTGGGTGATTAAAGAGGCCGGATTGTAATAATTGTACACTCCGGAGTCAATTCTCTTTCCTTAATTCCCGCTTTTTTCCGCATGGTTTCGCGTAAAAAACAGGCAGCGTTGACGCCGTGAGGCGACCTTTACTCGCTGGGGGTAAGAATTATACGGACTGGTGGATAAAGCGCAAGGATCGCACGGGATCTTTATTAGATCGTTTTCGCAGTAAAGCATCTTTACTCATTAATTTTTTCAATATGCGCGCGAAAACCTGCAGCACTTCTCCAGGATCGTTTACACTTAGCCGATTCTGGATCATCCTGTGGATAAATCGGGAAGAATCTGTGAGAAACAGAAGATCTCTCGCTCAGTTTAGGCTATGATCCGCGGTCCTGATCGTTTCAATGGATCCTGATCGGGCATATAACCGCAGACAGCGGTTCGCACGTCACCCTCATGCAGGGTCTTTTCGACGTGCGCCAACAATCATGAATGTTTCAGCCTTTGTCATTTATCGACTTTTGTTCGAGTGGAGTCCGCCGTGTCACTTTCGCTTTGGCAGCAGTGTCTTGCCCGATTGCAGGATGAGTTACCAGCCACAGAATTCAGTATGTGGATACGCCCGTTGCAGGCGGAACTGAGCGATAACACGCTGGCTTTGTATGCGCCAAACCGTTTTGTGCTCGATTGGGTAAGGGACAAATACCTTAATAATATTAATGGATTGCTGAATAACTTCTGCGGAGCAGATGCCCCACAGCTACGCTTTGAAGTCGGTACCAAACCCGTCACGCAAACGCTGAAGACGCCGGTTAATCACGTAGTCGCACCTGCGTATGTAGCGCAACAAGTTCAGCCGCAACGAGCTGCACCTGCAGCACGTCCGGGTTGGGATAACGTTCCGGCCCCGGCAGAACCAACCTATCGTTCTAACGTTAACGTCAAACACACGTTTGATAACTTCGTTGAAGGTAAATCTAACCAACTGGCGCGCGCGGCGGCTCGTCAGGTGGCGGACAATCCTGGCGGCGCCTACAATCCTCTATTCCTTTATGGCGGTACCGGTCTGGGTAAAACCCACCTGTTGCATGCTGTGGGTAACGGGATTATGGCGCGCAAGCCGAATGCAAAAGTGGTGTATATGCACTCCGAGCGTTTTGTACAGGACATGGTTAAAGCCCTACAAAACAATGCGATCGAAGAGTTTAAACGCTACTACCGTTCGGTTGATGCGTTGCTGATTGACGATATTCAATTCTTTGCTAATAAAGAACGATCCCAGGAAGAGTTTTTCCACACCTTCAATGCCCTGCTGGAAGGTAATCAGCAGATCATCCTGACGTCGGATCGCTATCCGAAGGAGATCAATGGCGTTGAAGATCGTCTGAAATCCCGCTTTGGCTGGGGACTGACCGTCGCGATCGAACCACCTGAACTGGAAACGCGCGTTGCGATCCTGATGAAAAAAGCTGACGAAAACGATATTCGTCTGCCAGGCGAGGTGGCGTTCTTTATTGCCAAGCGTTTACGCTCTAACGTGCGTGAACTGGAAGGCGCACTGAACCGCGTGATTGCTAACGCCAACTTTACTGGCCGGGCGATTACTATCGATTTTGTGCGTGAGGCGCTGCGCGACCTGCTGGCATTACAGGAAAAACTGGTCACCATCGACAATATTCAAAAGACGGTGGCAGAGTATTACAAAATCAAAATTGCGGATCTGCTTTCGAAGCGTCGATCTCGCTCGGTAGCGCGTCCGCGTCAGATGGCGATGGCGCTGGCAAAAGAGCTTACCAACCACAGTTTGCCGGAAATTGGCGACGCGTTTGGTGGACGTGACCATACTACCGTGCTTCATGCCTGTCGTAAGATTGAGCAGTTGCGTGAAGAAAGCCATGATATTAAAGAAGATTTCTCCAATTTAATCAGAACATTATCTTCGTGACGCTATGAAATTTACCGTTGAACGTGAACATTTATTAAAACCGCTTCAGCAGGTCAGCGGCCCGCTGGGTGGTCGTCCTACGCTGCCGATCCTCGGAAACCTGTTGCTACAGGTTGCGGATGGAACGCTTTCTCTGACCGGTACCGATCTCGAGATGGAGATGGTGGCGCGCGTGGCGCTGATCCAGCCGCATGAACCTGGTGCTACTACCGTCCCGGCGCGTAAATTCTTCGACATTTGTCGCGGTCTGCCGGAAGGCGCGGAAATTGCTGTCCAGTTGGAAGGCGATCGCATGCTGGTGCGTTCTGGCCGCAGTCGTTTCTCGCTGTCCACGCTGCCTGCCGCCGACTTCCCGAATCTGGATGACTGGCAGAGTGAAGTTGAATTCACGCTGCCGCAGGCGACGATGAAGCGTCTGATTGAAGCCACGCAGTTTTCGATGGCTCATCAGGATGTGCGCTATTACTTAAACGGCATGCTGTTTGAAACCGAAGGTGAAGAACTGCGTACCGTGGCGACCGACGGTCACCGCCTGGCGGTGTGCTCTATGCCGGTGGGTCAATCGCTGCCCAGTCATTCGGTGATCGTGCCGCGTAAAGGCGTGATTGAACTGATGCGTATGCTCGACGGCGGCGACAACCCGCTGCGCGTGCAGATTGGCAGCAATAACATCCGTGCGCATGTTGGCGATTTCATCTTTACCTCCAAGCTGGTAGATGGACGTTTCCCGGATTACCGTCGCGTACTGCCGAAGAACCCGGACAAACATCTGGAGGCGGGCTGCGATATCCTCAAGCAGGCGTTTGCCCGTGCGGCTATTCTCTCCAATGAGAAATTCCGCGGTGTGCGTCTGTACGTCAGCGAAAACCAGCTCAAAATTACGGCAAACAACCCGGAGCAGGAAGAAGCGGAAGAGATCCTCGATGTCACCTATCCTGGGACTGAAATGGAAATCGGCTTCAATGTTAGCTATGTGCTGGACGTATTGAACGCGCTGAAGTGCGAAAACGTACGTATTATGCTGACGGATTCCGTATCGAGCGTACAGATTGAAGATGCTGCATCACAGTCGGCTGCTTATGTTGTTATGCCAATGAGATTGTAATGTCGCTCACCCGCCTGTTGATCCGCGATTTTCGCAATATCGAAAGCGCGGATCTCGCTTTATCTCCCGGCTTTAACTTCCTGGTAGGCGCTAACGGCAGCGGCAAAACCAGCGTGCTGGAAGCTATTTATACGCTCGGTCACGGTCGGGCGTTTCGCAGTTTACAGATTGGCCGTGTCATTCGCCACGAGCAGGAGTCGTTTGTACTCCACGGGCGTTTGCAGGGCGCCGAGCGTGAAACCTCGATTGGCCTGACCAAAGACAAGCTGGGTGACAGCAAAGTGCGCATTGACGGTACTGACGGTCATAAGGTTGCCGAACTGGCGCACCTGATGCCGATGCAGCTGATAACGCCTGAGGGGTTTACTTTACTCAATGGCGGCCCCAAATACAGAAGAGCATTCCTTGACTGGGGATGCTTTCACAATGAAGCCGGATTCTTTACCGCCTGGAGCAACCTTAAGCGATTGCTAAAGCAGCGCAATGCGGCGCTGCGCCAGGTGAGTCGTTATGAGCAACTGCGCCCGTGGGATCGAGAGTTGATCCCGCTGGCGGAACAAATCAGCACCTGGCGCGCGGAGTACAGCGCCGGTATCGCGCAGGATATGGCGGATACCTGCCAGCAGTTTCTTCCCGAGTTTTCACTCTCTTTCTCTTTCCAGCGTGGCTGGGAGAAAGAGACCGACTACGCTGAGGTGCTGGAACGCAGTTTTGAACGCGATCGCATGTTGACCTACACCGCGCACGGCCCGCACAAAGCGGATTTCCGCATACGTGCCGACGGTGCACCGGTGGAAGATACGTTGTCGCGTGGGCAGTTAAAACTGCTGATGTGCGCCTTACGTCTGGCGCAAGGGGAGTTCCTGACTCGCGAAAGCGGACGGCGCTGCCTGTACCTGATAGATGATTTTGCCTCTGAACTGGATGATGCGCGTCGCGGACTGCTAGCCAGCCGCTTAAAAGCCACGCAATCTCAAGTCTTTGTCAGCGCAATTAGCGCTGAACACGTTATGGACATGTCGGACAAAAATTCGAAGATGTTCACCGTGGAAAAGGGTAAAATAACGGATTAACCCAAGATAAAATGAGCGAGAAACGTTGATGTCGAATTCTTATGACTCCTCCAGTATCAAAGTCCTGAAAGGACTGGATGCGGTGCGTAAGCGCCCGGGTATGTATATCGGCGACACGGATGACGGCACCGGTCTACACCACATGGTATTCGAGGTGGTAGATAACGCTATCGACGAAGCGCTCGCGGGTCACTGTAAAGATATCGTGGTGACAATCCACGCTGACAACTCCGTGTCCGTTACCGATGATGGTCGTGGTATCCCAACCGGTATCCACCCGGAAGAGGGCGTTTCGGCGGCCGAAGTGATCATGACCGTCCTGCACGCAGGCGGTAAATTCGATGATAACTCTTATAAAGTCTCCGGCGGTCTGCACGGCGTAGGTGTTTCCGTGGTTAACGCCCTGTCGCAGAAACTGGAGCTGGTGATTCGCCGCGAAGGCAAAGTGCATCAGCAAACTTACGTGCACGGCGTACCGCAGGCACCACTGGCCGTGACTGGCGAGACTGAAGCGACCGGTACCCAGGTGCGTTTCTGGCCAAGCCATGAAACCTTTACCAATGTCGTTGAGTTTGAATATGAGATTCTGGCGAAACGCCTGCGCGAGCTGTCATTCCTGAACTCCGGCGTATCCATCCGCCTGCGCGACAAGCGCGACGGCAAAGAAGATCATTTCCACTACGAAGGTGGCATCAAGGCGTTTGTTGAATACCTCAACAAAAACAAAACGCCGATCCACCCGAATATCTTCTACTTCTCCACCGAAAAAGACGGTATTGGCGTCGAAGTTGCACTGCAGTGGAACGATGGTTTCCAGGAAAACATCTACTGCTTCACCAACAACATTCCGCAGCGTGATGGCGGTACGCACCTTGCAGGCTTCCGTGCGGCGATGACCCGTACCCTGAACGCCTACATGGACAAAGAAGGCTACAGCAAAAAAGCGAAAGTCAGCGCCACCGGTGACGATGCCCGTGAAGGCCTGATTGCTGTCGTTTCCGTGAAAGTACCGGATCCGAAATTCTCCTCCCAGACCAAAGACAAGCTGGTCTCCTCCGAGGTGAAAACCGCAGTAGAACAGCAGATGAACGAACTGCTGAGCGAATACCTGCTGGAAAACCCGTCTGACGCGAAAATCGTCGTCGGTAAAATTATTGATGCGGCACGTGCCCGTGAAGCAGCGCGTCGTGCGCGTGAAATGACCCGTCGTAAAGGTGCGCTGGACTTAGCGGGCCTGCCGGGCAAACTGGCGGATTGTCAGGAACGCGACCCGGCCCACTCTGAACTGTACCTGGTGGAAGGGGACTCCGCGGGCGGCTCTGCGAAGCAGGGGCGTAACCGTAAGAACCAGGCGATTCTGCCGCTGAAGGGTAAAATCCTTAACGTTGAGAAGGCGCGCTTCGACAAGATGCTCTCTTCTCAGGAAGTGGCAACGCTGATTACCGCGCTCGGCTGCGGCATCGGTCGCGACGAATACAACCCGGATAAACTGCGCTATCACAGCATCATCATCATGACCGATGCGGACGTCGACGGCTCGCACATTCGTACGTTGCTGTTGACCTTCTTCTATCGTCAGATGCCGGAAATCGTTGAACGCGGCCACGTCTACATTGCACAGCCACCGCTGTACAAAGTGAAGAAAGGCAAGCAGGAACAGTACATCAAAGACGATGAAGCGATGGATCAGTACCAGATCTCTATCGCCCTTGATGGCGCCACGCTGCACACCAATGCTCACGCTCCGGCGCTGGCGGGTGAAGCGCTGGAAAAACTGGTGTCTGAATACAATGCCACGCAGAAAATGATTGGTCGTATGGAGCGCCGCTTCCCGCGCTCACTGCTGAAAGAACTGGTTTATCAACCGACGCTGGCCGAAGCCGATTTGGCTGATGAAGAGAAAGTCACGGCCTGGGTTTCCCAGCTGGTGAACGTGCTGAATGAAAACGAAATGCACGGTAGCACCTGGAATAGCTTTGTACGTAAAGACGCTGAGCTGAACCTGTTTGAACCGGTTATCCGCGTGCGTACCCACGGGGTCGATACCGACTACCCTCTGGAGCATGAGTTTGTGACCGGAGGTGAATACCGTCGTCTCTGCCAGCTTGGTGAGAAACTGCGTGGCCTGATCGAAGACGATGCGTTTATCGAACGTGGTGAGCGTCGTCAGCCGGTTACCAGCTTCGAGCAGGCGCTGGACTGGCTGGTGAAAGAGTCCCGCCGTGGTCTGTCTATTCAGCGTTATAAAGGTCTGGGCGAAATGAACCCGGATCAGCTGTGGGAAACCACCATGGATCCGGAAAGCCGTCGTATGCTGCGTGTGACGGTGAAAGACGCGATTGCTGCCGACCAGTTGTTCACTACGCTGATGGGCGACGCCGTTGAACCGCGTCGTGCGTTTATCGAAGAGAACGCCCTGAAAGCGGCAAATATCGATATCTAATGTGTAACTCAGGCCTGCTCCTGTAGGCCTGATAAGCGCAGCGCCATCAGGCAGTTCGTCAGTTTTTGCCGGATGGCGGCTTAGGCCTTATCCGGCCTACCATCGATTGTCAAAAGGGGGATCCCGGTTCCCCTTCCTATCCCCCTTTTCGTAGCTGTTTTTTGAGCGGAATCGCGTTAGCATGAGGACAGACTCATTTAATCCGGGGAACTCATGGCTATCAAACTTATTGCTATCGACATGGATGGCACACTTCTGCTGCCCGATCACACCATTTCACCTGCGGTCAAAAATGCAATTACTGCGGCGCGCGCGCGCGGGATAAACGTGGTGCTGACCACTGGCCGTCCGTATGCCGGCGTCCACAGCTACTTGAAAGAACTTCATATGGAACAACCCGGCGACTACTGCATTACCTACAACGGGGCGCTGGTGCAGAAAGCAGGGGATGGCAGCACCGTTGCCCAAACGGCGTTGAGCTATGACGATTATCGTTACCTGGAACAGCTCTCCCGGGAAGTCGGTTCACACTTCCACGCTCTGGATCGCAACACGCTGTATACCGCTAACCGAGATATCAGCTACTACACGGTGCATGAATCGTTTATCGCGACCATTCCGCTGGTGTTCTGCGAAGCCGAGAAGATGGATCCGGCGACTCAGTTCCTGAAAGTGATGATGATTGATGAACCAGAAATCCTCGATAAAGCCATCTCACGCATTCCGGCAGAGGTGAAAGAGAAATATACAGTGCTGAAAAGTGCGCCGTACTTCCTCGAAATCCTGGATAAACGCGTCAATAAAGGCACCGGTGTGAAATCGCTGGCCGATGCGCTGGGCATTAAAGCCGAAGAGGTTATGGCGATTGGCGATCAGGAAAACGACATCGCGATGATCGAATATGCCGGTATGGGCGTAGCCATGGATAACGCAATTCCCTCGGTAAAAGAAATCGCCAACTTCGTCACCAAATCTAATCTTGAAGACGGCGTTGCGTATGCCATTGAGAAATTTGCGCTGAATTAAGTCCGCTATGGGCAAATGCCTTGCCGCATTTGCCCAACGTCTTTTTCATCCGTTGTCGTTTTTGATTCAGGGTATTCGGCCTGCGGAATATGCGCCACGCCGCTGCGCATTATCCATTTACGGGAAAATGCGGACGTTAGCGCCCGGCTCTTGAGGATTTTTCCATACAGCTTGATACGCAGCTTACGGGTTGTTTTGCGATAGGCTTTATTTTTGTCTACCACGTCCTGCAACAGTACGGATTTAAGGATTTCCGCGCTGTCCAGCGCATAGCTAATACCTTCCAGTGAACTGGCGCTAATAAATCCGGCGGCTTCGCCAATCAGAAAGGCGTTCTCCTCACCACAAACGAAGTCCTTCCAGCGTGACGGGAACAGCACCGTACATTTTTCGCTTTTCACCGGTTGGCCAAACTGGAAATTGAACGCTTCCATCTTGTTTTTTAGCGCGTCAAAACGTGCCTGACCGTCCTTCATTGGGTAAGCGCCACCGAAGATAAAAAAGCCGTCTTTGCTGATACTCCAGGAATAACAGTCCGTAGCATCGTTATCAAAAATACACGAGTAGAATGGGACAGGGTGTTGTTCCGTAAACCACTGTTGGATAGCAACATATTTACGGATCTGGTGTTGTGGATAGAGATGACGGCGCACCAGCGAATTCGCCCCGTCGGCACCGATCAGATAGCGAGCCGTAATCTGCTGTTCCCAACCGTCTGCACGAAATATCACATGCCATTTATCACCCTCGCGCCAGATTTTCCGGCACAGGCTGTCGTGGTAAACCTGCACATCGTCTGGGATGAGTGATTTCATCCATAAATCAAAAGCATGGCGATCGATATTAATATAGCTACGCTGATAATTTCGGGTCAGAGAGGCGTCCACATCGACCGTTTTAACGCTGAATATCTGCGGATTGGCAATAACATCAACGGGGAGCGTGATCCCGTCGCGGATAAATGAACGTTGGGCATCAGGAGCCAGTAGGCCTCCGCAGGGTTTGGTGAACCCTTCAGTTCCGCACTGGCGCTTTTTATCCAGAGCAATCACGCGCATTTTTCCGCTCAACTGCCGCGCCAGCGCCGCACCTGCCGGGCCTAAACCGATAATCGCCACGTCAAAATGTTCCATCTTTCTGCCCATAGTAAGTGAGATGGGCATACGCTAAAGCCTGAAAGTGAAGTCCTTGTGAAGTATGATTGCTGAAATTGTCTCGTATCAGGGCATCCCATGAAGCAAGTCACCTATACGCCGCGTCATCACCAACTGACCAATATCAATACCTGGACCCCGGACAGCCAGTGGCTGGTTTTTGATGTGCGACCCTCCGGCGCATCGTTTACCGGCGAGACCATTGAACGCGTCAATATTCACACTGGCGAGGTGGAGGTGATTTATCGCGCGACGCAGCAGGCACACGTCGGCGTGGTGACCGTTCATCCGAAGTCTGAAAAATACGTGTTCATTCACGGGCCTGAAAATCCTGATGAAACATGGCATTACGACTTTCATCACCGTCGCGGAGTCATTGCCTGGCAGGGTGATGTGACGAATCTGGACGCGATGGATATTACTGTCCCGTATACCCCTGGCGCACTGCGCGGCGGCAGCCATGTACATGTTTTTAGCCCGAACGGCGAGTTTGTCAGCTTCACCTATAACGACCATGTGTTGCGTGAGCGTTCCCCGGCGCTGGATTTACGTAACGTTGGCGTGGCTTCGCCGTACGGTCCGGTGACGGTATCCGTTCAGCATCCGCGTGAGTACAGCGGAAGTCACTGGTGCGTACTGGTAAGCCAGACTACGCCTGCGCCACAGCCGGGTAGCGATCAGATTAACCGTGCCTATGAAGAGGGCTGGGTGGGGAACCACGCGCTGGCGTTTATCGGTGATACGTTGTCAGTCAATGGTGAGAAAGTACCTGAACTGTTTATTGTCGATTTACCGCAGGATGAAAGTGGCTGGAAGCAATCGGGCGATGCACCGCTTGAAGGCAGCGAATCAACAATGCCAGCCCCGCCGGCTGGCGTGGTTCAGCGCCGCCTGACGTTTACTCACGACCGCGCTTTCCCTGGACTGGTGAATCAGCCGCGTCACTGGGTGCGCAGTCATCCCCTGGCATCAGAGATTGCGTTTTTGATGCGTGATGATCATGGCGTGGTGCAGCTCTGGTTGATTTCACCTCAGGGCGGTGCACCGCGCCAGTTAACTCACTGTTCGAGTGATATTCAGTCCGCCTTTAACTGGCATCCGTCGGGGCAATGGTTGGGATTCGTGCTGGAAAATAGAATTGCCTGCTGTGATGCACAGACGGGAGAGATTGATTTTTTAACGAAAAGTCACGAAGCCCCACCGTCTGCTGATGCGTACGTTTTCTCGCCTGATGGGCAGCAGGTTGCGTGGATGGAGAACGTCGAGGGTTTCCGCCAGCTATGGGTGACAGAAACCGGGCGTTAACTTAAGGGGCTGGCATTGTTGCCGGGGGGATCACGTCGTTAATGGCTTGCGTGCTCTCCTCGCTTCTTTCTACGCGCGATCTTACCGAGCTATCGGTACGGAAGAAATCCCACGGGAGCAGTAGCGTATCCAGCACGGCGGTAAATGGCATATCAAGAATCGCCAGTGACTTGGTTCCCCAGTTGGTATCGCTCTCGCTAATCATCGTGGCGCTGGCACGCGTGCCAGGATACGTTCCCTCTTTGCCACCGGTGTGCGACATGACGCTGGAGCACCCGCTCACAACAACCATTCCGCTGCACATCATCAGTGTTAACAACATTTTTCTAATCATCATTTTTTCATCTGTTAAACATCGGTGTTTGCATGGTGAGTTATAGCGATCCGTTGCGAAAAATAACATCACCATTCTGTTGCACTGTGGTGGCTATCGCACTCTAACGATAACAACTGTTCCCCCAGTGTATGCAATAGACAACAAACTGCAAAAAAAGTCGGATGAATACGCTTGAAAAGTTTGTATCAAGACCCATTTTTAGGATGTAGGCAAATGAAGGGCACGCCTGATGGGTGTTCTGGCTACCTGACCTGTCCATGATGGAAGGTCTAACATTCTCGCTGATTTCAGGAGCTATTGATTATGCGTAACTTTGACTTATCCCCGTTATACCGTTCTGCAATTGGTTTTGATCGTCTGTTTAACCTGCTGGAAAGCAATCAGAGCCAGAGTAATGGCGGCTACCCTCCGTATAACGTCGAGCTGGTAGACGAAAACCATTACCGTATTGCGATTGCCGTTGCGGGCTTTGCTGAAAGCGAGCTGGAAATTACCGCCCAGGACAATTTGCTGGTGGTGAAAGGCGCTCATGCAGACGAGCAAAAAGAGCGTACTTACCTGTATCAGGGTATTGCCGAGCGCAACTTTGAACGCAAGTTCCAGTTGGCGGAGAACATTCATGTTCGTGGTGCAAACCTGGTGAACGGTCTGCTGTATATCGAGCTTGAGCGCGTGATTCCGGAAGCGAACAAACCGCGCCGTATCGAAATCAACTAATTCAGTGGGCCGCGTCAGGCGGCCCTGCTAAGCAATCAGCTTGCCGTCAGGGAGCTGAAAGGTATTTACTCGCTTCTTAGAAGGAGAAATGAATATGCGTAACTACGATTTATCCCCGCTGCTGCGTCAATGGATCGGTTTTGACAAACTGGCCAATGCACTGCAAAACACTAGCGAAAGCCAGAGCTTCCCACCCTATAACATCGAAAAGAGCGACGATAACCACTATCGCATTACGCTTGCGTTAGCCGGTTTCCGTCAGGAAGATCTGGATATTCAGCTGGAAGGCACGCGTCTGACCGTGAAAGGTACGCCTGAGCAGCCGGAAAAAGAGACCAAGTGGCTGCATCAGGGGCTGGTGACACAATCCTTCAGCCTGAGCTTTACCCTGGCTGAAAATATGGAAGTCTCCGGCGCGAGCTTCACCAATGGTTTGCTGCACATCGATTTAATTCGCAACGAACCTGAAACGGTCCCACCGCAGCGGATCACCATCAGCGAACGTCCCGCATAAAATAGCTAATTAGCTCCTTGCCTTTGCCCCGCCAGAAATGACGGGGCTTTTTTGTGCGTCATCACACATGAAACGGTCTTGTTGTAACGAATGTTTCACTGTAAAAATATCCAGTATTAATACTCTTAACGAAGGAATGTTTTTATGAGTGAACATCAACCATTTGAAGCCATGAAACAGTTTGATGCTGCTGGGATTGAATATTGGTCTGCCCGGGCATTAGCTAAAGCTCTTGAATATTCAGAGTACCGACATTTTCTACCTGTGATAAAGAAAGCTGTGGAGTCATGTGTAGTCAGTGGTCAATTAGAGAGTGACCATTTCGAGGAGATCCTCGCAATGGTACTAATTGGGTCAGGAGCCAGTAGAGAACTAAAAGACGTAAAACTCTCCCGCTACGCCTGTTATCTGGTCGTGCAAAATGGTGATCCAGCGAAACCTGTTATTGCGGCAGGGCAAACCTACTTTGCCATACAAACCCGGCGCCAGGAATTAGCCGATGATGTTACTTTTAAATCTCTGCGTGAGGATGAAAAGCGTTTGTTCTTACGCAATGAATTGAAAGAGCACAACAGGCATCTGGTTGAAACTGCGCAGCTAGCGGGTGTTGAGACCGCTTTTGATTTTGCTATCTTTCAAAACCATGGTTACAAGGGGCTATATGGCGGTTTGGATCAGCGAGCGATTCATGAACGTAAGGGATTGAAGAAAAGCCAGAAAATTCTCGATCATATGGGCTCAACCGAGCTGGCGGCGAATTTGTTTAGGGCAACGCAAACGGAAGATAAATTGCGCAGAGATTCTGTTAAAACAAAACAACACGCTAACCAGACTCATTATGAGGTGGGACGCAAAGTTCGTCAGACTATCCATGATCTGGGAGGCTCGATGCCGGAAACTCTACCGTTGCCAGAAAAAAGCATGCAGCAATTACAAATCGACGTGAAGAAAAACAGTAAAGAACGCCCGTCATAAGCGCTCTAGCCGCTCTGTAGCATTATAATGTGCGCCACTCTGCATTCATGCCTGAACGGTTCAGTCATAATCCTCTTTAAATAAAATGTTATTCACAGGGAACAGAATAATGAGTGATATAGCATTGACGGTCAGCGTGCTGGCATTGGTGGCGGTTGTCGGGTTATGGATCGGCAACATTAAAGTCAGGGGTGTGGGTTTTGGCATCGGAGGCGTGCTGTTTGGCGGTATTATCGTCGGACATTTTGTCGAGCAGGCAGGGATGACCCTGAGCGGCGACATGCTGCATTTTATTCAGGAATTCGGCCTGATACTCTTCGTGTACACCATCGGTATCCAGGTGGGTCCGGGATTCTTTGCTTCGCTGCGTGTTTCGGGCCTGCGCCTAAATTTGTTCGCCGTGCTGATTGTCATTATGGGGGGGCTGGTTACCGCTCTCCTGCATAAAATTTTTGCTATACCTCTTCCCGTGGTGCTGGGCATATTCTCCGGTGCCGTCACTAATACTCCGGCGCTGGGTGCCGGGCAGCAAATCCTGCGCGATCTGGGTACGCCCATGGATGTCGTGGACCAGATGGGGATGAGCTACGCCATGGCTTATCCTTTTGGTATTTGCGGTATCTTGCTCACGATGTGGTTAATGCGCCTTATCTTCCGCGTTAACGTCGAGGCAGAAGCACAGCAGCACGAATCAACGCGGACCAACGGTCAGGCGCTGATTCAGACCATGAACATCCGCGTTGAAAACCCGAACCTGAATAATATGGCGATTCAGGATGTCCCCATTCTGAACAGCGATAAAATTATCTGCTCGCGTCTGAAGCGGGATGAGACACTGATGGTGCCGTCGCCGGGAACCATTATCCAGATGGGTGACCTGCTCCACCTGGTCGGGCAGCCCGATGACCTGCACAACGCGCTGGTAGTGATCGGTCAGGAAGTTGATACCTCGCTGTCGACGCGAGGCACGGATTTGCGCGTCGAGCGTGTAGTGGTGACCAACGAACAGGTGCTGGGTAAACGGATCCGCGATCTGCATTTCAAAGAGCGCTATGACGTTGTTATCTCGCGCCTGAACCGCGCAGGCGTTGAGCTGGTCGCCAGCAGCGACGCCAGCCTGCAGTTTGGTGATATCCTCAATTTGGTGGGGCGGCCCTCGTCCATCGATGCCGTCGCTAATGTTGTCGGCAACGCGCAGCAAAAACTGCAGCAGGTACAGATGCTGCCAGTGTTTATCGGTATCGGACTTGGGGTTTTACTGGGTTCTATTCCGCTGTTTATTCCCGGCTTCCCGGTGGCGTTAAAGCTGGGTCTGGCCGGTGGGCCGCTGATTATGGCGCTAATACTTGGGCGTATTGGCAGCATCGGCAAGCTGTACTGGTTTATGCCGCCGAGTGCTAACCTGGCGTTGCGCGAACTGGGGATTGTGCTCTTTCTCGCGGTGGTTGGCCTGAAATCGGGTGGTGATTTTGTCGATACATTAACCCAGGGCGATGGCTTAAGCTGGGTGGGTTACGGTATTTTCATTACCGCCGTTCCGCTGATCACCGTTGGTTTGCTGGCGCGGCTGCTCACCAAAATGAACTACCTCACGCTGTGCGGAATGCTGGCGGGCTCGATGACCGATCCCCCCGCGCTGGCGTTTGCCAATAACCTGCACGCTACCAGCGGTGCGGCGGCGCTTTCCTATGCCACCGTCTACCCTCTGGTGATGTTCCTGCGCATTATCACCCCCCAACTGCTGGCGGTGATCTTCTGGGGGATGGGTTAACACTGACTTATCCGGCCTACATCTACATCGTTCACTGTAGGCCGGGTAAGACGTAAGTCGCCATTCGGCACCATAGGTTGCGTCTTTCCTTTGTCCCATCACATTACGCCCCCGTTCGTTAGAGAATCAGGTTCATACTCCTTAACTGTTCCGGTATAACGACCAGACAACAACATTGAAGGAGCCATAATGAAGATTTCCCGCCTCGGAGAAGCGCCTGATTACCGCTTCTCGCTGGCAAATGAGCGTACCTTTCTGGCGTGGATCCGCACTGCGCTGGGATTTCTGGCAGCCGGTGTGGGTCTTGATCAACTGGCACCGGATTTCGCCACGCCGGTTATTCGTGAACTACTGGCGCTGCTGCTGTGCTTGTTTGCCGGTGGTCTGGCGATTTATGGCTACCTGCGCTGGTTGCGTAACGAGAGAGCGATGCGTCTGAAGGAGGACATGCCCTACACCAACAGCCTGCTGATTATCAGCGTAATGCTGACGCTTGTGGCGGTGATTGTCATGGCGCTGGTGCTGTATGCCGGATAGTCGTAAAGCGCGTCGTCAGTCCGATCCTGGGCTACAACCTGAACGGACATCGCTGGCCTGGTTTCGCACGTTGTTAGGTTATGGCGCGCTGATGGCGCTGGCGATTAAGCATAACTGGCATCAGGCTGGAGCGTTATTCTGGGCTTCGATTGCTGTGTTGGCGATTGTGGCAATGATTCTCTGGCGCTATACCCGCAGTCGTAATCTGATGGACGTCACGCATAGCGATTTTTCTGAATCTCGCGCGGTGCGTGACAAATTTATGATCTCCCTCGCGGTGTTATCTCTCGCAATACTGTTTGCTGTAACACACGTTCGCCAACTTATCGTATATATCGGGACTTTTGCATGACAGGATGTGAGGACATGGATGTTAGTGAGGGAATGATTAAGGTGGTGGTAGATCACCAGAAATGTCAACATTCTGTTGATTTATATCGTAATTTACAACAAGCAGGCGTTCGTGCGGCGCAGTTTATTCCCCTGGTTGAACGCGATGAAAAAGGGTGTCTGACCGCGGCCTCCGTTACAGCGGAAGACTGGGGACGGTTTTTAAATACGGTATTTGATATCTGGGTTCGTGAGGATATATCACGAATATCTATTCCGCTTTTTGATGAAACGTTGAATCGGTGGTGTGGTCGGACGGGACAAACCAATCGACAGACGCTTTCACAGATGAACGCGCGCTGCCAGTCATGTTCCCTGTTGCAATTCTATCGTGGTGAGTGCCCTGCATATTGTGATGATAGCGGCAAGGGCGGACTGTGTGCAGGCTACCAGGCTTTCTTTGACCACACAGCGCCGCATATGCGCGTCATGCGTGACCTGCTTAAGCAGCATCGCTCACCGATGGAGCTGATGGCGATGCTGCGTTAAGCTCAGCGGCGTTTAACGACCTTTGGCCAGGTACTGCGCCATTTCGGCTTCCGGTACCATGCCGCCGCCGGTGGCCCACACCAGGTGCGTGGCGTTATTGAGCTGCTCAGCACTGAAGCCGTGCATTTGTTGATAGTCAGTTGACGCGCAAACGCGCTGCGGACCGGCCATCCCCGCCAGTGCCGAAGGCTCAAGGCGAATCCCTTCCTCCTGCGCCAGCCAGCCCAGCATGTCGTACATGGTCTGGTCATCAAGGGTGTACAAGCCGTCGAGTAGACGCTCCATCGCACGCCCCACAAAACCAGAAGCCCGACCCACCGCCAGGCCATCGGCTGCAGTCAGATTATCAATGCCAATCTCCTGTACAGAGATTTCATCGTGCAGCCCGGTGTAAACCCCGAGCAGCATGCACGGTGAATGGGTCGGCTCTGCAAAGAAGCAGTGTACGTTATCGCCGAACGCCAACTTCAGGCCAAATGCCACGCCGCCAGGGCCGCCGCCGACACCGCATGGCAGATAAACAAACAACGGATGGTCGGCATCTACCACGCGGCCCTGCTGCGTGAACTGCGCCTTCAAACGCTGCCCGGCAACCGCATAGCCTAAGAACAGCGTGCGGGAGTTTTCGTCGTCGATAAAGAAGCAGTTCGGGTCAGACTCCGCCGCCTTGCGGCCCTGTTCAACCGCCACGCCGTAATCTTCTTCGTACTCCACCACCGTCACGCCGTGGCTGCGCAGTTTGGCTTTTTTCCATGCACGTGCGTCAGCGGACATATGCACCGTCACCTTAAAGCCAATGCGGGCGCTCATGATGCCGATCGACATCCCGAGGTTACCGGTTGAGCCGACGGCGATGCTGTACTGGCTAAAGAACTGTTTGAATTCAGGTGAAAGCAGTACGCTGTAATCATCTTCCGTGGTCAGCAGACCCGCTTCCAGCGCCAGTTTTTCGGCGTGGGTCAGCACTTCATAAATGCCGCCACGGGCTTTAATCGAGCCGGAAATCGGCAGGTGGCTGTCTTTTTTCAGCAGAATTTCGCCGTTGATTGGCTGTCCGTACTCTTTTTCCAGCCGCTTCTGCATGGCGGGAATGGCGGCCAACTCAGATTCGATAATACCGCCGGTGGCCGCGGTTTCCGGGAAAGCTTTTGCCAGATACGGCGCAAAGCGCGCCAGACGGGCGTGAGCATCCTTAACGTCATCTTCCGTCAGGCCAACATAAGGTAAACCTTCCGCAAGAGAGGTGGTGCCCGGGTTAAACCAGGTCGTTTCTTTCAGTGCGACCAGATCCTCCACTAACGGATACTGGGCGATAAGTTTTTGCATGTTTTCCATAGGACGTCTCTTTGCGCTTAGATGATAAAGGAAAGCAGGAATGTGCACGCCAGTGCAATCACCGACGCGATAAATGTCGCTGTCGTATAGTATTTAAACGTCTCATTCAGGGTAGCGCCGCAGTACTGCTTCACCAGCCAGAAGAGGGAGTCCGTGACGATCGTGCAGCCAATTGCACCGGAACCGATGGCAATAGCGATAATCTCCGGACTAACGTTGGGATAGAGCGGCAGCATCGGTGCCACAATTGCCGTGGCGCCCATCATCGCCACCGTGGCGGAACCGACAGCGGCATGCAGGATTAACGCCACCAGCCAAGCCAGCAGAATCGGGTGCATATGCATGTTCGAGAGGATCAGTGCCAGCGTATCCGCCAGTCCGCTGCTCTTGAGGATAGCGTTGAACGCGCCGCCCGCACCGATAATCAGCAGGATGTTGGCAATGGAGCCAAAGCCATTTTCAGTATGGGTTAACAGCGCACTCATGCCGATATGCTGGCGCAGACCGAGAATGTAATAGGCCACAAACACGGCGATAAACATGGCGGTGATCGGGTTACCAATAAACTCCAGCAGCGTATAAACCGTGCTGCCTTTCGCCATATTCAGCTCAGCGACGGTCTTCATCAGCATCAGGCCAATCGGCAGCAGCACGGTAAACAGCGTGGCACCGAGCGATGGCAGTGTACTTTCGTCGCGAACCTTCAGGTCGGAAAACTCAGCCGGAACCGGTTTAAACGGTAGACGGTTGCCGAGGAATTTCAGGTACAGCGGTCCGCCGATTAGCGATGCCATCAAGCCAACCAGTAAACCGTAAACGATCACCGTACCAATATCGGCACCCAGCTTGTTGGCCACGAACAGGGCCGCCGGATGCGGCGGGACGACGCAGTGCACCGCCATCAGCGCTGTACACAGCGGGATCGCCAGCTTCAGTAGTGAGGTATTGGTTTTTTTAGCGATAGAGAATGCCAGCGGAATCAATAACACCACGCCCACTTCAACGAACAGCGTGATCCCGCAAATCAGGCCGACCAGCACCATAATGACGTCGGCAGAAAGCCAGCGGCAGCGCTGTAGTGTCAGGCCAATGCGTTCTGCCGCGCCGGACACCTCCATCATTTTGCCCAGAATAGTCCCCAGGCCGATAACCGCGGCGAGGAAGCCCAGCGTGCCGCCGATGCCACTCTCAATGGCATTGACCATATCCAGCGGCCCCATGCCCATCATGGTACCCACAAAGAAACTGGCTAACAGCAGCGCCAGAAACGGGTGAAATTTAAACTTCACGATGGTCAAAACGATTAACACGATACTTATCAGCAGCGTGCTCACAACCCAGATTTGAGAGTGCATAACTCACCTTGCCCTGTGATTAACCTGACGTTATAGCCTGGGTCTATTGGACAAAAATAAGGCACTCGCTGACAAACGATAAAAATCCTCTTTCACATGAGCCATATTGAATCAAACTGGTGATTTACCTCTAATAACGGCCTGATAATGCGATATGGTTCACTATGATTCATCTTTACGCTGATTTTTACAGCGGATTTTTTTACACTTCGGCGAAAGAATCAGGATGAAAGAGGTGAGTATGGATCCCGTACGTGAGGTCAGAAATCGGCTACTCAATGGCTGGCAGCTGTCAAAACTTTATACCTTTGAAGTGGCGGCCAGGCATCAGTCGTTTGCGCTGGCAGCAGACGAACTGTCGTTAAGTCCCAGCGCCGTCAGTCACCGTATTAATCAACTGGAAGAGGAACTGGGCATCCAGCTGTTTGTCCGTTCACATCGCAAAGTCGAACTCACGCATGAAGGCAAGCGGGTGTTCTGGGCGCTGAAATCGTCGCTGGATACGCTCAACCAGGAAATTCTCGACATCAAAAACCAGGAGCTGTCTGGGACGCTCACTGTGTACTCACGCCCCTCTATTGCCCAGTGCTGGCTGGTTCCGGCGCTTGGTGACTTTACCCGCCGTTACCCGTCGATTTCGCTGACCATGCTGACCGGGAATGACAACGTCAATATGCAGCGTGCCGGAATTGACCTGGCCATCTATTTTGATGATGCGCCGTCTGCGCAGCTCACGCATCATTTTCTGATGGATGAAGCGATCTTGCCGGTGTGCAGCCCGGATTACGCCCGCCGCTATGATCTGACGGATTCCCTGGTGAATCTGTCGCACTGCACCTTATTGCATGACCGGCAGGCGTGGAGTAATGACTCGGGCACCGATGAATGGCACAGCTGGGCGCAACATTATGAAGTGAATTTGCCGACATCGTCGGGCATTGGCTTCGATCGTTCAGATTTAGCGGTGATTGCCGCCATGAACCACATCGGCGTGGCGATGGGACGCAAACGGCTGGTGCAAAAACGCCTCGATAGCGGAGAACTGGTCGCCCCCTTTGGCGATATGGCGCTGAAATGCCATCAGCACTATTACATCACCACGCTACCTGGCCGGCAGTGGCCGAAAATCGAGGCGTTTATTGGCTGGTTACAGGAGCAGGTAAAATAATCGAGGTGAGCCACGAATATTTTTACGCTTTCTCTCTACACCCGGCGTCAGAAATCATGCTAAATACGTGAATCACACCTGATGATTTACCTGAGGATCACCGTGTTAAAGCCGCTTGCTTCTCTGTTGCTGCTCGCCAGCGCCACTGTCTATGCGGCACAACCTCCGCTGACGGCGACGCACTATGCACAGCAACTGGGCGTAGGGATGGATGTGGACTGGGCGCGCACCGAACGGGGCATTCGCGAGTTTGACCCGCTGGTGGTGCGGGACTTTCAGGCTAAGGGACTCGCCCATGTGCGTATTCGCGTGTCCGGAGAGCCAACGGAGGCCCGGCTTATCCATCTGCGTAAGCTGGTGGAAGCCTGTGAGCGCTATGGCGTGATCCCGATTATTGCTTATCAGGCAGACGAGTATAAAAAAGACCCCAGCATCAGCAACGAAAAAGAGGTGATTAACTGGTGGGTGGCCGTCGCGCATTACTTTGGTCAAAGCTCGCCGTTACTGGGGTTTGACCTGATCTACGAACCTGCTGATAAGCTTAATCATAATCAGGCCTCGCTCAATCGGGTGTATGACAAAACGATTCGTATGATTCACGCTATCGATCCCCAACGCATGATTTTTGTCGCGCCTCGCCTGCGCGCCGCGCCGGAAGAGCTGTCGAACCTGAAACTGCCGCCGCAAAGTCAGAATAATGTACTGGCCGAATGGCATATCTTCCCGTGGGGACCGCTAAAAAATAACGGTAAGTATCCGTGGACGTCGGGTACGGCGGCAGAAAAGGCGGCAATTCGCGCCCGCATTAACAGCGCGGTTCACTGGCAGCAGAAGACCGGTCATGTCAGTTGGGTGGGAGGATGGGCGCCGGGAGAGACGATCAAAAATGTGCCTTCGGCCTCGCAGATGGCGTTTGCCCGCTTTATGGCCTGTGAGCTGAAGAAAGTAAAAATTCCCTATGCTATCAATGCAGATACGCAGTTTTATGATGGCGAGGAAGGAGCCTGGCGTCCGGCGCTGGAGCTGCTACTGAATACAATGATTGCGCCTGACTGTGAAAAGCCCGGCGATAAACCGGGCCATCACTCACTTAAACCGCCTGCTCCTGATGAGACACGCGTGACGCCAGCGGCAACCAGCACACCAGAATCAACACACCCATAAGGGTCATCAGCAGACCCAGGCTGGCCTGTCCGGTTTGAGGCATCATCGCGGAAAGCCATGCCAGCACGCCGGAACCAATATTTTGTAAACCACCTACCAGCGCCCCGGCGGTACCTGCCAGGAACGGGAAGGGTTCCATCGCGCCGCTGGTGGCGAGCGGGAACAGCATCCCGGCACCAAAGAAGAACAGCGCGGCGGGGATCAGTAACGTCCAGACGTTCATCACGTCAAGCAGGCCCGGGATCCACATCATCAAACCGGCCACCAGGCAGCAGATAACCGACTGCCACATCAGCGTTGAGAAGCGCTTGTTCGGGCGACCAGCGAACCACGCACCGAAAAACGCCGCCGGGATCGGCAGAATAAACAGGATACTGACCGCCATGCTGCTTAAGCCTAATCCAGCGCCCAGCAATACCCCGGAGCAGGCTTCGAAGACGGCAACGCCCGCCAGTCCGCCGATGAGCATCAGTACGTAACAGGTGAATGCGCCGTTGCCAAACAGGGTTTTGTAGCTGGCGATAAGCCGTGGTCGCGGCGCGCCCGCCGGGCGCGTTTCCGGCATCCAGCGCGCCATGCTAAACGTTACGCCCGCGCACAGAATTAACAGGAAAATATAGCAGGCGCGCCAGTTCCACATCGTGTCCAGCATACCGCCAATCAGCGGTGCTAACAGAGGGCTGACAAGAATACCCATGTTTAACAGGCTGTTAGCGTGACGAAGTTGAGTGCCCTCATACAGATCGCGCGGTAAGGTTCGCGCCATCACACCGCCGACACCCGTTCCCATCCCCTGAATGGCGCTGGCGATAATCAGTACCGTCAGGCTATGGGTTGTAATGGCGACCAGCGTAGCCAGCATAAAAATAGACATTCCGGTGAGGATCACCGGACGGCGCCCTACACGGTCGGAAAGGGGACCGTAAACCAGCTGCGACAAGCCGTAGGTCAGCAGGTAAGCCGCCATTACGCTTTGTACCGCCCCTTCACGAACGTTGAGTTCACGCGCCATATCGGCAATGGCGGGGATATAAATGGTTTGTGCCATCTGGCCTACCGCCACCAGGAGTACCAACATCAACAACAAATTGACGCTTCTATGCCTTTTCATTTCGCTGATTACTTTTAAAAAAGAGAAAAAAGAAGAATAAGGTGCTGAACATTCCGCTAAATGCGCGTGGAATCTACCACATTAAAAAAAGAAGACCATATTGATCACTACAAAGGTGGGGCGGTAAGCGGCAGGAAATGTAAACAAATAGCGGCAATAAATGTTGCCGGAATGCACATCCTACGATCAGGATAAACGTAATAATATGGCTCCGACGGCAATCCCCGCCGCGGCGATAAGGCGTATTCCGGCGACCTTTTCTTTAAGCAGCAGCCAGGCGAGCAGGGCACCAAATAAGATGGAGGTTTCCCGCAGCGCAGCGACCACCGCAAGCGGGGCCTGCGTCATTGCCCACAACGCCAGACCGTAAGAGCCCATGGTGCCGATGCCGCCCAAAATGCCTTTCTTCCATTGCTGCGCCAGATAGCGTGATGCCTCCCGGCGTCGGGCAAGCATCGCCCAGGTGAGCAGACAGGAGCCGTTGAGAAAGAAGGTCCACAGCGTATAGCCCAGCGCGGTCTCTGAGAGTCGTACGCCGGTACCATCCACCAGCGTATAGCCAGCGATAAAGCAGGCGTTAATTAACGCCAAAACAATGCCCCGCTGTGAGCTGCTGCGCCCGTTAAACGCCATGCCGAGGATCGCCAGACAGATGGTGGCGATACCCACCCAGGCGAGCATCGACAGGCTATCGCCGAGGAACAGAACGCTGATGATCGCGACCAGCAGTGGGGCTGTACCGCGCATTAAGGGATAGGTCTGGCTCATATCCGAGACCTGATAGGTCTTAGCGACCAGCACGGTATACACCACCTGTAATGCGGTTGAGACCGCTAAGTATGGCAGGCTGGCGGCAGAAGGATGAGGTGCAAAAGGCAGAAAAATCAACGCCATGACGGCAGCCGATCCGCTGACGCTGATGGCGGAATACAACTTGTCGTTTCCTGCTTTTACGATGGCATTCCAGCTGGCATGGAGCAGCGCGGCGAACAGCAAAATGCAGAAAACAGAAAGCGTCATAGCGGTCTTCGTCCCTGATAGCGTCATAAAAACGTAACATATTGTCGAGCTACGCGCACCTGGGTAACGGTGAAAGGGGAGTGGTTGCCCACTCCCCTTAGGTGCGACTTGAATCTGAATTATTTTATGTACTTCAGAACAGCATCAAGTAGTTGCAGTGCAGCAACAATGAGTTTCAGGATAAGAAGGGTGATATCCACGAGGCTCATACGCTCTCCTTTTGGTACAAGGAGCACGATGCTGGCGTACCTCGCCGCTGCCTGTTGCCAGCACCTTTGTTGACATAACACAGCGTGCTCACACGGGGGTTAAGGCGCTGACGGCACCACCCGTTTCAGCCAGGACTTTGTTGCGCCGGTTTACTCTGCGGCCCCCGCATAACACATTGCGTACGGTGACATTACAGAGAATTACTGTATAAATAAACAGTAATTTTTGAGTGCGACGCCATTATTCATCCATACTCTAAAACATCAAAATTCGTGCCGAAATTGCGTGTATTTCGCAGAACGCGTATACTTTTTGCGTTGACATAACACAGTGTGTCTGGCGGAAACCAACCGCACAACGCTGATGAAAACCTCGCTCCGGCGGGGTTTTTTGTTTTTGCACAACATACAATGAAACGTGATCGTTGACGCATTTTTGCGCAGATGAAAATTTTTCCATTGTCACGCTGAAAAACCTGTGTTTGTATAAATCCTGTTAACCAACAAACAGACAAGGTCCCTAATGAACCCTTCCATGCTGACTGCGACCCTACTAAAAACTGCGCCATCTCGCGCAGTGGTCGTCGTGCGTGTGGTGGTGGTCGTCGGCAATGCGCCGTAGGGTCCGGAACACACGATTCCAAAACCCCGCCGGCGCAAACCGGGCGGGGTTTTTCGTTTAAGAGACCTGCCCGGAGCAAAGGCCCAGAATAAAAGGACTGGAGCATGGCAAGTTCGGGCATAACATCCAAGCGTACGCGCTTTACGGGCGCAGAATTCATCGTTCATTTCCTGGAGCGCCAGGGCATTACGGTGGTCACCGGTATTCCGGGTGGCTCGATTCTCCCCGTCTACGACGCCTTAAGCCAAAGCACGCAAATCCGTCATATCCTGGCGCGCCACGAGCAGGGCGCGGGGTTTATCGCCCAGGGGATGGCGCGAACCGACGGCAAGCCCGCCGTATGTATGGCATGTAGCGGACCGGGCGCAACCAACCTGGTGACCGCCATTGCCGATGCACGACTGGATTCCATCCCGCTGGTGTGTATCACCGGTCAGGTTCCGGCCTCGATGATCGGCACCGACGCCTTCCAGGAAGTCGACACCTACGGCATTGCGATTCCCATCACCAAGCACAACTATCTGGTCCGCCATATCAATGAATTGCCCCAGGTTATGAGCGATGCCTTCCGCATTGCGCAGTCAGGCCGTCCGGGCCCGGTGTGGATAGACATTCCTAAGGATATTCAAACTGCCGTGTTTGAAATTGAAGAGCTGCCCGTACCGGCTGAAAAAGCGCCCGCACCTGCCTTTAGCGCGGATAGCATCCGTGATGCCGCTGCGATGATCAACGCAGCTCAACGCCCGGTGCTGTATCTCGGAGGTGGGGTTATTAACGCCCCGGAGCGGGTGCGTGAACTGGCAGAAAAAGCCACGCTGCCCACAACCATGACCTTAATGGCGCTCGGTATGCTGCCCAAAGCGCATCCACTGTCGTTAGGCATGCTGGGGATGCACGGCGCGCGCAGCACCAACTTCATTCTGCAAGAAGCGGATTTATTGATTGTGCTGGGGGCTCGTTTTGATGACCGGGCGATTGGTAAAACCGAGGAGTTCTGTCCAAATGCCAAAATTATCCACGTAGATATCGACCGTGCGGAGCTGGGTAAAATCAAACAGCCGCACGTGGCGATTCAGGCGGATGTAGATGAGGTGCTGGCACAGTTGATCCCGCTGATTGAAGCGCAACCGCGTGAAGCCTGGCATCAGCAGGTATCCGACCTGCAGCAAGAATTTCCGTGCACCATCCCGCAGGAAAAAAATCCGCTTAGTCATTATGGGCTGATTAATGCGGTTGCTGCCTGTGTGGACGACAGCGCGATCATCACCACCGACGTCGGTCAGCATCAGATGTGGGCGGCGCAGGCTTACCCGCTGAACCGTCCGCGCCAGTGGCTGACCTCCGGCGGGCTCGGCACCATGGGGTTTGGCCTGCCTGCGGCGATTGGTGCGGCGCTGGCGAATCCGGACAGAAAAGTGCTGTGCTTCTCCGGCGACGGTAGCCTGATGATGAATATTCAGGAAATGGCGACGGCCAGTGAGAATCAGCTGGATATTAAAATCATCCTGATGAATAACGAAGCGCTGGGGCTGGTGTATCAGCAACAGAGCCTGTTCTACAAACAGGGCGTGTTTGCTGCCACCTATCCGGGGATGATTAACTTTATGCAGATTGCCGCCGGTTTCGGTCTCGATACCTGCGATTTGAATAACGAAGCGGATCCGCAGGCTGCGCTGCAGGCGATTATCGATCGTCCGGGACCGGCGCTGATCCACGTGCGCATTGATGCGGAAGAAAAAGTGTACCCGATGGTGCCGCCGGGTGCGGCAAATACAGAGATGGTGGGGGAATAAGCCATGCAACAGCAGACACATGACAACGTAATTCTTGAACTCACCGTGCGTAACCACCCTGGCGTAATGACGCACGTTTGTGGCCTGTTCGCCCGTCGCGCGTTTAACGTGGAGGGCATTCTCTGTCTACCGATTCAGGGCAGCGACCAGAGCCGAATCTGGCTACTGGTCAACGATGACCAGCGTCTGGAACAGATGGTAAGTCAGATAGATAAACTGGAAGATGTGGTGAAAGTCGCGCGCAACCAGTCCGACCCGTCGATGTTTAACAAGATAAGCGTGTTCTTCGAGTAATTCGTTCAAGGCTTGAACGATGAAGTGTATATCGTTAAGGTAAGCGCCTTTGCCGGATGGCGGCGTAAACGCCTTATCCGGCCTACTTTCTTGTAGGCCTGATAAGCGCAGCGCCATCAGGCGTTTCGCAGCCCCAGGACAACCCCATGATCACCGTAGCCCTTATCGACGACCACACTATCGTTCGCTCTGGCTTTGCCCAACTGCTGGGCCTTGAACCCGATTTGCAGGTTGTGGCGGAGTTTGGTTCAGGCGCTGAGGCGTTGGCGGGATTACCTGGCCGTGGCGTGCAGGTCTGCATCTGCGATATCTCGATGCCGGATATCTCCGGGCTGGAGCTACTAAGTCTGCTCCCCAAAGGGATGGCAACGATTATGCTCTCCGTGCACGACAGCCCGGCGCTGGTGGAACAGGCGCTAAACGCCGGGGCGCGCGGCTTCCTCTCCAAGCGCTGTAGCCCGGACGAACTGATTGCGGCGGTACACACCGTGGCGACCGGCGGCTGCTATCTCACGCCGGATATCGCCGTTAAACTGGCGGCGGGGCGTCAGGATCCGTTGACCAAACGCGAGCGCCAGGTGGCGGAAAAACTCGCACAAGGCATGGCGGTGAAAGAGATTGCCGCCGAGCTGGGCTTGTCGCCGAAAACGGTGCACGTGCACCGCGCCAATCTGATGGAAAAACTGAACGTCAGTAACGACGTTGAGCTGGCGCGCCGAATGTTTGACGGCTGGCAATGAACACCTTTTTCTCTCGCTTAATCACCGTTGTTGCCTGTTTCTTTATCTTCTCCGCTGCCTGGTTCTGCCTGTGGAGCATTAGCCTGCACCTGGTGGAACGCCCGGAGCTGGCGGTGTTGCTGTTCCCGTTCGGCCTGCGACTGGGGCTGATGCTGCAATGTCCGCGTGGCTACTGGCCGGTGCTGCTGGGCGCGGAATGGCTGCTGATTTTCTGGCTGGCGCAGGAAGTGGCGCTGGCGCACTTCCCCCTGTTGATGACCGGTAGCCTGCTGACGCTGCTGCCTGTGACGTTGATCTGGCGCTATCGCCATCAGCGCGACTGGCGTGCCTTGCTGTTGCAGGGGGCGGCGCTGGTTGCCGCGGCGCTGTTACAGTCGCTACCGTGGCTGGGGCAGGGAGACGTCGCGTGGACTGCGCTGCTGCTGACCCTGACCGGTGGACTAACGCTGGCCCCCATCTGCCTGGTGTTCTGGCACTACCTGACCAGCACGACCTGGCTGCCGCTCGGCCCGGCGGTGGTCTCCCAGCCGGTGAACTGGCGCGGTCGGCATCTGGTGTGGTACCTGCTGCTGTTCAGCGTCAGTCTGTGGCTGCAGTTGGGTTTGCCGGACGAGCTGTCGCGCTTTACACCGTTTTGCCTGGCGCTGCCGATCATCGCACTGGCCTGGCACTACGGCTGGCAGGGGGCGCTGATTGCCACGCTGATGAACGCCATCGCGCTGATTGCCAGCCAGACCTGGCACGATCACCCCGTTGATTTACTGCTCTCGCTGCTGGCGCAAAGCCTCACCGGGCTGCTGCTCGGCGCGGGGATTCAGCGTCTGCGTGAACTCAACCAGTCGCTGCAAAATGAGTTAGCGCGTAACCATCGTCTGGCGGAGCGACTGCTGGAAACCGAAGAAAGCGTGCGTCGCGACGTGGCGCGCGAGCTGCATGACGATATCGGCCAGACCATCACCGCCATCCGTACCCAGGCGGGCATTGTCCAGCGGCTGGCCCCGGAGAATGCGAGCGTGAAGCAAAGCGGGGCGCATATCGAGCAGCTCTCGCTGGGGGTCTATGATTCGGTGCGTCGCCTGCTTGGACGATTACGCCCGCGCCAGCTCGACGATCTGACGCTGGAACAGGCTATTCGCTCGCTGCTGCGCGAAATGGAGCTGGAAAGTCGCGGCATCGTCAGCCATCTCGACTGGCATATCGACGAGTCGGCACTCAGTGAAAGCCAGCGGGTGACGCTGTTTCGCGTCTGTCAGGAAGGGCTGAACAACATTGTGAAACACGCCAACGCCAGCGCGGTAACGCTTCAGGCCTGGCAACAGGACGAGCGGTTAATGCTGGTGATTGAAGATGACGGCTGCGGTCTGCCACCGGGCTCGAATCAACAAGGATTTGGCCTGACTGGCATGCGTGAGCGTATTACGGCCCTTGGCGGTTCGCTCTCGATTTCCTGCACGCATGGCACGCGCGTCAGCGTGTCGTTGCCTCAGCGCTACGTGTAAGGAGCATTGATGCTGACGTTTTTTAAAGCCCCGGCCAATGCGCCGCTTATCACTGACAAACACGAGATTGATGCCCGCTACCGCTACTGGCGGCGGCATATTTTGCTGACCATCTGGCTTGGCTACGCGCTGTTCTATTTCACCCGTAAAAGCTTTAACGCTGCAGTCCCGGACATCCTTGCCAGCGGCGTACTCACCCGCAATGATATCGGCCTGTTGGCGACGCTGTTTTACATCACCTATGGCTTGTCGAAGTTTGTCTCCGGTATCGTCAGCGACCGCTCCAACGCCCGCTATTTTATGGGCATCGGGCTGATTGCCACCGGGGTGGTAAACATCCTGTTTGGTTTCTCCACCTCGCTGTGGGCATTTGCCGTACTGTGGGCGCTGAATGCCTTCTTCCAGGGCTGGGGATCGCCAGTGTGCGCCCGTCTGCTGACGGCCTGGTATTCGCGCACCGAACGTGGCGGTTGGTGGGCGCTGTGGAACACCGCGCATAATGTTGGTGGGGCGTTAATTCCGATGGTGATGGCCGCCGCTGCGCTGCACTATGGCTGGCGTACCGGGATGATGATTGCCGGGCTGGTGGCGATTGTGGTGGGGGTTTTCCTCTGCTGGCGACTGCGTGACCGCCCGCAGGCCATCGGCTTGCCGCCGGTTGGCGACTGGCGGCACGACGAGCTGGAAATCGCCCAACAGCAGGAAGGCGCGGGGCTGACCCGCAAAGAGATCCTCACCAAATACGTGCTGCTGAACCCGTATATCTGGTTACTCTCGCTGTGCTACGTGCTGGTGTACGTGGTGCGCGCGGCGATCAACGACTGGGGCAATCTGTACATGTCGGAGACGCTGGGCGTTGATTTGGTCACCGCTAATACGGCGGTCACCATGTTTGAACTCGGCGGGTTTATCGGTGCGCTGGTGGCGGGCTGGGGCTCGGACAAACTGTTTAACGGCAACCGTGGACCGATGAACCTGATTTTTGCCGCCGGGATTTTGCTCTCCGTCGGCTCGCTGTGGCTGATGCCGTTTGCCAGCTACGTGATGCAGGCGGCGTGCTTCTTTACCACCGGTTTCTTTGTCTTTGGCCCGCAGATGCTGATCGGCATGGCGGCGGCGGAGTGTTCGCACAAAGAGGCGGCGGGCGCGGCAACCGGGTTTGTCGGGCTGTTCGCTTATCTGGGGGCATCGCTCTCCGGCTGGCCGCTGGCAAAGGTGATGGAAGTCTGGCACTGGACCGGGTTCTTCGTGGTGATCGCCATTGCGGCGGGCATTTCCGCCCTGCTGCTGCTGCCGTTTTTAAACGCTCAGGCACCGCGCGACGTCAGCGAAGCGTGATGCACCTCACCTTTTTGCTCTGAGTGGGGCAAAACTAAGAAATTTTCCCGGTTCCGCCTGGACGCTGTCTCAGGCGTCTCTCCTGACTGATTTTTACAATGCCTGCTATTCGCAGGTATAAAAATTAGCTCGGGAGTGTCCTATGCTGGCCTTTCTAAACCAGGTGCGCAAGCCGACCCTGGATCTGCCGCTCGATGTGCGGCGCAAAATGTGGTTCAAGCCGTTCATGCAGTCCTATCTGGTGGTTTTCATCGGCTACCTGACCATGTACCTGATCCGCAAAAACTTCAACATCGCGCAGAACGACATGATCACCACCTACGGGTTGAGCATGACGCAACTGGGGATGATTGGTCTGGGCTTCTCCATCACCTACGGCGTGGGTAAAACGCTGGTTTCTTACTACGCTGATGGCAAAAACACCAAGCAGTTCCTGCCGCTGATGCTGATCCTCTCAGCGATTTGTATGCTCGGCTTTAGCGCCAGCATGGGGCCGGGCACAACCAGCTTGTACCTGATGATTGCCTTCTACGCGCTGAGCGGTTTCTTCCAGAGTACCGGCGGTTCGTGCAGCTATTCGACCATCACCAAATGGACGCCGCGCCGTAAACGTGGCTCTTATCTTGGCATGTGGAACATCTCCCACAACCTCGGTGGTGCGGGCGCGGCAGGCGTGGCGCTGTTTGGCGCTAACGTGCTGTTCGACGGTCACGTCATCGGTATGTTTATCTTCCCGTCGATTATCGCGCTGATCGTCGGCTTTATCGGCCTGCGTTTTGGTAGCGACTCTCCGGAATCTTATGGCCTCGGTAAAGCGGAAGAGCTGTTTGGTGAGGAGATCAGCGAAGAGGACAAAGAGACCGAAGAAAATGAGATGACCAAATGGCAGATCTTTGTTGAGTACGTGCTGAAAAACAAAGTTATCTGGCTGCTGTGTTTCTCCAACATCTTCCTGTACGTGGTGCGCATCGGTATTGACCAGTGGTCAACCGTGTATGCCTTCCAGGAGCTGAAACTCTCCAAAGAGGTGGCAATTCAGGGGTTCACCCTGTTTGAAGTGGGCGCGCTGGTTGGCACGCTGCTGTGGGGCTGGCTGTCGGATCTGGCGAACGGTCGTCGCGCACTGGTAGCCTGCGTCGCGCTGGCGTTGATTATCGCTACGCTCGGCGTTTATCAGCACGCCAGCAATCAGTACGTCTACCTGGCGTCTCTGTTCGCGCTTGGTTTCCTGGTATTTGGTCCGCAGCTGTTGATCGGCGTGGCGGCAGTCGGTTTTGTGCCGAAAAAAGCGATCGGCGCTGCCGATGGGATTAAAGGCACATTCGCGTATCTGATCGGTGACAGCTTCGCCAAGCTGGGACTGGGGATGATTGCCGACGGGACGCCGGTCTTCGGTCTGACCGGCTGGGCGGGCACCTTTGCCGCGCTGGACACCGCCGCTATCGCCTGTATCTGCCTGATGGCGATTGTGGCTGTCTTTGAAGAACGTAAAATTCGCCGCGAGAAAAAGATTCAGCAGTTAAAAATAGCTTAAGTGTGTAGTGGTAACGTTTTGCCCGCCTTTATGGCGGGCTTTTTTATGCCTTAAACTGGCTGGTTTCATGTACCAGATTGCGCAGCCACTGATGAGCGGCATCGCGGTGCGTGCGTTCATGCCAGGCCATACTTTTTGTAAAACCGGTAATGGGCAGCGGGGACGGCAAAACGTGAATTCGGGCATCGTCATACGCCAGACGGGCAGGAACCACGGCAATCATATCGCTGGTGGCGAGGATGTCCGGCAATACCAGAAAGCTGCTAACCGACAAACCAATTTGCCGTTGGCGTCCGATACCTGCCAGGGCCTCATCGGTGACGCCCCAGAAACTTTCGCCCTCATAAGAAACCAGCACATGCTCAAAAGCGCAGAAGCGATCGAGCGTCAGCGTTTTCCCCGCATCAGGATGCCCGTGACGCATGAGGCAAACGTACTCTTCATCATATAACGCCCGGCTGTGCAGGTTGTTGGGCGTGGAGTCCGGCGTCAGCAACGCCAGGTCGATTTTCCCCTGCTCAAACTGCGTGCTGAGCAGCACTGGCTCAACCGGTACCACCCGCACACGGATACCCGGGGCGCGTACGCGAAGCGCGGCAATAAACGACACGATCACCGCTTTGAGCGCGTAATCCGTAGCGGCGATGGTAAGGGTGAGCGATGCGGTGAGTGGGTCAAACTGTGTCGGTTTAAGTAGGATATCGATGTCGCTGAGGATCTGTTTGACCGGGGCGGCCAACTGTTGGGCGCGCAGCGTCGGGACAATGCCGTGCGGCGTGCGACTAAACAGCGGATCGTCAAAATAGTCGCGCAGGCGGTTGAGCATGCCGCTTACCGCAGGCTGAGTGAGCGACAGCCGCTGCGCCGCATGGGTTACGCTGCGTTCATCCAGCAGGGCATCCAGCGTTTTTAACAGATTAAGATCGAGTGTTCTGATATCAGATTTCATGATGTCTGCCTGCGAGTTCGATAAGTCACATTATGACACGTTCAGCCGTCGACAGAGGTGAATTTGCCGCTATGATGGGCGTCCTGTCTGGTAATGGATGTGCGCATGATTTGGATAATGCTGGCCACGTTGGTGGTTGTTTTTGTGGTGGGATTTCGGGTGCTAACGTCCGGGTCGCGACGGGCAATTCACCGTCTGAGCGAGCGACTGAACATTGATGTCGTGCCGGTAGAATCGATGATCGATCAGATGGGAAAAGTACAGGGGGAGGCTTTTTTACAGTACCTGCACCGCCCGGATGAATCGCATCTGCAAAATGCCGCTCAGGTGCTGCTGATCTGGCAAATCGTTATTGTCGACGGCAGCGAGCAGAATCTGCTGCAGTGGCACCGTTGGCTGCAAAAAGCCCGGCTGGCCGCACCGATTACCGACGCGCAGGTGCGTCTGGCGCTCGGATTTCTGCGCGAGATGGAGCCGGATATGCAGGAGCTTAATGCGTTCCAGATGCGCTATAACGCCTTTTTCCAGCCCGAAGAGGGTGTGCACTGGCTGCACTGATATCAGTATTTATGATGACAACTATTTGGAATCGTCATTATCTTTATATCTTACGCGAAAGCATGATGTACCTCGTTAACTTACACGACGAGGTACATCATGAATCAAGCCACTCAACAACGTGCAATTATCTGGCCTGCAGCGTATCTGCCAGGGACAACGGATAACTTTGCCTCAAATGAAATTATCGTTGCCGGACTGAGCGTCCGCGCCGTCTGGGCACAGCTTAATGACACAACGCGCTGGCCGACCTATTACAGCAACGTGGCGGATATCCGTTTTCACGACGACTCAGGTCCATTATTAAGCATGGATGCCCGTTTCCGTTTTACGACTTTTGGTTTCCCCATCGAAGCGCAAATCACCGAGTATATGCCACCGGTTGACGGCCAGGCCGCGCGTATTGCCTGGCACGGCTGGGCGGAAGGTGATGCCACTACACGTCTGGATGTGATCCACGCCTGGCTGTTTGAGGATTTACCCGGAGACCGCGTTCGTATTCTGACTCAGGAATCGCAGATTGGCGTTCCGGCACAAGAACTGGCGCGTACGCTGCCCAATCCGATGATTAACGGTCACCAGGAATGGATTACCGGGCTGGCAAGGGCTGCGACTAGCGGTTAATTAGTGCGCGATAAGAATTGATTTAATAGCTAATAAGCTATAATTTACCTATAGCTTATTAGCTATGAGGGATCGCTGATGTGGGATGTGGAAACAACGGATGCTTTCGACAAGTGGTTTGATGTACAGACCGAAGCGCTCAAGGAGGATATGCTCGCAGCAATGATGATTTTGTCTGAATATGGGCCCCAGTTAGGCAGGCCGTTTGCAGATACGGTGAATGATTCTGCGTTTTCAAATATGAAAGAGTTACGGGTACAACATCAAGGCAATCCCATTCGAGCGTTCTTTGCGTTTGATCCTTCCCGTCATGGTATCGTGTTATGTGCCGGGGGTAAAACAGGGATCAACGAGAAGAAATTCTATAAAGATATGATCAAGTTTGCGGATGTTGAGTACCGAAAGCACCTTAATAAGTAAGGATAAATTATGGCTACCCTTAAAGAATTGATGGCTAAACAAAGCCCGAAAAGCCAGGAGCGCATTGCTGAAAAAGTAGAAGTGCTACGTCAGGCGGTTGCGTTAAGTATGTTAAGGGAAGAACTGAATCTTTCTCAGGCTGAACTTGCCTCGGTAATGGGCGTTAAGCAGCCAACAATTGCAAAAATGGAACAGGCTGATAACGATCCTCGCCTGTCGACTTTAAAGCGTTATGTTGCTGCGCTGGGTGGTGAGCTGAGCATTGATGTTAAGCTGCCAACAGGTAAAAGAGTCGCGTTCCATCTTTAAGAATCTGGGGAAGCTGACGTTTGCGGCAAATGAAAAACAGTTGCTGAAACGTTAAATACGTCACAAATTTAATGTTACACTGCGTAACTTTTCTACAATAACCCCACGCAGGTAACAAAATGAGTGAAGCTATTGAACAAAAATCCCGCGCTGAGGTGAATGCCCGACCGAACTGGTCGGCGGTCTTCGCCGTGGCGTTCTGTGTTGCCTGCCTGATAACCGTTGAGTTCCTGCCGGTCAGTTTGCTGACGCCAATGGCGCAGGATTTGGGGATTTCGGAAGGCGTCGCCGGGCAATCGGTGACGGTGACGGCCTTTGTCGCTATGTTTGCCAGCCTGTTTATCACGCAAATCATTCAGGCAACCGATCGTCGCTATGTGGTGATCCTGTTCTCGGTACTGCTGACGCTCTCCTGCCTGCTGGTTTCCTTTGCCAACTCTTTTTCGCTGTTGCTCGTTGGCCGCGCCTGCCTCGGTCTGGCGCTTGGCGGCTTCTGGGCGATGTCGGCGTCGCTGACCATGCGTCTGGTTCCCGCACGTACGGTACCAAAAGCGCTGTCGGTTATCTTCGGCGCGGTCTCTATTGCGCTGGTGATTGCCGCGCCGTTGGGGAGTTTTTTAGGTGGAATTATCGGCTGGCGTAACGTGTTTAATGCGGCGGCGGTAATGGGAGTGCTGTGCACCATTTGGGTGGTGAGATCTCTGCCTTCGCTGCCCGGCGAACCGTCGCATCAGAAACAAAATATGTTCAGCCTGCTACAGCGTCCGGGCGTGATGGCCGGCATGATCGCCATCTTTATGTCTTTTGCCGGGCAGTTTGCCTTTTTTACCTATATTCGCCCGGTGTATATGAACCTGGCGGGATTTGATGTGGATGGTCTGACGCTGGTGCTGCTGAGCTTTGGTATCGCCAGCTTTGTCGGTACGTCGTTCTCGTCGATGATTTTGAAGCGCTCGGTCAAACTGGCGTTAGCCGGTGCACCGCTGGTGCTGGCGCTCAGCGCGCTGGTCCTGATTTTGTGGGGCAGTGACAAAGTGGTCGCAGCGGGTATTGCGATTATCTGGGGGCTGGCGTTTGCACTGGTGCCGGTGGGGTGGTCGACGTGGATCACCCGCTCGCTTGCCGATCAGGCAGAAAAAGCCGGATCCGTCCAGGTCGCCGTGATCCAGCTTGCCAATACCTGCGGGGCTGCGGTGGGAGGCTATGCGCTCGATAACCTCGGACTGGTGTCACCGCTGGTGATTTCAGGGGCTTTGATGCTGCTGACCGGCTTGCTGGTGGCGACGAAAGTACGGATTTCATCATAATATTATCCCCCGACGGCGCCGTGCTCGCCGGGGGATAATGTTCAATCTACCTGCTTTATCATCATAATCAGTCCCCCGCCCGCCAGTGCGATCACGGCCAGAATAGGCAGGATGGGCAGATACTGATTACCCACCACGCTAAACAGAATCGCGCCTAATACGGGGCCCAGAATTTGCGCACCAGTATTGGCAAAGTTCAGGATGCCGAGGTCTTTTGCCGAGTTTTCGGGATTAGGCAGCACCTCCAGATTCAATGCCTGATCGACCGAAAAGAAAATCCCTGAGCCAATGCCTGCGATGATTCCATACCAGATCATCGCGGCGGGCTGCCCGTAAATAAACGGGATCACGGTACCGGTGGCAATCAATATGGCGGCGAGAAACACCGGTTTTTTGCGGGTGCGCAATTTGTCGGAAATCGGGCCGGAAATAGGGGCAAAGATTAATGCGGTTATCATCGTGGCGATCCCGGCCAGGGAGATATATTTCCCGGCGTCGGCGCTATTAAGCCCCATTCCGCTGGTCAGGAAAAAGAGCTGATAAACGCTAAAAGCGGTGATGGTGATGGCAATCAGCATCTTGCCAAACAGCGCCAGGTAAAAGTCGCGCGCGTTGCGTACCGGAAAAATAAAGTACTGGGCGAAATTGCTGCGATCGATTTTTTGCCGTGGCATGCCAAGGCTGGATGGCTCTTTAATAATGATCGCTGCAATCGGGCCGGAGAGCAGCATCGCCACCGCCAGGACGTAATAACCGGTATTGACCAGTTCCGGGTTGCTATCGCTAAGAAAGAACCCGCCAACCACCGGGCCACCGTACTGGCCGATGATAAAACCTGCGGCATAAATGGAGGAAATTAACCCCCGATGTTTTGGCGCGATGCGATCGGCAATGACGGCAATCAGCGGTGCAACGACAAAGTTAATAAAGGTCTGTAATAAGCACCAGAGAAGGATAAAAATCCACAGCTGCTCTTTGGTTTCAATCATTCCCAGCCCCACCATCACCAGGGCGGTCAGAACCGAGCCGGATAAAATCCACGGCGTCCGGCGACCCCAGCGGGAGCGCGTGAGGTCAGACAGCGCCCCGATAATAATGGTGGTAATCGTTGAGGTGACCGCGCCAAGGGTGCCCAGCAGCGCAAGAAAGTTATTAACCTCTGCTCCTCCGCCGATAATTCGACTGAGCTTGGCCGGATTCAGAACGGAATTGAGTCCCATAAACGGGGCCAGCCACAGCAGTGCGCCGATTCCGACGGCGAGACCTAAAAGTACCGGCGGTTTCGGCTGAGTTTCATTACTCACTGACGCAGACCACCCAGCCAAATTAATGGTTTTATCGATGATACTCTTGTCCATTGTAGTAAACCTTTTTATTTGGAATTAATTTGACCACTCGTAATGAATAGTTTAAGCGTCACTGGAATAACTGTTCTTATCAGGAGTAAGTTTCATATAATTATTTCTGTATCTACGCGGAGAGACTCCGCAGTGGCGGCGAAAAATTCTTGAGAAATAAAATGCATCGTTATATCCGCTTAATTGTGCAATATCAGAGATAGACAGTGCGGTATTTTGTAACATGTTTTTGGCGTGATATATCCGCTGTTCTTCTTTCCATTCATTAATAGTTTGCCCAGTCTCTTCGCGGAACAGATGAGACAGACGAGATGGCGACAAACAGACCTGCGCGGCGAGGTCGGCGATGCTCAAATCCTCAGTGATATGTCGGTTCAGATAGCGACATACCTCTTCTACTCTGGCATCGCGCGTATTATTGCGGGTATCTTCCTGCAGTCGATAACAATTCAGGATGATACGTTCAAGGACGTTCATCGATATCGCTTCTGACAGCGCGTCGCCTTCAGAAAAGAAGGTAATTGCCTCGCTAAACAGCGTCTTCATTAATTCACCGTCGTGCTCACTCTTTAGCGTCAGTTTGCCTGGTTCACCTTCGTTACCTTGCCAGGTGAGCCAATTATGCCAGTAAGGACGGGGAATAAAGTAAATCCAAAAGTGATCCCAGCAATCGCTGTTTTCATCTCGTCCATAATGATGCGGCACGCCGGGTGGAAAAATGAGCAAGTCATTTTTTTCGCAGGTAATGTATGTGCCTTCTTTGGTTTTTACCCATGCTTTTCCCCTCACGGTAATATTAATAATATACCCTTCCATTCCGTCCGGACGGTCTATTGGGGTATCGAGAGGACCGCTGCGGATAACCGGCGTGAATCCGGCCACCAGATACGCATCAAAGGTAAAACACATACACCACCTCGCGAAAATTACCGTGATTTCACAAACAGCCGCATGCCCCAGGCATCAATCTCAACGCGTTCTCCCTGATGATACCGTTTCCCGCCCAGCGGTTCCGTCACTTCGGCCTCAGTACGGATTGTTGCAGGCGTGGCGCAATAATTGAAAATAAATTGCACCGCCTCGCCCCGGCTGTTTACGGCGCGGCGAACAACCAGAGGCCACTGATACGCTGACGTAGAGGAGGGCAGCGCCGTATCTGATGAGAGCGCGCTAAACAGATCAAATATCACCTTGCCGGAGGGCAGGAAACCAACATAGAGCGCCTGCCCTTTACCATAACCCGACAGCGTGGCGGCGGCATATTTTCCCCAGACCGGGTGGTCATAACGCAGCAGAACCTCGGTCTTATCGGTATTCGGCGTCAGCAGCTCCATCCACATTTCCGGGTGCTCATCCGGGGCGCAAACCAATGCTTTAGTTTCAGATCGCAGCCCCACGTTTTCCGGAATGACGAACTGGCTGTAGCTGACGCCGCAGCATGTATTCAGGATCGCTGGCTGGGTTTCAGCGCGCACTCTGACATTCTCATCACAAAATCCGGACTTAAAGCCAATCAGCACTTTGCCGCCGTTTTCAACAAACTGATTGATACGCTCAAGCTGCTCGTCGGTTGCACAGTAGAGCGCCGGGATAACCACGACCTTGTATTGACTGCTCAGTGGGTCAAGGGTGTTGATGATATCCACCGCGACATTATTGTCATAAAGCGCATCCCAGAACCGTCGCAGGATATCGTTGTAAACGTAATGACCGTGGTTGTTCAGCCCGGGCTGCGGGGTATCGGGTTTAAACCAGTTCATGGCTTCCATCGCATCATTGCTGACCAGAATCGCGACATCGTTTTCCACGCGCAGTTCGTCGAGAACACCGGACAGCTGAGCCATCTCCTGACCGATAGTCATCGCCTCCTGGTAAGTAGGGCCTGGGGCGAAATCATGGCTGATCACCCCTTTCCAGTAGGTTTCATAGGAGTTGTGGATCGAATGCCAGTGCCAGTAAGAAACCATGCTGGCGCCGCTGGCGATATGGCTGAAGGCCTGCAAGCGTAATTGACCAGGCCACGGCGTCCATTTGGCAAAGCCCTGAGCCTGTGTCTCCATAACATAATAATTACGCCCGTTTTTCAGGTTTCTCGCCACATCGCCGCTGAAGGCTATTTCCCGCCCGCTAAGATGATCCTGACCGGGGTGATAAACGTCAACGCTGACAATGCTCATTGCCTGTGCGGCAGAAAAGTGATTGACCTGCGGCTGAAGCCCAAAAGAATAACCGCGCCATTCAAAATCGAAGTTTTGCGTGACAAACTGCTCTGGACGCGCGTATTCCCGCACGATATCGGCCTGCCAGGCCAGATATTCCGCGACCTTCTCCCGACGAAAGCGAGCAAAAGCGCAGCCGAGGCTGGCGTTGATGGTGCTGGCGACAGGGGGAAAATCTTCCCAGCAATCAATGCAATTGCTCCAGTACTCAAGCCCAAAGGCATCATTCAACTGACGGATATCCGGGAACTGTTTTTTCAATGATGCTTTAAACGCCGTCTCTATATATTCGCCGGTATTGTCATAATGCTTGGTTTCATTATCAACCTGATAGCCAATAATGGCCGGACGATGGCGAACATGATTAAGCAGGGCGCGAATAACCTTTTCGGCATGCTGAAGGAAATGTGGATTAACGATATCCATAATCTGCCGACGGCCATATTTTTCATGGCCAGCTGGCGTGGTGACCAGCGCATCCGGGTGCTTACGCGCCAGCCAGCCGGGGATGGCGTAGGTTGGCGTGCCGATAATAACGGAGATGCCCGCGCGGTGCATGGCGTCGAGCACGCGATCAATATGGTAGAAATTGAACGTATTCTCTGCAGGCTCCAGCGTGCTCCAGGTCGATTCCGCAATTCTGACAACATTAATGCCAGCGGCGACCATCATCTCAATATCTTTTTCCAGGCGCTCCTCACGAATGTACTCATCGTAATAGGCCACACCATAATAAAGACCTGCCATATAAGCTTTCTCCGTAGTTTCGCTATTCGCCAATCCTGGTGACTGGAATAGGATTAATATATTCCGGGCGGGGAGAAAAAAGCTTAATGATCCGGCTGTCTTTCCTGAACAAATCTGTTGTGCGTTATAAAGTGTGATCGGCATTGCAGGATGCCAACTTACGCGACGTTGAGCTGTTTTTTGCGTGACAATCTCGGGGGCGGGTACACCCCCGATGATTTTTTATCAGAACCACGCTTCCCACATCGCGCCGAGGTTGAAGTCGTCCAGGGTTTCGTCTTTCGTGCCGTTGACGCGCGCGGTACGGTCGTTGTCCACCTTGCCGCCTGTCATATAGAAACGCAGCATCGGGCGGAATTCGGGTCCCATGGCGATCGACATGTTCTGCGACAGCGTCAGCTTCCAGCCGCTGTTATCGCCTCCGTTGTCGTAGTCTACGCGCTGATAGCCCGCTTCCAGCCAGGTGGAGTGAACGTCGTTCCAGAAGTACATCGGGCGCACAATCGCGCCGTAGTTCTTACGGTTGTCGCTTTTGTCTGCGCTGTTGTCGTAGTCATGGAACGCCAGCAGGTATTCCACCTGCGCCTGGCGGGTAAACTTATGGCTCCCCTCGAAGCTGGCGTAAACCGTGGTCAGGTCGTCGGTTTTGTTGTAGACGCTGTTGTCTGAGTTATCCGAATAACGGGCGATCACCTTGTTCACGCCGCTGTCGTTGGTGTGGCTCAGCACAAAGGCGCCCTGCCAGGCTTTCAGGCGGTCATCGCTCTCGACGGCCTTGGAGTCAAAGCCATAGTTGGCGTAGATCTCCAGGTCCAGCGGGCCGACCTTCATATTGTGGATTTTTGATGTCACCGCATAGTTACCTTTATCGCCAGTGCCGGAGCCGCCGGTACAGGTAATGCGTGAAGGGTTGGCTTCGTCTTCCATGACTTCCGGACTACACGATTCGACGGCGGCGACGGTGGCAACATCAAACTGTACGCCGCCAATGTCGAAGTTCTTCACCCCGGCGCCCTGGCCGTCGTGGTTCATCCAGAAGTAGTCGTTAATGCCCTGTTGTGGGCGCTGATGGAAGTCGCGGCCGGCCCAGATGTAGGCGTTCGGATTGGACTCCAGCACGTTGGTCACGCCCGCGTAGGCTTTTTTGAGGTTAACTTCGTCGCCCCAGTGGTCAATCATCACGTTGATATCCCAGATTGCGCCGTTGTCGCTTTTGAACGCTTTGGAGAGCTGGAATTCGCCACCGTTGCCTTCGTTACCCAGACGACCAATCGCGGATGCACCGTTATAGGACCCGTCAACGCCAACGTATTTCTGATCGCCACTCTGGAAGTGCGCGCCGTAACGGGCGTAGCCGCTGAACTTCACGCCGAACGGTATCGCCATATCCGGCGACTGCGCCGCGCTTTGCGGTTCGTTAATCACATCGGTTTTCTTCGCCACGGCAGCGTCCATTTTCGCCTGGCGTTCCGCCAGCGCTTTATCGACGGCTTTGGCGACGATGGCGTCGATTTGTTCCTGCGTAAATTCCTGTGCGAGCACGGAAATTGGGCACAGCGCGGCCACGACCGCCATGGCTAATGGAAGTTTTTTTATGTTCATGGTTATCTCATTTGACACTTAACCCTTCAGGTTGCCATTGGCATTCTGAATAAGCGTGTGTATTCATTTATTTTAAGATAATAACCATCCCGTCTCGGTTGAATTTGCTATCACCAAAACAAGTTGATTTATTTATTTTATTAACAGGTACAGAATTAATTTATTTAATCGTAATAAATACTCCGTTCAGAAAGTGTTATTGAGAAACTAGCGTTGATACAAATGAATAATTTCTTCTGACAGTTCGCGGGCTAATAGCGACGTCATTAAGTGGTCCTGCGCATGCACCATAATTAATGTCATTGGTTGCCGGGCTTCCCCGGCGTCCTGTTCGATCAATTTGGTTTGCATGTGGTGAGCCTGACGGGCATAGCCGTCAGCCTCACGAAGCAGGCTTTTCGCTTCGTCAATGTTCCCGGCGCGCGCGGCGTGCAGCGCTTCGAAGCACAGGCTGCGTGACTGCCCGGCATTGACGATGATTTCCATTACTGCTTCTTCTAATGCAATCATGATGCTCTCTTTTTAATCGAATCCATTATTGGCGGCAGTTTTCGCAAACCACTCGCCGCTCTTTTTCACAGTACGTTTTTGCGTGGCTAAATCTAACTGGACAAAACCGTAGCGGTTTTTATATCCGTTGAGCCATGACCAGTTATCAATAAAGGTCCACATATGGTAACCAAGACAATGACAACCCTCGCTAATGCCTTTATGCAGCCATTTAAGATGTTCTGAGACAAACTCAATACGGTAATTGTCGTTAATCTGATCGTCCTGAATAAAACGCTGTTCGTTTTCTACACCCATGCCGTTTTCAGAAATAAAACAGCGCGGGTTGCCATAATTATCTCGCAGATTCGTAATAATATCGTAAATGCCCGGCTCATAGATTTCCCAGCCACGGTACGGGTTCATTTTACGTCCCGGCATTTCGTAATATTCAAACAGCGATTCTGGCATAAACGGCGCGTCAGGATTGACGGCGCTATCGCGGCATTTCACCCGGCGCGGTTGGTAGTAGTTAATGCCCAACAGGTCGATTTTACCCTCGGCGATGAGCTGGCTGTCGCCAGGCTGGCAGGCCGGTAGCTGATCGTACTGTTTTAACAGTTCCACCAGGTCCGCCGGATATTCGCCTTTTAATACCGGATCGAGGAAGCTGCGGTTAAACAGCAGATCCGCATGGTGCGCGGCTTTCACATCCGCCGGATTTTGCGATCGCGGATAAGACGGCGTTAAGTTCAGCACCACGCCGATTTCACCGTCATAGTTGCCAGCGCGATACGCACGAACCGCCGTCGAATGCGCCAGTACGGTGTGGTAGGCCACGGTTGCCGCCCGTTTGAAATCCACCACGTTCGGGTAGTGGAAGTCATACAGATAGCCGCCTTCTACCGGGACAATCGGCTCGTTGAAGGTGAACCAGTGCTTCACCCGATTGCCGAACAAGGTAAAACACGTCCGGGCGTAGTGACCAAAGGCTTCCACGACGTCACGATTTTCCCAGCCGCCTTTCTCCTGCATCACCATCGGCATATCGAAGTGGAACAGGGTGATAAAGGGCGTGATGCCCTGCGCCAGCAGCTCGTCGATGACGTTGTTATAGAAATCGACCGCTTCGGGATTGACCTCGCCGGTGCCGTCCGGGATCAGGCGCGACCAGCTTAGAGACGTACGAAAGCTGTTGTGCTGCAGCTGTTTCAGCAGTGCGATGTCCTGTTTCCAGTGTTGATAAAAACCGGAGGTGTCTGCCGGGCCAACCCCCTGATGGAAACGACCTGGCTGACGGTCGAACCACACGTCCCATGTGGTCTGGCTTTTACCGCCGTTCAGGCTATCCCCTTCGGTTTGCAGCGCTGAGCAGGCACTGCCCCACCAGAAGTTTTCAGGAAAACGGTATCTCATTGTTCTGACTCCTTGATTCATTATGAGTTGCTACGGGCAGCGTTCGCCACGGAGACGGCATCCTGGGCTTTTTGCTCTTCAGATTTCATCAAAGAACGTTCGTAGGCACGCAGGAAAGGCAGGTACATCAGCGCCGACATTGCCATGCAGATAAAGCACATCACCACCGGACTTAATGCCCAGTTCGCGGCCCAGGACGCTCCAATTGGCGCTGGTGTGGTCCACGGAGTTAACGACACCACCTGGGCTATCCAGCCAAGCTTGGTGGCGCTATAGGCCAGCACGGCGTTGATCATCGGAACGCAAACAAATGGGATGAACAGCATTGGGTTCATGATGATCGGCGCACCAAACAGAATAGGCTCATTAATATTAAAGAAACTAGGCACAATTCCCATTTTGCCGATGGTGCGCAGGTGGGCGACGCGGCTGCGCAACAGCAGGAACGCCAGCGGTAAGGTTGATCCCACGCCGCCGATCAGCAGATAGTGATCCCAAAAACCTTGCAGATAAACGTGCGGCAGCGCCGCGCCTGCCGCCAGTGCGGCCTGGTTAGCGGACAGGTTTGCCATCCAGAATGGGTTCATGATGCCGGTGACAATCAGCGCACCGTGGATCCCCGCAAACCAGAAAATCTGGCACAGCAGGACGGAAAGCAGAATCGCCGGCAGCGAATCAGAGGCAGAAACCAGCGGTTCCAGCAGGTGCATAATCGCCTGCGGAATGATCATCCCGGTTTGTGCTTCGATAAACAGGTTCAGTGGATGCAGAGTGGCAATCACGACCAGCACCGGAATCAGGATCTCAAATGAACGTGCGACGCCGGTCGGCACTTCTTTCGGCAGGCGGATTGTCACGTTATTCTGCTTCAGCCAGGCATACACGCGGGTGGAGTAAATAGCGGTAATCAGGGCGGTAAAGATCCCCTGACCGGAAAGATACTGGGTCGAGATTTTTCCGTCGGCATAAGGCGCTGCAACCAGCAAAAACGCCATAAAAGCCAGCAGCCCGGACATGATCGGGTCGAGATTAAACTGGCGGCCAAGGCTGGCGCCAATACCAACGGAGATGAAGAACGTCATAACACCCATGCTGAGGTTAAACGGCAGCATCAACTGTTCACGGTAGGTGGCAGAAAAATCGAGCCAGCCACGGGCAAAGCTATTGGTGGTTTCGGCAGAGAATGGAGGGAAAATAAACACCAGCATGAACGAGCCGATGATCATAAACGGCAGCGCCGCCGTAAAACCGTCACGAATCGCAATCACATACTTTTGCTGCCCCAGCTTTCCGGCGAGCGGGGTAATGGATTGTTCAATGACGGCAACCATTGACTGATATAACGAACTCATATTGATACCTTTCTAGTGTGCCGCTTCAATCAGCGACAGGGCATAATCCAGCACTTTGTCACCGCGTTGCATACCGTAATCCATCATATCTATGGCTTTTACGGGTACACCCTGGGTGGCAGCCTTTTCTGAGAGCGTAGTAAGCATGTACTTTACCTGGGGGCCGAGCAGCACCACCTGGTAATTTGGAAACTGTGTGTCAAATTCGGCAACACCGTACGCATCAATCTTCACGGGCAGCCCGCGTGATTCCGCTTCTTCAACCATTTTGCGAACCAGCATGCTGGTGGACATCCCTGCAGAGCAACACAACATAATCCTGAACATGGTGAACCATCCTTTAAATGTAAAAACATATTGCGAGTCTGATTTGATATCATACGGAAACCGGTTTCCATTCGTCGCAAACAGAACTGTGACCGCCATCAAGATCTTATTGTTATAAGGCTAATTATTTGAATCTGGCTCACGAAATTTGGCGGTTTGATCTCTTTTTGAGTCCAAATGGAAAATCGGTTTCCATGAAAAACGGAAACAGATATACTGCGAGTGGCGATTATTTAAGCCAATGTTAAATACAGGAAGGAAGGGCCAGGCGGGTCCTGTCAGGGGAGAATGATGTCTACTATCAACGATGTATCGCGTCTGGCCGGGGTGTCAAAGGCCACGGTGTCACGCGTGTTGAGCGGTTCACGTGGTGTCAAAGAGGCCAGCCGTCTTGCCGTGCTGAAAGCGGTGGATGAACTGAACTATCGCCCGAACGTGATTGCACAGTCGCTGCTGAGTCAGTCTACCGGCTGTATTGGGGTCATTTGCGCGCAGGATAACATTAACCAGACTACCGGCTATCTCTATGCGTTGGAAAAACACCTTAGCCAGCATCAAAAGCATCTGTTGCTGCGTTTTGCCAATAGCAAAGCGGAAGTGATGAACGCCCTGGATGAATTAAGCTGTGGGTTGTGTGATGACGTATTGATTATTGGCGCGCGGTTCCCGCTGAGCATTAGCCAGGAGAATGTCATTCTGGTGGATTGCCTGGATTCCGGCGATGACGTCAACAGCATTCAGTTTGATCACGCGTTTGCTACCGAAACGGCCTGTAACTACCTGATAAGCCAGAATCGACGCCAGATTGCGTTGATCCACCCGGACGGTATGGGGTTCTCGGATCAGGTGCTGTTGGGCTACAAGCATGCGCTGGAAAAAAACTTCCTGCCGTTTAACCGCAATCTGGTGTTTATGGAGGCAACGTCGTCCTCCGTGGCATTGCAGGAGCTGCTCAATAACGCGTCAACGCTCAATTTTAACGCGCTGCTGGTGGCGGACGAACAGCAGGCCCAGCGGGTGATCCCGCAGCTGCAGGCGTTTAATAAATCGGTGCCGGGAGACATTATGGTGTTTAGCCTGGCCGGGTCGCTGCATCTGCCGGGCATTCCCACTATCCCGGCCATTGAGTATTCAATGGACGCCATGGCGGCGCGTATCGTCAGTTGGCTGAACGAGAAAACCCAGAACGTGCTGGGCTCATACGTGCTGCGCGGCGACCTTATTATTCCTCAGCGTTAACCGTATTAATCAGGCGCGAACAATACGTTTCGCGCCTAGATATCCGGGCATTCGACTTTGCCCAGCGCATCCCAATAGTTATTTTGATTACTCCTTTGAATTGCCAAAATAGCCTCGCGAATATGCTGCTGATTACGCGTATCAGACATAATTGTTTTTTCCCATACTTCATCTGATGGCGACCCCTGCGGGGTACAAATTTTGCGTAAGTCCTTCAATACGGTATTTTTTTCGTGAACTGCCTGTAGAGAACCGTAAGCCGAGTCGGCCTGCGCCAGACCCGGCAGCGTGAAAAGGACGGCAAAGAGCAGCAACGCTGTTCGTTTCATTTATCATTCTCCAGAGTGAATTGTTGCCCGATCCGGCTTATATCCTCTTCCATACCTGATAAGCATAGCGCCATCAGGTATGCCAGATTTAAAGATAAGTATAGACAGCATATGGCTCTCTAAGCGTTCTGCATGAGTCAGAAAACCGGTTTCAGCTGTAAGTTGTAGACCGATTCTTCCCATCCCTCACTTTCTTGCGCAGCAGAATAGTGTATGTTCTGAACAATCATTAATTTCTTAAGCGGTAAAGAGATGAGGCGGATTGAGGTAATACTGGGGGAGCTGGAACGGCTGACGCGTGGGCTAAATCTTGCCAGTTTGGCGCAGGAAACGGCATTCACCGCGGAGGCTATAGGCTTTAACCTTGGACTGGCGCGTAATTCTGTCAGTAAAGACCTCAATCAGTTATGGAATGATGGTCTGGCGATTAAAAGCCGTGGCCGTCCGGTGTTCTTCCTGCATCGTCAGGCAATTGAAATGTTGCTGGATCGCACGCTGGATGCGTCCGAACGCGAAGTGCGTTCGGTTGCCGATCTCATTGCCCATCAGGAGAGCCTGGTCTCTGACGATCCCTTTATCGGACTTATCGGCTACGATCGCAGCCTGCATGATGCGGTGGAAAAAGGCCGCGCGGCGGTGCTGTATCCCCACGGGCTGCATGTTCTGCTGACCGGTCCCTCCGGCGTTGGTAAAACCTTTTTTGCCGAACTGATGCACCGTTTCGCCTGCGAACGTGCGACGGGAGCGCCGCCACCGCTGGTTTATTTTAACTGTGCAGAATACGCGCATAACCCGGAACTGCTTTCCTCACATCTGTTTGGTCATCGCCAGGGGGCATTTACCGGAGCAAACGAGAATAAACCCGGTCTGGTTGAACAGGCTGACGGTGGTTATCTGTTACTCGACGAGGTCCATCGACTGCCGTATGAGGGGCAGGAAAAGCTGTTCTCCATTCTCGATAAGGGTGAATACCGGCCTCTGGGTTCGAGCGCTGCGGCGCGCTCAATTTCGGTTCGCCTGATCTGTGCGACGACTGAACCCGTCAGTTCGGCGCTGCTACGCACCTTCCAGCGGCGTATTCAGGTCTGTATCGATTTGCCCGGTATTCGCCAGCGTTCAATCGAAGAGCAGGTTGAATTAATTGTTGGTTTCTTACAGCGTGAGAGCCGTAAAATTGAACGCACGGTAAGCATCGACAAAACGCTGCTGCTCTGGCTGCTGAACAAACCGCTGGAAGGCAATATTGGCCAGCTCAAGAGCGATATTCAGTTTCTGTGCGCCCAGGCGTGGGCATCAGGGATGGCGGAGCAAAGCGACATGCTACAGCTGGACAAACGGCTCGCAGAGATGCCGTTTAACGCCACGGCGGAACAGCGTCAGTTGGTTGATGCACTGTTTGGCGGCAACGCACGGCTGAGCGTGGATGCGCGCACGCTCCCGGCATTAAAAAACTCGCTGGCAACCGGGACGGAAATTGAAGACAGCGATCTCTTTTACAGCTTCCTGACCCGTGAATACGTCAATCTGCGTAACAGCAACGTGCCGCCCGCCGAAACGCTGGCAATACTCAAGAATAAGCTCAGCTCGATATTTGATTACGGTCTTTACAGTCGCGACAACGTGGCGCATCCCCCGCGCTATGGTGACCAGATTGAAGAACGGGTGACGTTACTCATCGGCTGTGTGGAACAGGTGCTGGGTTTTACGCTGCCGGAAAATTTAGTGAACCCACTGCGCAAGCACCTTCTGGCGCTGATTGGCTATGTGCAGCGCGGACTGATCCCACAGCTTTACTCTTCCAGCCTGATCCTAGACCGTTGCAAAGATGAATACGAAAACGCCACGCTGTTGTGTCGAAAAATCAATGAACTGCTGCATATTCAGTGCCCGGCGACGGAAGTTGTCTGGCTGTGTTTGTTCCTGAAAGAGTGTCGCCATTACCGACAGCGCATTGATGCCAGCCCGGACTGTGGCGTGGTTTTAATTGCCCACGGAGCCACCACCGCCACGAGTCAGGCGCAGTACGTGAACCGTGTTCTGGAGCGCGAATTGTTCAGCGCTATCGATATGCCGTTTGAGCAATCGGTGCATGACACCCTAGAAACGTTAATCCAGATGATCCAGGCCCGACGCTGGCAGCGGCTGATATTGATGGTGGATATCGGCTCACTGATTCATTTTGGTAGTACGATCAGCAAGTTATTCCAGATAGATGTCCTACTGATGCCGAATATCACCCTGACCAGTTTGCTGGAATTGGGTCTGGACTTAAGCTATGAAACCAGTGACTTAACGCAGCTGGCGGCGTTAATGCAGAGTAAAGATATCCCCTGTCAGCTCTGTACGCCACAGCAGGAAAATAACGGCAAAGTGCTGGTCATCTCCTGCATCACTGGGATGGGCACGGCGGAAAAAATTAAAAAGGTGCTGGAGGAGAGCTTCGGCGAACTAATGTCGCAGGATACGCGGATGGTGATCCTCGATTACAACGAAGTCCGCAGCCTGGAGCGCGTTCAGCAGGCGATTAACGCCAGTGAACGTCTGGCGGGGATCGTCGGTACTTTCCAGCCGGGACTGCCGGACATTCCGTTTATCTCGCTGGAAGAATTGTTCTCCGAGCAGGGGCCAGAACTGGTGCTGAGCCTGCTGACGCCCGATCTCTCCAGCAGCGAACGTCGTCTGGAGATGGAACGCAGCGCCATGCGCTTTATCAGTGCGCTGACTATGGAGAGCATCATCAACCATATTTCGGTGCTCAATCCTCAGCGTATTCTGAAAGAAATGGAAGGTGTGCTGAATCATCTGACCTCCGCACTTTCGCTAAAACCGAGCCGTCAGGTGACACTGCGCTTCCTGATCCACTGCTGTTGTATGGTCGAGCGTATCGTGATTAACCGCAAACCGTTACAGATGGCGCTTGAAAACAAGCCGGAGCTGGACGCCCACGCGTTTAGTGTCATTAAATCCGCTTTCCTGCCGATCGAAGAGGCCTATGCCATTCGCTTATCGGACGCGGAATATTTTTATATCTACGAACTGTTATATAGCTGATCCCTTACCTGGCGGGGCTTTACGTCCCGCCAGTCCTTTCTTCGCCTCCGCGTGACACAAATTCTGGCACATCCCTTGCTCTGGTTACCTGTGTCTATGTAATCGAGCCAGGAGGCCATTTTGACTACCACTGAATCCTTACCCCAAATCCTGCTGCTGACCCATGGCGGCTGGGGGCAACAGCTTTGCAACAGCCTGCGCATGGTGACGGGTGAAATCAAAGGCGTGACCGAAATCGCGCTGATGCCTGTCGATACGCTCGGTGAGTTTTATCAGCGCGTCGAAGCCGTGGTGAAAACCATGCCGGAAGGCTCACTTATCCTGACGGATTTTATTGGCGGCACCACTTCTAACGTGGCGGCGCGGCTGAGCGCCGATTACCCGGTGGCAGTCATTTCCGGGCTGAATGCCTCTTTGCTACTGGAGGCGCTGGACAGGCGTGAGCATGGTCTGCTGACCACCTGCGTGGCTGAACTGGTTGATGCCGGGCGCAGCAGTTGTCTGGACGTTGTTGCCCACGTTCGTCAATTACAACAATCAAAATAGGGAAGAAAACATCATGGCAAACATCGTGTTATGTCGTATCGATAGCCGTCTAATCCATGGGCAGGTCGTCACCAAGTGGGTTGGACAATCGCAGGCAAACCGTATTGCGGTAGTCAGTGATGAACTGGACGCCGATCCGTTTATGAAAAATATCTACCTGATGGCAGCTCCGCCGAACATCAAAGTGGATTGCTACGGTAACCAAAGTTTTGCGGCCGCATGGAAAGAAAACCAGCTTGGTGACGGCAAAGTCCTGGTGCTGTTTCCTTCCCTGACGGCGATTCAGGAGGCGGTCCAGTTGGGCTTTGACGTGACTACCATTCAGGTGGGCGGGTTGGGCGGCGGGCCAAACCGCAAAGCAGTATTCCAGAACATTACGCTGGACGAAAAAGACGTTGGCATTCTGAGCGACCTGAAAAATCGCGGGATTCAGGTGTTCTTCCAGACTATCCCGGAAGATAAGCCGCAGTCGCTGGACGATATCCTGAAAAAATTCTAACTCTTTGATAATAGGATAATAACACTATGGACACTTTAGTCTTTGCAAGCCTGATGGGGTTGTATTACTGGTTTGCCCGTTTACGTTTAGGCTACACCTTCTCCGCCATGCTGCTTCAGCCCGTTGTTATTGCCGTATTTGTTGGCCTGCTGTTAGGCAACATGGAAACGGCGATGATCATTGGCGCCGGCATGCAGTTGGTTTATCTCGGTGTCACCTCCACGCCGGGCGGTAACGTACCGTCAGACCCCGCGCTGGCCGCCTGTATCTCGATTCCTATCGCCGTGAAGGCGGGAATGGACCCAAATCTGGCTATCGCGCTGGCGATCCCGTTTGGCGTGATCGGCGTGTTCCTCGACCAGTTGCGCCGTACGCTGAACGCGGCGTGGGTGCATATGGCGGATAAGCATGCGGAAACGGCGAATATGGCAGGCATTATGCGCTGCGCGTTTCTTTATCCGGCGTTACTCGGCCTGGTACTGCGCTTCCCGGTTGTCTTCGCCGCCAACTATTTTGGTCAGGACGTGGTGGAAAGCTTCCTCAAGCTGATGCCTCACTGGCTGACCCACTCTTTTGAAATTATGGGTGGCATTTTGCCGGCGCTGGGCTTCGCCATCACCATTATGGTGATCGGTAAAAAGAGCCTGCTGCCGTGGTTTATCGGTGGATTCTTTGCGGTGCTGTACCTGAAGGTGGACATCATGGCGATGGCAATCTTTGGTACCTGCGTGGCCTTCCTGATTAAAGGTCTGGCGAAAAATGAAGGAGCAGCATAATGAGCAGCGACGTAATGCAGCATGAACTGGTGGAGCGCGCGCGTGAAAGCGGCACGCTGACCAAAGCCGACATCACTAAAGCCTGGTTTATTTACTGGCTGGGTGCGGAAGTATCCAGCTCCTATGAACGTTTGCAAAGTCTGATTTACTGCGCCTCAATGACGCCGATCATCAAAAAGCTCTACCCGCAAAAAGAGGAACAGGTGGAAGCGCTAAAACGCCATCTGAACTTCTTCAACTCGGAACAGACGTTTGGGGCGGTGATTCAGGGGATCTCCATTGCGATGGAGGAGCAAAAAACGCGCGGTGAGCCGATCAGCGACGCCTCCATTACCGGGATTAAAACAGGTTTGATGGGGCCGCTGGCCGGGATGGGGGATTCCATCATCTGGGCCGCCGTAATGCCGCTGTTAATCGCTATCTTCATCCCATTCGCCGCCAATGGCAGCGCGATGGGCGGCATTGTCCCCTTAATTCTCTATCCCGCTATTACGCTGGCGATAAGCTACGGCATGGTTCACAAAGGCTACACGCTGGGGCGTGACTCGATAATTGGTCTGCTGCAGGGAGGGCGAATAAAGGAGCTTATCTACGGTGCTAACGTGTTGGGCCTGATCATGATGGGGGCGCTGTCCGCAAGCTACGTCAAGATCACCACCCCGTTAAAGCTTAGCGCGCTGAAAGGCTCGGAAGTGGTGGTGCAGCAAATCCTCGACTCTATTGCCCCCGGCCTGTTGCCGCTGGCGGCGGTGTTCGCCATTTACTTCTATCTGGTGAAGAAAGGGCCGCGTTACACCACCATTCTGCTGTCGATTGTGGCGCTGAGCGTGGTCTGTTCGCTGTTGGGAGTACTGTAAGCCATGACGCAAAATATCTATCAACAACTGGGGCTAAAACAGGTCATTAACGCCTGTGGCAAAATGACGATTCTGGGTGTCTCCAGCGTGGCGCCGGAAGTGATGCAGGCTACGGCGCGAGCGGCCTCAGCCTTTGTTGAAATTGACCGACTGGTGGATCGTACCGGCGAACTGGTTTCCCGCTTTACCGGCGCTGAGGACAGCTATGTCACTTCCTGCGCCTCGGCGGGCATCGCCATTGCCGTGGCAGCTGCCATTACCCGCGGCGACCAGGCCAGGGTTACGCTGATGCCGGACAGCGCCGGTATGGCCAACGAAGTGGTCATGCTGCGCGGGCATAACGTAGATTACGGTGCGCCAATCACCAGCGCCATTCGCTTAGGCGGCGGGTGCGTGGTGGAAGTCGGCTCAAGTAATCTGTCGGCCCGCTGGCAACTGGAGAGCGCGATTACCGACAACACCGCCGCGCTACTGTATGTGAAATCACACCACTGCGTGCAGAAAGGCATGCTGAGCATTGCGGATTTTGTGCAGGTTGCGCAGGTTCACAACCTGCCGCTGATTGTTGATGCCGCCGCCGAGGAGGATTTGCACGCTTGGGTTGCGAGCAGCGCCGACATGGTGATTTACAGCGGGGCAAAAGCGTTCAACGCGCCAACCTCCGGGTTTATCACCGGCAAGAAATCGTGGATCGCCGCCTGTAAAGCGCAGCACCACGGTATTGCCAGGGCGATGAAAATCGGCAAGGAGAACATGGTCGGGCTGGTGTACGCGCTGGAAAATTATCATCAGGAACAGGCTGTGGTCACTGCCGAACAACTGCAGCCAGTAGCGGATGCGATTTCAACGATTCGTGGGTTGAGCGCGGATATTGAGCAGGATGAAGCCGGACGCGCCATCTGGCGTATTCGCGTGCAGGTGAACGCGCAGGCTTTAGGCATTGACGCCCGTGAAGTCGAATCCCAACTACGTGGTGGTGATATCGCTATTTACGCTCGCCGTTACAATCTTCATCAGGGCGTCTTTAGCCTTGACCCGCGTACGGTCGCGGAAGGGGAAATGGCGCTGATCGTGGCACGACTGAAGGAGATTGCAGACCATGCAGCAGATTAATTTTTATCGTCAACGTGTGGCGATTAACGTGCTGGCGAAGGATATCGCCAATGCGCGGGAAATCTACGACGCCGCCGAGGGTCATGCGGCGATCGGCGTGCTTTCTTCGCAGTTTGCCTCAGTGGAAGAAGGCGTTCAGGAAGTGAAACGCTGGATGGCGGAGGTGCCATCTATCTCCGTAGGGTTGGGAGCCGGAGATCCGGCGCAGTATTACAAAGCGGCGATGATTGCGTCAGCGGTTCATCCGGCGCACGTCAACCAGACCTTTACTGGCTGTGGTTTTGCGGCGGGTGCGTTGGCGGCTACGGGGGGAGAGCAGACGCACATTAACGCGTTGGTTAGCCCGACAGGTACGCCGGGTGAGGTGCTTATTTCCACCGGGGTTAGCAGCAGCAAAGGGACACCTGCTCGGGTTTCCTGTGATGCGGCAGTTCGCATGATGCAGGATTCAGGGGCGCATGCGGCGAAGTTTTTCCCGATGGGCGGCGAGACGTCGTTACCGGAGCTGTACGTGCTGGCGACGACCGCCGCGCGCAACGGGATGACGCTGATTGAACCCACCGGCGGAATCGATCTTGATAATTTCGGCATCATATTGCAAACCTGCCTGGAAGCAGGCGTACCGCGCGTGATGCCTCATGTTTACAGCTCAATAATCGACCCGCAAACCGGCAATACCCGACCGGAAGATGTCCGCAGATTAATGGAGATCGTAAAAGGTCTGGTGTGATCGTTCCACCTTCATGTAACCCCCGACATACAGGCCCGGTAAGCGTTATCGCCACCGGGCATTTTTGCGAACATTTTTCCCTGAAAATGTATGCATTGCAGTTGAGAGTTTTTATCCTACAAAGCGCCTCGCAGGCTTAAAAGTTGCCTGATGCGGATAATGCGATAGGTGAGTAAGGTCCCGTCATCTTGTACTGCAGGTGATGGAGCGCCATGAAAAAAAACACGACCTCTACGCCGCATGATGCGGTGTTTAAACGGTTTTTAGGCCATCCGGCAACGGCGCGGGATTTCCTGGATATCTGGCTTCCGGAATCCCTACGCGCCCTTTGCAACCTGAACACACTGAAGCTTGAATCCGGTAGTTTTGTGGAGGAAGACCTGCGGGCCAGTTATTCCGATGTACTGTGGTCACTGCAAACAACGAAGGGTAGGGGCTATATCTATGCGCTGATTGAACATCAAAGTTCGCCGGATGCCCATATGGCATTTCGGCTGATGCGCTATGCCATTGCCGCAATGCAGCGTCATCTCGACGCCGGGCATAAAACGTTACCCCTGGTGGTGCCGATACTTTTTTACCATGGCGTTGCCAGCCCGTACCCTTTTTCACTGTGTTGGCTGGATGAGTTTGACGATCCAGAAACTGCGCGGCGGCTTTATGGCGCGACTTTCCCGCTGGTAGACATCACGGTGGTGTCCGATGATGAGATTATGCAGCATCGGCGGATGGCTTTGCTAGAGCTTGTTCAGAAGCACATCCGCGAGCGTGATTTGATGCTATTGGTCGATAAACTGGCGGTCCTGCTTGTTAAGGAACACGCTAATGACAGCCAAATAGAAACGCTGTTTAATTACTTGCTACAGTCTGGCAGTGCGACCCGATTTGAGGCGTTTATTCGCAAGCTGGCCGGGCGCGTTCCCCTACACAAGGAGAGATTAATGACTATTGCTGAATGCTTACGTGAGTCGGGGAGAAAAGAAGGAAAGATGGAAGGAAAGCTGGACGAAGCGTTGCGGATTGCACATGCCATGCTTGAAAAGGGTATTGATCGCGACCTGGTGCTACTGATTACCGGGCTATCCATTGATGAGCTTATGGAACACTTCGACTAATCTCTTTTATTTCCGTTATGCCTTTTTCTTCTTGCTGATGCTTTTTCGTTTTTTAAACCGCAGCGGCCTTCCCGCTATAGTCAATTTATTACTCTATGGGTGGTTAATTAAAAAGGATAAAAACGTGAAGCGGAAGAGACCATATTTCGGGGCCGGGGCGGTGGTATTACTGGCGGGATTATTGCTGGCAGGTTGCGACCAGCAAAGCGGTGACGCAAAACACATTAAAGTCGGCGTGATTAACGGCGCAGAGCAGGATGTGGCAGAGGTTGCGAAGAAGGTGGCCAAAGAGAAGTACGGACTCGATGTTGAGCTGGTGGGGTTTAGTGGTTCGTTACTGCCCAATGATGCAACTAATCATGGTGAGCTGGATGCCAACGTCTTCCAGCATCGTCCGTTCCTTGAACAGGATAATAAAGCGCATAACTATAAGCTGGTGGCGGTGGGCAATACCTTTGTTTTTCCGATGGCCGGTTATTCGAAGAAAATCAAAACCGTAGCGGAACTGAAAGACGGCGCAACGATTGCAATACCTAACGATCCAACCAATCTTGGGCGGGCGTTGTTGTTGCTGCAAAAAGAAAAGTTAATCACGCTGAAAGCGGGGACAGGTCTGCTGCCGACGGCGCTGGATATCACTGATAATCCACGGCATCTGACGATTATGGAACTGGAAGGCGCGCAGCTACCACGCGTACTGGACGATCAGAAAGTGGACGTGGCGATCATCAGTACCACCTATATTCAACAGACAGGGCTTTCTCCGGTACATGACAGCGTATTTATCGAAGATAAAAACTCGCCGTATGTGAATATTCTGGTGGCGCGGGAAGACAACAAAGATGCTGAGAACGTAAAAGAATTCCTGCAATCCTATCAGTCACCTGAAGTGGCAAAGGCGGCGGAAACTATCTTTAACGGCGGCGCGGTTCCGGGCTGGTAATTAACCCGTTGCCGCGCCGGTTGGCGTTAAACCGCTCTGGCGCGGCGACGTGAATCCATTGAGATCAGCACTACCGACGAGAGGATCAGCAACGTGCCCAGCCAGTCTGGCAAGGTAAACGTAATCCCTAACAACAACAGCGACAACAGGGCGCTGCTCAACGGTTCCGCACAGCTTAAAATACTCGCTTTCGGTCCGCCAATCATCTGCGCGCCTTTCAGGTACAGGCTAAACGTCAGCGATGTACCGATCACCACCAGATAGAAAAATGCCAGAATTAAACTGCCATTGACCACGAAGTCCGTTCCCTCTCCGGCATAGAACGGGAGCAGGATCAGGCCACCTATCAACATACTCCAGCCCACGATCGGCAGCGTACCGTAACGGGCGATAAGCGTAGAGGGATAGGTGGTATAGAACGCGGCGGCAAAGGCGGAGGCGATCCCCCAGAACAGCGCGGCAGGGGAAATAGACAGCGAGGTTGGGTTGCCGTGAGTCACCAGCAGGAATGTGCCGATAAGTGAAGTCAGAATGGCGGTCAGCACTAAAATGCCCGGTCGTGCTTTACGCACCACGGAGAACCACGCCACGATAATGGTCGGTGACAGAAATTGCAGTACCGTTGCAGTAGCGGCGTTGGATTTTTCAATGGTCAGCAGAAAAGTCAGCTGTACGGTGAGTGCGCCGACCACGGAGAAAATTAGCAGGCTGATAGCGTCTTTGCGGTTTTTGATGATGGAAAACACTTTGTCGCCGTGAACGAAAGAGAGCATCAGCAGAATAAGCCCGGCGAATATCAGGCGCGTCATGGTCAAAAACGGCGACGACATCTGACTTTGCTCCATGATGTACTGCGCGCAAACGCCTGAACTTCCCCATAATACGGCGGCAATCAGGACGTTCATCATCCCTCTTTTGGTGGAACTCATCTTTCCCTCTGCATGCTGTTTTGTTTTATTTGTGTGCGGGCATCATAGCAGAGATGGTTGCGATTTCTGCCAGCACATCCGCAATCAGCCAGTCATTAAAGACGTTTACCGCTGGACGCATAACCGCGTGCTGTGGTGTGACAATGTAGTAAGACCACGTCAGGGGCCAGCGGGTGTCGGGATGAAGCTGAACCAGTTGTCCATCATTCAGTAGCTGTTGCACTAATGCTCTGCGCACAATGGCGACGCCCTGACCGCTGAGTGCCGCCAGAATCACGGCGGAGGTGGAGTTGATGTGCAAACCACTGTCGCGAACGGCAGGAGCCTGGGTGGCGGTCAGGACATCATTCCAGGCTGGGAAATTGGCGCCGGGGTGGGGAGTATCATCATGGATAAGTTTCTGTGTGGCCAGCCATTCACCACAGGATATTTTTCCTGGTGGCACTATACGTGGGCTACAGACCAGAACCGCTTCTTCATCCATCAGCCAGGTTTTGTTGACGCCAGGCCAGTCGCCTTTGCCGCAACGTACGCCCAAATCCGCTTCGCCGTGGGCGACATCCATCAATTTTTCCGTCACGTTCAGGCGTAGTTCGATGTTTTCATGCGCTTGCGAGAAACGATTGAGACGGTTCATCAGCCAGTTCATCACCAGCACCTGAGAGGCGGTGATGATTACCACCGAGCGCGCCCGCCGACCGCGTAGCTTGTTCAATCCGGATTCGAGGCTATCCAGTCCCTGAGTTATTTCACGTAATGCGTCCTGTGCTTCACTGACCAGCGTCAGGCGCTCTTTGCCTGAGCGGGTACGATGCAGTAGCGGGTGGCCAACCCAGTCTTCCAGGGCGCGTACCAGTTGCCCAACGGCAGCGGGGGTAACCCCCAGCTCTTGTGCCGCACCGGTAAAACTGCCATGGCGGGCAGTGGCTTCAAAAGCGTGTAACCATTTTAGACGATTAAGCGATCGCATCAGGTCATTTCCCGTTTTGTGAATATCTTCAGTATATGGCATCGAGATAGATTTTCTTTCCCGGTTGGCTATTTCTTCTCATTCGTCAGCGCCTCAAGGGAGTGGCATCGTTAGCACATTAACGACGCTTGAAACGAGGTTAGCGATGAACACATTATTTGTCGGAAAAAAACTGTTAGTGGTAGGCGGTACCAGTGGGATGGGGTTTGAAACTGCAAAACGGATCCTTCAGGGCGGTGGTCGAGTGGTGCTGGTAGGCCATCGTGCTGACAAAGCAGAGCAGGCGCGGCAGGCGCTGGCGGAGTTGGGTGATGTCTCCGTCATTGTGGCGGATCTGATGTCGGAAGCGGGCGTTAAACAGGTGATGGCGACGGTGAATAGTGAACATAAAGACATCAGCCTGTTGGTCAATGCCGCAGGGATTTTCTTCCCGAAACCGTTTATTGAACATGAAGTTGCAGATTATGAACTGTATATGAGCCTCAACCGCGCGATGTTTTTCATCACCCGCGATGTGGTACGCAATATGGTGGCCGCAAACATTAACGGTGCCATTGTGAATATCGGCTCTATGTGGGCGCAACAAGCGGTGGGCGCGACGCCTTCTTCGGCTTATTCGATGGCCAAAGCGGGCCTGCATGCTTTAACGAAAAATCTGGCCATTGAGCTGGGTGCGCATGGGATTCGCGTGAACGCCGTTTCACCAGCGGTGGTGCACACGCCTATCTATGAAGGATTTATCCCGAAAGAGGATGTACAGGGCGTGATGAGCAGTTTTGATAGCTTCCATCCGATAGGCCGGGTCGGTACACCTGGTGATGTAGCAGAAACCGTCGCGTTCCTGCTGTCTGATAGAGCGGGTTGGGTGACCGGGGCTGTCTGGGATGTGGATGGCGGTGTGATGGCGGGGCGTAATGCCTGACTGAGTATCCCCCGCGTGGCGGGGGATTGCGGAGAGAAATTAAGGCTCAATTGGCGTCAGATAATCCAGACGCAGCGGTTCGGCCAGCAGATCGTTCATTTGCAGGATAAACGTCTGGAAATGCGGCAGGGCAATATGGTCGTCCAGACCGGCCTGACCCCGCCAGGATTCGCGTACGTAAAACACATCCGGCGTATCGCGCAGTTGAAACAGCGCATACTCAATATTGCCCGGCTCCCGACGCGTGGGCAGCAGTAAGGCCTGCAGTGCCTGTTTCAGGGCGTCGGTTTTCCCATGTTTGGCTTTCAGTACCGCAATAATAGAAATCACTTCAGTGTCAGACATATTAAAACCCCTCCAGAACAATTTTGCCTACCGCACGACCGGTTTCAATTTGCGCATGGGCTTTTTGTAAGTTCGCCGCAGAAATAGTGCCCAAATGCTCGCCCAGAGTAGTACGGATCGTCTGACTGTCGATCAGTTGCGCCACGCGGGTCAGTAGCTGGTGCTGGGCAATGATGTCATGGGTTTCGAACATTGAACGGGTAAACATAAATTCCCAATGCAGTGAAATGCTTTTTGCTTTTAGCGGACGAGCATCAAGGAATTCTGGGTCGTCAATCAGTGCCAGTTTGCCCTGAGGGGCCAGGGCGCTAATAATCTGCTGATAGTGCTGTTCGGTATTATTCAGGCTGGCAACGTGTGTGACCTCTTTAACTCCAATTCGTGCCAGCTCTTCGGTCAGCGGTTTGCTGTGATCGATCACATGATGCGCACCTGCTTCACGCACCCATTTCTGGCTTTCCGGGCGCGATGCTGTGCCAATAACGGTCATTTTGGTCAGTTTACTCGCCAGTTGAGTCAGGATAGAACCGACGCCCCCCGCAGCACCGACGATCAACAATACGTCGCCTTCGTTGCCATTTTCTGCAACACCCAGGCGGTCGAACAGCATTTCCCATGCGGTGATGGCAGTCAACGGCAGGGCGGCGGCAGAGGCGTTATCCAGCGATTGCGGCTTTAGTGCGACAATGCGTTCATCAACCAGCTGAAATTCGCTGTTACTGCCCGCCCGACCCAGTGCACCGGCATACCAGACTTCGTCACCCGGTGTGAATAACGTCACGGACTCGCCGACGGATTTCACCACGCCCACCGCATCCCAGCCCAGTACACGCGGGGTGTCAGCGTTGAACCCCTCGCGAACTTTGGTATCAACAGGGTTAACGGAAATCGCTTTCACCTCAACCAGCAGGTCATGCCCTGCGGCAACCGGAACGGGCAGTTCAATTTCTTGTAAAAATTCAATGTTATTGCCGTTAGTCGCGGCGTGGGTAATAGCGATGGCTTTCATAATCTCTCCGGTTACAGGATTCTGTTTATCTGTTGAATAATTCGATGGTAAACCGGTAGCAGAACGGGAAAAATAGCCTCACGGCGACAGGACTTATACTCGGGGAGTGAAAATGTTCCGGCTTGAAGATCTCACGTTGTTTGTCCGCGCCGCGGCGCTGAACAGTTTTAGTGATGCGGCGCGCGAAGTCGGCGTCCAGCCGGCCCAGGTCAGTTCCGCCATCAAGCGCCTGGAGTCCACGCTGACCATCCGCTTGTTTGCGCGCTCTACGCGCAGCCTGCGGCTGACGCCGGAAGGCGAGGTCTGGTTGCCTTATGCCCGCCAGATGCTGGACGTGATGCATGCCGGTCTGCAGAAAATTCAGACACCCGAGGATGAGATTTCCGGCACGCTGCAAATTGCGGTGCCGTCCGATCTCGGGCGTAACCTGCTGCTGCCTGTTTTTCAGTCATTTCGTCGTTGCCACCCCGCCCTGCGCCTGCGGGTCTTTTTCTCCGATCAGGTGACTGATGTGTTTAAAGATCCCGTCGATGTCGCGTTTCGTTATGGTAATACCGAGGATGCGTCTTACATCGCACTGCCCGTGGCTCCTGGTAATCGACGCGTGCTGGTGGCTTCTCCGGGGTGGGTTACGCAGCACGGTGAGCCGCAAAAACCAGATGATTTAGCGCCGTTAAATGCCATGACCTTCGTCTTACGCGGACGACTCCATGACCGCTGGACGTTTACGCGCAACGGTGAGGTCAGCAGTGTGCAGGTCAACAGCACGTTTATGAGCGATGACGCCGAAGTGATCCGTCGTCTGGCGATTGCCGGCGAAGGGATTGCGTATAAGTCGTGGCTGGACGTGAGTGAAGATGTACGTGACGGTCGTTTGCAGTTGCTGATGCCTGATTATCAGGGGGAAAAAGTCCCGCTAAATATGATTTGCCCGCACCGAAAACAGCTTTCAACGGCGGTGCGCCTGCTGCACGACGCCGTGAAGGCGCGGTGTGAAACGCTGGCGCAGAGCTGAAAACGTCTCCGCACCAGCAAACCAGGCCATTTACCTGGCGGTGACTCAGTCTTTTTTGGCTGCGTTAGCAAAGAAAATATCAGACTGAATATCTTTAGTGCGGATAGTGAACAGCTGATTCGTCAGGTCTTCCGTCAGCTTCTCGGCGTCGGCCATGATGCGCAGGTTGAAGTCATTCAGCATGTTATCTGCGGCAGGCTTATCGGTTTTCGCCATCTTCAGATATTCGGCCTCGACCTCTTTTTGCTCCTGTGCAACCTTGTCTTCCCACGCTTTGTAGGCTTTTTTGACGATGGGCGCGAGCTTAGGATAATCGGTCATAGTCAGCGTCTGTAATTTACGATACTTCCAGTAGATGGATTGATCGTCTGCTTTATCCGTCCCCATCGTATAGTTGGTCGGATACGCCTTCAGGCCACTGTAGTAAGGAACAAAGGCGGTAAGATCGGCCATACCCAAGCCAATGTAAGTTGTTTCACCAATTTCTTTTGGCAGCCACGGACGGACCTGCATCACGTGGGCCTCGTAGGTGCGGAATACGCTGACAGGACGCCACGGCTCTTTGCCGTTCAGACCGTTGGTGTACGGATCATGGCTGGTGCCTTCATAGTGGCTGCGTAACACCGACTTCACGTCGTCCAGTGTCATCTTTTTCTCCGGCTTCAGGAATACCGGGAACTCGCGGCCTGCGGCCATATCCTGATTGACGGAAGGATTAAACGTTTTCTGGATGGTCCACACGCGAGGGTCGTTATAGGTACGGTCACGTACATCATCGCGGGTATAGACTGTGGAGAAGTTGAATTTGCCGTCTTTGGCCTTATCGTACAGACCTTTTTCGCTGGCGAATTCAATCAGGTTTTTCGACGCCATCATGTTCGGGTCTTGTGGATCGTAATCCTGTAAACGTCCCTGGTTACCGGTGGCAAAATATTGATTATTTGGCAGCCGCTGTGCCATCCACTGGTGACCGCTACCGGTTTCCAGATACCAGATTTCTTTATCATCCACGACGGCAACGCCGAAACCTTCACCTGCGCCGACGGTTTTAACGATATGCCCCAGCAGGGCCACCGCGTCACGCGCGGTTTTGCTCTGTGACAGTAAGATGTCTGGGATATCGTCTTCGGTGATCCCTTTATCCTCAACGTACGGGTCAACGGCCAGCGCCTTCGATGAAGCAAAAATAGATTCTGTCCCGCTGACGCCAACGCCCAGTTCGTTAAAACCGGTGGCTCCGTGTAGCTGGGTTTTCCAGTTAGGCACGGTGGTATAACGCAGTGAGTTTTTCGGCAGCGGCCAGGTAAAATCATTCGCACCATTATGTGCTTTGGTGCTGTACACCCCGGTCTGGTTCTGTTTCGCCGGATGAATCAAAAAATGCTGTGCTTTCAGCGCGTCGCTGTCTGCGCTACGGGCCACCAACATTGAGCCGTCCGCCGAGGCTTCATTGCCGACCAGCAGGGTCGTACACGCAAAACCGGATGAAACAACCGCCAGGTTTACTGAAAGTGCAATCAGGCACTTTTTAAAACTAAACATTATGTATCCCTCATAAGTACGCCATAAGTACACCGGAAACACACTGTTTCCTTAATGCGATCACGCCTGTACTGTCAGGCATGGCTCGCCAGAGAGATAAACGCCCCTGCCCACGTTATCTCCGCATATCCATCCGTCGGTTAAAGTCTTCTGGACGCTCTAACACGTCCATTTCGCTTGATTTTTACGCAGTGGATATCGAGGTATTCAGGATGCTTCCTGATTCGGGGAGAAGAATAGCAATGGCTTATTACTGGATTCAGTGACCCATGTCGCGTAAGTCAATGATGATAAATGTGAATGCTGGATTTAAGTTAAATTACGATATTATCTTTTGCGGCAATACAGTGAGGGAACATTCGACGTCGCAAAAATCCACGCGCCTTTATACTCCTCCATAACCAGGCTCAGGCCTCGCCCGTTCTGGCGATAAAACCCCGGTAATGTACTGTTAATATCATCTTCATCCGCTGTATCGGCGAAAGTTTTGACCACCTGCGTCGTCTGCAGCACGCGGGCATCGTGCTGTTGGGTGTAGCTAAAATATATGTTCCTGCTGACGTCCGTGGTGTGATGTCCATACAGCCTGCCGTTAATGGTCGCCAGCCCTTCATGCTGGTACATCCGGTACGACACCGTACCGGTAAAGCGTTTGTCACCAATATTCCACTCTACGTTGCCGACGCAATTCAGTGGTTGTTCGGCATATCGCGAATGCCATAGCCAGGCACCTGAACCGAGAACCGTCGCCAGCCCAATACTAACCAGAATAATCGTGCAGGTTTTTTTCATTGCGCACGCGTCCAGTAATAATGGCTGGTACAAAACGCAGAAGCATCCGTTCGTGCGTCTTTATCACAGACAAAGGCGACCACTCTCTCGGCTTTGCGGTAACCGGCAAGGAACACATAATGGTTTTTTTCACAGAGAGAGGGATGCGATTGCATCAAATTGAAATAACCGTCCAGATTGTGTTCATTCGGTGAATAATAAATTTTGCAGTTTTGATTTGAGGGAATTCGCATGGAAATAGAGATGAAGGCGATAAATGGCATCGCCGGGCGTTTCTGATACCACACCAGCCAGATAACCAGGGTAGCAATAAGCACGCTGAGGGTAAAAAGAATCCCCCATCGAGGGACCGGCGTTGTTTGTTTCGGTGAGGGAACTATTGTTGCGGGTGTTGTGTTTTCTTCAATCACTGGCGGCAAGGAAACATCACTTTGTGTGTGCGTTATGACTTCTACCTGCGTATTTTCCGTTAATCTCAGTCCTCGGCGAGAAATAGTTTTTACCGTGTCACGAGGCAACCCTACTTCCTCCAGCGCTTTACGCAGCGTCAGGATTGCCTGATAAAAGGTATTGGTCGTGGTGACATTATTGCGCTCCCCCCAACCCACTTTTAGCAGCGTGTTCTGAGAAACGATGTCATTTGGGTGCGTAATTAAATACAAAAAGCAGAGTGAGGCTGGCAGTTGCAGTTGAATCGACCGCCCGGTCTGCTGGTTAACCAGACTTCTGTTATCAGGATTAAATTCGACCAACTGATTGATAAGGTACAATGCCCGGCCCTCAGTAACAAAGACGTATCACGGAGTGCCGTTGACACCCCCTTTAATTCTACATACAAATCGCAAAGACGCCTCGGTCTTTGCACATCATCAGTGATAAAGTTCTTAGGTGATGAAATAAAATCATTAAAATACAAACGGATAGCATAGATAAATCTTAGATGAGAATGAACTAAGGTTAAGTAATGAGAATTCATTACAGATTTATCAGAATTACCCTTATATTTATTCACCACGCCGCCAGAGTGATTAAATTATCGGATTAATGTTACTGATAATTATCTCTTATGTCGATTTTTTAGCAAATAGTGCTATGTGAGTATTTATCCTGGTGCCGTGATTTGTGTGCAAAATTCCTAATGTTATGGTTATTTGTCTGAGAAAAGATACGCATATACTGATTGGTATCAGGTTATTTATCATCCGTATTAATTTGCTGATAAGACTTTATAACATTTTTAATGACTGAATTTAATTGACTAACGGGGCGCGCGTAGCGTGTCGATTGACACATTTATTTACCAGTGAAATATTGAAGGAAAAAATTACAGGAGTTGTTTTTGATGAAGAGAAAACCGCCACCAAATGTTCGTTGCATAAGTTGTGAATTATCCTGCTCGTTATTTCCGCAGCCTGCGGTACGCGCACAGTATTGCCATCGTGCTACTTTTGCTATCTGGCCTGAGGGGAATCGTTTTTTGAAAGCAGGGATCGTTGAAAAACTTCTTCTTAATAATCAAAATCATTTGTCCCGGGGTTTTATTTTTGTCGACTTTTCGTTCCCGAATCTGCGCTTGTTCGCCGATCCGCAGTGGGTTGACCGTTTAGCCCGTAGCGGGATGCGTATTGTCCTGCTCTCTGACCGGAATCTGACACCGTTAGCCAATTACTGGTTGTCGAAAAGCAGTTACATACAAGGCATTATTTATTCTGACGATGACGATATTGTTCAGCATCAGAAGATTCACCGACTGTTCACAGGTCACCTGGCTAACAGCAAGCGTGGACGATCATTAAACTACACGGAAATGATATTGCTGAAGCGTTTTATGTCGGGGAAAAGTATTCAGCAAATCACCGTCACAGATAATATCGATATTAAGAAAATTTACGTCTATAAACTTCGGCTTGAAGAAAAGCTGGGACATAGTATTCATAAAATAATCTCGAATATTTTATAACTGTTTTTCATTTTTATTATTTCCACATTATTACGATGTGGTGGACTCTCTACGCCTAAATGTAGGAGGCAATTATGCCCAATCCTAAGTATTACTCACGTCTAGCCATAGCGGTGTCTGCCGCATTAGCTTCTATGGTATTTTCATCCCACGCGGCATGGGTGGATGTCGACAGTCTTCCCTCCAGCGGACTGGTGAGCAGTTTGCCCCCGGAATTGCAGGCGTTAATTCCTGCTCAGGCGAATGCTCATTTCGCGAAAACCAGCGCGATGCCGAATTATGTTTATCAATGGAATGCGGGCACGATTCCCGTTTATGGCCACGGGGTGACGCTTAATGGACCTGGCGCAGAAGCCTTTGAACACTCCCTTACCGTTATTCAGAACAGCAACACGGGAAGCCCAGGGGTTATTTTCGGTGATGACCTGACGATTCGTACTCAGTCAAAGAATGCCGCTAACAACGGTAAAGATGTTGACGGTATCCGCACGCATGGGGCTAATACGCCGGATAACCCGGTCTTTATCATCACTGGGGATCGCACCAGTATTTATGTGGACGGTCAGGATGGTGACGGTATTAACGCTGGTTACAACTCCTTTAGCCAAGGTTGGAAAGGATCGGCCAGCATTTACGTCGGTGACGATCTGTATATTCAAACCACCGGTTACCAGGGGCGTGGTATCACTGCAAACGCAATGAAAGACGCTACGGAGGCCAAAAATACGATTGTCGTTGGCGACCGGGCACACATTGTGACGACCGGCGATGGCTCTGAAGGTCTTCGCACCGGGCGGAGTGGTTCCTCGATCCTGCTTGGCAATGACGCTACCATCGAGACGTCGGGTGCTTCCTCAACGGGGATTTATGCCGCCTCATCGTCCAAAACGGAACTGGGCAATAACGCCACGATTACGGTGAACGGTATCAGTGCACATGCGGTCTACTCCACGAACGCGACCGTGAACCTGGGCGACAAAGCGACCATTAGCGTGAACAGTGCTGGAAAAGCGACTTCATACAGCAAAGCCCCACGCGGTCTGTTTGCACTTTCACGCGGTGCGATAAACCTCGCCGGTGGTGCAGCCATTACCATGGCGGGCGATCACAGCAACGAAAGCTATGCCATCAGCACTGAAATGGGCGGTATCGTCGACGGCTCGGCGGGCGGTCGCTTCCTCATCGACGGTGATTTGCACGCCGCCAGCGGCACTGCGGCGATCAGCACGCTGGCGCAGCAAAACAGTACGATTAAGCTCAACATGACCGATAACTCGTTGTGGAATGGGGCGTCATATATCACCAGTGCCACGGCAGGGACGGGGGTTATCTCGCTGCAAATGCGCGATGCGACGTGGAATATGACCCACAGCTCAACGCTCACCGACCTGACGTTAAACAGCGGGGCAGTCGTTAACTTTGGCCACGGTGGCGACGAAGCGTGGCAGACGCTGACCATCAATGAGGATTTCACCGGCAACGGCGGCAAACTGGTTTTTAACACCGTGCTTCATGATGACGCCTCCGAAACCGATAAGCTGAAGGTACTTGGCAATACGGCGGGTAACACGTTCGTGGTGGTGAACAACATCGGCGGAACCGGGGCGCAAACCGTAGAAGGAATTGAAATCATTGAAGTGGCGGGCAATTCCGACGGTACCTTTGAAAAAGCGGGCCGTATTGTTGCCGGTGCGTATGATTACAACGTGGTACAGAAGGACAACAACTGGTATCTGACCAGTTTTATTCCGGTCACTCCACCTGGTCCGGTTGACCCCGATCCTGTCGACCCAACTGACCCTGAGCCGGTTGATCCAGACCCCATTGATCCCGTGGACCCTGTGATCCCTGAGCCAGAAGAGCCTGTTGTGCCGCCGGTAACTGAACAGCAGTACCGCCCGGAAGCGGGTAGCTATCTGGCTAACAACTTTGCCGCCAATACCTTGTTTATGACCCGACTGCACGATCGTCTGGGGGAAACGCAGTACACCGATATGCTGACGGGCGAGAAAAAAGTCACCAGCCTGTGGATGCGCAACGTCGGCGGCCATACCCGCTTTAAAGATGGCAGCGGGCAGTTGAAAACTCAAAGCAACAGCTATGTATTGCAGTTAGGCGGCGACCTGGCACAGTGGAGTAGCGACGGTCTCGATCGCTGGCACATCGGCGCGATGGCAGGCTACGCCAACAGCCAGAACCGCACGCAGTCCAGTCTGACCGGTTACGCATCACGCGGTCAGGTTACCGGTTACAGCGTGGGTCTGTACGGTACCTGGTACGCGAATGACGCCGACAAGACCGGTACTTATGTGGATAGCTGGGTGCTGTACAACTGGTTTGATAACAAGGTGATGGGCCAGGAGCAGGCGGCGGAGAAGTATAAATCCAGCGGGGTAACCACCTCGGTGGAAGCCGGTTACAGCTTCAAACTGGGTGAAAGCGAGCGCAACAGCTACTGGCTGCAACCGAAAGCGCAGGTGGTGTGGATGGACGTGCAGGCCGACGATCACCGCGAAGCGAACGGCACCCGCGTGAAGGATGATACCGCAGGCAACCTGATGACCCGCCTGGGCGTGAAGGCCTTCATCAATGGCCACAACGCCATCGACGACGGTAAATCTCGCGAGTTCCAGCCGTTTGTCGAAGCCAACTGGATCCACAATACGCAGACCGCCCGCGTGAAAATGGACGATGTCAGCAACGACATGCGCGGCACAAAAAACATCGCCGAACTGAAAGTCGGTGTCGAAGGCCAAATCACCCCGCGACTCAACGTGTGGAGCAACGTGGCTCAACAGGTCGGCGACAAAGGCTACAGCGATACCCGCGGTATGCTGGGCGTGAAATACAACTTCTGATATAAGTGAGTAATGGAAAAGCCGCTGATTAATGGGTCAGCGGCTTTATTTTTTTTGGAAGCGGTATGTCGGATAAATGACATTCGTCAATAAGGCTCAGTCATAAAGCCATTTACCCGCTTTTGCTGACTCTGCCAGCATGCGGAGTGTTAATGGCTGTGGCTTATCGTCATCTCTGCTACAGGTAAAAATTGCATAAAGTATGAATGTCTCATTAGGCCAATATTTATAAAAATCGAAATTGGTGCAATCAACATTGAAAGTTGCAAAGTAAGCATCCATGATGTCTGCGCCCGTTTCACTGGCCCACACATAATCTCCCGTTGAAAGACTGGTATCGAGGGTGACTGGCCAACGCTTTTTAAAGAATAAGCTGGGTTTATTAAATGTTTCATCGTACCAGGCGATGACATCATTATCACTTACCATAGCTTATCTTTACCTCTGGCTATGGTGTTGTATTTAATTGTGGCTTTGTATGAAATCACACTCACGTCATAAGCCATTATGATAATCCCCAATATTGGAATCCATCTTCCAACAAAAGCGCCCAGATTTGTTACATATGCAAATTTTAATCGTCTTATACTTCCTGTAGTTAGGGTGGGTAAACGTCTGGTTTCTATATTTAACCAGTGTCGTAGCTGAGAGCTCAGAGGTGATGTCCCTGCTGTTGCCCCTATCGGCTTACCTCTGGTTGCGATCGTAGGTTGACCAAGTAAAATTAGACCCAAGGTCATGTAATCATTTACGCCAAATTGTTCACTGGTTTCATCAAGGAAAATCCAGAAAAGAAGTTCTCCTGCTGAAAGATTAGCAAACCCTCTGTAGAAATATGTACCGTTAAGCTCTTCGATAGTGTCCATATGATTTCACTTATTCGGTTATGCGTTCATTCCAGGCATCCGAATACTGGATATTACCATCGAGATAATGCCAAGTGATTTTATCGTAACGCAGCTGTACTTGTTCTCTATGACCAACATTGATGACAGTTTTAGTGTCATGCATCATCGGTGTTACGGATACAACTTTAACCCCTTCGAGGAGCATGTTGTAGTACTCTACTTCCTGACCTGCATTATTGATCTCGTACCACCTAAATTCTGCCGATTGCAAGCTTTGCCCTGTGGCAACGGCTTTAAAAAGATAAGGTGAAGCGCTATCGAATTCCTTCTCAAAAATCAGTGCGCCGTGCACACGTGTGCCAGTAAGCTTTCCTGTATTGCCATCCGTGGGGATGTAAAGGTTATGGCTAAACGATATCACCTCGATTGAGCGTTCGCGATTGGTTACATCAACAGATCCCTTTATAAGTGAGCCACCATCGTCTTTGAGCCAGAGATAAGCAGGAATTGCCATTTTAATAATCCATTTTGTTGAGGAAATAATATATGAGGGTTTTTACGGTTGGTTTGCAATAGTGAAGGTATTAATAATAGAGAAAAATAAATAAATTATTCTACGGCTGAATTTAAAATACTTATATATAAGTGGGATGATTGGTTATGGAAGAATAATTGATTTTGAAAGTAGACCGGATAAGCGTCAGCGCCATCCGGCAAATAAGGTGGTGAGCTACAAACGTTGTCCCAGATGTTTTGTTGGTGCTCGGCTTTGGTGTAAGACTGCCAATACAACAATATTTGTGTCTTGTGCACTATAGTAAATCGTATGGCTAACATAAGGGAAGCTGTAAACATCTTCACCAAAATCATCAATGCGATGTTGCCCCATGCCTGGCATTTCAGCTAATTGGGAGAGAACGACCTGTAATTTCCTAAGATAATCCCGGGACTGTTTAGCGCCCCAATTTCTTGATGTGTAATCACGGATTTCAATAATATCGCGCTGTGCTTCCCCAGTAAGTTTGTAACTCACTTTTTATCCTTTGTGTTGATTCATCAACTCATCAAAAAAAGCATCGCCGTCGACAGTATTGCCCAAATGAATATCGTTCTGAGCACGCTGAATTTTGGCCTTCAGTAACTGGAGCTTCATGGCTTCCATTTGTTCATAGTCCTCAATGGAAACGACGACTGCAACAGGCTTACCGTTACGGTTAATTTGCACAGGTTCTCGCTGTGCTTTAAGCAGCATATCGCCAAATTGTGTTTTGGCTTCATTTGCCGTAAGAGTATGCATATTGTCACCATTTCGCATGAATCGTTCGATTCGTTCATTATAGTCGATATCTTTCTGGTGGTCACTATGAAGAGGGGCCAGACAGAGGGGATTGCAAAAGTAGGCCGGATAAACGATAGCGCCATCCGGCACCTGGTGAACCTGTAAGTATGGCTTACAGGTTCAGCCGTGCTTCACTGGAGAGTCGCCAGCGTACTCTCAATTCTTGCCAGCTTCTGTTGTACCTCTTTCAACTGCATCCTGCGGCCGTTGCTCCTGCTCGCCATAGACCATCAGGACGATACAACCGTTCATCACTTTTACGGTAATCTGTTGTCCGGTATCAAACCCAGCCGTGCGTAACCACTTGCCGGAAAGGATAATTTTTGGCGTGGATTTGTCGAAAACATTCGGGCGATATCCCACAATTAACGAACGCTCGGTTCCGGATTGGTCGGTGTCTGGGGTAGAATGCGAATCAGCCATAATCAACTCCTTGATAGTTGGTGAGGTTAGCTCTCGTCAGGTACTGCGAATACCGGGCGGGAGCATTTATAGATCAGGTCGCCAAAGGAAAGGTACGTACCTGGTTGGTGATGTCCTGCTCTTATAGGTACGTACATGTCAACGGTTAAACGCGACCCAAACCCGTCCAAATCCGGAAAAGCACCGACCTTCCAGATTCGTATCACGCCTGAGTTAAAGGCGCAGTTCGAGGCAGCTGCAAAGGCAGAGGGGATGAGCTTGGGGAATTGGCTCAAAACCTTGGGGAGAAAGGAATTGGTAAGGCTGCAGATTGAGCCTCAAGATAAATAGTGGGCCGATTAATTATCCTGCCTTCCTGGGATATTTATGATCTCCATTTTTAAGGCATCTTCTCCTGAAAATATTGCAGCTAAACCCTTCCTGATTTTTAATTGGTCGTTCTCTATTGCCCCATGAGCCACAGGGGAATATATAGCTGTTTGTAACTGCACTCGCTCAAAATTATAGCCAATATCTTTTGCGATCTCTGACAATAAGTCCAAGAAAAGATTGTTGCTTATTTGGTTCCATATGGTTCCTAAAGCGTTGTCGTTATCAGGGTATGATGTATTCAAATGTGCAAAATAAAGCTTCCAGGAAGATAATACATCACTTTCAGAAGCGCTTCTTCTGGCCTTTCCTCTTCTTATTTTTCCATAAAATGCTAAGTCGATCATATTTAATGCACGAACATGTTCGTTAGACAGTCGAGCATTCGGAGATCTGGTTGCCATAAGTTGTTTGAATATATCAATCTTTAATGATTTTATTTGTGAATGTTTTTCAATGAATTTTTGAGTTTGAATGGCTATTAATGGGCTAATCAAAGTGGCAGTAATGGCTATAATGGTAAGTGCAGTACTCATATATGATTCTCGTTATCAATAATTGAATTTAAACATTTGAACGAGGATCATAAATGAATTCGTGTATTGAGAAGATATGACAAATGGCTGGGATAAGAAAAGCATTTTGGCGGAAGATCACAGGAGTCGAACCTGCCCGGGACCGCTGGCGGCCCCAACTGGATTTGAAGTCCAGCCACCTCACCGGAGATGACGATCTTCCGCGCCTCGATTGCTACATGGAGGCGGGGCGCATTATAGCTACTTCCTTGGGTTTCCACACCCCCTGACTCACTTTTTTAACTTCCGTTTCGCTATAACATGATCGGTTTCATATAAATCCCCACAAAATCCATAAGTTACAGTGATGTTTATTTTTTGACGCTACCCCGATCACAGAAAACAAGAATCGTAATTTGATAACGAGATATCGGAATACCCATGTCACGCGTGATGATTTACAAAAACTGTAACCGGTACCAGTATGCCTGTGTACGCCTTATGCCCCGTATCTGATCGACGCATTCAACAGGACGTTACGGCGAAAGCATTTCAGAACTAAAGGAACAGACGATGAAAATTAGTGACGGAAACTGGATGACCCAGCCAGGTCTGAATGTAATAAACCCTGTTCAGGTGTTCGATGTTGAACAGCAGGGCAATGAGATGGTGATCTACGTTGCGCCACGCGACGTGCGTGAGCGAACCTGGCAACTGGACACCCCGATGTTCACGCTGCGCTTCTTCTCGCCGCAGGAAGGCGTGGTAGGGGTGCGCATGGAACACTTTCAGGGGGCACTGGATAACGGCCCGCATTATCCGCTGAACGTGCTGCAGGACGTGAAGGTTGAGATGTGCAATAACGCCGACTTTGCCGAACTGAAGAGCGGTAATTTAAGTGTGCGCGTCACCAAAGGCGAATTCTGGGCCCTCGATTTTTTACGCAACGGGGAGCGCATTACCGGCAGCCAGTTGAAAAATAATGGCTACGTGCAGGATGCTAATAGCGATCGCAACTATATGTTCGAGCGCCTGGATCTGGGCGTCGGCGAAACGGTGTACGGGCTTGGCGAACGCTTTACGTCGTTGGTGCGTAATGGTCAGACGGTCGAGACCTGGAACTGCGATGGCGGCACCAGTACCGAGCAGTCTTACAAGAACATCCCGTTCTATGTCACCAATCGTGGTTACGGCGTGCTGGTGAACCATCCGCAGTGTGTGTCGTTTGAAATTGGCTCCGAGAAGGTGTCAAAGGTGCAGTTCAGCGTGGAAAGCGAGTATCTGGAATACTTCGTGATCGACGGCCCGACCCCGAAAGCGGTGCTGGATCGCTATACCCAGTTTACCGGTCGCCCGGCACTGCCGCCAGCGTGGTCGTTCGGTCTGTGGCTCACCACCTCGTTCACCACCAACTACGATGAAGCGACGGTGAACAGCTTTATCGACGGCATGGCCGAGCGCAATCTGCCGCTGCACGTTTTCCATTTCGACTGCTTCTGGATGAAGGCCTTCCAGTGGTGTGATTTTGAGTGGGACCCGGTGACGTTCCCGGACCCGGAAGGCATGCTCCGTCGCCTGAAGGAGAAAGGCCTGAAGGTCTGCGTGTGGATCAACCCGTACATCGGGCAGAAATCGCCGCTGTTCAACGAACTGAAAGAAAAAGGCTATCTGCTTAAGCGGCCGGATGGATCGGTATGGCAGTGGGATAAATGGCAGCCGGGGCTGGCGATTTATGACTTTACCAATCCAGAGGCCTGCGAATGGTATGCCAACAAGCTGAAAGGCCTGGTAGATATCGGCGTGGACTGCTTCAAGACCGATTTTGGCGAGCGTATCCCGACGGATGTGCAGTGGTTTGACGGCGCTGACCCGCAGAAAATGCACAACCATTATGCGTTCATCTACAACGAACTGGTGTGGAACGTGCTGAAAGAGACCGTGGGGGAAGAAGAGGCGGTGCTGTTCGCCCGTTCTGCTTCCGTGGGCGCGCAGCAGTTTCCGGTGCACTGGGGCGGCGACTGCTACGCCAACTACGAATCAATGGCGGAAAGCTTGCGCGGTGGCTTATCCATCGGCTTGTCGGGCTTTGGCTTCTGGAGTCACGACATCGGCGGCTTCGAGAATACCGCCCCGGCGCACGTCTACAAACGCTGGTGTGCGTTTGGGCTGCTCTCCAGCCACAGTCGTCTGCACGGCAGCAAATCCTACCGCGTGCCATGGGCGTATGACGACGAATCCTGCGATGTGGTGCGTTACTTCACCGAGCAGAAATGCCGCATGATGCCGTATCTGTATCGCGAAGCTGTGCGCGCCAGCGAGTATGGCACGCCGATGATGCGCGCGATGATGCTCGAGTTCCCGGACGATCCGGCGTGTGATTACCTTGACCGTCAGTACATGCTGGGCGACAGCGTGATGGTGGCCCCGGTGTTCTCTGAAGCGGGAGATGTGCAGTTCTACCTACCGGAAGGTCGCTGGACGCACCTGTGGCGTAACGACGAGATTGTGGGCAGTCGCTGGCATAAACAGCAGCATGACTTCCTGAGCCTGCCGGTCTACGTGCGTGACAACACCCTGCTGGCGCTGGGCAGCAATAACCAAAAACCGGATTACGCCTGGCATGAAGGCACTGCGTTCCAGCTGTTCCATCTGGAGGAGGGTCGTGAAGCCGTCTGTGACGTGCCGGCCGCTGACGGCTCGGTTATCTTCACGCTGAGGGCGAAACGTGTGGATAACACCATCACCGTGACGGGGGAGGGCGAGGCGCGCAACTGGACGCTGTGTCTGCGTAACATCCCGCAAGTTGGCGGCGTGAAGGGCGGTTCATCTACAGGGAGCGAGTGGGGTGTGGTGATTGCAGCAGAAGGCAATGTGTTGACCATTACCCTGTAAGTGCATGTGAACGTGGTGCCGAATGGCGATGCAGTGCGTCTTATCCGGCACCACGGTGCGTGCAGCGTTCCAGAACTGAAAATTAAAAACATCCTGACTTAATCTTTTTACCTGTCCATATTTGCGAGCGCAATCACTCTACTTCCCACGAAAAATGTGATCTGCGCCGTAAATATCTCACTATTTCCCTTTTTTGTCTTATTTCTGTCCGGAATACAGGACACGATTTAGTATTGTTGCCGCATCGTAGTCCTTTTATATTTATCATCACGGATTACACGTGGCGCGTAAGCGCTTCTTTCGATATTTAATCTGGTGTGTAATAAGGGTAAATAATGCAAATGATTACCTCGCGACAAAACAGATTATTAAAATTCCTTCTGTCCCGGAAGGAATATGTCACGCTGCTGAAAATCGCCGAACATTTAACGGTCTCAGAGAAGACTGTGCAGCGCGATCTACGGCTACTGGAACAGTGGTTATCGGAATGGAAAATAACTATTGATAAACGCGCCGGGGCTGGCGTGATGCTAAGTGTTGATAATATTACCGATCTTTTATCGCTGGATCAGCTATTGGGCGTAGAGGGTGATGACGCTGATGGTATGATGAATAATTCACGGCGCGTAAAAATAGCATCGCAGTTATTAAGTGAAACGCCACACGAAACGTCCATCAGCAAATTATCTGAGCGCTATTTTATCAGCAGCGCATCGATTGTGAACGACCTGAAAGTGATTGAATCATGGATAATCCCGCTGGGATTATCTCTGATCCGTAGCCAGAGTGGGACGCACATTGAAGGCAGTGAGAGTGGTGTACGTCAGGCTATGGCTTCACTGATTAACGGTGTAATTAACCATAATGAACCCGGTAGCGTCGTTTATTCACGCCTTGATCCTGGCAGCTATAAAGCGTTAGTACATTATTTTGGTGAAGAAGACGTTTTATTTGTGCAAACGTTGCTACAGGAAATGGAGAACGATTTGTGCTGGTCGCTGGGCGAGCCTTATTACATCAATATCTTTACCCATATATTGATCATGATGTATCGCATCACCCGGGGCAATGCGTTGCCGAGAAAAGAGGAAAATATAAACTCATTTGATGAAAGCATCTTTTCTATTGCGAACCGAATGATTCAGCGTATCGAAAAACGCATTGTTCATCCGCTACCGAAAGATGAAGTCTGGTTTATTTATCAATATATTATCTCCTCTGGCGTAATGATAGAAGAGCATAACGACGTCAGCGCTATCGGTCATATGCACTCCAGCGATGAAGCGCGGCTGATTACCCATCGGCTGATCGCGATTTTTGCCGAGATGGTCGACAGTGACCTCAGCGAGGATACCGCGCTGTATGACGGATTACTGATTCATATTAAGCCGCTGATTAACCGGCTGAACTATCAGATCCGTATTCGTAACCCGCTACTGGACGATATTAAAGGCGAACTGCAGGACGTCTGGCGTTTAACGCTTTGCGCGGTTAATCGGGTGTTTAGCGGCTGGGGCGAGCGTGCCGTGTCGGAAGATGAGGTCGGGTACCTAACCGTGCATTTTCAGGCCGCTATGGAGCGGCAGATTGCCCGCAAGCGCGTGCTGCTGGTTTGCTCAACCGGTATTGGTACGTCTCATTTACTTAAAAGTCGCATTCTGCGCGCCTTCCCGGACTGGACCATCGTGGGTGTGGTATCAGCGGGCAGTTTACCCTCCATACTGACGGACGATATTGAACTGGTGGTGTCGACAATCAATCTACCCACTATTGCGATGCCCGTCGTGTATGTCACCGCCTTCTTCAATGATGCGGATATTAAAAGAGTAACAGAAACGGTTATCACCGAAAAATTACATCGAGCGACGTCGCTGGTCGTCGAAAATTAATGTCTGAACTCCATGAGGTATGATTGATGGACATCACGAAAATACTCAATACAAATCGCGTTATTTTAGATATGAAGGCTACAAGTAAAACGGAGGCTATTGAGGAACTGACAGATATTCTGCAAAAGGATGGCGCAATTAGCTGTCGGGAAACGTTTATTCAGGATGTCTGGCAGCGTGAGTCAGAGGGTTCAACCGGCTTTGAAAATCATATTGCGATTCCACACGGAAAATCTTCGGCGGTGGTGAATACCACGTTGGCGATCGGCCGTACGCGCCAGGATATTCCCTGGGAAACTCTGGACGGTAGCAATGTACGGTGCATTATATTGTTTGCCGTCCGCCTTGAAGATCAAAACACTACGCATATTCGCCTGCTCTCGCAGGTTGCCGGAGCGCTGGCGGATGATGAAATTATTGAACAATTATTGGTTGAGAGTAGTCCACAGAAAATTATTGAGCTGTTTAGTCAATATGCTGAATCCAATGTCTGCTAAATAAAATATGGAGCATGCTATGAATATTGTTTGTGTTGCCGCCTGTACGGCGGGTATTGCACACACCTATATTGCCCGCGAGAAGCTCATTAAAGGGGCAAAGGCGCTTGGTCATAATATTAAGGTTGAAACGCAGGGTACCATCGGCACGGAAAACGAATTACTAATGGCGGATATTTCTGCCGCTGACGTCGTGATTCTGGCGGTGGATGTGAAAATAAAAGGAGAAGAACGCTTTTTTAATAAACGCATTGTGCGGGTGAAAACAGAAATTGTTATTAAATCGCCTATTCAGTTTCTTGAAAAGGTTGAAAAATCGCTGGTTACGACAAACCAGTAGCGATCCTCATTCTGGAGGGAACTCACATGAGTGAAAATACAGTTCCACTATCACAGGAAATAAAAAGACATTTATTAACGGGGATTTCGTGGATGATCCCGTTAATCGTTGCCGCAGGGATTTGTATTGCCCTCGGGCAAATACTCGGTGGCACTAACGTCGGTGAGAAAACCGGAACCATACCCTGGATGCTCAACCAGATTGGCGGTTGGGGAATGGGGCTAATCGTTCCGTTAATCAGTGCGGCGATTGCCTATTCCATTGCCGATCGCCCCGGCTTTGCGCCAGGTCTGATTGTTGGTTATGTCTGCGGCGAAATTCATACCGGTTTCATTGGCGGGATGCTGGGCGGATTTCTGGTGGGTTACACCGTGTTGCTGCTGAAACGCTACATCCGTTTGCCGCAGTCGATGCAGGGGTTGATGCCCATCATGGTGCTACCAGTGCTGAGCACGGTGATTGGCGGCCTGTTGATGATGACGTTAATTGGCAAGCCGATTGCCTGGCTGCAGGACGCGTTAATTCATCTGCTGGAGTCCATGCAGGGTGGGTCGCGCTTTCTGATGGGCGCGATCCTCGGCGCGATGGCGACGTTCGACTTCGGCGGGCCGGTGAATAAAACCATGTCGCTGTTTGCGGACGGTATGCTGGTAAGCGGCGTGTACGGCCCGGAGGCGGTGAAATTTGTCGGCTCGATTATCCCGCCGTTTGGCATCACGCTTTCCTTCCTGCTGACGCGGCATAAGTACACCCGTGCTGAGCGCGAAGCGCTGAAGGCGGCATTCCCGATGGGGATTTGCATGATAACCGAAGGGGTTATTCCAATTGCTGCACGCGATCTGCTGCGCGTGGTGGGCTCCTGCGTGGTGGCCTCTGCAGTAGCGGGTGGATTGATTATGGTGTGGGGCGTCGAAAGCCCGGTCCCGCACGGCGGCATGTTTGTCGTCCCACTCTTTACCCATCCGCTGTTGTTCTGCCTGGCACTGGGCATTGGCACGGCGATCTGCGGGGTCATGCTGTCGCTGTGGAAGAAACCGGTGACCGAGCGCGACGAAGAGTTTGACGAGCTCAGCGATCAAAAGCTGAAAGACGAAGAGATCACCTTCACCCTCGAATAACCGGAGGCCGTATGTTTGCCGATATGAAAAGCATGGTGACGAAAGCCCGGCGTGAACAATACGCGCTGCTGGCGATCAACTGTATGAACCTGGAAAGCGCCCGGGCGGCGGTACGGGTAGCAGAGAAACACCGTGCACCGATCATTCTGAATCTGTATCAGGGGCATCTGGAGCATTTCCCTGCATCAATAGCGGCAGCGGTGGTGAAAACCCTGGCGGAAGACGCCTCCGTACCGGTTGCTCTGGCGCTGGATCACGGCAAAGATCCGGCACGCATTCGCCAGGCATTCCGCGCTGGATTCAGTGGCTTGATGATCGACGCCTCCGCGTTTGCGTTGGAAGAGAATATCCGTCAGACCCGCGCGGTGGTGGAACTTGCCGCCAGCGTGCAGCTGTGTGTGGAAGGGGAACTGGGCCACCTCGCCGATGCGCCGTGCTATGACCATGCTGCTAACGTTGACTTGATGACCCAGACCGCCGACGTGGTGCCATTTATCCAGCAGACCGGGATCGACTTGCTGGCCGTTTCGGTGGGGACGGCGCACGGCATGTATGCCCCGGGAGTGACCCCGGCCATCGATTTTCAGCGTCTGGAGGCGATAGCGCATTTATCGACGGTGCCACTGGCGCTGCATGGCGGTAGCGGTACGCCGTTCGATCAGCTCCGACGCTGTCCGACGTTTGGCGTCGCCAAGATTAACGTAGGCGCGGCGGTCTTCGAAGCTGGAAAGGCTGCGTTGCTACATACCCTTTGTCGGGACCAATCCTGTGAGCTCGTTGATGCTCTGGCGGTGATGGAACAAGCCTGCGAGGAAGCCATTATTCCTTACCTACAGGCCAGCGGCGCTATCGACAAAGCCTGATTCATTTTCTGTAACGCCTTCTATGCCTCTGCGATGACGCACTGGCAGGGCTTTCTACACCCTGAAACTGGAGAATTAACATGTTAGTTTCGATGAAAGAAATACTGCAACCGACCCGTCAGCACGGTTTTGCCATTGGCGCATTTAACGTCGCGGACAGCTGCTTCGTGCGCGCCGTGGTGGAAGAAGCAGAAGCAACCAACACGCCAGCAATTATCTCTATTCACCCCAGTGAGCATGACTTCCTCGGTGATGCGTTCTTTAGCTATGTCCGCGATATCACCCTGCGCAGCCCGGTGCCGTTCACGCTGCATCTGGATCACGGCGCGTCGGTGGAGCATGTGCTGCGGGCGATTCAGTGCGGGTTTACTTCGGTGATGATTGACGGCTCGCTGTTGCCGTATGAAGACAATGTGGCGTTAACGAAGGAAGTGGTCCGACTGGCGCATGCAGTAGGCGTTTCGGTTGAGGGGGAACTGGGAACGATTGGCCAAACCGGAACCTCAGTGGAAGGCGGTGTGTCGAAAGTCACCTATACCGACCCGGCCCAGGCAGAGGACTTTATCGCCCGTACTGGTGCGGACACGCTGGCGGTGGCGATTGGTACCGCGCATGGGATCTACCCGAAAGGGATGCAGCCTGAGCTGCAAATGAACATCCTGCGCGATATCGCCGGACGACTGGATATTCCCTTGGTGCTGCACGGCGGTTCAGCGAACCCGGATGCGGAAATCGCCGAGTCCGTCACGCTGGGCGTGGGCAAAATCAATATTTCCAGCGACATGAAATACGCCTACTTCCAGAAAGTCCGCGAAATCCTGGCGAAAGAGACCTGGTGGGATCCGAACGTGATCTACCCGGAAGCAATCAGCGCCGCGCGGGATGTGATCCGCCACAAAATGAAGCTGTTCGGCTCTACCGGAAAAGCATCACTTTACTAACGGCATGCAGGCGGGGTGACCCGCCTCTTTCGCGACAAGGAAAAGTGGAATGAAGCGTTCTCAGATTAATTATGCCATTGATAAAGCGCATGCCATCGCCGAAACCTTTCGACTGTGCCTGCCCGATTTTGCATATTTCACCGCCGATGCCTGGCGACAGCAGGATTGGGCTAAGTGGCGTGAAGTGCGTGACCTCCAGCTGGGTTGGGACATTACCGACTTTGGCCGCGGGGATTTTGCGCAAACCGGGCTGACGTTGCTGACGTTGCGTAATGGTTTGTTGGGTTCAGCAAACTATCCCAAGCCCTATGCCGAAAAAATGCTACAAATTCAGCAGGATCAACAAACACCGTGGCATTTTCATACGCATAAGATGGAAGACATTGTGAATCGTGGCGGCGGTGATTTATGTATGCAGCTGGCGTGGGCGACACCCGATGCGCAGTATGACGGTCAGCGAGCGGTTGAGGTCAACGTGGATGGTCAACGGCGCAGCTGCAAACCTGGTGATACGCTGGTACTGAAACCGGGGCAGGGCGTGTGCCTTCCGCCACGCTTGTATCATCGCTTCTGGGCCGAGAAAGCGTTTGTGCTGGGCTGGGAAATCTCGATGGTGAATGACGACCAGCACGATAACCACTTCCTCGAACCGGGCGGTCGCTTCCCGGCGATAACAGAGAACGAGCCGGCAAAATGGCTGTTATGCGGCGAATATGATGGTTTACGGGGAGAGGGTGTGTAAGCCCGACAGCATTCGCGCTATCGGGCGATACTTTCCTGGGTAATAGATTACTGAGCAGACGGCGGGGCGGTGACGTTACTGCCCGACACAACGCCCGCCTGCATGGTCTGTGTCACTTGCTGCTTGTCGGCATTCACCGCATGCAGTTGACCGTTCACCGTGGGCTTCAGCGGCGTATCTGCCTGCATAGTGCCGCTGGCAGTCAGTTGGATGTTACCGTCGCCGGAAATCGGCAGCGCAGGCCATCCCCACTGTTGTAGGATAGTCATTGGCACACCGCGACCGTTCAGGCTGACCTGCGTCTGGCGCTGCGGAAGTTGTGAGATGCTGGCGGTAGCCTCCAGCAACCCTTTCTCGGTATACGCGCTCAGTTCGCTGATATTGATCGTGCTGCTGTTGGCCGTAAGCGTCAGCGAAGGGCGGCGTACGTCGGTGCGGTTAAACGTGGCGGCCGCGGCGTTGAGCGTGGTGCTGCCGCTCCAGATCCCCCACTGGTGATTTTGCACCAGTCCGAGGTTGGTGCCGTAACCGTCCAGCGCGGTGAGCTGCCACGGGAAGGCTGGGTCGATATCGATCACCAGATTGCGGCTGGCGCTGAATTTCTTCAGCGTCAGGCTGTCGAGCCAGGTGGGCAAGGGCTTCACCCACAGCGGTTTCCAGTTTTCCGGTAGCGTGTATTCCAGCCCGGCAACTGCGGCATCGTCGAGAACAAGCGCTTTGCTATTGCGCAACCAGTTGCCGGAGGTTCTGACCATACCGCCTTCCCAGCGGGTGGTGAACTGGCGCAGCGCAATGCCCTGCGGCGAGAACTCAGCGTTGAGAATAGGATCGAAGAAGTGCAGCGAGCCGTAGATAAATTCGCTGGCGTTCATCGACAACTTACCTTCCTGGGTTTGCCAGTCGTCCTTACTGAAGGTCATGTTACGCAAGCTGAGATCGAGATCCGTTACCGCCCAGTCAGGGCCTTGTAGACGGGCATCTGTCACCTCAAGGCGGCCAATTTGCAGCGAGGGAATGGTGGTGAGCGGCGCAAAAAAGTCGGTCAGCGATTTATCGCTTTGCAACCGAATGTCGTTTAGCCGCAGACTCTCCACCATCCAACTGCCGTCGGGGTTTCGCTGCGCCACGCCGGTCAATGCGCCGCGCGCCACATCGGCGCCAATATTGCTTAACGTGACGCGATCGTTATCGATACTGCCTTCAATCAGCACGTTAGTCGTAGGAACATCGTTCAGCGTTAACGAGCTGGCGCTGAGCTGGATCTGCGCTTTACTGCCGAGTATTTTTCCGGCTTCAGGGCTCCAGGGGATCACGCCGCCGTTCACGCGCTGCGCACTGAGGTTCCACTCGCTTCCGGGGCTGTTGAGTGCCATATCCTGTAGCTGCAGGCGATCGGCCTGGAACGGCAGCGGTGCAGTTTGTGGAGAAAGATTCAGCGTACCGTTTTGCAACAGGATGGTGTCGACGTGCAGCGGGTCGGTGATTTGACGACTGCTCAGCCCAATATCAACGTTTTTTGCTACCAGGGTGACGGGCTGGCCATCCCGGCCAAAGGTGACGTTCTCCAGCAGAATGTGGGAGGGCGAAGAAAACCGATGATCGATGGCATCAAACGTCAGGTGGTAGCTGCTGTTCTCTGACACCCAGGCGCTGACATGCTCGGCGCCCCAGCGGGTTTGCAGTAGAAAATAGAGACCGAGGATCGCCACTGCAAGGGCGATCAGCACGTAAAGAAGCAGCTTTCCAATAAATTTCATGGTCTTCCATCCCGCAAAGTACACGTAGTCAAGTTATGCACGATTTACGCGCAATCCTCAAGGCGGGAATGGTGAAAGAGCGTAACAGCGGCGTTGATTCTGAATCAACGCCGCATGTCGCTTACTGTTTCTCTGGCGGGAAAACGAGGTTCAGAACGATAGCGGTAATACCGCCTGCGGCAATCCCTGAGGAGAGCAGGTTTTTCACCCAGTCCGGGGCAAACTGCAGGATCAGCGGCTGCTGGGAGACGCCCAGGCCAACGGCCAGCGACAGTGCAATAATCAGAATAGCGCGGCGATTCAGCGGCTCGCGAGAAACAATGCGCACCCCGGAGGCGGCGATGGTACCGAACATCACCAGCGTGGCGCCGCCGAGAACCGGCTCAGGGATGTGCTGTACAAACCCACTGACCGCCGGGAACAGACCCAGCGCGATCAGCATCAGTGCGACTACAAAGCCAACATAGCGGCTGGCTACGCCGGTCAACTGAATCACCCCGTTGTTCTGCCCGAAGCAGGAGTTCGGAAAGGTATTGAACACGGCGGAAACAAACGAGTTCAGGCCATTTGCCAGAACGCCGCCTTTCAGACGCTTCATGTACAGCGGGCCGGAGACCGGTTGTTCGGAGACATCGGAGGTGGCCGTAATATCGCCGATGGTTTCCAGTGAGGTGATCATAAAGACCAGCATCAGTGGCAGCAGTAAGCTCCAGTCGATGCCCAGGCCATAATATAGCGGTGTTGGTACCATGATGAAGTCCTGGCTCACCGGGGCGGTGTTTTGCGGCAACATGTCCATAAACCAGGCCAGCAGATAGCCTGCGGCCATGGCAATCACCAGTGATGCCACGCGCAGGTACGGGTTACGCTGGCGGTTAAGAAGAATAATGAGCGCCAGTACAACGCCGGCCAGCATCAGATTCTTCGGTGCGCCGAAGGTGTTGTCGCTCATTGCGGCATAGCCGCCACCGATTGACGTCAGGCCTACCTGAATCAGCGACAGGCCGATAATCATCACCACCACACCTGAGACCAGCGGGGTAATAATACGGCGCGCCAGATGCAGTACGCGCGAGATAACCATTTCCGTGCAGCTCGCCAGCATCAGCGTACCGAACAGTGCCGCCATCATGGTCGGGACATCTGCACCGCCTGTTTTCAGCGCCGTGCCGCCCATAATCAGCGGTGCTACAAAGTTAAAGCTGGTGCCCTGAATGGATAACAGCCCTGAGCCAACCGGCCCCCAGGCTTTAATCTGAATGATGGAGGCTACGCCGGATGCGAACAGCGACATACTGATAATGTGTTGAGTATCCTGAGCCGGTAAACCGAGCGCCTGACAGATAAGCAGGGCTGGCGTGATCACCGCGACGAACATCGCCAGCAGGTGCTGGCAGGCGGCAAACAGGGTCTGGGCTAACGGGGGGCGATCTTCAAGACGGTAAATCAGTTCACTTTTGTGAGCCTGCGCAACCGGTTGCGCATTTGTTGACTCTACGGCGTTAACGGACATCAGAGGCAATCCCATGGTGGAAAAGCGGTGATTTTATCTGACCAGAACAGAAAAGCAAACGTTTGCTAGCAGGTATTCTTAATATTTAAAACCGATGAACTCACCTTTTTATATAACTTTTTGTCATTTTCTGCTTAAAATCCACCCCGAAAACCTAAAAAGACCTAAAAATCGATCTGGAATACATCGTGCGTGATTGTGCTAAACGCACTAATGGAGCTGTCTATGTTTTACCTCGATACGTTATCTACATTGGTTGCGGCAACGCTGGTGTTGCTGCTGGGACGTAAGCTCGTCCAGTCTGTTCCCTTCCTGAAGAAATACACGATACCTGAGCCCGTTGCGGGTGGTTTACTGGTGGCGATCGCACTGCTGGTACTGAAAAAGAGCATGGGCTGGGAAGTTAATTTCGATATGACGCTGCGTGACCCGTTGATGCTGGCGTTCTTTGCCACTATCGGCCTGAACGCCAACATCGCCAGCCTGCGCGCCGGTGGCCGCGTGGTGGGCATTTTTCTGATTGTGGTGGTGGGGTTGCTGTTGATGCAGAACGCCATTGGGATCGGGATGGCGAGCCTGCTGGGTCTTGACCCGTTGATGGGGCTGATTGCCGGTTCGATTACGCTTTCCGGTGGACACGGTACGGGTGCGGCGTGGAGTAAGCTGTTTATCGAGCGCTACGGTTTTACCAATGCCACCGAAGTGGCGATGGCGTGCGCAACATTTGGCCTGGTGCTGGGTGGACTGATTGGCGGCCCGGTCGCGCGCTATCTGGTGAAGCACTCCACTACGCCTGACGGTATGCCGGACGATCAGGCCGTGCCGACTGCGTTTGAAAAACCGGATGTCGGGCGCATCATCACCTCTCTGGTGCTGATTGAAACCATCGCGCTGATCGCTATCTGTCTGACGGTGGGCAAAATCGTTGCGCAATTGCTGGTGGGTACCGTGCTGGAATTGCCGACCTTCGTCTGCGTGCTGTTTGTTGGGGTGATCCTCAGCAATGGCCTGGCGTTAATGGGCTTTTATCGGGTGTTTGAACGCGCGGTTTCCGTGCTGGGCAACGTGAGTCTGTCGCTGTTCCTGGCGATGGCGTTGATGAGCCTGAAGCTGTGGGAACTGGCTTCGCTGGCGCTGCCGATGCTGGCGATTCTGGTGGTGCAGACGATCTTCATGGCGCTGTACGCCATATTTGTCACCTGGCGCATGATGGGCAAGAACTACGATGCCGCTGTGCTGGCAGCCGGGCACTGTGGTTTTGGTCTCGGCGCAACGCCGACGGCGATTGCCAACATGCAGGCGATTACCGAGCGTTTTGGCCCATCGCATACTGCATTTTTAGTCGTTCCGATGGTAGGGGCGTTCTTTATCGACATCGTTAACGCGCTGGTGATTAAGCTGTATTTGCTGTTGCCAATTTTTGCGCAATAAAGGCCGTGCGGCGGTGTGACAACCGCCGCCGCTATTTATCGATTACGCGTTGGAATAGCGTTCGGTTTCCGGCATCCAGCGCTCAATCAGCGCTACCGCCTGTTGTGGGTAACGTTCGTGAATATGACGGGCAATGCGCTGAACTTCCGGAATAATTGCCTGATCGCGTAGTAAATCCGCTACTTTGAATTCCGCCGTCCCCGTCTGACGTGTCCCCAGTAATTCTCCGGGGCCGCGAATCTCCAAATCCTTTTGCGCAATCACAAATCCGTCGTTACTGTCTCGCAGGACCTGCAGGCGTTTCTGCGCGGTTTTTGACAGCGGTGATTTGTAGAGCAGCACGCAGTGGGAGGCCACCGCGCCACGACCGACGCGGCCGCGTAGCTGATGCAGCTGGGCCAGACCTAAACGTTCCGGGTTTTCGATAATCATCAGGCTGGCGTTGGGGACGTCCACGCCGACTTCAATCACCGTGGTGGCGATCAACAGATGCAGTTCTCCCTGCTTGAAGGCAGCCATCACCGACTGCTTCTCGGCGGGCTTCATGCGTCCGTGCACCAGACCAATATTGAGTTCCGGTAGGGCAATTTTCAGCTCTTCCCACGTGGCTTCTGCCGCCTGGGCTTCTAACAATTCAGACTCTTCAATCAGCGTGCAGACCCAGTAAGCCTGACGTCCTTCATGGGTACAGGCGTTGCGCACGCGATCAATAATATCGCTGCGACGGGTATCCGGGATGGCGACCGTGGTGACCGGCGTACGACCCGGCGGGAGTTCGTCTATCACCGAGGTGTCGAGATCGGCGTAGGCGGTCATTGCCAGAGTACGCGGGATCGGCGTGGCAGTCATGATCAGCTGATGCGGGTGGAAACCCTGCTGCTGACCTTTTTCCCATAGAGCCAGACGTTGATGAACGCCAAAGCGGTGCTGTTCGTCGATAATCACCAGCGCCAGACCATTGAACTGAACCTGCTCCTGAAAAATGGCGTGTGTACCGACAATCATCTGTACCTGCCCGCTGGCAATGGCTTCCTGTTGGGCAAGACGCGCTTTACCTTTCTGCTTACCGGCCAACCAGCCGACTTCAATGCCAAGTGGGGCAAACCAGCTACGGAAGTTATTCGCATGCTGTTCGGCCAGTAGTTCGGTTGGTGCCATCAGCGCTACCTGCTGACTGTGGGCAATGGCCCGTAGGGCAGCGAGCGCGGCGACCAGGGTTTTACCAGATCCGACATCACCCTGTACCAGGCGCATCATCGGGACATCCAGCGCCATGTCGCGTTCGATCTCAGCGGTCACCCGCGCCTGTGCGGCTGTGGGTTTGAAGGGTAATGCGGCCAGCAGCTGGTTTTTCAGCGTATCGTTGGCACTCAGTGACTGGGCATGAAAACGCTGCGCCCCGGCGCGCAATGCCAGCATACTGAGGTTATGGGCTAAGAGCTCTTCGAGGATCAGGCGCCGCTGCGCCGGATGTTGTCCGGTTTCTAGATCGCTGAGCTGTAACGATGGCGGTGGACGATGCAGCGTGCGCAGCGCTTCTGGTAGGCTCATCATGCCCTGTAACAGTTCGGGCGGCAGCAGTTCGGCAATGGCGCAGGTATCGAGCAAATCCAGCGCCTGATCGGTAAGTTTGCGCAGCGTAGCCTGCTTAACCCCTTCCGTAGTCGGGTAAACTGGCGTGAGCGTTTCCTGTAGTTCCGGGGTGCTGAGATCGCCCTGTACGCGGTATTCCGGGTGGATCATCTCTGCCCCGTATTTCCCGCGCTTGGCTTCACCGTAGGCCAGCACTCGCCGACCTGTCGCCAGGCTATTTTTCATTGCCGCGCTGAAGTTGAAAAAACGCATCGTCAGGATGCCGGAACCGTCGCTTATCTGGCAGGTCATCATTCGCCGACCACCGAAGGTGACAGTGCAGTTCAGCACTTCTCCTTCTACGGTGGCGTAGACGCCCGGCAAAAGCTCGCCAATTGGGTACAGATGCGTGCGGTCTTCATAACGCAGAGGAAGGTGTAACAGGAGATCCTGTACGGTGTGCAGGCCGATTTTAGCCAGTTTACTGCTTTGCGCTGCGCCAACGCCCGTCAGGGAATTAAGTGGAATGGCATCCAGTAAACGGCCTTTCATCGGATTTATCTCGCTGACTGCATAGTGGCCCACCACGCGGCATCGGCTTCAATTTCGCCCTGCGTATTGACGTGGGGGTAAGGGAGACCTTTGCGCTTTGCGACGTTGGCCAGCACCGGATAACCCCCTTCGAAAAGCAGGCGCTGCTGCTCGTCTTCCGGCAGCATGCTGTTATCTCGCTGGTACATGCCGGCGTTTTGCCGCTGGCGCTGTGCTTCATACAGAATGAGTGCGGAGGCAACCGAGACATTCAATGACTGCACCATGCCGGTCATAGGAATGATGATATCCCGATCCGCAAGGTCTAACGCTTCCTGGGTGATGCCGGTTTTTTCCTGACCCATCAGGATGCAGGTGGGGCGCGTGTAATCAATTTCGCGGAAATCGACAGCCTTATCAGAGAGATGCGTCGCCAGAATCTGCATGCCCTGATTTTTTAAATGGGTGACCGCATCGCCAATAGTCGGGTGGGTCTTGACTTGCACCCAGCTGTTACTGCCTGCGGCAGAAGAGAGCATAGTGCGCATGCGGCTACCCGGCCAGACGGCGTGGACTTCGTGCACGCCGACCGCGTCTGCGGTACGAACGATCGCAGAAACATTATGAGGTTTATGGACCTGCTCCATGCAGACGGTCAGATCGGGCTGACGCCTGGCGAGCATTTCACAAATACGCGCATAACGGTTTGAGTTCATTACACTTCATCCTTCGAACTGCCTCGGCGTTGGCTGCACTCACTTACCCCAGTCACGTACTTCTGTACGCTACTGGGGATTCATTCGCTTGCCGCCTTGATGCAATTCGAATGATTTTGTGTAAGCGCTAATTTCTATTACGTGTGACTTTAATAACGTCCGGCATTACGCGGATTTTGCGCATGATATTCGCCAGATGCACGCGATCGCGAGCGGTCAGGCGGATAAAGGCGCTGTAGACGCGACCGTCTTTTTCTTCCGTATTCAGGCTTTGAATATTGGAAGTCGTGGTGTTGATTGCCGCCGTCAGGTTAGCCAGAGCACCCTGGTGGTTAAACATCTCCACCTTGATTTCGGTGATGAATTCCTGCTCCGTTTCTTTGTCCCATTCTACCGCCATAAACTTCTCTGGCTCTTTCTGGTAACCACGGATGTTACGACAGGATTCATGGTGAATGACCAGACCTTTCCCCGGGCTGACGTGGGCGATAATCGGGTCACCTGGGATGGGACGACAGCATTTCGCGAAGGTGATCAGCACACCATCAGCGCCTTTGATCGGCAGATGGCCGTGGCCGGATTGCGCAGGAACATTCGCAGATGCGTCACCCTGCTGGAGGTTCTTCGCTACCACCACGCTCATGGCATTCCCCAGGCCGATTTCCGCGAGCAGATCGTCAAGCGTGGCGAGCTTCATGCGCTCAAGCTCACGCTGGATGCTCTCCTGCGGGATCTCAGCCAGTTTACGGCTGCCGCCTAAGGCATGGTTAAGCAGACGGCGACCCAGGCTAACGGAATCATCGCGCTTGAGGTTTTTCAACAGCTGGCGAATTTTGGCGCGGGCTTTCGAGCTAACGACAAAGTTGAGCCACGCCGCATTCGGACGCGCGCCCGGAGCGGTAATGATCTCAACAGTTTGGCCGCTGGAAAGCGACTGCGAAAGCGGGTAAGGCTGTCTGTCGACGCGTGCACCGACGCAGGCATGACCGATGTCGGTATGCACGGCATAAGCGAAATCGACAGGTGTTGCACCGGCAGGCAGTTCAACAATGCGCCCTTCCGGTGTGAAAACATAAATCTCATCCGGGAAGAGATCAGATTTGACGCTTTCAATAAATTCAAATGAGCTACCGGCACTCTGCTGCAGTTCCAGCAGGCTTTGCATCCAGCGCTGCGCGCGGATTTGCGCTGTGGTGCTGCTTTCACCGCCGTGCTCTTTATATGCCCAGTGCGCAGCAACCCCCATCTCCGCCATTTGGTCCATGTCTTCAGTACGAATTTGTACTTCAACCGGAACCCCGTGTGGACCGATCATCGAGGTGTGCAAAGACTGATATCCGTTCGCTTTCGGAATGGCGATATAGTCTTTCACGCGACCAGGACGGGGTTTGTACAGGCTGTGCATTTGACCAAGTACGCGATAACAGGTGTCGGCGTCGTGGACGATAACGCGAAACGCGTAGATGTCCATGATTGAGTGAAAACGCTGCTCTTTGAGCACCATTTTGCAGTAGATCGAGTACAGGTGTTTCTCGCGACCGCTTACGCGACACGGAATGCCTGCCTCCTGCAAACGTCCTTCGATTTCCGAGAGGATTTTTTGAATCATCTCTTTGCGGTTGCCGCGTGCGGCTTTAACCACTTCTTTAATCACGCGATAGCGGTTCGGGTACAGCGCTTCAAAACCCAACTCTTCCAGCTCGGTTTTAATGTGATGTATACCTAAACGGTGCGCCAGCGGACTGTAGATTTCGAGGGTTTCGCGGGCAATACGGCGACGTTTGTCCGGGCGTAATGAGCCCAGCGTGCGCATATTGTGGGTACGGTCGGCAAGTTTGATGAGAATGACGCGGATATCCTGCACCATCGCCATAATCATCTTGCGAAAGTTTTCGGCCTGCGCCTCTTTCTTATCGCGAAACTTAAGCTTATCAAGCTTCGATACCCCTTCAACCAGTTCTGCAACGCTTTTACCAAAAAGCTGTTCCATGTCCTGGTAGGTAGCGGGGGTATCTTCAATCACGTCATGCAGCAGCGCAGCCATTAGCGTTTCATAGTCGAGTTTCATCTCGGCCAGAATGCAGGCTACTGCTACCGGGTGCGTGATATAGGGTTCACCGCTTGAACGTGTCTGGCCCTCGTGAGCGTCACGTGCAACGAGATACGCCTGCCGAAGACGCTTAATCTGGTCTTCCGGCAGGTAGTTTTGAATCAGTTGATTCAGGCTTTCAAACAGATACAAGGGCGACCCGCTTTGTGATTAACGACGACCTTCAGCAATAGCGGTAACGGCTTGTAATTCAGCGGCTTCCTGCTCTTGCTGTTCCTGGCGCTCACGCACGTCGAGGATCTGGTTGTTGATCAGACCTTCTTCGATTTCGCGCAGCGCGATTACGGTAGTTTTATCGTTTTCTTCTGGTACAAGCGGATCCTTTCCGCCTGTCTGCATCTGACGAGCGCGACGCGCGGCGACCAGTACCAGGTCAAAACGGTTACCAATTTTCTCTACAGCGTCCTGAACAGTTACGCGTGCCATACTTAAAATGCTCCACAGGTGAAGAAATGACTGGGCATGATACTGAATGTGGGTTCAGTCTGCCAACAGTTTGCTGATTAAAGCGTCATGGCGCTGCTTTTGGCGGCTCATGCGCAGACGTTCGGCGCGAATGATCGTTTTCAAATCGCCCAGGGCAGTATCAAAATCATCATTCACAATCAGATAATCATATTCGGCGTAATGGCTCATTTCTGCAACAGCTTGTGCCATACGTTTTGCGATCACCTCTTCGCTATCCTGACCACGCCCACGCAGGCGGCGGTCCAGTTCAATCTTAGAAGGCGGCAAAATAAAAATACTGCGTGCATGCGGCATTTTTTCACGAATTTGCTGCGCACCTTGCCAGTCGATATCTAAAAAGACATCTACGCCCGATGCCAGTACTTGCTCAATTGCCTCACGCGAGGTGCCGTAGTAATTGCCGAATACCTCTGCGTGTTCCAGAAACGCATCTCTGCCAATCATGGTTCTGAATTCATCATGGTTCACAAAGAAATAGTGTTCACCATGCACTTCCCCCGGGCGCGGTGCGCGCGTGGTGTGCGAAACAGAAACCTGGGTGTCATACAACGGTTGGGTCTTTAATAAAGCCTGAATCAGGCTGGATTTACCCGCGCCACTGGGGGCAGAAACAATATAAAGCGTGCCTTGAGCCATGAGTATCTTATGTATGTGATTGTCGAAAGAGAGCCTACATACGGGCTTATTATACACGTAGCCGCTTTACGACGTAGTCTTTGTCACACTTTTTGCGCAGGATTATTGCGTTTTGCGTATCTTTTTCCTGTTTTATCGCAGAGTTGCTGCAACAAGTAAAAATGACCGGAAAGCATCTCGCACGATGGCTTTTTACCACTCGGATTCTCTGCCGCTTCACGCTATACCTGCCGCGTAATACAACGTACGGCGGAGGTAGTGATGGCAATAGGGAAATACATGGTGCTGATTTTGCTGATAGGGCACTTACCCGTATGGGCAGTGTGTCCGGTCTGGTCGCCAGCCAGGGCTCATGAGGAAATTTCACAGCTACAACAGCAGATAACCCAGTGGGATGCCAGCTACTGGCAACAGGGCGTCAGTACCGTAGACGATGGTGTTTATGACCAACTCAATGCGCAATTACGCCAGTGGCAGCGTTGTTTTGGTGAGGAGCCTCAAGCCGAGGTGACTACCCCACCGATTAACGGGACGATATTGCATCCCATTCCCCATACCGGTGTCCGTAAACTTGCAGATAAACCAGCAATGCAGCAATGGTTACGTAACCGCAGCGATGTATGGGTACAACCGAAGGTCGACGGAGTTGCGGTGACGCTGGTTTATAAGGATGGCAGTCTTGTCAGGGCGATTAGTCGTGGAAATGGACTTAAGGGGGAAGACTGGACCCAGAAGGTTCGCCGGATCCCTTCCATACCGCAAACCACCAAAGGTCTGCTGGCGAACAGCACCTTGCAGGGTGAAATATTTTTACAGCAGAAGGGGCATATCCAGCAAAAGAGAGGCGGAATGAACGCCCGCTCGAAGGTGGCAGGAATGCTGATGCGCCAGGATAATCCAGAATTACTACACTCCCTGGCTGTTTTCATCTGGGCCTGGCCTGATGGCCCAGAGGCGATGCAGGAAAGACTCACGCTGCTCGCTGATGCGGGGTTTGGTTTTACGCAACACTATACTCAGCCCGTGAATAATGCAGATGAGGTCGAGCGCGCCCGTACACATTGGTGGACTTCCGAATTGCCTTTCGTGACGGATGGTGTGGTGGTGCGCATGGGAAAAGAGCCTCCCGCGCGAAACTGGTTACCCGGACAGGGCGATTGGTTGGTGGCCTGGAAATACCCTCCGGTCGCTCGCGTATCCGAAGTCATGGGTATTCAGTTTTCTGTTGGTAAAAGTGGGAAAATTGCCGTGGTCGCACTACTGGCTCCTGTCATGCTGGATGATAAACGGGTGCAGCGTGTCAACGTCGGCTCTGTAAGGCGTTGGAATGAATGGGATATTGCCCCGGGCGATCACCTCCTGATAAGCCTGGCCGGACAGGGCATTCCCCGCATCGATGAGGTTGTCTGGCGCGGCACTCAACGTACTAAACCTACGCCCCCAGAGGGGCATTTCAATTCATTGACCTGTTTTTATGCCACGCCTGAGTGTCAGCAACAGTTTGTTGCCCGACTGGTCTGGCTGAGTGCAAAAGAGGTACTGGATCTTGAGGGTATTGGTGAGGCGGGATGGCGGGAACTCCATCAGGCGTATCGCTTTGAACATATTTTTTCCTGGCTGGCATTAACCCCGGAGCAATTACAGTCCGCGCTGGGGGTAAGCAAGGGAGAGAAGCTGTGGCATCAATTCAATCTGTCACGGCAGCGTCCTTTTACTCGCTGGCTAATCGCTATGGGCATACCGTTAACACAGGTAACGCTAAACGCCACTCACGAGAGTTCCTGGCGGCAATTACAGGCGTACGATGAGAGCCATTGGCGCCAGCTTCCCTCCACGGGGGAGCGTCGTGCCAGACAGGTGATTCAATGGCGGGATAATCGACAAGTCAACGCGCTGAGCAACTGGTTAGCCGCTCAGCGCGTTACCGGATTTATGCCTTAATGACCTTCATGGTGATAATAAAACACCGGCAGCCCTAGCTTCAGGCGCAGCGCTAATAATCGCGCGGTAAAACCGAATAGTAGGGTGGAGATAACGACCACATCGTGGTTGGAAACATAATGTTGTAGCACGATGTACAGCACCGCCGCGGCAAATGACACCCCGGCATACAGTTCTTTCTGGAACACCAGCGGAATGCGTTTGCAGAACATATCGCGTAATACACCACCAAAGACACCGGTGGTGACTGCTGCTACAACGGCAATGATCGGCCCATGTCCCATATCCAGTGCCACCTGTGCGCCGATAATTGAGAACACCACCAGTCCTAGTGCATCCAGTACGAGGAAAATCTTGCGCAGGTAGGGCATGACGGGAGCAATAATCGTGGTCAGCACCGCAGCGGTCGCCACGATAATGACGTACTCAGGGTGTTTCACCCAACCGAGAGGGTAATGACCGAGAAGAATATCACGGACGGATCCACCGCCAATGGCTGTCGCGGTGGCAATAATAATAACGCCAAATGTATCCATGCGACGACGGCCTGCCGCCAGTGCCCCTGTCATGGCTTCAGCCGTGATGCCAATTAAGTATAAAACGTGTAACAGCATGTATTCCCCCTGATTTCCTGGGGGCTAAGGTTAGCGATTTGTGCGCGTTGTCACGATTGAGATTTTCTAAGGTGAAGTGGTTTTAATAACTACAGCTAATGCGAGTTTAGTGAGTATGCCAGATGGTATGCACTTTAAACGATAAAAATAGGACATTGATGATGAGAAAATATAACCCGAAACGACGATAAAAGAAGCGAGTGGTTGAAAAGCTGACGTAGCACCGCCGTTTATCGACGGGCTACGTGAGGAGATGACCTATTCGATGTTCTGAATCTGCTCGCGCATTTGCTCGATCAATACCTTCAGCTCAATGGCTGAGTTAGTCACTTCGGCATTGATGGATTTAGAGGCGAGGGTGTTCGATTCACGGTTGAATTCCTGCATCATAAAGTCCAGACGACGGCCGACCGCCTCTTTTTTCTTCAGGATGTTGTAGGTTTCTTTAACGTGGGCTTCCAGACGATCTAACTCTTCCGCCACATCGATACGCTGCGCCATCAGCACCAGCTCTTGTTCAAGACGGTTATTTTCCAGCTGAACCTGTGCGTCTTCGAGTTTGGCAACCAGACGTTCACGCTGCCACTGCAGGATTTCCGGCATATGCGCGCGGACTTTCGCCACTTCGGTGCTGACGCCTTCCAGACGTTGTTCGATTAACGCTTTTAGCGCCTGGCCTTCGGTTTCACGTGCGACAATAAAGTCGTCCAGCGTGCCATCGAGCGCGGCAAGGATCTCTGCGGCAATAGTGTCCAGATCCTGTTCCTGGGCCGCCATGACACCCGGCCAGCGCAGGATATCAACCGGATTAATTTCGCCTTCATCGCTCTGCATCTTGACCCAGTTCGCGGCGGTGACGAGCTGTTTAGCGAGCTTTTCATTCAGAATCAGCTCACCTTGCGCGCTGGCATCAGGCTCAAAACGTAGCGTACATTCGATTTTGCCACGTGTCAGACGCGTGCGGATGCGTTCGCGTACAACAGGTTCAAGACTACGGAACTGTTCCGGCAGACGGAAATAGGTTTCCAGATAACGCTGGTTTACCGAGCGCATTTCCCAGGTAGCGCTACCCCATTCACCCTTGATTTCACGCCGGGCGTAGGCGGTCATGCTGCGGATCATAGACGTTCCTGTTTTTGAAGATGAGATGGGAGGATTATAGCCATCCATGTCTTGTCAGGATAGGAATAACCGTCGGAACTCCGTATAATGCGCAGCCACATTCGTTTCAAGCCGGAGATTTTATCATGCGTCCAGCAGGTCGTAGTGCCAACCAGGTGCGTCCCGTCACCCTGACCCGTAATTATACAAAACACGCTGAAGGCTCCGTGCTGGTCGAATTTGGTGATACCAAAGTACTGTGCACCGCCTCTATTGATGAAGGTGTACCTCGCTTTCTGAAAGGACAGGGCCAGGGCTGGATCACCGCAGAATATGGTATGTTACCGCGCGCCACCCATACCCGTAACGCACGTGAAGCGGCAAAAGGTAAGCAGGGCGGTCGTACCATGGAAATCCAGCGTCTGATCGCGCGTGCGCTGCGCGCCGCCGTTGACCTGAAAACGCTTGGCGAATTCACCATCACCCTGGACTGCGACGTGATTCAGGCGGACGGCGGTACCCGTACTGCATCCATTACCGGCGCTTGTGTTGCGCTGGCAGATGCGCTGAACAAACTGGTCGCCAGCGGTAAGCTGAAAACCAACCCAATGAAAGGGATGGTTGCTGCGGTGTCCGTGGGTATTGTGAATGGCGAAGCGCTCTGCGATTTAGAGTACGTTGAAGACTCTGCGGCAGAAACCGACATGAACGTGGTGATGACCGAAGACGGTCGCATTATTGAAGTGCAGGGCACGGCGGAAGGCGAACCGTTCAGCCATGAAGAACTTCTCACCCTACTGGCACTGGCCCGAGGGGGAATTGAATCCATCATAACGACGCAGAAGGCGGCGTTAGAAAATTAATTTTAAAGGCGACTGATGAGTCGCCTTTTTTTTGTCTGTTATAAAGTGAGATGAGGAGCGAATCCATGAAACCGTATCAGCGCCAGTTTATTGAGTTTGCGCTTAGCAAGCAGGTACTAAAGTTCGGCGAGTTTACGCTGAAATCCGGGCGTAAGAGCCCCTATTTCTTCAACGCCGGGCTGTTTAATACCGGGCGTGACCTGGCACTGTTAGGCCGTTTTTATGCCGAAGCGCTGGTGGATTCCGGTATTGATTTCGATTTGCTGTTTGGCCCGGCGTACAAAGGTATTCCTATTGCCACAACGACCGCCGTTGCGCTGGCAGAACACCACGATAAAGATTTGCCGTACTGCTTTAACCGTAAAGAGGCGAAAACCCACGGCGAAGGCGGTAACCTGGTCGGCAGCGCATTGCAGGGCCGTGTGATGCTGGTGGATGATGTGATCACCGCCGGTACGGCGATTCGTGAGTCGATGGAGATAATCCAGGCGAATGGTGCGATGTTAGCTGGGGTTCTGATTTCTCTCGATCGTCAGGAACGGGGTCGTGGTGAGATTTCCGCTATCCAGGAGGTGGAGCGTGATTATGGGTGCAAGGTCATTTCAATCATTACCCTGAAAGACTTGATTGCGTATCTGGAAGAGAAGCCGGAGATGGCGGAACATCTGGCCGCAGTGCGGGCGTATCGCGAAACGTACGGCGTATAATCAGAACTGCCGGATGGCGCTACGCTTATCCGGCCTACGCACTTTCTGTAGACCCGGTAAGCGTAGTAGCGCCACCGGGCAATCAGCGATTACTGCAATTGTGCGACTATCAACGGCCAGCGAACGTCAAAATCATCCGTTGGACGGTATTTAAATTCGCTGCGCACAAAACGAGACAACATACCTTCACAGAAAGCCAGTAGCTGGCTGGCCAGCAGCGTTTCATCCATGGCGTAACCTTCGCCTTCACGCATTCGTTTTTCTCGCAGAACCTGGCGTAGTTGGGCCTCGATGCGTTCAAACAACTGATTAATGCGGCCCTGCAGACGATCTTGTTCAAACATCAGTGCGTGACCTGTCAGAATACGCGTCAGGCCGGGATTACGTTCACCAAACCCTAAAATCAGTAAGACGATCAGACGCAGGCGTGCGCTGGTGTCTTTTTCATCTTTCAAAATCAGATTGATACGGGTAATCAGACTATCTTCGATAAATTCAATCAGGCTATCGAACATGCGGGTCTTGCTGGGAAAATGGCGATACAATGCCGCTTCGGAAACGCCAACAGAGGCTGCCAGTTTTGCTGTCGTAATGCGTTGGCTTCCATCACTGGATTCCAGCATCAGCGCCAGAGACTGAAGTATTTCTTCGCGACGATTCCTTTTCGCAGTTTGCTTTTCTACCATGTTACAAAATACCCCTGAAAATAAGCACTTGCCAGGCAGGCATCCACACAGCGACCGCAAACGACGGTTTGCGGTATGTTATTGCGTTATTACGCTGTGGGATACTTCTCTACGGGTTACTTGCGCCCGGAATGGCCGAAGCCGCCTTCGCCACGATCGGTGGCTTCAAATTCTTCCACCAGATTAAATTCAGCCTGCACGACCGGTACAAAGACCATCTGTGCAATACGCTCACCCGGTTCGATAGTGAAGCTGTCCTGGCCACGGTTCCAGACAGATACCATCAGTTGGCCCTGATAATCGGAGTCAATCAACCCGACCAGGTTGCCGAGTACGATACCGTGCTTATGGCCCAACCCGGAGCGTGGAAGCATTACCGCCGCCAGCGAAGGGTCGGCGATATGAATGGCTAGCCCGGTTGGCACCAGCGTCGTCGCGCCCGGAGCCAGTTCTACGGCGTCATCAAGACAGGCGCGCAGGTCAAGTCCGGCTGAGCCTGAGGTGGCGTACGTCGGGAGCGGAAATTGTTGCCCTACGCGTGGGTCCAGAATCTTAACGTCGATTTTTTTCATCATAACGGGTCACGATCTCGTCGAGTAATAATTGGCCCAGGAGTTCTTTACGCTCAAGCGGTAAGACTTTATCTCCATCCTGCCAGAAAAGGTGTAATGCGTTGCTGTCGCTGTTAAATCCTTGAGTAGATAGTGAAACATCGTTTGCACAAATCACATCAAGGTTTTTGCGGATACGTTTTTGCCGGGCATATTCTTCCACATTATTTGTTTCGGCGGCAAACCCAACGACAAAAGGACGATTAGCATTGAGTGCGGCAACACCAGCGATAATATCCGGGTTTTTGACCATTTTTACTGTGAATTCATTACCCTGCGTCGCCTGCTTTTTGATTTTTTCATGGGCTACGGTTTCTGCGCGATAATCAGCAACGGCGGCACAGCCGATAAAAATATGCTGTTGCTGTACGGCTGATTGCACGGCAGCTTCCATTTCGAGCGCCGTAACGACATCAATACGCTGCACCAAAGGCGGCGTGGCTAATGACACGGGACCTGACACCAGCGTGACATTAGCGCCGCGCTTTGCTGCCGCAGCGGCGATGGCGAAACCCATCTTTCCGGAACTGTGGTTAGAAATGTAGCGCACCGGATCAAGCGGCTCGCGTGTCGGGCCAGCCGTAATCATGATGTTGAGATGTTGCAGGGAATTGACAGGTGAAAAATGTTCCGCCGCCATATCCACAATGGTTAACGGATCCAGCATACGGCCAGGGCCAACATCGCCACAGGCTTGGCTGCCGCTGTCGGGTCCCCAGATGAGCAAGCCACGTGACGCGAGAACGCCAAGATTGTGCTGTGTTGCGGCGGCGCGGTACATCTGCTGGTTCATGGCCGGTAAGACGGCAACAGGCGCAGGCGTTGCCAGGCAGATCGTTGACACCAGATCGTTGGCCATGCCAGCGGCAACGCGCGCAATCAAGTCAGCCGTGGCGGGGGCGAGGATAACTAAATCGGCCCATTTCCCCAGTTCAATATGACCCATCGCAGCTTCCGCTGCGGGGTCAAGCAAGCTGTCGGAAACGGGGTAGCCCGAAACCGCCTGTAAGCTCAGGGGCGTAATAAACGCTTTTGCCGCCTCGGTCATTGCCACGCGGACGTCTGCGCCACGTTCCCGTAAACGGCGTACCAGCTCGGGGGTTTTGTATGCAGCAATACCGCCACTGACACCAATTACGATTTTTTTACCGGCCAGGCTCATCATGATCTTTCCTGTTGGATTTCACCAGAAGGCGGATATTTTATCACAATCCTCAATGCGACGTGCTTTTGCCGGGAAGCACTTTGCGAGGCGTCACGAAGAAGTGAAAACAGGATGTCGCTTCATGGCGGGTGTTATGTAACCATTCGCGGGCTAAGGGAGGAGAAGCATGGAAGAGATGGAATGTTCGATGCCCCGGGAAAAAATGATGGCTCTGGGGGTAGATTCGCTGACGGATGTTGAGCTATTGGCACTTTTTTTACGTACCGGTTCGCGAGGGAAAGATGTCCTGACGCTGGCAAAAGAGATACTGCAAAATTTTGGTTCTCTGTATGGTCTGTTATCGGCCGATTACATGGATTTCAGCCAGGTTCAGGGTATTGGCGTGGCGAAGTATGCTCAGCTAAAAGGTATTGCCGAATTGGCAAAGCGTTACTACAACGTGCGCGTGATGGAAGAGCGTTCGCTACTGAGTCCCGAAATGGCGCGTGAGTTCCTGCAAAGCCAGTTCTCGCAAGAGGAACGAGAGATCTTTCTGGTGATCTTTCTTGATGCTCAGCATCGTGTGATTAAACACAGCACACTTTTTTCTGGCACGCTCAGCCATGTCGAGGTACATCCGCGAGAAATTGTCCGTGAGGCGATAAAAATGAATGCGTCGGCGCTGATCCTTGCGCATAATCACCCTTCGGGGTGTGCAGAGCCGAGTAAAGCAGATAAACTTATCACCGAGCGTGTTGTGAAATGCTGTCAGTTCATGGATGTCCGGGTGCTTGATCATCTAGTAATTGGGCGCGGAGAGTACGTTTCTTTTGCGGAACGCGGTTGGATTTAACGCACTTTACGCGATCCATCGGGATCTTTGTCTGTTCGGGACTTGAGCACATCGCTGACTCAGCGTATACTACGCCACCTTTGAGAATCTCGGGTTTGGCATTTGGGCCTGGCAATCGAGAGTTCGCAAATATACGAAATCATTCATTCGGTATCCAACGTTGATGCAGTATGAAAGATTGAGTGTATTGAACTGCGATAACCGGGCTGAGAAGCCTGACGAGGCGCCAATACCCCATACGAAGCTCGAGCTAATTTGATTTTTGGAGAATAGACATGTCCCGAGTCTGCCAAGTTACTGGCAAGCGTCCGGTGACCGGTAACAACCGTTCCCACGCACTGAACGCGACTAAACGCCGTTTCCTGCCTAACCTGCACTCTCACCGTTTTTGGGTTGAGAGCGAGAAGCGTTTTGTCACCCTGCGTGTATCTGCTAAAGGTATGCGTGTTATTGATAAGAAAGGCATCGAAACAGTTCTGTCTGAACTGCGTGCCCGTGGCGAAAAGTACTAAGTACTAAGAGGAAATAAATCATGGCTAAAGGTATTCGTGAGAAAATCAAGCTGGTTTCTTCTGCTGGTACTGGTCACTTCTACACCACCACGAAGAACAAGCGTACTAAGCCGGAAAAACTGGAACTGAAAAAATTCGATCCAGTTGTCCGTCAGCACGTTTTATACAAAGAAGCGAAAATCAAATAATTTTCGCTTTGATGTAAAGAAAAACCCTGCCTCGGCGGGGTTTTTTGTTTTCTGGCCGTCCCCATATTAATGAGACCTGATACACCGCCGGAGATGCTATGCCTGAATTACCTGAAGTAGAAACTAGTCGCCGTGGTATTGAGCCGCATCTCGTTGGGGCAACGATTCTGCACGCTATTGTGCGTAATGGTCGTCTGCGTTGGCCCGTATCAGAAGAAATCTATCGTCTTAGTGATAAGCCTGTACTTAGCGTACAGCGTCGTGCGAAGTATCTGCTGTTAGAGCTAGCGGATGGCTGGATTATCATTCATCTGGGTATGTCGGGCAGTTTACGTATTCTTCCTGAAGAACGCCCGGCAGAAAAACATGACCATGTGGATTTGGTGATGAGCAATGGTAAAGTCCTGCGCTATACCGATCCTCGTCGTTTTGGTGCTTGGCTGTGGACCAAAGAACTGGATGGGCATAACGTTCTCGCGCATCTTGGCCCGGAGCCGCTGAGCGATGATTTCAACGTCAGTTACCTCCAGCAGAAAAGCGCGAAGAAGAAAACGGCGATTAAACCCTGGCTGATGGACAACAAGTTAGTGGTGGGGGTTGGCAACATCTATGCCAGCGAGTCGCTGTTTGCGGCTGGTATCCATCCTGACCGCCTGGCATCGTCGCTGTCGGTATCTGAGTGTGAACTGTTGGTGCGCGTTATCAAGGCGGTTTTGCTACGCTCTATCGAGCAAGGGGGAACGACGCTGAAGGATTTTCTGCAAAGTGATGGTAAGCCGGGTTATTTTGCCCAGGAGTTGCAAGTCTATGGGCGAGAAGGCGAGCCTTGCCGTGCATGCGGCGCACCGATCGTTGCGACAAAACACGCCCAGCGAACGACATTCTACTGCCGTCGCTGTCAGAAATAGCGTAGATAACGTCTTTACTTCAGCTTGGTCATTAACGCCTGGTGCACGTTCGCCGGTAAAAAGTGGGTCACATCCCCTTGATGGCGGGCGACTTCTTTAACCAGCGATGATGAGATAAATGACCACTCTTTGGACGGCATCAAAAAGACGCTTTCCAGCTGTGGCATCAGGTGGCGATTCATGTGCGCCAACTGCATTTCATACTCAAAATCTGCCACGGCACGCAGCCCACGAATCAGAACATTTGCCTGTTTATCGCGGGCAAAATTTGCCATCAAATCGCTAAATCCCAGCACTTCCACGTTGCCAAGATGCGCTGTTGCCTGTTGTGCCAGCGCAACGCGTTCTTCAAGCGTAAACATCGGTTTTTTGCTGGGACTTGCGGCAATCGCCAGGATAACGTGATCAAACATTTGCGTGGCGCGTGTCACGATATCAATATGCCCGTTAGTGATGGGATCGAAGGTTCCTGGATAAATCGCCCGTTTTTGCATGACAACCCTCAATGCGTTTTGGGTGGCAGGTAAGGTTCCAGCAGCTGCAGCAGACGCTGTAGCGCGCCCTGGTTTTGATACAGAACTTCAACTGCATGACGACCATAGAAATTACGATAATCTGCATCGGTCAGCAACGACGAGATTTCTTTCACCAACGTGGTGGTATCGGTGACGGTGATCAATCCACTTGCCTGCTCAAGTCGGGCGCAAATATCTTTAAAATTAAAGGTATGTGGTCCCATCAGTACGGGAATCGCATGCGCTGCAGCTTCTAATGGGTTATGACCCCCACGTTCAACCAGCGAGCCGCCGACGAACGCCAGGTCGGCAATGCCGTACAGCAGCATCAGTTCGCCCATCGTATCGCCAATAACCACCTGTGTACCTGAAGACGGGACTTCTCCCGAGGACCGTGTGGTATAGCTTAGCCCAGCTTGGCGTACGAGGTTAATGGCATCCGGGAAACGTTCCGGATGTCGGGGAACCAGAATCAGTAACAGGTTCGGGAACTGATTTAATAATGCCTGGTGCGCGGCGATGATAATGCTTTCTTCACCGTCGTGTGTGCTGGTCGCAATCCATACCGGGCGATGTGGTGCCCACTGGCGGCGTAACGTGATTGCTTTAGCGGCCAACTGTGGGGTGACGGAAATATCAAATTTCAGACTGCCGGTGACGGTTACCTGATTGCTCTTTGCGCCAAGCGTAATAAAACGTGCGCCATCTTCTTCATTTTGTGCAGCAATCAGCGTAATACGACGTAGTAATCTGCCAACAAATTTACCCAGTTTCGCGTAGCCTGCAGCTGAGCGAGCGGAAAGTCGGGCGTTGGCAATGACCAGAGGAATATGACGTTTGTGGAGTGCCGCGATCAGATTCGGCCACAACTCGGTTTCCATGATTAACACCAGTTTGGGGTCAACTTTGTTCAGGAAACGGTTGAGTGCATCGGGTAAATCGTAAGGTAAATAGACGTGTTGAACGTCAGTACCAAATGCAGACTGGACACGCTCTGAGCCAGTTGGTGTCATGGTGGTAACCGTGATCGGCAGGTCCGGATAACGATGTCGCAGGGCGCGGACTAATGGGATCGCCGCCAGCGTTTCGCCCACGGACACAGAATGCAGCATGATGCCGCCTGGCTTTAGCGGACGACGATAAAATCCGTAGCGTTCACCCCAGCGTTTACGGTAGGCCGGAGCCTTACGACCGCGCACCCAAAGCCGTATCCAGATCAAGGGCTGAATAAGGTAGAAAAGGGCGGTGTAAAGCAATTCGAGCATAATAGTGGCTAACCTAGGGATGTGCTGGGGATTCTATGTATTTAACTGTGGCTTTACCATCATTTTTGTTGATTTTTTGAGGAAACCCTTCGGATCATGGGGAAGGAGGTGTACGTTCCGATGCTCCATCCTGCAAACTCTACGGTAGAAGGCTGAAAATAGAATGGCTATAGTCATTAAGATCGTCATCTATGTCTATTGGTATTATAGCCATTCTTAATAAAATAATGATATTAACGCATTAGTTTTTTTTCTGTACTTGAATTTTTTTAACTAAATATTTTATATAATAGATAAGTGCCCCAAGTAAATGGCCGTTGTGTTTTAAATGTGTGCTTTTACGCGATAACTGTTTATATGTGGTTGGTGCTAGTAAAGGGATATCCCTCCAGGGTGAGTTTATTCTAGCTGTTTTGAAGTAATCCGTTTCTGCATAATATTGCGCCCAATCATGCCAGGGTTTGGTTACTCCAACATAATGTATAAATACAGTTTGGGGGGTGATACTAAAAGCATCACCGCCTTTTTTGGCTAATGTATCAATATTAAAGAATGAATTGAATATATGACTTATGATTTTTACACGGTCGTTAAAAAGAACATTTAAAGCATCCTGATCGGGATGTGAAAAATGATTCTCATTGACTTTTGATATGACCTGTAGTGTTAGGTCTATATTTTTTAATTCTGGAAGATTAAAATACATAAAACCAGAGTTGAAATATAATTCCGGGTCAATGCCGATAAGTGAGGATGTGTCAACAAACCTGTCGTGAACAGCCATTAACACATTGTTATTAAATTCCTCCAGGAGTAAAGATTTGATACTCCCTTTGCATATGATATCTGAATCAAGATATATAATACTATTTAGTTTATCAGAGAAGTAATCTATTGCGATCAATCTAAAATAGATGGAGTAATTCCATGCTTTGGATGCGGTAGGAAGATTTCTTAATGCTTCATCTTTCAAAACATAAAATGTAATCTGGGTCTTATATTTATTCGCCAGGATAGAAAAGAGAGTAAACTGATACTCATCCAGATAATTGGTGAATATATGGAAGTGAAAGCTTAGATCTTGATTATTTAAAAGTACTGATGTAATAGAAACACCTGTTCCATAAAGAAAGGGTTTATCAGCACCATAAGTAATATTGACACATGCGCTTTGCTTATCGGTATTTTCAGTATGTGCATGCTTAATATATTCTATTATATTTGTTTTCACATCTTTTCCTTTTGATCCTTTCAGAGTGCACGAGTCTTTATGCAAGGCAAAATGGCTCTCCTTTGGGCATAGAATAAAACAAACCCTGGAGGAATGAAAGAGATAGTTGATGGTTGATTTTGTGCATTAAATCAACACGTTATGATTTTTATTTGTTAAGGATGATGCCAGAAAGCGCAGCGAGAGAGATAGACTAAAATTAATTGGGGATTTTTATCATGTAATATAATAAGATAAGCCTCATACATCGTGCGAGTAAGCGCTTGTTGTTGATTAATAAGGTAATTTTAAGAAGTGAGATTTGAATTATATGAATCAAGTAAGATACAGTCAAAATGGTAATATCTTGATTTTAAGCAGAATTGTATTGATATTAATGATTTTTGGATTATTTACTATAGATAATCAAGGGGTGCTAAATATGACCTCTTTACTCGCCGTGGTATTATCAATTTATTATATTAATATTAATAAATTAAACATTAAACATACTTTAACCAATCTTATAAAGAAAAGAAAAACGCTATTACTCTTTACATTGTGGTGTTTGGTTTGTATCATTTTCTTTACCTACAAAGATAAATCTCTCGATGCTTTTGTTATCCTATTAAAGGATTGGCGTTATCCGTTAATAATGGCGTTATTTTTCGGCGCATTTAGCAAGCATAAAACTATGCTAAGGAGTGTCTTTGTAATTGGTGCCATTCTTACTTTAAGCTACATAGTTTTGGTTGTTCCAGTGCTTAGAATCATAAAAAACAATCCGCAGGAACTTTATTTGCAGCTGCGTTATGGTTTTGCATTCTATGTTGTTATGCTTTATCCGTTTGCATTGACGGGCGCGATTTTATACAGAAATGTTTTTCTAAAAATGATCTTATACATTATCACCGTGTTGGCCTTTGTATTTCTGTTATACACTGGGAGTCGAGCGGGGGTATTATCCGTCATTGTAGAAATTTTACTGATTTCATTTTTTTTGAGTAAATCGCTTAAGCGATTTCTGATTGTTACATGCTATCTGTCTTTGATAATGAGTACATTACTTGTTGGAACCTACAATACGGTGGGCCAGGTAAGAATGAAAATTGATCAAACTTTGCAAATGACGAATGTAACATCCAGTCGTGATGAAATTATATCAGACCGCCTCCCTTTGGTAATGAAAAATATAAGTAATATATTTTTTGGTATTGGATATGGAAATTCTACGTATAACGAGTATTTAGAAGAACATCATGCCCCTAAAAATGGCGGAGTATTTTCTGAACGAAATAACAGTTATAATATTGATGAACCATTCTTTATTATAATACTTTATAATCTGGGTGCTATCGGCTTGGTTTTATTTTCTGCGGCGTTTTGCATTACATTTAAAGATATATATGCCAGAGTTAGAATGCACAAAGATATTTTTAGCATTTCATTACTATGCTCTCTCGTTGGTTATATTTTGGTGTATTGCTTATTTGAAAAAATGTTCATCAATGTTTTTTTATTATATAGCATATCGATCCTGATGATGTATGAGCAAAATGTGAAAAATAAAATAGAAGATTAACAATAAAAATGAGCCTTTGTGATGAGTGTAATACATTGGCTCAATCTCCTCAGTGTGAAAAATAACACCATGTGCTATAGATGTTAACTTACTATAAAATAGCAATCGAAAATTTCCACAGATATCGAATTGTCAAATGAATAGTGGTATAATATAGACGATGAAATAAGATAGTGTGATCTGCAGTATACAGGTAGCTGTTGAGCCTGGGGCGGTAGCGTGATTTAAAAATTAACAATAACCTGCAAGGGTCTAGTGTGAAAAAAATCCTGGTAATAAAAATGCGCTTTCATGGCGATATGTTGCTAACCACGCCAGTCATCAGCACTCTTAAAACAAACTATCCTAATGCTGATATTGATGTCTTGCTCTATGAAGATACCTTTCCTATTCTATCGGAAAATCCAGACATTCATGAGCTTTATGGAATTAAAAATAAAAAAAATCCTACTTTTGAAAAGATAAAAAATTTCCTGGCCTTGATAAAGGTATTACGCAGTAATCATTATGACTTGGTTGTCAATCTTACCGATCAGTGGATCGTTGCTGTCATATGTCGCTGTTTAGATTGTCCAATAAAGTTGACGCATGATTTTGCACATAGAAACAAGAGATTTTGGCGTAACAGTTTTACTCACCATGTTGCTCTAAGCGGCGAACATTGGGTTGAACGTAATTTATCCGTTTTAGCACCATTAAATCTTAAAGAATTACACCCTGTACTGACGATGGTTTATGGCGAGCAAGTCTGGCAATCCGTCCGGAGTAAACTTCCACAGGTTGATACTAATAAATACGTGGTCATACAACCCACAGCGAGACAAGATTTCAAATCATGGGAGAACGATCGATTCTCTCAAGTAATTGATGCAATACATCTCCTGGGTTATCAGGTTGTACTGACTTCAGGACCAGGGGCCAGTGATTTATTATGTATTGATGATATTGCCAAGAGATGTAAGATAAAACCTTTAACCGAAGTCGCCGGGAAAACAACCTTCCCAGAACTTGCCGCATTAATTGATCATGCTGTTCTTTTCATTGGGGTCGATTCTGCCCCAATGCATATTGCTGCGGCAGTTAAAACGCCAATTATTTGTCTTTTTGGGGCCACTGATCATATCGCCTGGCGACCATGGTCTGATAATGTCATCCAATTTTGGGCAGGCGATTATCAATCTATGCCAGTGCGAGAGAACCTCGACCGAAGTAAAAAATATTTAGCAGCAATACCCGCACAGGACGTTATTGTCGCCGTTGAGTCAATGCTACCTAAATTTGATCAATAAAGCATCCGGATATATAAAATGGTTATTGCCTTCTGTTTGTATAAATATTTTCCGTTTGGCGGCTTACAACGTGACTTTTTGCGTATAGCGTTGACGGTCGCATCACGCGGGCATCATGTTCGGGTTTACACACAATCCTGGCAAGGGAATATTCCAGACAACCTGGATATAGTAATTGTTCCGGTCAAATCATGTTCTAATCACGGAAAAAACAGTGAGTACTATCGGTGGGTATGTAAACATCTTGAGAATAATCCGGTAGATCGGGTCGTTGGATTTAATAAAATGCCGGGATTAGATGTTTATTATGCTGCTGATGTTTGTTACGCAGAAAAAGTTTCTCAAGAAAAAGGCTTTTTCTATCGTCTTACACCGCGATATCGCCATTATGCCTCTTTTGAAAAAGCAACATTTGTTGAGGGTAAGTCAACACAATTGTTGATGTTAACAGATAAGCAAATTGCTGATTTTCAGAAGCACTATCATACTGAAAATCAGCGCTTTCATATACTGCCTCCAGGAATATATCCGGACAGAAAATATAGTGCCCAGGTACAAAACTGTAGAGTTAGCTTTAGAAAAGAAAATAATATCAGTGACACACAGTACTTAATTATACAAATCGGCTCTGACTTTTCCCGAAAAGGCGTCGACAGGACTATAAAGGCAATTGCTTCCTTACCAGAACCCATTCGTAAACAAACTATGCTGTTTGTTGTTGGTCAAGATAAGGCCGATCGCTATGTAAAACTGGCAAAGGAGTACAATGTTGCTGGCAGTATCAAGTTCTTCCCTGGCCGTAATGATGTTTCTGAGCTAATGGCGGCAGCCGACCTCTTGATTCATCCGGCATACCAGGAAGCCGCTGGGATCGTTCTCGTTGAGGCTATTGCCGCAGGGTTACCTGTCATAACAACCGCAGTCTGCGGATATGCCCATTATGTCAAAGAGGCAGACTGTGGCATTGTCATTGATGAACCCTTTGAACAAAATTCATTGAATGAAGCCGTTTACTTTGCTTTATCTAACTCAGGGCAGAGAAATACATGGAGAGAAAATGCACAACTCTTTGCCGATACTCAAGACATTTATAGTCTACCAGAGAAAGCAGCTGATCTTATTATAGGCGGTAACCATGGTTGAGCTTAAAGAACCATTTTTATCCTTGTGGAAAGGGAAAAATATTTTTTATGAAGTGCAAAAATTGCAGGGAGAAACATTTAGACAGCTTGAAACCCGCAGAACCATAAGGTTTGATGTTGCAGGGCAAAGTTATTTCTTAAAATGGCACCAGGGAACCAAACTGAAAGAAGTGATAAAGAATTTACTCTCGTTACGCTTACCTGTACTGGGTGCAGACAGAGAATGGAATGCAATACATCGTTTGCAAGAGTTAGGTGTAGATACAATGCAGGGTGTTGGATTTGGACAACAGGGCATTAATCCACTTAACCGTATATCATTTATTATTACTGAGGATTTGAGTCCGGCGGTTAGTCTGGAAGATTATTGTGCGGGTTGGTTACAAAATCCCCCATCACGCAATGTTAAACAGGCATTGATTGAACGGATAGCCGTCATGGTTAGAAAAATGCATCAGGGGGGTGTTAATCACCGAGATTGTTATCTCTGTCATTTTTTATTGCATCAGCCTGCTAATTTCGACAATAACGCGTTTAAACTCTCCGTCATTGACTTGCATCGCGCCCAAATAAGAAATACAGTTCCCGTTCGCTGGCGAAATAAAGATTTAATAGGCCTTTATTTTTCATCGTTAAATATAGGGTTGACGCAAAGGGATTATTTTAGATTTTTGAAGATATATTTTCAAAATGATATTCGTGCAATAATGCATGATGAGTTATCTCTTTTCTCAACATATACGAGAAAAACAGAAAGAATAATTAATCACACATCAAAAAATAAACTTTAGATTTCGCCAGGCGGCTAGTCTGGATTGTAATGTTTAAGGGTATGAACACATGCATGTATTGGTCATTTCACTTCCTTTTGACAACGTTCGACGGAAAAAAATATCAGAGATAATGGATGCTTTAAATATAGAGTATTCATTCGTAGATGCTATCTATGGCAAACATCTGTCTCTGGATGAGAAGCAAAAAATACCGCTGACTGACTTCCAGCGTAGAGAGAACCATACGCCAACGGACGGTGAGCTTGGGTGTACGTCAAGCCATATTAAAGCTTATAAGCAGTTCCTACAGCAGGGACAAGATTGGGTCTGTATTCTTGAAGATGATGCTATAATTGATCAGAACTTCAAAAAATTCATATCAACAGTTGATGAAAACGTTCTTAGTAAAAATTCATTGTATCTACTCGGTGGGCAAGACGGATTAAGATATAATAGGAAGGTTGTCTTAAATCTTGCAAAATTTAAAAAAATAGGTGGGCAAAAATTCGGGAAAGTTATCTTTGGACATGGTTATGTTCTGAGAGCTTGTGGTTATTTAATAAACTCCGATACCGCAAAACGGCTAATCTCTCGTTTTGAAAATAACTTCTTCATCATCGATGAATGGGCGTACTTAATGCGACAAGGTTATTTTTCTGATATTTATCTGGCAAGCTTCGTACACCACCCTGAAGAGTTATCTGGGAGCTGGTTAGAAAAAGAACGTAAAGAGATAAAGAGTGGTAAGAAAAAGGAAAAATCATTCTTGAGACGCAAAATATCGTCCTCATATTGGAATGCTCGCCGATTTATTCTGGGGTTATGTTGGTGGAAGTAAAGGGATAAGATATAGTCTGGCACGAACCAAAATGTGTTTTATCCTCATTTTATATCAAGAATTTCTTGAGGCCGCAGATATGTTAAATGAGAAGAGCATAAAGCAATCAACTTATTTAACGTATCTGCTATGCGTAATCGAGAAAAATTACAGTAGCGCTATATGAGCATAAACCTGATCTGGTTTGAGCATAGAAAGTTTTTTTTCTGGTGCACGGCATGTCACTTGATTCTTCCCATAGCCACCAATCAGACCTGGGTCCGTTGGACCATATAGCGTAACGTTCGGTCGATCCAGTGCGGCGGTTAAATGGCTTAATCCGGTATCAACTGACACGACAAATTTAGCGCCAGCTAATTGCCCGGCCACTTCCACCAGGCTCATACGTGGTAAAACCTCTACGTAATTAAATCCTTCTGCAAGTCTCTTCGCCCGCGCTTCTTCATGAGGTGCCCCCCAGGGCAGCTTAATACGTATTCCGGCATTATTTAACAGGCCTATCAGCGCCCGCCAGTTGGCTTCTGGCCAGTGTTTATCGTCACGGGTTGTTGCATGCAAAAATACCGCATACTGGCCTGCATCAGTATTAAGATCGTGCAAGAAATGCTGCGCGATCGCATAATCGCCCTGCGACTGCGGTTTAGTATACCCCAGACTTTTCGCAAACAGTTCCCGCGTACGTTCAACGGCATGCTGCTGCCTGGCAATATGATGCTTACGGTTATAAAACAGGCTTGCCAGCGGTTCTCGGGCCGTGCTCCAGTCCATGCCGTGCTTGACGCCGCGCCCCAGACGCGTCACCAGCGCGGCACTTTTAACCAAACCTTGGGCATCGATTATCGCGTCATACTGCTGTAAACGCACCGCATCGCGAAACGCTTTACGCTCGGCTTTAATCGGTGCTGAGAACCAGGCTTTACGCCAGCGGCGAATCGCCACGGGGATCACGCGGTTAACGGCTGAATGCCAGGACGGGATTTGCGCGAACCCTTCTTCAACTACCCAGTCAAACTGAATACCGGGAATTGCCCGCTGCGCATCGGTTAGCGCAGGCAACGTATGCAGTACATCGCCCATCGACGATGTTTTAACGATCAGCACCCGCATCCGTCAGGCTTCCTCTTGTAACAACAGGTCGTTCAGTTCTTCCAGAACGCGCTGAGGAGTGATGTCAATCAGGCTCTGATGATACCCTTGCGCCGCATCGCCCTTACGCACTTTGTGATAGCCCGTTATCAGGCGAATCACGCGTGCTTTATGGGAAAGAGGCGGAGTAAAGTCCGGACTGCTGGGGCCGTACAGGGCGACCAGCGGACGGTTCAGCGCGGCGGCTACGTGCATTAATCCTGAGTCATTGGTGACTACCGCTTTACAGGCGGCGAGAAGAATAACGGCCTGCTCGAGCTGCGTTTCGCCAGCCAGATTACGACACCATGCCTGCTGTTCCGTGCTGAGCGTCGCCAGAATTTCATTACCGGCTTCATGATCTTTGGCTGAGCCAAAAAGTACGATCTGATGACCTTCGTCGATCAGCTGCTTTGCCAGTTCCGCATAGTGATAATGCGGCCAGCGTTTGGCCGGGCCAAATTCTGCCCCAGGACAAAAACCGATGATTGGGCGTTCAGCAGAAAGAGAGAACTGACTGCAGGTCAGTGATTTTTCACCTTCACTGACCTGCAGTTGTGGCCATAACAACGGCTGCGGTAAATCTTTCGCGGAAAGCATTACGCCTTTATCGTAAGCCAGCGCCACGTAGCGTTCGACCATCAGCGGCCAGGCTTCTTTATCCAGCACGCGTGCATCATTGAGCAGGCCGTAGCGCATCTCACCGCGCCAGCCGGTACGATGAGGAATGCCCGCAAAGAACGGCACCAGCGCTGACTTAAATGAGTTCGGCAGCACGAAGGCACGATCGTAGCGTTTGTCACGCAGGCTGTGACCAAGTTTACGCCGTTCACCGATCTCCAGCGCGCCGTGTCCTAGCGGCATGGCGATCGCGTCGTTGACTTCAGGCATGCGCGACAGCAGCGGACGACACCATGCCGGTGCCATCACGTCGATTATCGCCTGGGGATAGCGCGCCTTGAGCGTGCGATAGAGACTTTGCGACATCATCATGTCGCCAACCCAGGACGGGCCTATCACCAAAATTTTCATACTTACGCGTCGCGGTTCAGCCAGGCCATATATTCCGTTACGCCTTCGGCCACGGTCTTAAACGGTTTGTCGTAGCCTGCTGCGCGCAGGTTAGTTAGATCCGCCTGAGTAAACGCCTGGTAGCGGCCTTTCAGTTTTTCCGGGAACGGAATGTACTCAATGCTGCCTTTTTTATGGTACGCCAGCGTAGCATCCGCCACGGCCTGGAATGATTCCGCGCGACCGGTACCGAGGTTAAAGATACCGGATACGCCGTTTTCCAGGAACCACAGGTTAACGGCGGCAACATCGCCAACATAGACGAAATCACGTTTGAAGTTTTCGCTACCTTCAAACAGTTTTGGCGTTTCGCCATTGTTGAGTTGGGTATTGAGATGGAAAGCCACGCTTGCCATGCTGCCTTTGTGGCCTTCACGCGGTCCGTAGACGTTGAAATAGCGGAAGCCGACAATCTGCGAATCCGCTTCTGGCAGGATCTGACGAACATACTCGTCGAACAGGAACTTTGAGTAGCCGTAAACGTTCAGCGGTTTCTCATATTCACGGGATTCGATGAAGTCAGAAGTGCGTCCGCCGTAAGTGGCTGCAGAAGAGGCGTACAGGAACGGAATTTCGCGTTCCAGGCAGTAGTGCAGCAGCTCTTTGGAGTATTGATAGTTATTGTCCATCATATACTTGCCATCCCACTCGGTGGTGGAAGAGCATGCGCCTTCGTGGAAAATTGCTTCGATATCGCCGAATTCTTCACCGGCCATAATCTGGATCAGGAAGTCTTCCTTATCCATGTAGTCAGCAATATTCAGATCCACCAGGTTAACAAACTTGGTGCCGTCTTTCAGGTTGTCCACCACCAGGATATCAGTGATGCCTTTATCATTCAGTGATTTAACGATGTTGCTGCCGATAAAGCCCGCGCCGCCGGTAACGATGATCATAAATGTAACCTTCGAATTATGGAGTCAGAGACAATCTCAGACACGAATACTTCTATCATATCACTACATGGCCCTGGCTTCAGCAGTACGTCGCTTTATGCGGTGGTTAGTCATACGCAAAAACTATTTTTGAATTGCTTTCAATTACGATGAAGAGGGTTAAGAGGGCGGGCATGTGTAACGTGGTGTATGATTCTCGCCAGAAAATGGGTGTTCTGGTGTGCAGTACTTCCTTTTTTGGAATCATCAAAGAACAGTGGGTAAGACAGAACGCGGTGTTTGGACTGGCGATAGTCGTTGGAATGAAAATTACATATGCAGCTTAAAAAGATAATCATTACCGGTTATGAAATCAGTGGGCTTGGTGGTACAGAGACAGTTTGCCTTAACCTGGTGAAGTTGTTACGTATGCAAAATCCTGATATTGATGTCTCTTTTGTTTTCTTTAAGAAAAATAATAACAGTCAGGTTAATGATGACTGGCTAACGGGGCAGCGCTATTGTCGTCTTTCTTCTAACGTAAAAATAACCAAGTTAAGGCGTCTATGTTTTGCCTATGCCTTACGGAAAATTATTATTCGGGAAGAACCCGATGTGATTATCTCACTGGATACGCTTTCATGTTATATCAGTAATATTGCCAGAAAATACACAGGGAAACGGGTTGAGATATTTTCGTGGTTTCATTTTTCTATATTTGATTTTTATAAAAAAAATTATAAAAAGAAAATTAAGTACATTAATAAAGCAGACTTTTATCTTTCAATTAGCTCAGGGATAACTCAGCAACTCATTGATATGGGAATAGATAGAAACTCTATTGCAACGATTTTCAATCCTGTTGCGCGATGCCCGGTATGTATCCCAACGCCCAAGGGAAATACCCGATTTGTCTATTTGGGTAGGGTTGTCGCTGATGGGCAAAAAAATATCCGTGGGATTTTCAATGGATTGGCTAAATTAAAGGGCGAGTGGTCATTAGATATTATTGGCACCGGGCCGGATGTTGATACCTTGACGGCATTAGCGGAAACGCTTGGTATTAGTAAAAATATCCACTGGCATGGTTGGCAGAAATCACCCTGGGAATATATTCAGAATACGCTAAAAAATATTACGTGTCTGCTGCTAACTTCTCATTTTGAAGGTTTTGGCATGGTTTTGGCCGAAGCCAGCGCCCACGGTGTCTATGCCATTAGTTCTAATTGTGAGACAGGTCCTGCAGATATTATCAAGGAAGGGATAAATGGTAATTTATACTCGCCGGATAATCCTGAGCAGTTTGTGTCGCTACTGCAGGAAATCGTCGATGGGAAGGTGTTGCCCGCAGGGACGCAGATTCAGCATGCCATTGAGGATTTTTACGAAGACAATTATATCCTTAAAGTTAATGAGGCTTTTGCATTGGCGGGATTGACCATAACGGCATCATCGTTTTCTCAGAGAAATGATGACACTGGGGCATAAGTTGGGTACCAACGTGCTGCGGCGTATAGACTTTACCTTTCCTGAAGGGTTATGTGGGTACGCGTGATTTATGCTGCATTTTAAACAAGTAATGATGCGTCATCTCGTATCAATGTATAGCTTTGGGTAATATGTGCTGAAATTTGCCCAGTCTGGAGAATTGCAATGCGTGGGAATTTTTACAAGCAGTTAACGAACGACCTGGAAACCGCACGTGCGGAAGGGCTGTTTAAAGAAGAACGCATTATTACGTCTGCGCAGCAGGCGGATATCACGGTGGCTGATGGAAGCCACGTGATTAACTTTTGTGCGAACAACTATCTGGGACTGGCTAACCACCCGGAACTGATTGCAGCGGCAAAAGCGGGTATGGATTCTCACGGGTTTGGCATGGCTTCGGTGCGCTTTATCTGCGGCACCCAGGACAGCCACAAGCAGCTGGAGCAAAAACTGGCGGCGTTCCTCGGTATGGAAGATGCCATTCTTTATTCTTCCTGCTTTGATGCCAACGGCGGCCTGTTCGAAACGCTGCTGGGCGCAGAAGATGCGATTATCTCCGATGCCTTGAACCACGCCTCTATCATCGACGGCGTTCGTCTGTGTAAAGCGAAGCGTTTCCGTTACGCCAATAACGATATGCAGGAACTGGAAGCGCGCCTGAAAGAAGCGCGTGAAGCTGGGGCACGTCACGTGCTGATAGCTACCGACGGCGTGTTCTCGATGGACGGCGTGATTGCCAACCTGAAAGGCGTCTGCGACCTGGCGGATAAGTACGATGCACTGGTGATGGTTGATGATTCCCACGCGGTGGGTTTTGTCGGCGAAAACGGCCGCGGTTCCCATGAATACTGCGAAGTGATGGGGCGTGTCGACATCATTACCGGTACGCTGGGTAAAGCACTGGGCGGCGCGTCCGGTGGTTATACCGCCGCGCGTAAAGAAGTCGTTGAGTGGCTACGTCAGCGTTCCCGTCCGTACCTGTTCTCTAACTCACTGGCTCCGGCGATTGTGGCGGCGTCCATTAAGGTGCTGGAAATGGTTGAGTCCGGCCATGACCTGCGCGATCGCCTGTGGGCAAACGCCCGTCAGTTCCGTGAGCAAATGTCCGCCGCTGGCTTTACGTTAGCCGGTGCCGATCACGCGATTATTCCGGTGATGTTGGGTGATGCAGTCGTTGCACAGCAGTTCTCCCGTGAACTGCAAAAAGAAGGCATTTACGTTACCGGCTTCTTCTATCCGGTGGTTCCGAAAGGCCAGGCGCGTATCCGTACCCAGATGTCTGCGGCGCATACCCCTGAGCAGATTACGCGTGCTGTTGACGCGTTCACACGCATTGGTAAACAACTGGGCGTTATTGCCTGAGGATGTGAAATGAAAGCGTTATCCAAACTGAAAGCGGAAGAAGGCATTTGGATGACCGACGTTCCTGAACCGGAAGTCGGTCATAACGATTTGCTGATTAAAATCCGTAAAACAGCCATCTGCGGGACTGACGTTCACATTTATAACTGGGATGAATGGTCGCAAAAAACCATCCCTGTTCCAATGGTTGTTGGGCATGAGTATGTCGGCGAAGTGGTTGGCATCGGCCAGGAAGTGAAAGGTTTTAAAATCGGCGATCGCGTGTCGGGTGAAGGCCACATTACTTGCGGACATTGTCGTAACTGCCGCGGTGGGCGTACTCATCTGTGCCGCAATACGACCGGTGTCGGTGTAAACCGTCCGGGTTGTTTTGCTGAGTATCTGGTGATCCCGGCGTTTAACGCGTTCAAGATCCCGGATAACATCTCCGATGATTTAGCCTCAATCTTCGATCCGTTCGGTAATGCGGTACACACGGCACTGTCGTTCGATCTGGTCGGAGAAGATGTGCTGGTTTCCGGTGCGGGCCCTATCGGGATTATGGCGGCAGCCGTCGCCAGGCACGTTGGTGCACGCCACGTTGTCATTACGGATGTGAATGAGTATCGCCTTGAGCTGGCACGTAAAATGGGTATTACTCGCGCGGTAAACGTAGCGAAAGAGAACCTGACTGACGTCATGGCCGAGCTGGGTATGACCGAAGGGTTTGATGTGGGTCTGGAGATGTCCGGTGCACCGCCAGCGTTCCGTGCCATGCTGGACACCATGAACCACGGCGGTCGCATTGCCATGCTGGGTATTCCGCCGTCAGATATGTCCGTCGACTGGACGAAGGTTATCTTTAAAGGGCTGTTTATTAAAGGTATCTACGGTCGCGAAATGTTTGAAACCTGGTACAAAATGGCTGCACTGATCCAGTCTGGTCTGGATTTGTCGCCAATCATCACCCATCGGTTCTCCATCGATGAATTCCAGCAGGGCTTTGACGCGATGCGTTCAGGTCAGTCAGGGAAAGTGATCCTGAGCTGGGATTGAATGCATTTTTAGTATTAATATCGGCCAGATGCTTATAGTCTGGCCGTATAAACAGTACGGATTATTTCCCGCGAATCTTTCTGGATAAAGACCTTATTTTTTCTTTAAGCAGTATAAGGTTATAAATCAACCCTCTGCCCTTAATATGAATATTATACTTTCGTTGTAATGCTAGAATGTCATTGGCCTGGCAAACTTTCATATTGCCTTTGCAAGACAGGTCAATGATTCTTAATTCGCCATTTGGTGTGCGAATAAAATTCCCCGGATGAATATCATTGGACGCTAACCCGGCCTTGTGAAGGCGAAGTACGCATTGCTTTACTTCATCGGCATTCTTCGGGTTAATTTCCGTTAAGGGAATGCCTTCAATGTATTCATGAATGGTATAAACATCATAGCACTGACGAAAACGTGTTTTCTCAGCGACATAATAGAGGTCTGCTGTACAGGTACGATCTTCCGGTGTAAGTTCATCCAGTATTCTGATGAGCCAGGAATAGAAGGGCCCGGAGATAAAATTTTGCAATTTTTTTTCAAATCGTGGATCAATTTCACGGTCGTTTTTGATGATGAATTTTTGTGAGTTGTATTCAACCAATTCCACACTACGTAAGACATTGCCGCTGCTAAGCGGTTTACCACTGATTTTTTTATTAATATATAAATCCATCAGAGACTTAAGGTCTTTGCTAGCCGCCTTGTAATAGACCGTATAACCTTTCTCTTGTGTCTTACTGATGGTCATCGCCTTCCTCAATATCAGTGTGCATAGTGCATTAATTCATAGGGATATAGTATACAGGTTGCGCCCCCCAAGATGTAGGCCGATCTGGCCCATCTTCGCCTGCTGAGAGCAGGAATAACGTGACATCTTCCGCTTTCCACCACGATTGAAGCTTAGAACGTTGGCATAAATTCGTTTCAACCTTAATAATTCCTTAATGAAACTGTAGTAAAAATAGCGGATGTTTTGCGAAACCTGGGTTAGCCAATGAAAAACCGCACAAGTATGTTGAGTGTTATTATTCCGTTGTATAACGTGGGTGATAGTTTTCGGGATTGCATGGAATCTTTGCTCGCACAGACATGGACTGCGCTAGAGATCATCATTGTGAATGATGGTTCAACGGATAACTCTGTTGATATTGCACAACATTATGCGGATAACTATTCCCACGTGCGGTTGTTGCATCAGGCTAATGTAGGGGCATCTGTAGCGCGTAACCGTGGCCTGGAAGCGGCCAAAGGGGATTATGTTGCATTTGTCGATGCCGATGACCTGGTTTATCCCAATATGTACGAAACCCTGATGACCATGGCAATTCAGGATGACCTGGATTTAGCCCAGTGTAATTCCGACTGGTGCATTCTCGAAACGGGACACACCTGGCAATCAATACCGACGGATCGTCTTCGGTCTACGGGGGTGTTGACCGGCCCTGACTGGTTACGTATGGCGTTGGCTTCACGCCGCTGGACACATGTGGTGTGGATGGGAATTTATCGCCGCGATGTTATTGAGAGAAATAAAATAACATTTATTCCGGGGTTACATCACCAGGATATTGTCTGGACGACGGAGTTTATGTTTAACGCTGTACGCGTGCGATATACCGAACAATCTTTATATAAATACTTCTTACATGATCAATCAATCAGCCGTCTTAAACGACAAGGTTTAAAAAATCTCAACTACCAGCGACACTATATTAAAATTACGCGATTATTGGATAGGTTGAATCGTAAATATGCCGATCGGATTACGATTTATCCGGAGTTTCATCAGCAAATTACCTATGAAGCATTACGCGTATGCCATGCGGTCCGTAAAGAACAAGATGTTCATATCCGTCAGCGTATGATTGCAGAGATTTTTGTCTCGGGTATGTATAAGCGCATGATAACTAACGTACGCAGTGCCAAAGTGTTATATCAGGTGCTACTATGGTCATCCCGTCTCTGGCAATGGCGTGACAAAACATCGTCGCCTCATCGAATTGCCCGTAAAGCACTTAATCTACGCTAGCATTCATTGTCTTGGGTGAGGATGTTTCTCCCCAGCCCAGCCCAGCCCAGCCCAGCCCTGCCACTGCAGGCGCATATACTGTACCAGCGTGCTTTGGGCGATGCTCTCACCGAGCACGCTAAAGAATCGGCTGGCGTAAACGGGTTCTAACGGTTGCTTCGGTTTGCACAGTTTCACTCCGCGGAAAGGATTACGCGGCGCATCAGGCGTGCCGTTTTTCGGTGGCGTCAGATTTGGCGTAGAGGTATCTACCTGTGGTTCATTGAGCAGGCTGCTTGGGCGAACCAGCGTAATGTCGGCGGGCAGGTTATAAACCATTTGCTGCAATACGCGTACCGTCGAAGGATGAGGATGTCCAATCGCGATAGCGGAACCGTTGCGGCGCGCCAGTTCGACCGCGCGGTTAAACTGGCGGCGAATGTCCGCTTCGTTTTGCGTGTCGTCGAGGAAGACTTTGCGTTTGATGACTTTTACGCTTGTTCCTCCTGCCGCACGCATGGACTGGCTGTTACCGATGGTCATACTGTCCAGGAAATAAAGATCGTACCGTTCCAGTGCCTGCATCACTTTCTGCATGCCAAACAGGCTGGAGGTCATCGCGCTGCCCATATGGTTGTTAAGCCCGACGGCATACGGCACTTTGCTTACCGCATCGCGAATAATCCGCTCAATCTCGTCGCTGCTCATCTCCGGGCGCAGGGTATCTTTCTCAAGCGGCTGTTTGCTGAGAGGCGCCATCGGCAGATGGATTAAGACTTCATGCCCGCTGTTATGCGCTTTGGTCGCCATCTCCCGTGCATGTGGTGCATTGGGCAGAACGGCAACGGAGATCGCAGAGGGCATCGCTAGCACCTGATTCTCGTTGTGCGGACGATAACCGAAATCGTCGATCACGATGGCAAGCTTACCGGCAAAAACAGAGGGAGCGAATGCCAGCAGGCTGGCGAGTGAGAATATTATGCGGCGAAACTGAGGCAAAACTTATCTTCCCAACCACGGCTGTGGATTGACCGCCTGACCCTGGCGACGAATTTCGAAATAGAGTGCGGGTCTGCCCTGACCGCCGCTGCTACCCACCAGGGCAATCGGCTGTCCGGCACGCACCTGCGTACCTACGCTGACCAGCGCGCTTTGGTTATAGCCGTACAGGCTCATATCGCCTTTACCGTGCTCAACCACGACCACCAGGCCATAACCCTGAAGCCAGTCGGCCAGAATAACGCGGCCGTCGGCAATGGCTTTCACTTCGGTGCCTTCAGATGCGCCAATGACCATCCCTTTCCAACGTAGCTCACCTTGCAGCTGTTCGCCATAACGATGCAGCGTTGGGCCACGGACGGGCCAGAATGCCTGACCGCGCGGCGAACCTAACCCCCCGGTACGGGACATCAAGGATTTTTCGTTTTCGGTCGGCTTGTAGGTCGACCCTTTGCGCGAGGCATCCTTTTGCTTATCGCGCACCGCCTGTGCTTCGCGGGCTTCACGTTCAGCGCGCGCTCTGGCGGCGGCCTCGGCCCGTGCAAGGCTGCTGCGCAGGCGGGATTCGTTGGCGCGCAGTTCGCTGAGCTGTTGCTGACCCTGTTGAATGGAGGACTCCAGCCCTGCGAGCGTTTTTTGGCGCTCGTTACGCGCTTGTTCCAGCTTGGCCTGTTGAGCTCGCTGCTCGTACAGCAGCGTTTGCTGCTCACTCTGCTTATCTTCCAGCTCGGCTTTCTGCGAATCGACCTCTTCGCGGGTTTGCTTCAACTGGGCGATGGTTTCCTGCCGCGCCTGGTTCAGATAGCCAAAATAGGCCTGCAGGCGCTGCCCGCGCTGACTCTCTTCGCCGCTGAGGATTAACTGAATGCCGGTGTGCTCACCCTGACGAAACGCGGCGTCCAGTTGGGCGGCCAGGCTGCGTTCCTGCGCTGCTCGCTGCTTTTCCAGCTTCGCGAGGGCGGCGTTCATTTCGGCAATTTGCGCATTCAGTTGCGCCAGTGAATTTTGCGTTTCGCGCAGCTGTCGTGCCGCAACGGCGATGGCCTGTTCCTGGGCTTTAAGCTGGGCGAGGAGGGTGGAGCGTTGCTGTTGTTGCTGGCGTACCGCGCGTTCTTTTGCCGCGATATCGGCCTGAATAGATTTGAGCTGATCGCGTTCGTCCGCGTGGGCGGAAAAGGCGCACAACAATACGCCAGCGCTAATCACGCTGGCGTATAACAAGGGCCTGACTGAAAACCTGCGCGGTTTTGTGGCCCATGTGATGGTATTAATCGCCTTTCCCCTCATGGGGAGGGATTATTCCACGATGAACAGCGGCTTACCAGTCATCTCTTGCGGGATTTCCATGCCCATCAGCGTCAGCATGGTCGGGGCGATATCGGAAAGTTTACCGCCATCGACAGCTTTGACGTTTTTACCACCGACATAAATCAGCGGAACCGGCAGGTTGGTATGTGCAGTATGTGCCTGACCGGTAGACGGATCGCGCATTTGCTCCGCGTTACCGTGGTCTGCGGTGATCAGCAATTGGCCGCCAACGGACTCAACCGCTTTGGCCACTTGCTCAACGCAGTGATCCAGCGCTTCAACCGCTTTAACCGCAGCATCCATTACCCCGGTATGACCGACCATGTCGCCGTTCGGGTAGTTACAGATGATGGTGTCGTATTTCCCGCTCTCAATCGCGGCAACCAGCTTCTCGGTCAGCTCTGCGGAGCTCATTTCTGGCTGCAGATCGTAGGTGGCTACTTTCGGCGAGTTGATCAGGATACGGTCTTCGCCTTTGAACGGCTCTTCTACGCCACCGTTGAAGAAGAAGGTCACGTGTGCATATTTTTCAGTTTCGGAAATACGCAGCTGGGTTTTGTCGTGCTTCGCCATCCACTCGCCGAGGGTATTCGCCAGAGACGTTGGTGGGTAAGCTACCGCTGTTTTGATGTCGGCCGCGTATTCGGTCAACTGCACAAAGTTGAGGTTAACCACTTTCTTACGCGCGAAGCCATCGAAGTCAGCGTTCACAAACGCGCGGGTGATTTCACGCGCACGGTCAGCACGGAAGTTCATGAAAATCAGCGTATCGCCGTCTTCCATTGCGGCATCGGCCTGGCCTGCTGCGCGGATCACGGTCGCTTTTACGAATTCGTCGTTTTCATCGCGAGCATAAGCGGCCTGCAGACCTGCTGCTGCGGTATCAGCCTGGAATTCACCCTGGGCCAGCGTCATCAGGTCATACGCTTTTTCAACGCGATCCCAACGGTTGTCGCGGTCCATTGCGTAGTAACGACCAATGATGGACGCAACGCGACCTTTGCCCAGCGCGGCAAATTTTTCTTCGAATTTTTGCAGCGACTTTTCAGCGCTGCGCGGTGGGGTGTCACGGCCATCGAGGAAGGCGTGCAGATAGATTTTTTCTGCGCCGCGTTCTGCCGCCAGCTCAACCATCGCCAGGATGTGATCTTCGTGGCTGTGTACGCCGCCCGCAGACAGCAGACCCATGATGTGTACTGCTTTGCCGCTATTTTTCGCCTGGTCGACCGCATCGGTCAGTACCGGGTTAGTGAAGAAAGTCCGTTCTTTAATTTCAACATCCAGACGGGTCAGGTCCTGATACACGATACGGCCCGCGCCCAGGTTGACGTGACCCACTTCGGAGTTACCCATCTGGCGGTCAGGCAGGCCGACTTCCAGACCAGATGCGTCAATCAGGGTATGTGGACGTTTGGCCCACAGAGCATCCATAACCGGGGTTTTAGCATTAAAAATGGCGTTATCCTGGCTGTCTTCGCGATAGCCGCAGCCATCCAGAATCACCAGTACCATAGGTTTTTTAGAAACCGACATTGCGACAACCTCACACTTAATAGATAAAAATAATTGCGTAATTTTACTACAGCTGAATCGATAAAGTAGCCCCCGAAGATCAAATAATGGGGTATAGCACGTCAGGGAGGACTCGGATTTACGTTTTTTTTTCCGTAGCGCCCCGCAAAAATGCAATCCAATGCACGCTCTGGCTGTATTTGCGCCAACGCGCAGGTATACTCTTTCCCTGGTTTTTTTAATCACTGAGTCGGGAGTTGTTACCCCCCATGCAAGAAATTATGCAATTTGTTAGTCGCCACCCTGTCTTGAGTATCGCCTGGATTGCGTTACTGGCGGCTGTATTATTTACGACCATCAAAAGCCTGACCTCGAAAGTGAAGGTGATTACCCGCGGCGAAGCCACTCGTCTTCTCAATAAAGAAGATGCGGTTATTGTGGATTTACGTCAGCGTGATGACTTCCGCAAAGGCCATATCGCCGGTTCAACTAACCTGCTGCCGAGCGAAATTAAAGCCAACAACTTCGGCGAGCTTGAAAAACACAAAGCCAAACCGGTTATTGTGGTTGACGGTTCTGGCATGCAGTGCCAGGAATCTGCAACTGCGCTGATTAAAGCGGGTTTTGAGCAGGTGTCCGTGCTGAAAGACGGCGTAGCAGGCTGGAGTGGTGAAAACCTCCCGCTGGTACGTGGCAAGTAACACCGTAAGTTAATATCGGAGATAAGTCATGGCCAACATCGAGATCTACACCAAAGCAACCTGCCCATTTTGCCATCGCGCAAAAGCGCTATTGAACAGCAAGGGCGTGAGTTTCCAGGAACTTCCGATTGACGGCGACGCCGTGAAGCGCGAAGAGATGATCAAACGCAGTGGTCGTACGACGGTTCCGCAGATTTTTATTGATGCACAGCACATTGGTGGTTGTGACGACTTGTATGCGTTGGATGCGCGTGGTGGACTGGATCCCCTGCTGCGTTAAGGCGTACGGATAGTATTTAAAGGACAACACTAAAGGGTTTTCTAAACATGTCAGAACAAAATAACACTGAAATGGCTTTCCAGATCCAACGTATTTATACCAAGGATGTGTCTTTCGAAGCGCCAAATGCACCGCATGTTTTCCAGAAAGATTGGCAGCCAGAGGTTAAACTTGATCTTGATACTGCATCTACCCAACTGGCAGATGACGTGTATGAAGTTGTGCTGCGTGTCACCGTAACGGCTTCTCTGGGTGAAGAAACGGCGTTCCTGTGCGAAGTTCAGCAGGGCGGGATTTTCTCCATCAGCGGAATTGAAGGGACTCAGATGGCGCATTGCCTGGGTGCATACTGCCCGAACATCCTGTTCCCGTATGCCCGTGAATGCATCACCAGCCTGGTATCACGCGGTACGTTCCCGCAGCTGAACCTTGCACCGGTCAACTTTGATGCGCTGTTCATGAACTATTTACAGCAGCAGACTGGCGAAGGTACTGAAGAACATCAGGATGCCTGATGAATCAAAGTAATGCTTCAATGACTGTGATTGGTGCCGGCTCGTACGGCACCGCTCTTGCCATTACCCTGGCAAGAAACGGCCACCCGGTTATCCTGTGGGGCCACGATCCCAAACATATCGCAACGCTCGAGCACGATCGCTGCAACGTTGCGTTCCTTCCTGATGTGCCTTTTCCCGATACGCTGCGCCTGGAAAGTGATTTAGCCACTGCGCTGGCCGCCAGCCGTAATATTCTGGTGGTGGTGCCGAGCCACGTCTTTGGCGAAGTGCTGCGTCAGATCAAACCGTTGATGCGCTCTGATGCGCGCCTGGTTTGGGCGACAAAAGGCCTGGAAGCGGAAACGGGACGCCTGTTACAGGATGTCGCGCGTGAAGCGTTGGGGGATGCCATTCCGCTGGCGGTGATTTCCGGTCCTACGTTTGCCAAAGAACTGGCTGCAGGCATGCCTACGGCGATTTCGCTGGCGTCAACGGATGAGACGTTTGCTGACGATCTCCAGCAACTGCTGCACTGCGGCAAAAGTTTCCGCGTTTACAGTAACCCGGACTTCATTGGTGTACAGCTTGGCGGCGCGGTGAAAAACGTGATTGCCATTGGCGCAGGGATGTCTGACGGCATCGGTTTCGGTGCTAATGCGCGTACGGCATTGATCACCCGCGGGTTGACCGAAATGTCACGCCTTGGCGCGGCGCTGGGTGCCGATCCGGCGACCTTCATGGGCATGGCGGGTCTGGGCGATCTGGTGCTGACGTGTACCGACAACCAGTCGCGTAACCGCCGTTTTGGCATGATGCTCGGTCAGGGCATGGATGTTCAGGGCGCGCAGGACAAGATTGGCCAAGTGGTTGAAGGCTATCGCAATACGAAAGAAGTTCGTGAATTGGCGCACCGTTTTGGTGTCGAAATGCCAATAACCGAGGAAATTTATCAAGTATTGTATTGCGGAAAAAATGCGCGCGAGGCAGCATTGACGTTATTAGGTCGTGCACGCAAGGACGAGCGGAGCAGCCACTAGCCGTAAGGAACCGTTTTACTATAACGACCCGACCCGCGTAGAACGGGTTGGTCGTTTTGCTACCTTCTGTGGAGTACGCAATGCCGTGTGAAGAACTGGATATCGTCTGGAAAAATATTAAAGCAGAAGCCCGGGCACTGGCTGATTGTGAGCCAATGCTGGCCAGTTTTTACCACGCAACGCTGCTCAAGCATGAGAATCTCGGCAGCGCGCTAAGCTATATGCTGGCGAATAAGCTTGCGTCGCCAATCATGCCGGCGATTGCTATTCGTGAAGTGGTGGAAGAAGCCTACGCCGCCGATCCGGAAATGATTGCCTCGGCGGCCTGCGATATCCAGGCAGTGCGCACGCGTGACCCGGCTGTCGACAAATATTCCACCCCGCTTTTGTACCTGAAGGGCTTCCATGCGCTGCAGGCTTACCGCATCGGCCACTGGCTGTGGCATCAGGGGCGTCAGGCACTGGCGATCTTCTTGCAAAATCAGGTGTCCGTGACTTTCCAGGTCGACATTCATCCGGCGGCAAAAATTGGTCGTGGGATCATGCTCGATCACGCCACCGGAATTGTGGTGGGTGAAACCGCAGTGATCGAAAACGATGTCTCGATCCTGCAATCCGTCACCTTAGGCGGGACCGGCAAAGCGGGCGGCGATCGTCACCCAAAAATCCGTGAAGGCGTGATGATTGGCGCGGGGGCCAAAATTCTCGGCAACATCGAGGTTGGACGCGGGGCGAAGATTGGCGCGGGTTCTGTCGTCTTACAGCCCGTACCGCCACATACCACCGCCGCAGGCGTTCCGGCGCGGATTGTCGGTAAACCTGACAGCGATAAGCCGTCCATGGATATGGATCAGCATTTCAACGGGATACATCATACGTTCGAATGCGGCGATGGCATCTGATTTCGAGCTATCTTACTTGCCATATTGAACCTGGGCTGTGCTCGTCATCCTCACGTACTGCGTGTACGCTCCGGTGACTGTGCGCAGTCCGTGTTCAATCTGTCTGCGCCGATAACGCTCGAAACGAATAACATCAAATTAATGTAGGTCGGATAAGGCGCTAGCCGCATCCGACAAAATCAACTGCGTAATACCGCGCCCGGATATCCCAACTGGCGCCAGGCTTCATACACCACCACCGACACCGCGTTAGACAGGTTCATGCTGCGGCTGTCCGGCATCATCGGAATGCGAATTTTTTGTTCGGCGGGCAGCGCGTCGAGAATACTGGCGGGCAGGCCGCGCGTTTCCGGGCCAAACATCAGATAATCACCATCCTGATAGCTTACCGCGCTATGGGCCGGCGTCCCTTTGGTGGTCAGCGCAAAAAGACGTTGCGGATTTTCTGCAGCCACAAAGGCGGCGTAATCAGGGTGGCGCAGTACGGCGGTAAATTCGTGATAATCCAGCCCCGCGCGACGCAGGCGCTTGTCGTCCCAGGTAAAGCCCATGGGCTCAATAATATGCAGACGAAAGCCGGTATTGGCGCAAAGGCGGATGATATTGCCGGTATTTGGCGGGATTTCTGGTTCGAATAAAACGATGTTAAGCATACTGCCCCCTTAATAACGGGGGGCAGGATAGCAGAAAGGACGGGTACTATGCGACGGTCAGAGGCTGCGGTTTATAGCGTTGCAGCTTATAAAGCGTTGCGGCAGCAGCCAGCAGCGCGGGAACGCTGAGGAACATCAATATGCTGTCAGCCTGCCATTGCAGAGAAAGTAATTGGGCGCTGGTCATGGTCCCGGCGACGCCACCAAAGCGGCCCACGCCCTGCATCCAGGCAATACCTGTTGCGCGACAGTGGGTCGGGTAAAACGTTGCCGCCAGCGTCTGTAGTCCGGACTGTGCACCGTTCATGGTGATCCCCATCAGGAAGATCAGGGCGCCAAACAGAATGATGTGGTTATGTTCAAACCCGAGCGCCAGTGCAAACAGCATTGTCAGGATAAAACCGATGGAGACGACTTTGTGCGCTTCCCAGCGATCCATCAGCCAGCCGGCCAGCAGGATCCCCGCGGTACCGCCGAAGGTGAACAGTGATGTCAGCCAGGCAGATTCTGCCAGCGGGTAACCCATTCCCAGCATCAGCGTCGGCATCCAGCTCAGCAGCACATAATAGATAACCAGCCCCATAAAGTAGGTCATCCACAGCATCAACGTGCCCGGCAGCCACGGCATGCTGAACAACTGCGCCACGCTGCCTTTTTTGACGTCAGTCCGTTCTTCATCCAGATAAAAATGGGTGACCTGGTCTATATCACCTGGCATAAAGCGACGGGCAATTCGTTTGACCTGCGCGATCTCTTTCCCGCGATGGACCAGATACTTGACCGACTCCGGCAGAAATAACACCAGGAGGATGGTCAGCGCCAGCGGGGCAATTGCCCCGGCGAGCAGGACGCTGTGCCAGCCGTAGTTAGGAATCAGCCAGGAGGAGATAACCCCGCCACCTGCTGCACCGAGCGGGAAACCGCAGTACATGGTGTTAATCGCCATCGAGCGGCAGCGTTTTGGCGCAAATTCTGACACCAACGTGATGGCGTTCGGCATTGCTGCACCCAGCCCGAGTCCGGTGAGAAACCGCCAAAACGTTAACATATTCAGCGTCTGGGCATAGGCGGTGCCCAGACTGGCGAGACCAAAAAAGAGGCAGGAGAAGACCAGTACGCGCTTACGTCCCATGCGATCGGAAATCGGCCCGGCCAGCAGTGCGCCGAATGATAGCCCCAGCAGCGCGGCGCTTAATACCGGTCCGAGATCTTGTTTCTTGATCCCCCAGTCGGCTGAAAGGGTGGGAGCAATATAGCCCATCGCCGCCGTGTCGAAGCCATCAATGGCCAGCACCAGAAAGCCAAGGACGATGATGACCCAATGAAAGCGTGAAAAAGGACTGTCATCTATCGCCTGCTGGATATTCACTTTACCGGAATAAACCATGTCACCCTCGCCCGTTATGATGGTTGTTGTCGTGTGGATTATTATTGTGTGGGTTGTTGTTGTATTAGCTTGTATATACATTTGGCAGGTGAATAAAAAGTTGTCAAATATATTGAGTGTAAATGTTAACTGGTCGTTATTTTTGCATAAAAAATGGCCGGGCTGAGAACAGGCCGACCATTCAGAGTGTAGGGTTTTACGGGGGTACGGTTACGCGGCGCTACCCTGGACGAGAGGTGCCAGTGCGGCGGGCAGTTGCTTTCCCAGCTCTTGTACCAGTGAGTCACGGCTGATTTCACGAATGGATTTTGCACCGGTCAGCGTCATCGCCACTTTCATTTCTTTCTCAATAAGGTTCAACAGGTTAGCGACACCTGCCTGACCGTGGGTCGCCAGTGCATACAGGTAAGCACGGCCCAGCAGTACGGTATCTGCACCCAGTGCAATCATGCGCACCACGTCCAGGCCGTTACGGATGCCGCTGTCTGCCAGAATCGCGATATCGCCTTTTACGGCATCGGCAATGGCGGGCAGCGCACGCGCAGACGACAGCACGCCGTCCAGCTGGCGGCCGCCGTGGTTCGAGACCACGATGCCGTCGGCGCCAAAGCGCACGGCGTCGCGGGCATCTTCCGGATCGAGGATCCCCTTGATCACCATCGGACCGTCCCAGAATTCACGGATCCACTCAAGGTCTTTCCAGGAGATGGACGGATCGAAGTTGTTTGCCAGCCAGCCGATGTAATCCTCAAGACCGGTGGGTTTCCCCAGGTAGGTCGAGATATTGCCTAAATCATGCGGTCGACCATTCAGGCCAACGTCCCACGCCCACTGCGGATGGGTTACCGCCTGCCAGTAACGGCGCAGCGCGGCATTCGGACCGCTCATTCCGGAATGGGCGTCACGGTAGCGCGCGCCGGGCGTGGGCATATCGACGGTAAAGACCAGCGTGGAGCAGCCCGCCGCTTTAGCGCGCTCCAGCGCGTTACGCATAAAACCGCGATCGCGCAGGACGTACAGCTGGAACCACATCGGACGCTTGATCGTCGGGGCAACTTCTTCAATCGGGCAGACGGAAACCGTCGAAAGCGTAAACGGAATACCTTTGGCGTCAGCGGCAGCGGCGGCCTGAACTTCGCCCCGGCGGGCATACATGCCGCACAAGCCAACCGGCGCTAATGCCACCGGCATCGACAGTTTTTCGTTGAACAGGGTGGTTTCCAGACTCAGGTCGGCCATGTTCTTCAGCACGCGCTGGCGTAGCGCCACCTCCGATAAATCTTCGACGTTACGGCGCAGGGTATGCTCTGCATAGGCACCACCGTCGATGTAGTGGAACAGGAAGGGGGGCAGAATGCGCTGGGCTGCGGCGCGATAATCGCTGGCTGCTGAAATAATCATGAGTTGTTCTCCCTGCTAATTTCATTATGGTCACCGGGCAGACGGGTAATACGCGCCTGGCGGGCCTGGTCTTCATCAAAGCGTTTAATGGTGGTGTGGACAAAGCTGAGGTGCGCCATCATCGCCTTACGCGCGCCATCAGCGTCCCCGGCGACAATCGCGTCCAGCACGGCAAGGTGCTGTGCTGTGAGCTGTGAAAACACAGGTGGCACCAGGTACATACGCTGGCGGCTCTGTTTTACCGAGGACTGCAATACGTCGAAGAAACCGCGCATGGTCTGGAGCAGCACCACGTTGTGCGACGCTTCCGCAATGGCGAGGTGAAAGCGAACGTCTGCTTGTGAGGCGAGATCCGGGTCCTCACTCTGCGTGGCCTCAAAACATAGCCTGATTTTCTCTTTGTCGGCAGTTGTAGCGCGCATCGCGGCATGCCACGCGGTGCTGGCCTCAATGGCGTGGCGGGCTTCGAGAATATCGAAGCTGTAATCCGGGTCATCCGCCATCAGGCTTTTCAGCGGCTGAACGATGTTTTGTTCGGACCAGGCTTCATGCTGCCAGCGGACAAACGTCCCGCCGCCGCGACGGCTGAGCAGCACGCCTTCACTGACCAGCTTTGCCAGCGCCTCGCGCAGTGAATTACGCGACACGCCGAGCTGTACGGCCAGCTGGCGCTCGGCGGGCAACTTCATGCCCGCCTCCAGCTGTTGTTCTTCAATCAGCGCCCGTACGCGAGTAGCGACCTCGTCGGACAGGCGTCTGGGCATCACAATCATGGGATCATCCAGGTTAAGACATAGGCCTGAAGCGTGGTAATCACACCCACCATACAGGTGAATATCAGGCTGTGTTTCACGGTAAAGCGGAACAGGTCAGACTCTTTACCCACCAGTCCCACGGCCGCACAGGCGATGGCGATAGATTGCGGGGAGATCATTTTGCCGGTTACGCCACCGGTGGTATTTGCCGCCACCAGCAGTACATCGGAGACACCGATTTGCTGCGCTGCCGTTGCCTGTAGGGCCGCGAACAGTGCGTTAGAAGAGGTATCTGACCCGGTCAGGAACACGCCCAGCCAGCCGAGGAACGGCGAGAAGAAGGTAAAGGCGCTGCCGGTGTGCGCCAGCGCTAAGGCCAGCGTCGAAGACAGCCCCGAGTAGTTAGAGATAAACGCGAACGCCAGTACCATCCCGATGGAATAGATGGGCAACGCCAGCTCTTTTAGCGTGCTGCCGAAGGTGTGCAGGGCGGCAGAGGGCTTCATTTTCAGCCAGACGATAGACAGCAGGGCGGCAAACAGAATGGCGGTGCCGGTCGCTGAGAACCAGTCAAACTTGTATACCGCCGCGTAGGCCGTGGCTTCGTGTACCACCGGCGGCATGCGGGCCACCAGTTTGTCGAGGAACGGTACCGGAACATTCACCACCCAGTGATACATCGCGCCGCCAGGAGCAAACAGCGCTTTAAACGGTGGGATGCTCCACAGCGTGACCGTTGCTGTCAGAAACAGGAACGGTGACCAGGCGCGAACCACCTGGCCGGCGGTGTAGTGAGTGCGGGCCAGAGTTTGATCGACCTGTGAAGCACCCATGTCACCAAAGCGGAAGATGCGTACCGGCTGCCAGCGTTTCAGGAACAGCGTCAGACACACCAGTGACACCAGAGAAGAGATGATGTCCGGCAGTTCTGGCCCGATAAAGTTAGAGCTGAGGTACTGCGCGATGGCAAAGGAGCCGCCTGCGACCATTACCGCCGGCCAGGTCTCTTTCACGCCGCGCCAGCCGTCCATAATCGCCATGATCCAGAACAGCACGATAATCGTCAGGAACGGCAGCTGGCGGCCTACCATCTGGCCGATTTCAAAACTGTCCAGCCCGGTAACCTGACCAGCAACCAGGATCGGAATACCCATTGCGCCAAACGCCACCGGTGCGGTGTTTACAATCAGGCACAGACCTGCGGCGTACAGCGGGTTGAAGCCCAGGCCAACCAGCAGTGCGGCGGTAATCGCCACCGGGGCGCCAAATCCTGCAGCCCCCTCGAGGAATGCGCCAAAGCAGAAGCCGACAATCAGCATCTGCAGACGCTGGTCCGGGGTAATCGACAGAATTGAGGAACGGATAATGTCGAACTGCCCGGTCTTGACCGAAATCTTATAGACGAATACGGCGGCGATGATTATCCAGGCAATCGGCCACAGACCATAGAAGAAGCCGTACACCACGGATGCCAGCGCGTGATCGACCGGCATTTTGTAGAACAGCAAGGCGACCAACAGGGCAATCCCTACCGTCCACGTCGCAGCGACATAACCTTTCAGCTTGAGCTTAATCAGCGCGAAGAAAAAGAACAGAATAGGGAGTGAGGCAATCAGGCTTGAAAGCCAGATGTTACCGGCCGGGTCGTAGTTTTGTTGCCAGAGATTCATTGCAGGTCTCCTGGGGGCCGCCGACATAATGCAATGAGTCTGTGCTCATCTCGTCGTCACACTATGTGTAAAAGTGGCCCTGCCAATATTGTTGTGTAGGGGTAATGACAACGAATGGTTAATCAAATGTTATTTATTGGCAACGGCATTGTAAGCTATTTTTAACGAAATGTGAGGGGGTATTCGGATCTGGCTAAAATTGGTAGGGCCAATTGGCGGAGAAATAGGAGACCGGGCAAACGGACGTTGCCCGGAGGGTGATCAAAACTCAGTCTTTGAAAAGCCAGTCATCTCTTTCAGGCCCATTTCGCGACCCAGTTCGGTCATCGGGTGTACGATCACCAGGCCGCGCACGCTTTTCTTCAGCTTGCCCATGTCGGCCTGCTCTTTTTTGGTGATGGCGCGACGGAACGGGAGCTTGCTGAGCTTTTGTGCTTCTTTGCTCAACTTCTGACCGTGAACTTCACGCAGGCGCACGATCTCGGCTTCCAGCGTTTCTTTTTCTTTTTCCAGCTCGGCATATTTGTCGGCGGCTTCAACCAGTGACAGGTCTGCCTGCTGGTGGCGGATGGCGTCCAGGCGATCGCTCAGACGTTTAATTTCGTTTTTTTCGACTTCTTTCATAGGATAGCTTCTGCTAAAAATAGGATGAATATCCTATAGTATGCGCGCAGAGGGGGATTATTCTCAACTAATCGAAGATAAATAATCAAATGCTGCAAGTATTATTTCGCTAATGAAAATGTTAGCTGTTTGATTAAAAAGGGATTTTAAGAAATAAGATCGTTGATGGTGCTTTTTGTCGGTGGCGGCATAGTGAAGCACGTTTTCCTCAATATAATTAACCATCCGATCCTAAACTTAAACCATCGACCGCGCAGGCGGGTCGCGGATAATACATGGAGGATGAATCATCATGGCGAAAATAGGCGAGAACGTTTCGATTCTTATTGATAAAACCATCGATTTTATGGCGTCAAGCCAGGCTTTTCGTGAGTACCTGAATAAAACGCCGCCGCGTAACACGGTGCCTTCTGAGGTCCCGCAGGAGAATGTGCCGCTGTATCTGCAGCGCCTGGAATACTATCGCCAGCTGTATCGACCGCAGCAGGATGAGAAGTAAATCGGTATGGCGTTATTTCTGAAAGGCTTTCTTTAAGCTGATTTTAGAAATCAGCTCGGTCAGAGAGAGCACCATGGTTGAGCGTACCATTTGCTGGTAGCGCTGGATTTGCATGGCGTATAAACCCGAGTCTGAGGTATCAAACTGGGGCGGGGGCGGGAGCGCCGTCACGCAGTGCAGTTCACCAAACGGTCCGAGAATTTCGTCGTCGGTGAACGCATATTCATTACCGTCGTGATTCAATTCCTCACGCAGCGCCATCAGCAGCTCCGCATCTTCATACTCAGGGCGGCTGAGCACGCCCAGGCCGTAGATCAGCTTCAGACGGACCGACAGATCGCCCAGCGGTCCATCGCCGTCGAGCAACGGTTCCACTGCATATTTCACCGCGTAGTCGTCTTTGCGAAATACCTGAAGCACCAGGATATTCACCGCCTCGGTGAGTAAATCTACGGCGGTGATGAGGAAGCTGCGTACGGTTTTGCCAGCATTCAGACGCTCAAGCACACGATTTTCAAAGGCCTGCGTTTGTTCCATTATTGCCTGCATATCTGACAATCTGATATTCGGGCGCAGGCTGACCTGCGCCGCACTGTGGATCATTTGGTTGCGTTATATGCGTTAACCGCCTCCGCCACCACGTCGCTGTTGGCATCCAGTCCGGAAACCTGTGCCAGCGCGGCCTGTGGGCCTTTTTCGTCAATCAGCGCCGCCAGTTCCTGCGCCTGCGGGTCTTCTGCACTGCGGTAATGCATCGCTGCAGCAATACCCTGCACCAGATTAACGTGCGGCAGCCCGTACTCCAGCGTGCCGAGCAGCGGCTTGATTAAACGGTCGCCCGCGCTCAGTTTACGCAGCGGCTGACGGCCTACGCGCTCAACGTCATCTTTCAGGTACGGGTTTTCAAAACGACTGAGGATTTTCTGAATGTATGCTGCATGTTTTGCCGCATCAAAGCCATAGCGTTTGATCAGTACCGCGCCGCTCTCTTCCATCGCACCTTTTACCACTGCGCGGATTTTCTCGTCGAGAATCGCGTCACGGATGGTCTGATGACCGGTCAATTTTCCGAGGTACGCGGTTATAGCATGCCCCGTGTTCAGCGTGAAGAGCTTACGTTCGACAAATGCCATCAGGTTATCAGTTAATTCCATTCCCGGGACGTTTGGCAGCTCGCCTTTAAACTGGGTTTTGTCGACAATCCACTCGCTGAAGGTTTCTACGGTCACTTCCAGCGGGTCATTGGCGGCAGAGGCGGAAGGCGGAACAATACGGTCTACGGCAGAATCGACAAAACCAACGTGTTCTTCAACCCAGGCTTTATCCGCATCGTCCAGCGCGTTCAGCACGTGGCCTTTCAGCTGGGTGGTGCCGCGCACCATGTTTTCACAGGCAATAATATTCAGAGGGGTGCTAATACCCTGCGCTTTACGCTTGACCAGCCCTTTGGCGATGGCAGGCGCAATGCGCTCCAGCACGACCGGACCAACCGCGGTGGTCACGAGATCAACCTGGGCAATCAGTTCAACGACATCGTCGCCGATGCTGCTGACGGCGTTAACGCCGGAAACGGTATCAACCTGCTCATTTTCACCGACAACATGAACCTGATAGCTATGACGGGCATTCAGGGCGTCGAGAACCACCTGATTTACATCCGCAAACGTCAGTTGTATCCCCGCGTCTGCCAGCAGTTTGCCGATAAAGCCACGACCGATATTACCTGCGCCAAAATGTAATGCTTTCATAGTATTAACCTTCATTAATGTTTTTACCCAAGAGGGCTGGGGTGAGGCTTTTCCCTCAACCTAACCCTCTCCACAAGGGAGAGGATTTTGTAGGCCCGGTAAGCATGAGTCTTACCGGGCAATAACGCTTACTTACGACCTGCCAGCAGTTCCAGCACTTCATCCACGCTGGTGGTCTGCGCCAGACGTTCGATCACGGATTCATCATCCAGCGCGTTGGTCAGGCTGGTAATCACCTGGATGTGCTCATTGTTACGCGCGGCGATACCAATCACCAGGCGGGCAATGTCGTCTTCTTCTTCACCGAAGCGCACACCTTCCGGGTACTGACAGAACACGATGCCGGTTTTCAGCACGCGATCTTTAGCTTCGATGGTGCCGTGCGGTACCGCAATGGACTCACCCAGGTAGGTAGAGGTCAGTTTTTCGCGATCCAGCATTGCCTGGACGTATTCCGGCTCAACATAGCCGCCTTTCACCAGTTGCTCACCGGCAAACAGAATGGCTTCTTCTTTGTTGGTGGCTTTACGGCCAAGGAAGATATTCTCCGCACCCAGTTTGAACAGGTTATTATCACCTTCATCAAAACTGTCTTTCAGGTGGTCACGTACCTTCTCTTCGTTAACGTTGTGGCGCTGTGCGGCAACCAGACGCTCGGTCAGGCTGGTGTACAGACCGCTGTCGAGGAAGTTGGTCAGCGAAATGTGCTGCGCCTGCGGAACCTGGCGCATAGCGCGTTCGGTCAGGTCACGGTGTGTAATGACCAGATCCACATCCGGCGGCAGATTGTTAATCGCGCTGTTGGTGACGGAGATCTGAGACAGACCGGCATCCTGCACTTTCTTGCGCAGTACGCCTGCACCCATTGCGCTGGAGCCCATACCGGCATCACAGGCAACGATGATTTTACGCACATGGCTCAGGTCGTTGGTGACATCGCCCGCAGACAGCGGAGATGAACCTTTGGATTCTGCTTTCATGTCGTGCATGCGACGGGTCGCTGCATCAATGTCATCTTCTTCTTTCACTTTGCTGGTTTTCAGCAGAATGGCTGAGACCACAAAGGAGACCGCCATGGCCGCACAGATTGCCGCGATGTTAGCGAAGTACGCACCTTTTGGCGTCATGGCCAGTACGGCCAGGATAGAGCCCGGAGAGGCCGGAGAAACCAGACCGCCGCCGAGGATAGTCAGCGTAAATACGCCGGTCATACCGCCGAGGATAACGGCCAGGATCAGACGTGGGTTCATCAGCACGTACGGGAAGTAGATTTCGTGGATACCGCCCAGGAAGTGGATGATAGCCGCACCGCCCGCAGACTGTTTAGCGCTACCGCGACCGAAGAACATGTACGCCAGCAGGACGCCCATACCCGGACCCGGGTTTGCTTCAATCAGGAAGAAGATGGATTTGCCCATCTCATGGGACTGCTGAATGCCCAGCGGTGAGAAAATACCGTGGTTGATGGCGTTGTTGAGGAACAGGATTTTCGCCGGTTCAACAAAGATAGACGCCAGCGGCAGCATGTCATGGACAACCATGAAGTTAACGCCTGCTGCCAGAATTTTGGACAGGGCTTCAACCAGTGGGCCAATGCCGAGGAACGCCAGGATAGCGAGGATCATCCCGATGATGCCGGCGGAGAAGTTGTTCACCAGCATCTCAAAGCCGGATTTAATCTTACCGTCAACCCAGTTATCGAAGTGTTTAATCGCCCAGCCGCCCAACGGACCGGCAATCATCGCGCCGAGGAACATCGGCATATCTGCACCGACGATCACACCCATTGTGGTGATAGCCCCGACTACGCCGCCGCGATCGCCACCCACCAATTTACCGCCGGTGTAACCAATCAGCAGCGGCAGAAGATAGGTGATCATAGGGCCAACAAGCTTCGCCAGCGTTTCGTTCGGCAACCACCCTGTCGGAATGAATAATGCGGTGATAATACCCCACGCGATAAACGCGCCGATATTTGGCATCACCATGTTGCTGAGGAATCGACCAAAGCTTTGCACTTTGATCTTAATATCGGATGACATAAAAACACCCCTTCTTATGTTTGCTATCGCGCAGGCTGAAAGCCCGAGGTTTGTTAATGTAGCGGCAGGAGGTAGCCGGACCCTGTAGATACTGCGAAATCTGGCACTGAATCGTTCAACTGTCCAGTCGACGCCTTTTTATGTGATATTCGTCACGTAAATATAGGGTGTATGGCGGTAGTTAATGTGATATTCATCACAAAATGCCAGTACAAAAAAACACCTCACGGTTAGAATTCACCCAAAAAGGCAGAAAAATGTGAATTGGTTCACGTTTTATGTTGGCGTGTTTGTTGAGTCTTTGTGATCTGAATCACAAGAAATTTTCATCTGTTTTTTTCCCAGTGTGATCTGAAGCAGATTCTCCCCCGCCCATTTTTTGCGGAAAATAAAGCAACTTTTACTCAGAAAATATATTTTTTTTGTGGTATGGCAAAAATTGCCAACTCCAGTTATGTTCAAGACATCAGCCAGGGTACATACGGCTGCCAGCACAAAAAAACTCTAATTAGTGTGAATTCGAGGCAGGTATGTTTCTAAATTATTTCGCGTTGGGCGTGCTCATTTTCGTCTTCCTGGTTCTGTTCTACGGAATCATCGCCATCCATGATATTCCCTACAACATGGCTAAAAAGCGTAACCATCCCCATGCCGATGCGATTCATACGGCGGGCTGGATTAGCTTGTTTACGCTCCATGCCATTTGGCCGTTCCTGTGGATTTGGGCCACGCTCTACCAACCCGAACGCGGCTGGGGGATGCAAAACCACATTCAACCAACGACGGGCAACCCTGATATTGACGCTCTTGCGAAGCGCGTAGCCGATCTGGAACAAAAACTGGCTGCGGTGCAACCCGCCGCTGATAAGAACACGCAGGAGCGCTGATCATGGATCTGTTGATTGTTTTGACCTACGTGGCATTTGCTTGGGCCATCTTTAAGATATTCCGTATCCCGGTAAACCAATGGACGCTTGCTACCGCAGCTTTAGGTGGCGTGTTTATTGTTGCGGGCCTCATTTTATTAATGAACTATAACCACCCGTATACCTACACCGCGCAAAAAGCGGTGATCTCCATTCCAATTACGCCGCAGGTTACGGGGATTGTGAGTGAGGTTACCGATAAAAATAATCAGCTGATTAAAAAAGGCGAGGTGTTGTTCAAACTCGATCCGGTGCGTTATCAGGCGCGGGTTGACAGATTGCAGGCCGACCTGGTGACGGCGACGCATAATATCGACAATTTGAAAGCGCAATTGTCGGAAGCGGTCGCCAATACCACCCGTGTGTCCGCTGAACGCGATCGCCTGTATAAAGATTATCAACGTTATCTGAAAGGCAGCCAGGCGCGGGTAAACCCGTTCTCTGAAAGCGATATCGACAACGCCCGCCAGAACTATCTGGCACAGGATGCGCTGGTGAAAGGTTCCGTTGCCGAACAAACCCAGATCCAGAGTCAGTTAGACAGTATGGTCAATGGCGAACAGTCGCAGGTCGCTTCTCTGCGTGCCCAACTTGCCGAAGCCAAATACAATCTCGAGCAGACTATCGTCCGCGCACCGAGTAACGGTTACGCCACACAGATTTTAATCCGTCCGGGGACCTATGCCGCCGCACTACCGCTGCGACCGGTGATGGTCTTTATTCCAGAACAGAAACGCCAGATTGTGGCCCAGTTCCGCCAGAATTCGCTGCTGCGTCTTGAACCGGGCGATGAAGCCGAAGTGGTGTTTAATGCGCTGCCGGGTCAGGTATTCGCCGGTAAGTTAACCAGCATTCTGCCGGTTGTGCCGGGAGGTTCTTATCAGGCCCAGGGGGCATTGCAGTCCCTCACCGTGGTGCCGGGTACCGATGGCGTACTGGCAACGATTGAGCTGGATCCGAATGCTGATGTAGATGCTTTACCGGACGGCATTTATGCCCAGGTGGCGGTTTACTCCGACCATTTCGCCCACGTGTCGGTGATGCGTAAGGTGCTGCTGCGTATGACCAGCTGGATGCATTACCTTTATTTGGATCATTGAGACCGTCGTCACCTGCCATTTGCCGTGGCCTGAGCCATACTGATATTTTTGTTGGCAAAAAGGACACGGCATGAAACTCATCGGCAGCTACACCAGCCCTTTTGTGCGGAAAATCTCTATTCTGTTGCTGGAAAAGGGCATCACCTTCGAATTCGTTAATGAACTCCCCTACAACGCCGAAAACGGCGTGGCGCGCTACAACCCGTTAGGAAAAGTGCCCGCGCTGGTCACCGATGAGGGCGAGTACTGGTTCGATTCGCCAATCATCGCCGAATACATTGAGCTGCTGGATATTGCGCCAGCCATGTTACCGCGCGATCCGCTGGCGGCGCTGAAGGTGCGTCAGATTGAAGCGCTGGCGGACGGTATTATGGATGCTGGACTTGTCTCCGTACGTGAACAGGCCCGGCCAGCCGCACAGCAATCAGAAATCGAACTGCTGCGCCAGCGTGAGAAAATTACCCGCAGCCTGGATGTGCTGGAAGGCTATCTGGCAGACGGTACACTGAAAACGGACACGGTGAATCTGGCCACCGTCGCCATCGCCTGCGCCGTGGGTTATCTCAATTTCCGCCGCGTCGCACCCGGCTGGTGTGTTGACCGACCGCGACTGGTCAAACTGGTGGAAACGCTCTTTCAGCGTGAAAGTTTTGCCCGCACAGAACCGCCAAAGGCTTGATGCGTATTATGTCCGCCTGAGCAAAGTCACGGTACAATCCCCCCATATTGCTATCCCTCTCCCCGGCGGAGAGGGCCACCAACAGCCAGGCCCTTTCATGACAACCGACATGCGTTCACTCTACAGCCAGCTTCCTGCGATCGATCGTTTATTGCGCGACAGCGCCTTTCTTGCCTTACGTGAGTCTCACGGCCATACCCGGGTGGTGGAGCTGCTTCGCCATATGCTCGACGAAGCCAGGGAAACGATTCGCGACGCGCAGGCGCTTCCGGCGTGGAGTGACGACTGGGCGCAAGAAGCCAGCGCCCGGCTGGAACGCGAGTCGCACAGCGCGTTGCGCCCGGTCATCAACCTGACGGGTACGGTGCTGCATACCAACCTTGGTCGCGCGTTGCAGGCGCAGGAAGCGATTGAGGCGGTGATGCAGGTAATGCACGCGCCGGTGACGCTGGAATACGATCTTGACGGTGCAGGCCGCGGGCATCGCGATCGTGCGCTGGCGGACCTGTTATGTCGCATTACGGGAGCCGAAGATGCCTGCATCGTCAATAACAATGCGGCGGCGGTGCTGCTGATGTTGGCGGCAACCGCCAATGGCAAAGAGGTAGTGGTTTCACGCGGTGAGCTGGTAGAAATTGGCGGCGCGTTTCGTATTCCGGACGTGATGCGTCAGGCCGGGTGCGTTCTGCATGAGGTCGGTACCACTAACCGGACGCACGCCAGCGATTACCGTCAGGCAGTGAATGAAAATACCGGTCTGTTGATGAAAGTGCATACCAGCAATTACAGCATTGAAGGCTTTACCAAAACGGTGGATGAAGCCGAGCTGGCGGCAATCGGCCATGAGCTGGATATTCCGGTGGTGACGGATCTGGGCAGCGGCTCGCTGGTGGATCTCAGCCTGTACGGGTTACCCAAGGAGCCGATGCCGCAGCAACTGATTGCCGCAGGCGTGAGTCTGGTCAGCTTCTCAGGTGACAAGCTGCTGGGAGGGCCGCAGGCCGGGATTATCGTCGGTAAGAAAGAGATGATTGCCCGGCTGCAGCGTCATCCGCTGAAACGTGCGCTGCGGGCCGATAAAATGACCCTGGCGGCACTGGAAGCCACGCTGCGGCTTTATTTGCATCCGGAAGCACTGGCGGAAAAATTACCCACGCTGCGCCTGCTCACTCGTAAGGAAGAGGCGATCCGCGAACAGGCCCAGCGCTTACAGGCACAGCTCGAACAACATTATGGCGGCGAGTTTGCACTGAACGTGATGCCTTGTCTGTCGCAGATTGGCAGTGGTTCGCTACCGGTTGATAGACTGCCCAGCACGGCATTAACCTTTACCCCGCATGACGGGCGCGGTAGCCGCCTTGAGGCCCTGGCTGCCCGCTGGCGCGCGCTACCGGTGCCGGTCATTGGGCGAATTTATGATGGCCGCTTATGGCTGGATCTGCGCTGTCTTGAAGACGAGCCCCGGTTTATGGAGATGATGCTGAAATGATTATTGCAACAGCCGGACACGTTGACCACGGAAAAACCACGTTATTACAGGCGATTACCGGTGTGAATGCCGATCGTCTGCCGGAAGAAAAAAAACGTGGCATGACCATCGATTTGGGCTATGCCTACTGGCCGCAGCCGGATGGCCGCGTGCTGGGGTTTATCGACGTTCCCGGACACGAAAAGTTTCTGTCCAACATGCTGGCGGGCGTTGGCGGCATCGATCACGCGCTGTTAGTGGTGGCCTGCGATGATGGCGTGATGGCGCAAACGCGGGAGCATTTGCAGATCCTGCAACTGACGGGCAATCCGCAGCTCACCGTGGCGCTGACCAAAGCCGATCGCGTGGATGACGCGCGTATTGACGACGTGCGTGCAGAAGTGCAGTCAACGCTGGCGAACTTTGGTTTTGCCGGGGCGACACTTTTCGTGACCGCTGCCAGTGAAGGGCTGGGTATTGATGCATTACGTGAGCATCTGCTGCAGCTGCCTGCGCGAGAGCTGGCCCGCAATCACACCTTCCGGCTGGCAATTGACCGCGCCTTTACGGTGAAGGGGGCGGGCCTGGTGGTTACCGGCACGGCGCTCAGTGGTGAAGTGAACGTTGGCGACACGCTGTGGCTGACTGGGGTCAACAAACCGATGCGCGTGCGTAGTCTGCATGCGCAAAACCAGGCCACTGAGTACGCTCATGCCGGGCAGCGTATTGCCCTGAATATTGCCGGCGATGCGGAGAAAGAACAGCTCACCCGCGGTGACTGGCTGTTGTCCGATGCACCGCCGGATGCCTTGACCCGCGTCATTGTCTCTTTAGAGCACGCCGCCCCGCTGACACAGTGGCAACCGCTGCATATTCACCACGCGGCCAGCCACGTGACCGGGCGTATTTCCCTGCTCGAAGGGACGCTGGCGGAGCTGGTGTTTGATACGCCGCTGTGGCTGGCCGATAACGACAGACTGGTGCTGCGCGATATTTCTGCCCGCACGACGCTTGCGGGTGCACGCGTGGTGACGCTCAACCCGCCGCGTCGTGGCAAGCGTAAACCGGAGTATCTGCAGTGGCTATCGGCGCTGGAAAACGCACAGAATGACGGCGACGCGCTGGCAGTGCATCTGACGCGTGGCGCGGTGAACATCCCCGATTTCGCATGGGCGCGCCAGCTTAACGGCGACGGTATGCGCCCGTTGATTGAGCAACATGGTTTTATTCAGGCTGGATATAGCCTGTTGAATGCCTCTGTTGCCGCCCGTTGGCAGCGTAAAATTTTGGATACGCTGGCGACGTACCACGAGCAGCATCGCGATGAGCCGGGACCGGGGCGTGAGCGTCTGCGGCGCATGGCGCTGCCGATGGAAGACGAAGCGCTGGTCCTGCTGCTGATCGAAAAAATGCGCGATAGCGGCGTTATCCATAGCCACCATGGCTGGCTGCATTTACCGGACCATAAGGCCGGCTTTAGCGATGAGCAGCAGGCCATCTGGCAAAAAGTTGAGCCTCTCTTCGGCGATGAGCCGTGGTGGGTGCGGGACCTGGCGAAAGAAACGGGCACTGATGAGCAGGCCATGCGTCTGGCGTTACGGCAGGCAGCGCAGCAGGGCATCATTACCGCGATCGTCAAAGATCGCTATTATCGTAACGATCGCATCGTGGCTTTTGCCAATATGATCCGCGAACTGGATCTGGAAAGAGGATCAACCTGTGCCGCTGATTTCCGCGACAGGCTGAATGTGGGACGTAAATTGGCTATCCAAATTCTGGAATATTTTGACCGTATTGGGTTTACCCGTCGCCGGGGAAATGATCATTTATTACGCGATGCATTACTGTTTCCCGAAAAGTAATGACACAATTAATTCATAGAAAACATGAATTAATACAAAATAGCGGTTGATTTATATAAGCACATTAGATTTTAAACCTAATGTGCTTTTTTAATTTCTGGTGTTATTAAAATAACAACCACGATCATATTTTGATGGGATTTTCACACGTATGCTGCCTACCTCTTTAGAGTAATTAAGGATTGTACAATGGCTGCTTCAACATTTTTTATCCCATCTGTGAACGTAATCGGTACTGGTGCATTGAAGGATGCCATGAATACAATGGCGGAATATGGATTCCGTCGTACGTTAATCGTGACGGATGCCATGCTGACCCAATTAGGGATGGCGGGCGATATTCAAAAGGCCTTACAGGAACGTGATATTTTCAGTGTTATTTTTGATGGTACACATCCTAACCCAACTACCAGCAACGTTGCGGCGGGTCTGAAACTTCTGCAAGAACACCAGTGTGATAGCGTTATTTCCCTGGGCGGCGGCTCACCACACGACTGTGCGAAAGGCATTGCGCTGGTGGCGGCTAACGGCGGCGACATTCGTGACTACGAAGGCGTTGACCGTTCTGCAAAACCACAGCTGCCGATGATTGCCATCAACACCACGGCGGGTACGGCATCTGAAATGACCCGTTTCTGCATCATCACTGATGAAGAACGCCACATTAAAATGGCGATTGTTGATAAGCACGTAACCCCGCTGCTGTCGGTAAATGATTCCTCGCTGATGGTCGGTATGCCGAAGTCTCTGACGGCGGCCACCGGTATGGATGCGCTGACCCACGCCATTGAAGCCTATGTTTCCACTGCTGCCACGCCGATTACCGATGCTTGTGCACTCAAAGCGGTAACGATGATTGCTGAAAATCTGACGGTTGCCGTGGAAGAGGGCAGTAACGCGCAGGCGCGCGAAGCCATGGCCTACGCGCAGTTCCTCGCCGGTATGGCCTTTAACAATGCATCTCTGGGTTACGTTCACGCAATGGCGCACCAACTGGGCGGTTTCTATAACCTGCCGCACGGGGTGTGCAACGCCGTCCTGCTGCCGCATGTTCAGGTGTTCAACAGCAAGGTTGCTGCGGCTCGCCTGCGTGACTGCGCGGCTGCAATGGGTGTGAATGTGGCGGATATGAGCGAAGCGCAAGGCGCTGAGGCCTGCATCGCGGCGATCCGTGAGCTGGCGCAGAAAGTGGCAATTCCGGCAGGCCTGCGCGACCTGAACGTGAAGGAAGAAGATTTTGCTATTCTGGCGACCAACGCCCTGAAGGATGCCTGTGGTTTTACCAACCCGATTCAGGCGACGCATGAGGAAATCATGGCGATCTATCGCGCGGCAATGTAAACCGTGACATCTGTCGTAAAGCAGTAAATGGCTGGCGAATAATTCGCCAGTCCCGTCTACCTTTGTAGTACCCCTACAGCAAGGAGACGGTCATGACCAATAACCCCCCTTCAACGCGTATTCATCCCGGCGAGTATGGTTATCCCCTGAAGTTAAAAGCCCGATACGATAACTTTATCGGCGGCGATTGGGTGGCACCGGTGGACGGTGAGTATTACCAGAACCTGACGCCGGTCACCGGGCAGTTACTGTGCGAAGTGGCCTCTTCCGGCAAAAAAGACATCGACCTGGCATTGGATGCCGCGCACAAAGTCAAAGATAAATGGGCGCATACGTCCGTCCAGGATCGTGCCGCGCTCCTGTTCAAGATTGCCGATCGCATGGAGCAAAACCTGGAGCTGCTGGCGACGGCAGAAACCTGGGATAACGGTAAGCCAATCCGCGAAACCAGCGCGGCAGATGTGCCGCTGGCCATTGACCATTTCCGCTATTTCGCCTCCTGTATTCGAGCCCAGGAAGGGGGGATCAGTGAAGTCGACAGCGATACGGTGGCGTATCATTTCCATGAACCGCTCGGCGTAGTCGGGCAAATTATCCCGTGGAACTTCCCGTTGCTGATGGCGAGCTGGAAGATGGCGCCGGCCCTGGCAGCGGGTAACTGCGTGGTGTTGAAGCCAGCTCGTCTGACGCCGCTGTCGGTGCTGCTGCTGATGGAAGTTATCGGTGATTTGCTGCCACCGGGCGTGGTGAACGTGGTTAACGGTGCGGGCGGAGAAATCGGCGAATATCTGGCGACATCAAAACGCATTGCGAAAGTGGCGTTTACCGGTTCGACGGAAGTCGGCCAGCAGATCATGCAGTACGCCACACAGAATATTATCCCTGTCACGCTGGAACTGGGTGGCAAGTCGCCGAATATCTTCTTTGCCGACGTTATGGATGAAGAAGATGCGTTCTTTGATAAGGCGCTGGAAGGCTTTGCGCTATTTGCCTTCAACCAGGGCGAGGTGTGTACTTGTCCGAGTCGTGCACTGGTGCAGGAATCTATTTACGAACGTTTTATGGAGCGAGCCATTCGCCGCGTGGAGAGTATCCGCAGCGGTAACCCGCTTGATAGCGTCACGCAGATGGGCGCGCAGGTCTCGCATGGCCAGCTGGAAACCATTCTGAACTACATTGATATTGGCAAGAAAGAAGGGGCGGATGTTCTGACCGGCGGGCGGCGTAAGCAGCTGGATGGGGAGTTAAAAGAGGGCTACTACCTCGAGCCAACCATCCTGTACGGCAAGAACAATATGCGCGTCTTCCAGGAAGAGATCTTCGGCCCGGTGCTGGCGGTCACGACCTTTAAGACCATGGAAGAGGCGCTGGAGCTCGCCAACGACACCCAATATGGACTGGGTGCTGGCGTCTGGAGCCGTAACGGTAATCTGGCCTACAAGATGGGGCGCGGTATTCAGGCCGGACGTGTCTGGACCAACTGTTATCATGCCTACCCGGCACATGCGGCGTTTGGCGGCTACAAGCAGTCGGGCATCGGGCGCGAGACGCACAAGATGATGCTGGATCACTACCAGCAGACCAAGTGCCTGCTGGTGAGCTATTCTGATAAACCGCTGGGACTGTTTTAATCTCCCATCACTTATTGCCCGGTATCGCATAGCGAGCCGGGCATCAAGTTATGTCCTGCCGCTCGAAAGACGACGGGTATATATAAACCCATATATCGTTATATAAATAACATAATTGCACCTCACCTGGTCATTCCACTATTATGCTCAAATCTATTGTTTAAAACTAATAGCAGACAAATTCTTTATTTTTAATCCCTGAGGCAAATATGTTTCTTGATTATTTTGCATTAGGAGTGCTTATTTTTGTATTCCTGGTCATTTTTTATGGGGTTATTATTCTGCATGATATTCCCTATCTTATTGCAAAAAAACGTAACCATCCTCATGCCGATGCCATACATGTTGCGGGATGGGTAAGCCTGTTTACGCTGCATGTTATTTGGCCCTTTTTATGGATTTGGGCAACGCTTTACCGCCCGGAGCGCGGTTGGGGCATGCAGAGCGCTGATTCTTCCCTGATTCAACTTCAGGAGCGGGTAGCGGATCTGGAAAAGAAACTGGCCGAGGTTAAGACCTCCCCGGCGGAGTAATATCGATGGATTTACTGATTGTTTTGACCTATGTGGCGTGTGCATGGTCGATATTTAAAATTTTTAAAATTCCTGTAAATAAATGGACAGTACCTACTGCAGCATTGGGTGGTATTTTTATTGTTTGCGGGCTTATATTACTGATGAACTATAACCATCCGTATACCTTTAAGGCACAAAAAGCGGTTATTTCTATTCCCGTCGTGCCACAGGTGACCGGGGTGGTAACGGAAGTCACGGATAAGAAGAACACGCTAATTAAAAAAGGCGAGGTGCTGTTTAAGCTTAATCCTGGGCGTTATCAGGCGCGGGTTGACCGTCTGAAGGCCGATATTGTCACGGCGCAGCATAAAGAGCAGGCATTGGTCGCACAGTTAGATGAAATGACAGCGAATACGCAGCGGGCAAAAGCCACGCGTGACAAGCTGGCGAAAGATTACCAGCGCTATGCGCAGGGAAGCCAGGCGAAGGTCAATCCTTTTTCTGAACGCGATATTGATGCGGCGCGGCAAAACTATCTGGCGCAGGAAGCGTCGGTGAAATCTTCCCTTGCCGAGCAGCAGCAAATTCAGAGCCAGTTAGACAGCCTGGTGATGGGTGAGAATTCACAAATTGCCAGCCTGAAAGCGCAGTTGGCTGAGGCTGAATTTAACCTCGACCAAACCGTGGTACGTGCGCCGAGCGACGGTTACGTCACCCAGGTGCTGATGCGTCCGGGAACCTATGCTGCCGCGCTGCCTATGCGCCCGGTGATGGTCTTTATTCCGGCGCAAAAACGACAGATTATTGCCCAGTTCCGCCAAAACTCACTTCTGCGACTGGAGCCAGGTGACGAAGCTGAAGTGGTCTTTAACGCGCTGCCCGGGAAAGTGTTTAGCGGCAAACTGGCAGCGATTAGCCCGGCGGTTCCGGGCGGTACGTATCAGTCGAACGGCGCGCTGCAATCGTTAAACAGTACGCCCGGTTCGGAAGGGGTGATCGCCACGATTGATCTCAATGAAAATGCGGATGTGAACGCGCTGCCTGATGGTATATACGCCCAGGTCGCTGTTTACTCTGACCACTTCGAACATGTGTCAGTGATGCGTAAAGTCCTGTTGCGGATGACCAGTTGGGTGCACTACCTGTATCTCGACCACTAAGTGCAGGCTATTTTACTTACTCAGGTGGCTGCTGTAGCGCCTGAGTAAGTTGCTGGCGGATCTCTGCCAGCATCTCATCCAGGATAAACTGCACGCGCCAGGGCTGGTATTCGCGCTTGCGGAAAATCGCCACCAGATCCAGCCACCACTCATGCTGTTCAGAGAAACAGGGAACCAGCGTCCCTGCTTCAACATCGCGCAGAACGCTTTCATTGGGCGCAAAAACAATACCCAGATGATTACGCGCCAGCGCCAGCGCGGACTGCGTATTGTCGCAGACGTAATTCCCCGTCACCCGATAGTCATGCATCTCCTTGCCACCGGCTGAATTGAATCGCCAAATATTGGCGTCATCAATCATCATTGAATCAATCAAAATACAGGAATGTTGCTCCAGTTCTTCAGGGCTACTGATGGGGTGTTTATCGAGATATCCCTGGCTGGCAAAAGCCGTAACCGCATATTTAGTAATGAAACTGGCAACCAGTGTTTCATCTTTGGGATGTGCGTAGGAAATTAAAACATCACAATCATCAGGGAATTCGACCCCTTCATAAAATGCTTTCCGTTCCAGGTTATAGGTTTTTAATGAGAGGCTAATTCCACCAATATTCTGAATTTTTGCAATAACATGTTGCGATAAGTAAGCAATAATTCCCGTCGGCGCATATACCGTGACCCGACCGCGTTTCTCGTGCTTATAATCGGCAATGAAATTGTTCAGCTGCTCGTTTCTGTCTAACATGTCATTAATGTAGGGCAGCAACGCGGTGCCAAAAGGCGTCAGGGTCAGCTGTCGGGTAGTTCTGTCAAACACCTTTAATCCAACTTTTGATTCAAAATCAGCAAGATATTTGCTGACGTTGGCCTGCGCAATGCCGAGTACGGTAGCGGCATGGCTGATGTTTTCACTGGCAGCAATGACCGAAATAATTTTCAGTTCCCGGTGTTTGAGTTGTAATTTGTTCATCGCTGAATCCAATATATATATGATTTTATATATTACTATATAAATATGCGCCTTGCACTGATGAAATTGTAAGCATTATTATGCGCCTGCTTTGTAGCTTATTTTAAAATGGAAAGTTGGCATGTTAATTAAACGCAATATTGTGGCGCTAATTGCTTTGTCTTTTATGGCAAGTGCATCAGCCGCAGAATTTTCTCTTGGCGGTGGGGCTGTATATAACGAATCTCCTTATCGTGGATACAATGACAATGTCCATGCAGTACCGCTGATCAGTTATGAAGGCGAATCATTTTATTTTAGGCAAACAACGCTCGGTTATATTCTGTCGAAGAGTGAAAGTAATGAATTTAGCATTACTGCTTCGTGGATGCCGCTTGAGTTTGACCCAGGCGATAACGACGATCATGCGATGAAGCAGCTCGACAAGCGTGACGCAACCGCAATGGCGGGGGCCGCATGGTATCACCATGAGAAGTGGGGCAGCGTGAAAGTCTCTGCCGCAGCGGATGTAATGGACAACAGCAGCGGTTGGGCTGGCGAAGTTTCTCTGTTCCGTCCAATGCCGATGGGCAAACTGACGCTGACGCCATCCATTGGTGTGCTCTACTACGACGAAAAATTCAACGAATATTACTATGGCATCTCAGGCAATGAGTCTCGCCGCAGTGGGTTATCCAGCTATTCCCCAGGCGATAGCTGGACACCGTATGCCGGTCTGTCCGCAAAATATGCGTTAACCGCTAACCTGACATTGCTGGCCAGCGCCAACTATAGCGTGCTGCCGGATGATATTAAGGATAGCCCAATGGTTGATCGCGATGACAGCTTCACTTTCCTGTCAGGGGTGAGCTGGCGTTTCTGATTTAAATACGTGCCTGATGGCGCTTCGCTTATCAGGCCTACGCGGATGGGTGTTGTAGGCCGGATAAGACGTGAAGCGTCGCCATCCGGCACGGTTTAATTACTGCTCGTTGACCCAGATTCGCATTTCACCTTCACCACGGTTGGCCCAGCTAAACCACGGAATAAACGTCAGCGTATGCGTTTGCCGGGAAGCGGGGGAGAGATCGTAGTGCCACAACGATTGCTGCGCGGCATCATCAGCGCTTTGTTTCATCCCTTCAGTTTGAATCAGCATTTTATGGCTGAATAACCCTTTCCCCTCAAAGACCCTGAATTCACTCTCTTTTGGCAGCCACAGGTTATGCAATTCTTCGCCGTTATCCGCCTGCTCCAGACAATAGACTAATGGCCCGCGCTGAACGGCGACCTTACCGGCAACATGGCGAACCAGAGGGTTACCGTATACCCGACGCACCGGCATTGGGAGCGTCAGGCTTAGCGTATCCCCTTCCTGCCAGGTGCGGGTTATGTGCAAATAGCCTTTGCGAACATCCTGTTCTACAGGCAAACCGTTCAGCGTGACCAGCGGCGCGGTGCACCAGTCCGGCAGGCGTAGTGCCAGGGTGTGATGTACCGGTTGGGCCGAATCAATGGCAATGCGGACCTGCTCATGCCACGGATAATTTCCGCTAATGCGGAGTTTCAGCATCCCGTCTTCAACGGGGATTTCCATACTGTTGCCCACATACATATTGATATACAGCGCGTCCTGGCGCGGTGTGTAGAGGTAATGGCCAATCGAGGTTAATACGCGGGCGATGTTCGGTGGGCAGCAGGCGCAGCCGAACCAGCGCTGGCGCACGGGCTTCACGTGGTCGTAGATATGGTTGAATTTTAAGGATTTAGGATGGACTTCCAGCGGGTTAACGTAGAAGAAGTGTTTACCGTCAAGCGCCATACCGCCAAGCACGGTGTTATACAACGCGCGTTCCATCACGTCGGCGTACTGGCTGTCGGCCTCCATTTCCAGCATCCGGCGGGCGAACATCATCAGGCCAATCGAGGCGCAGCTTTCCGCATACACAGAGTCGTTGGGCAAATCGTAATCGCTGCTAAACGCCTCGCCGCTGCTTTGCGAGCCGATCCCGCCGGTAATATACAGCTGACGCTGGGCCATGTTGTTCCACAGCCACAGGCAGTCCTGGCGCTTGCCTTCGTCCTGGCTTAAGCGGGCCAGGTGGGCCACACCGGTCATCAGGTAGACAAAGCGCACGGCGTGACCGACGGCGGTTTGCTGTTCAGATATTGGCTGGTGCGCCTGGCTGTAAGGCTTGTCTTTCACCATCCACGCCGGGCCGTATGTGTGCCAGTAGGAAGTGCGCCCGCGTTTTTCGTACTCTTCATCGTAGAAATGCGGCTGTGTGCCACGCTGCTCAACAAAATAATTCACCAGCGTCATATAGCGCGGTTGCTGGGTGACTTCATACAATCGCATTAACGCCAGCTCGATTTCCGGGTGTCCGGGATAGCCGTGCAGCTGGTTTTCACCGGGTCCAAAAACGCTGTCGATATGGTCTGCCAGACGGCATACCACCTCCAGCAGGCGGCGTTTTCCCGTCGCCTGAAAGAAGGCCACACCCGCTTCTATCATGTGACCCGCGCAGTACAGTTCATGACATTCGGCCAGATTCGTCCAGCGTTCTTCAGGGGCCTTCACCGTAAAATAGGTGTTGAGATAGCCATCTTCGCACTGGGCGGCGGCGACCAGTTCAATCACCTCATCGGCGGTTTTTTCCAGCTCGGTATCCGGTTTCTGACACAGCGACCAGGCCACGGCCTCCAGCCATTTGGCCACGTCGCTATCCTGAAATACCATGCCGTAAAACTCACCGGATTGCTGACCTGCCGCGATGCGGAAATTCTCGATGGCGTGGCTGGGATCGGCTTCTGCAATGCGGTCATTGAGCGCATCCCACTGATAGGGGATCACCACGTCGCGCACCAGTTGCTGGTATTGTCCGAGGAACGGATCGCTGACCGTGAGCTTATGCAGGTCGACTTCCTGTGCGTTCATTTCGTGCTCCTTAAGGCTGTACATGACGCTGACGCAGATCGGTAGCAATGCGCGACATCATCGGGTTATTGAGTTTGCAAAGGCGGATAGACAGCGCCAGCAACAGGTGGAACAGGGCGGGCAGCAGCGTCTCCATGGCGGTAATACCTTGCAGCGAACTGGCGGTTTGGTTGCCAGCGCCAGGTTGATAGGCGACAAAAATAAACAACACGCTGATGATCCCGGCACTGGAGGCCCAGGCCAGCTTGATGAAAAACAGGTTGAAGGCGAAATTCATGCCGGAGGAACGCACGCCGGTTTTCCATTCGCCGTAATCGTCAGCAAAGGCCATCAGCGAGAAGTGCAGCGGCAGCGTGAAGCCGAGAATAATGCCGTTGCTGAGAATCACCGCCAGCCATAGCGTCTGGTGCGCCGGACCGGTGGGCAGAAACCACATCAGCGCAGCCAGCGCCGCCAGGATCAGGTTGGTGTAGTAATAGAGTTTGACGGTGTCGATGCGTCGCGTCAGTGGGCTAACCACCACTGAACCGATGATCGAGGCGAAGGTGACCATGGTGAAAAACAGTGAGGTGTAAGCGGTACTGCCTTCCAGCACGTAGGTAATGAAATACATGTACCCGCCGCCGCGAATATTAAAGACATTGATCAGCAGGAAGGACATCACCAGCATCAGCAGCAGTTGGTCATTTTTACGCAGCCCGCCGATGTGTTCGCGCAGCGTAAATTTCCCCATCATCGCCAGCGGTACCCGCTCGCGCACCCAGAAGAAACAGCACAGAAACATGACGACTGCGATGGCGCACAGGATGCCCACACCAAACTGATACCCCTGCGCGGCGTTGCCCTGCCCGAGTATCTCCACCATCCACGGCAGGCCGACGGAAACTAAAAACCCGGCGACGCCGCACAGCACAAAGCGCCAGGACTGGCAGGCGATCACCTCATTGTGACGCGTCGTCATGGTGTTGATCAGCGCACAATACGGCACATTGATCGCGGTATAGCCGACGGAAAGCAGCAGATAGGTGCCAAATGCCCAAGCGATTTTTACCCCCATGCTGGCGTCCGGCACGGTAAAGGTCAGCACGCCAATAATGCCGATGGGAATCGCGACCCACAGCTGCCAGGGGCGAAAGCGCCCCCAACGGCTTTGCGTGCGGTCAGCGAGAACGCCCATGATGGGGTCGGAAATCGCATCAAACACGCGCAGGGCGATAAACAATGTACCGACCAGCGCAGGGGTTAAGCCAAATATATCGGTATAGAAAAAGGTCAGGAAGTTCATGATCAGACAGGTAATAACCGTCCCGCCTGCATCGCCTAACCCGTAACCTATTTTTTCACGCAGAGATAATTTGTCGTCTTGTGTACGTTGTGCCAAATCGTTGGTCGTAATCGGAGCCGAAGTCATAAATAACTCCCGGAGAGGATGTTCGGAGAAATATCCCGCTAACTGCGGGCTTTTATTGTGTCATTTGCAAAGTACGTTATTTATTCTGCACCAAATACACAGACCAACAAGGGAAGGGAAAAGTATAAAAAGATGACAATTCCGACTTTATTGAAAAAGTGTGATTTCGATCCGGCGAGATACTATTTTATCGTGAATAATCAAAGGTGAAGGCAGGTTTTTAGGGTGTTAAAAGCGGGAAATTGAATAGTTATGCTTGAATTATCCATGTCACTTCCGATTAAGGTACAAAATGGCGGGCTGTTTATTTCTCGTGGCGTGGGAAGTCATCCGGCGCGGCAACTTCATTCCTGGGAAATTATCTTTGTCGAAAAAGGGACATTAACGATTCGTGAAGGGAACGCTATTTTTAGCGTGCAGGCCGGAGAGAGTTTGCTGCTGTGGCCGCAGCGTTTACATGTCGGCGTGGGACAATTTCCGCCCGATTTAAAATTTTATTGGCTGCATTTTGAGGTGACATCCGGCGAGCGTGTTTCGCCGCCTGAAGCGCTGCTTTCTATCCCGCAACAGACTCGGGTCAGCGAGCCACACTATATTATTTCGTTGTTTCGCCAGTTTTTACGTGAGCAGGAGAATATCCACCGCAGCGTTGCGCTGGAGCTGATCCTGTTGCTGATTTTGCAGCAAATATCCGCCGCCGCCAGCGAACAACCTGCCGATACGCCCGGTAATGCGCTGGCGTGGAAAGCGCAGCAAATGATTCATACTCAATTTCACCTGCCGATTTCCGCTTCGACACTGGCGAAAGAGCTGCATTGCAACGCAGATTATCTGGGACGTGTATTCCGGGGTGTTTTTCGGCTGACGTTAACCGAAGCGTTGCATCGCCAACGGGTGAGGGCGGCAGAAAAGTTGTTGATCAGTGATTCGCTGTCGCTGACCGAGGTGGCGTTTAAATGTGGATTTAACGATGTGGGTTATTTTCGCAAAATTTTCCGCACGCACACCAGCCTGACCCCGGCGGCGTGGAAGCGTCGCTACTGCAAAGAGCATATTAATTCGGCGTAGGTTAAGCCTCCTCTGTTCAGAAGAGGCTTAATTCAGCATCAGTTTTGCCCGTAATAGGCATTCGCGCCGTGTTTACGCAGATAGTGTTTATCGAGCAGTTCAGACTGCATATCCGGCAGCTGCGGGGCCAGCTGACGCGAGAACAACCCCATATAGGCGCACTCCTCAAGCACCACGGCGTTGTGCACGGCATCAGCGGCATCTTTACCCCAGGCAAACGGACCGTGTGAATGAACTAACACCGCCGGGATTTGCGCCGGATCGAGACCGCGCTCTTCAAAGGTTTTAATAATCACCTCGCCGGTCTGATACTCATACTCGCCGTTAATTTCTTCGACAGTCATCAGCCGGGTGCAGGGGATCGCGCCATAGAAGTAGTCGGCGTGGGTGGTGCCCCAGGCGGGGAGATCGAGACCGGCCTGCGACCAGATCGTCGCATGGCGGGAATGGGTATGCACGATCCCGCCGATCTGCGGATAGCGGCGATACAGCGCCAGATGGGTTGGCGTATCAGAAGACGGTTTCTTGCTGCCTTCGACGACTTTACCGCTGGCGATCTCCACCACCACCATATCGGCGGCGGTCATGACCTCATACTCGACGCCGGAAGGCTTGATCACCATCAGCGTGCGCGTTTCGTCCACCGCGCTGACGTTGCCCCAGGTAAAGGTGACTAAACCATGCGCCGGGAGCGCCAGGTTTGCCGCTAATACCTCGGCTTTTAGTTGCTCTAACATGTGAATCCTCCTTCCTGCATCCGCGCTTCTATCCAGCGTCGCGCCTGGATAATCTCCAGCACCGGCTCGCTGGCTTTTTCGGTCCACATTTCAATCAGAAATGCGCCGCGATAGTTCAGCTCATGCAACGTTTTAAAGATGCCAACAAAATCCACACAGCCTTCACCAAACGGCACATCGCGAAACTGACCCGGATGCGTTGCGGTCACTGGCAGCGTGTCTTTCAGGTGGATGGCGGCGATACGGTCAATACCCAGCTGCAGTTCGGCGGTGACGTCGTTCCCCCAGGCGCTGAGGTTGCCGACATCCGGGTAGACGGTGAACCACGGCGACGACAGCATCTCATCCCACTTTTTCCACTTGCTGATCGAGTTCATGAAGGCGGTATCCATGATCTCCACCGCCAGCATTACCTGCGCGGCGGCAGCCTGTTCCACCGCCCACGCCAGCCCTTCGGCAAAGCGTTGCTGGGTGCCGTCGTCGTGCTCTTCGTAATAGACGTCGTAACCTGCCAGCTGGATGGTGCGGATACCGAGATCGCGCGCCAGGCGAATGGCTTTGGTCATGATTTCGCGCGCCCGTTCGCGAACGGCTTCATCGCGGCTGCCGAAAGGGAAACGACGATGGGCTGACAGGCACATGGAGGGGATGGCAACGCCGGTTTCCAGCATGGCGCTGACCAGCGATGCGCGCTGGGCTGGCGTCCACTCCAGGCGCGACAGGCGTTCATCGGTCTCATCCACTGACATTTCGACGAAATCAAAGCCGCAGCTTTTCGCCAGCACCAGCCGTTCCGGCCAACTGAGGTCTTTTGCCAGTGCTTTCTCGTAAATACCTAAGGGATGATTACGCATGCTGTGTTCCCCAGATGGCGTCGATTTGGGCGTGGAATTCGCCAGCGACCTGCGCCGGATGGGCGGCGCCTGCCAGCGCGCGTCCGGCGATAAATGCTTTGACGTTAATGTCGCGGAATAGCGGCAGGTCGGCAGGGGTAATGCCGCCAGTAATCGACAGCTCAAGGCCGATGTCGGACAGCGCCTTCATGCGCGCCAGATCCGCGTCGCCCCACTGCTGCCCGCTGGCCTGCGCGTCGCGTCCGCGGTGGTAAATCGCCTGGCGAACGCCGACGCGATACCAGTCACGGGCGTCGTCCAGCGTCCAGTTGCCGAACAGCTCCATCTGAATTTCACCGCCGCAGGCCTGGGCAACGACGTGGCCTTTTTCGACTGTGGCGAGCGGTGCGGCGCAGATAATGGTCATCCAGTTGGCGCCAGCGCCAAAAGCCTGCTGCGCCAGGGTTTCACCGGCATCGGCTACTTTCCAGTCGGCGACGATGATTTTTTCCGGGCACTGCGCGCGCAGGGCTTTCACCGCGCCAAGGCCTTCGGTTAAACAGAGAATGGTCCCGGCTTCAACGATATCGACATGGTCCTGTAGCAGGGCAACATCGCGCTGGGCTGCTTCCAGGCTGGTGTGGTCGAGCGCCAGTTGCAGTAATGGTCGGCTCATAATGCGTGCTCCTTAATACGGGCGTGATAGCCCTGTAGTGCGGTAATCAAATCCTGGTATTGGCGGTATTTGCGCTGATAGAGGGCGTGCGCGGTCATGTCCGGCAGCAGCGTGCGCACCGGGTGCTGCAGGTCGCGTTGGGCATCGCTGAAATCGCGATATACGCCGGTGCCGACGCGGGCGGCGAGCGCGGCGCCAAAGCAGCCAGTCTCCTCCACCTGCGGCAGTTCAATGCGCAGGCCGCTGACGTCCGCCAGCATCTGCATCCAGACGTCGGAGTGCGCCGGACCGCCGGTCACGCGCAGGGTGTGAACCTCGGTAAAGCGTTCACGCATGCGGTTGAGATGGGTCATGTGGCTGAACACCACGCCTTCATAAACCGCCTGCAATAGATGCGCGCGGGTGTGCAGCGCCTGCATGCCGTAAAAACCGCAGGTCATCTCCAGCCCGGCGTTGCTGCCGTACAAAAACGGCAGAAAAAAGAGCTCACTGCTCGCTTTTGACAGGCTGGCAACGGCCTGATTAATTTCATCGAAAGAGATCTCCCCCCACTGGGCGGTGAACCACTCCAGATTGCCGGAAGAGGTCGGGCTGGCTTCGTGAACGATGTACTGCCCGTCATTGACGTAGCGGCCATAGACATAAGGATGGGCCTCATGCTCGCGCAGGCCGTGAGCAATCCCGCTGGTGACCGCCCAGGTACCCATTACCGCGTTGAGGGTGTATTCATCTTCAATACCGGCGCAGAGTGCGGTGGAAACCACATCAAACAGACCGCCGACGACGGGCGTACCCGCCGCCAGACCGGTGATGGCGGCTGCCTGAGCGGTGATTTCCCCGCATATTTCTGCTGAGCCGACGATGGGCGGCAGCGCATTATTTATTTCGCTAATGCCCAGCCACTCGGTCAGGCGCGGGTCGTACTGGCCTGTCGCCATGTTGTAGAGGTTGGATTCGGAGATGTTGCTCTCTTCGCCGCTCTTTTCGCCGGTTAAGCACCAGCGCAGGTAGTCATGTCCCATCATCACGCAGCCAATTTGCGCGTAGCGCTGGGGTTCGTGCTCTTTTACCCAGCGCAGTAGAGACGCGGGATGCCCGGTCCACAATGTCTGACGAGTGATCGGGTAGAGTTGTTCGGGGATCCCGTCCTGTTGCCAGCGCTGGACGATGTCTATCGCCCGGCGGTCAGAAGAGAGGATGGCATTGCCCAGCGGCTTATCCTGCTTGTCGAGAAGAAAGAGCCCTTTACCCTGAGCAGAAATACCGACACCCTGAATTTGTTCGCTCGATACGCCGGTGCGGTGTAAGAGTCCGGCAATGGTGGCTGCGCAGTGCTGCCAGAGTTGGTGCATGTCACGTTCGGCGTAACCCGGCAAGGGCGACACCGTCTGCAACGATTGCCGGTGAATTCCGTGTTCATGACCTTTAGCGTCGTATAAACCGGCTTTCAGATACGTACCGCCACAATCGATACCCAGCCAGAAGGTCTCTTTCTTACTCATCTTTTGTATCTCATTTTTGCCGGATGGCGCTGTGCTTATCCGGCCTACGGGTGTTTACAGAGCCGGTAAGCGTAGCGCCGCCGGGCGGGGTTTTACGCAGTGTGTTTATGTGGATTCAGTGCTTTTAGCGGGGCTGCACCTGCATCACATTTTGCCGGCAGCAGTAATGCCATCAGTGCGGCCAGCGCCAGTGAGATAGCCAGGCAGTAAACACCCGCATCTTTGCTATAGAGAGTGATGAGCACGCCGACCGCGTAAGGACCGCAGAAACCGCCGAGGTTGCCCAGCGCGTTGATGACGCCACGCGCACCGCCTGCCATTTCCGCGCTAAACAGACGCGCCGGAATGGTCCAGAACACGCCCGCCGCCGATTGCAGGAAGAACCCGCAGCCAACCAGCGCGGAGTAGGCCAGCCAGACGTTATTTTTCAGCACTACTGAGAGGAACATGCACAGGGCAAAGCCAACCAGTGGCAGGCAAACAAACACTTTACGTTTGCCAGTACGATCAGAGAGGGTGGAGAACAGGAACATCCCGGCAATGGCGCCGACGTAAGGCAGAATGGCGAGCATGCCAACCTGTCCCATGCTGCTGTGGGTCAACTCTTTGAGGATGGTAGGCAGCCACAGGGTGTAACCGTAAATCCCGGTCTGATAGAAAAAATTCAGTGCGATAAGTTGCCACATGGTTTTGTCAGAAAGCACCGCGCTCAGAGAGGCGTTTTTCACCTCGGTTCCGGCAATCGCCCTTTGCTCTGCAGCCAGGGTCTCGACCAGATAGTTCTTCTCGGCGGCTGAAATCCAGCGGGCTTCCTGTGGACGGTCATAGACGGTATAGGCCCACAGTGCCAGCACAGCCACAGAGAGTAGACCTTCAATAATGAACAGCCAGCGCCAGTCCAGAACCGTAATGATCCAGCCGGAGAGCGGGGCGGTAATGATCCCGGCAATCGGTACAAACATAATTACAATCGCATTAGCACGACCACGTTCGGCATCGGGGAACCAGTTACTGATCATCGTCAGCACCACGGGCAACATACCGCCTTCCGCCACGCCGAGTAAGAAGCGCAGAACCAGCAGTTGATACTGATTGGTGATCAATCCCGTCAGAACGGAGATCACTGCCCATGCAACCAGCGACCAGCCGATAAATTTCTTACCGCTGCCGTGAACCGCAATTTTTCCACCGGGAACCTGTAAAAACAGATAGCCGATAAAGAAAATGCCGCCAGCCAGTCCTGCCATGGTGGCGGAAATACCTAACTCAGCATCCATTCCTCCGGGCATCGCAAAAGCGATGTTGACGCGGTCCATATACGAAATAATACAGGCGATCAGAATTGGCGGAATAATTCTCAACCAGCGCTGGCGGGGTATATCATTGAGTGTAGGGCGAGAGGTCATGTTCATATTAATATTCTCGTAGGGTCGTATTTTTATAGTTTTGCTTTGTTTAATGCAGCAATGCCGTCGCGTAATATCGCTACGCGGCGGTTCACATCTGCATTGGCATTTATTTCCAGCAATTTAATACCGGCAAATTGCAATGGATCGGTACCTGCGCAGGTGAATAGTTCGCGGGCATGATCGGTGGTCATCAGGCTTTGTGGGCAGAAAGGGGCAAACGGGGCGTGTAAGTCCTGCCATTCGCCATATTCTCCCGTCAACGTGGTGCCGGAGAACATCAGAGCCCCCAGCTTACCAGCCTGTTTGGCCTGTCGGGTGTGGGCCAGTGGCAGGGTCGTGTTCTGCCCTTCAATGGCGGAACGCGCCCAGTTAACACACACGCTGATGTCGTAGTCGGTAATGACTTCCAGCACGTTTTCTAACGGCAGGAAACCTTTACGTGGTGCGGGGCCGGTCATGGCGTCGCAGTGTTCCAGAACCAGCGCACAGGACCAGTCCCAGTTGGCAATCTCTTTAAGTGAACGAGCAAACGCCTCGGTGGCCTGAGCGACGTTCGGATTCCCCGCCAGCGGGGCGGCATGTAGCTCCAGCGCGATGACTTTCCCGGCGTTGGCGGCATTGATGTTAGTGATTTTCTGGTGAAGATGGCGATAGTACTCCACGCAGGCTTTACGCTGCTTTTCGTTGCTCGATGCCAGCCCAAAGCCGCCGTTAGTACCGCGACGGCGCATAGTCTCCATAATCGCCGTCACTACGATCTGCCAGCTACCCGGCGTATGGCGTAATAACCATTCATCACCTAACGGGTGAAGATGTTCAAGACAAGGCTGCTCCAGGCCGCGGATATCGGGGGTATCGGAGAGTTGTCGCCAGAATTCCGTCTCGTCCTCTTCACTCTGTTGGTGAAATGAGGGTGCACAGGGGTACGCACCGATAATATAACCGGCATGCTTTACGTTCATTTTGTGCTCCTGAAAATAATTTTCTATAAAGTATCTATTGCCACTTTAACCACTATTTTGCGGATCGGTGTTGCTACCGTTTTATGGCATCCGGGACGATGAACATCCTGCGGGAAAAATATGGCGTAGCTTCCCGGAACCATTTCAAAGAAAGATTCATTTTCACTGTCGTGATAAAAAATAATATCGCGCTGTGCTAATAACGATTCGCTGATTTGGTTATTCCCGGTATCAATGGCAATACCGATTTTTTCTTCACCCGAGGCCAGAAACTGAATATCCAGATAGCGGCGATGGACTTCAGGGCGATTTTCGGCAACGTCGCGGGTGGTTAAATCGATAACCTGCGCGAAGATGCTTTTACCGTCGATCTCCACCACGCCGGGTTCCAGTTTGCTGAAGTCCGTGCTGCGCAGAAAGTCGAGTGCCCTCTCAATGGTGGCCGGCAGACGACACGGGTTCGGCTGAGCGATATGACCAAAGATCATGGTTTATCTCCTTATAACGCCTGGATTTTGGCCCACACGCTGTCATCAACGGTGATCCCGTTGCGGCGGTTTTCTTCCAGTAAGCGGGTGAACTCGTGGCCGGGCAGACGAATTGGCGTGTCCTCATCGGCGCGTTCAGCGGTGGTGATGAAGTCCATAATGCGCTGCAGTTTGGCGTCGCGGGATGCGCCGTCGATCAACTTGTCGACTTCGATGGCGATAAAAATCTGTGAAATTCCGTACTCATCGCTGTTGTCTTCGGTGACTTCGGCAACGGAAGCACCGTCTGAAAGCAGGGTGGCAATCATGTCCAGCACGATCGACAGACCAGAACCTTTCCAGTAACCCATCGGCAAAATGCGGCGATTTTTCTCGATAACGGCAGGTTCTCTGGTGAGATTACCCTCATCGTCAAACCCGCCATCCACCGGGAGTTCACGACCGGCCAGACGGTTAACTTCCAGCATGCCGTAGGAGAACATCGACATCGACATATCCACCATAGTGATCGGCGTTGATGGGATGGCGACAATCAGCGGGTTGGTGCCGATACAGCACTCTTTAGAGCCCCACGCAGGCATCACGGCGATGGAGTTGGTCCAGCAGATACCGATGTAACCTTTCTCTGCCGCCTGCCAGCCATAGCTGCCGCCACGCATCCAGTGATTTGCATTACGCAGCGCCACCAGGCCAATGCCGTGATCGGAGGCCAGTTCGATGGCCCTGTCCATCATCTTTTTCGCGGTCAGGTTGCCAATTGAGCGTTGAGCATCCCACTGTTCAATCGCGCCCAGGCTGGTAATGCGCTGTGGTTTGGCCTCAGGAATGATGTCGCCGTTATCCAGTTGCTGAATGAAGCGAGGGAAACGGTTCACGCCGTGCGAATAGACGCCGGATTCGGTGGTACGTGCGAACATTTCAGCACAGGCATCCGCGGTTTCAACGGTAATACCCCGCGCCAGCAGTACCCGATTGAACGCTTCTTTCAACTGCTCAAAAGTGACTTTCATTCCTGTTTCCTTAATTAAATTTGATCGCTTTTTTATCTCTAAATTTCACTATGCGAAATCTGATTTCAAATATAGCGATCAAATTTTGACAGATCAACGGGGTGACCTGTTTTTTAAAATTATCAAAATCAAATAGTTATGTTTTTTCGGTTCAGATCGTGAACTGAAACACACTTTGCGCTACCATCAGAGCGCGACAAAAAGGGGAGCGGAAGCGATGGGCACAAAAGAAAATGAGATGACGCAAGAAAAAGAGAGGCCAGCCGGAAGTCAGAGCCTGTTTCGTGGTTTGATGTTGATTGAGATCCTGAGCAACTATCCGAACGGTTGCCCGTTGGCACACCTGTCTGAACTGGCGGGACTGAACAAAAGTACCGTGCACCGACTGCTGCAAGGGCTGCAATCATGCGGATACGTGACGCCAGCTCCTGCGGCGGGCAGCTATCGCCTGACCACCAAATTTATCGCCGTTGGGCAGAAGGCGCTTTCATCGCTGAATATCATCCATGTTGCCGCGCCGCACCTTGAAGCGCTGAACATCGCCACGGGTGAAACGATAAATTTTTCCAGCCGTGAAGATGACCACGCGATTCTGATTTATAAGCTGGAACCCACTACCGGTATGCTGCGTACCCGTGCCTATATCGGCCAGCATATGCCGCTGTATTGCTCGGCGATGGGCAAAATTTATATGGCGTTTGGTCATCCGGACTATGTGGCTTCTTATTGGGAGAGCCACCAGGATCTGATTCAGCCGCTGACTCGCAATACCATCACCGGTTTACCGGCGATGTACGATGAGCTGGCGCAAATCCGTGAAAGCAGTATGGCGATGGACCGGGAAGAGAATGAGTTGGGCGTGTCCTGCATTGCGGTGCCAGTGTTTGATATTCATGGCCGCGTGCCGTATTCGGTCTCGATTTCACTCTCCACCTCGCGTCTGAAGCAGGTCGGGGAGAAGAATCTACTCAAACCACTGCGGGAAACCGCACAGGCAATTTCGAATGAACTAGGCTTTACCGTTCGCGATTAAGTGAGTCCCGACCCACATGGGGGTCGGGATTTATGTCAACCTTCACGCCAGGCGCGTTCTATCTCTTCAGCCAGAATCTTCACGCCAGCCTCGATTTTCTCCGGCTCCGGAACGTAGTTCATCCGCATGCACTGGTGAGTGTGCGGCCACGGCTTATCCAGCCCCGGGAAGAAGTAATCACCGGGAACCATCAACACGCCGCGTGCTTTCAGGCGCTGATACAGCAGCTCGGTGGTGACAGGCAAGTCCTTGAACCACAGCCACAGGAAAATCGCCCCCTCCGGTTTGTGGATCAGGCAGCGCTCTTCGGATAAGTAACGGCGAATGATCGCCACGGTCTCCTGAACGCGCTGATAATAAAACGGTTTGATCACGGTCTCTGACAGACGCAGCAGATCGTTGCGCTTAATCATCTCGCACATGATTGCCGGTCCCATGCCGCCGGGGGCAAGGCTGATAATGCCGTTCATGTTGGTGATAGCCGTGATGATTTTTTCATTGGCGATAATAATACCGCAGCGCGAGCCCGGCAGCCCGAGCTTGGAAAGACTCATGCACAGTACAATGTTGGGGTTCCACAGCGGACGGGCTTCGCTAAAGATAATGCCGGGGAACGGGACGCCGTAGGCATTATCAATAACCAGCGGAATACCGTGCTGATTGGCCAGGCGGTCCAGCTTCAATAACTCTTCGTCTGTGATCACATTGCCTGTCGGGTTGGTGGGGCGTGACACGCAAATCATGCCGGTCTCTTCGCCAATGTGCAGGTGTTCAAAGTCAACGTGATACTTAAACTGGCCTTCCGGCAGCAGCTCGATATTCGGGCGCGCAGAGACGAAGAGCTCCTCTTCCAGCCCGGAATCGGCATAGCCAATGTATTCCGGCGCCAGTGGGAACAGGACTTTACGGGTGGTACCGTCGGCGCGACGTCCGGCGAAAAGATTGAACAAGTAGAAAAACGCGCTCTGACTGCCATTTGTCAGTGCAATATTTTGTGGTTCGATATCCCAGCCCAGCCTCTCGCGCAGCAGCGTGGCCAGTTCGGCCAGTAGCTCGGTTTTCCCCTGTGGACCGTCATAATTACAAAGCGCATCAGTGACTTTGCCGTTTTCCAGCATCTCGGTCAGCAGAGACTGGAAGTACTCCTGCATCTGTGGGATTTGCGCCGGGTTACCGCCGCCAAGCATGATCGCGCCGGGCGTACGTAAACCGTCGTTGAGGTCCTCCATCAGGCGGGTGATGCCTGAATGGCGGGTAAATTTGTCGCCAAAAAGTGAGAATGTCATAGCAGGTGGTCTGTCGAGCTGAGTAATAAAGTGGCTAACCATAGCGCTACCTATGGCGGGGTGCAAATCAGGCTGGTAAGGCTAAATTGACGCTTTGTGCTGTGGATTTGTGACAGGCTGGTTTTTTGTTTTGCATCAGGCTTCCCGCCCCACCGGGTACGAGAAGCCTGGTGAGATTAGCGCTGACCTGCCCAAATGACCATCACTTTGTCGTCACCGTGCTCGCGGGAAAATCCGTATCCTTGTTTCAACGTCAGCGTAGTTTGTTTACCAGCGCCGATGGCGGCATGTCTGGCCCTGAACTGGCTGATTTTCTGCCAGTGTGCGACGCTGGCGGCCGATTTACCGCTGACATCCTGCCAGTTCATATCGGATCGCGTGCCTTGTAAAGGGTCTGAGCCGGTCGGGCCGAAAGGACGCGCGGATTCGTCACCGTAAAACAGCTGCACCGCGCCCGGTGCCAGTAGCAACAGCTCGGCGGCTTTATCTCCACCTTCGCGGAACAGGCGCGTGTCGTGCGATGAGAGATAGCTCAGGACGTTAAAATCCTGCAATTTATCCGCCATCTGCTGCCAGGTGAGATCCATATTGGCCAGGCAGTCGACGGCGCTGGCCGCCTGTTCCTGATAATCAAAATTGATCATCGCATCAAAGCCGTGGCGGTAATACTCACTGCGCATAACGCCGTGACCCCAGGCTTCGCCGGTCATCCAGAAGGGTTTATCATCCAGCGCTTTGTCCGGGTTAGCTTTCTTCCATTCGGCCAGCGCTGCGCTGGCCTGGGTTTTCAACTGCTGCCAGGCGGGAAGTTCGACGTGCTTGGCGGTATCGACCCGAAACCCGTCAATCCCGTAGTCGCGCACCCACTGGCTGAGCCAGTGGGTCAGATAATCTCGTGGCGTGTAGCCCGCAATGGCTTTGGCGTGGGTATCCGGTTTGTTATTGTAAAACACCGGTAACCCGGAAGGCGTGTTGGACTCGGTTTTCAGATCGGGCAGGAAGGCCAGCGACATCGTCAGGTCGTCAAAACCGGGGCTGTCGTAGTCGCCGATGTCGGTACGGATCCAATTTTTCCCCCACCATTTTTCCCAGGCGGCTTTATCACTGAAATTGATGTAATCATTAAAGCTGTGCCAGCTCTGTCCGGCGGCGGGCTTCCAGTCCGTCCAGTGTTCACCGAGCGTATGTTTCAATTCATCGCCCGATAAATATAACGCGCCAAACTGATAAGCCTGCATATCGGCCAGCGTCGCGTAACCGGCATGGTTCATCACCACATCGAACAGAATGCGGATACCGCGCTGGTGAGCGCCATCGACCAGCGCACGCAGATCGGCCTCGTTGCCCATATTGGCATCAAGCGTGGTCCAGTCTTGCGTGTAATAACCGTGATAGGCGTAGTGGGGGAAATCCCCTTTGGTGCCACCGCCTACCCAGCCGTGAATCTGCTCAAACGGAGCGCTGATCCACAGGGCGTTAACGCCTAACTGTTGCACATAGTCGAGTTTGCTGGTGAGGCCACGTAAATCGCCACCGTGAAACGTCCCAATCTCCTGCATGCCGTCGTTGTGGCGACCGTAGCTGTGGTCATTGGTCGGATCGCCGTTTTGAAAGCGATCCGTCAGTACGAAATACACCGTGGCGTTATGCCAGTCGAAGGGGGCAGGGGCGTCTGTTTCTGCGCGTTCAAGCAGTAATAACCCGTTGCTACTGGCTGCGGGTTGGAGGGTGATTTGACCGTGCTTAACCATTGCCGTCTGCTGGCTGTAGTAATCACGCACCACGGCACCTTCAGGGAAAGTCTGACTCACATCCAGCGTCAGCGGTGAGCCATCCCATTTCGGACACTGGCGAATCTGGCTGGTCACTGGTTCAACGGCACTTGCTACTGAGAGCATCAGCGTTGGTGTGCCGGAGCGGGTATCCACTTCCAGCGTGTAACTACCGTCTTTGAATAAACGCCACTGTGGTGGCTCGCCTGTGCAAGGTTTTAGCGACAGCATCTGGTTGAGTTTAATGGTTTCGGCAGGCTGCCAGCACTGTTGGTCAAAATTTAGTATTAAAGGACGGGTACCCTTCGTCAACGTTGCATGGCTGACAAACTTACCCGTACCCTCCACTTCGAAGGTGGGGAACCCTTGAGAAGTCCATGACGAGGCGATGGTGATGCCTGGCATAAGCGCCAGCGCAAAGGCGGCAAGTTTCATAACGCTGTCCTGAATGCTGCGATTTTAGCCAGTTTGCCAGCGAATTACGGTCGGAGACTCATCCTTTGGGTGGATTCCGCCAGGATGAGACGTGAGGGTGAGCGATCGTGCGCAAAAAACGGCATTATTTTGCGATAACACCCGCATTTTCTTCGAATTAATACCAATCTTAACCGTTAGCGCGTGACATAGTTTCGGAATTGGACTATTCCTTTGGGTGCTCTTGACGGCTATTTTTGCTATGATTTGAGATTCATCTCTCATTTTTATGAAAAATATAAGGTGTTGGAATGTATAAATCCGACCAGGAGACCTAATGATATTGACTCCCATTCGACGATATGGGGCCATGATTCTAATGTTACTCACCATTGCATTTTCCGGTGAGGTGCTGGCAAAGACACACACGGCAACAACGAGTCAGAAGCCCCAGGCAACCAAGACAAGTAATACACAGGTAAGCAGTAAACAAGAGTATTCTCGCAATAGTGCAAAGAGTAGTTCACTTCCTGATTTGCGAAAATACCCTTCCGGAACACCAAGGAAAAAAGCGTTTCTCCGGACGGTTATGCCTTACATTACTAGTCAAAATGCGGCCATTACTGCTGAACGTAACTGGCTGATTTCAAAGCAGTACCAGAATCGCTGGTCGCCGAGCGAGCGTGCGCGCATGAAAGATATCGCCAAACGCTACAAGGTGAGCTGGTCTGGCAACACGCGTAAAATTCCGTGGAACACGCTGCTTGAGCGCGTGGATATTATCCCTACCAGTATGGTGGCAACCATGGCTGCGGCAGAAAGCGGCTGGGGTACGTCGAAGCTGGCGCGTAGCAACAATAATCTGTTTGGCATGAAATGTGTCAAAGGTCGTTGCACCAATGCACCGGGTAAGGTGAAAGGCTACTCTCAGTTTGACTCGGTGAAAGAGTCAGTGACGGCTTACGTCATTAATCTGAATACGCATCCGGCATACTCTTCTTTCCGTAAGTCACGCGCTCAGCTGCGTAAAACCGATCAGGAAGTCACCGCCACGGCGATGATTCATAAGCTGAAGGGGTATTCCACCCAAGGGAAGAGCTACAACAACTATCTGTTCGCGATGTACCAGGATAACCAGCGCTTAATCGCCGCGCATATGTAGTTACCTGCGCCGGATGGCGCTACGCTTACCCAGCCTACAAGATGACTCGTAGGCTGGGTAAGGCGCAGCCGCTACCCGGCAACACATCCCATCACAACAACACTTCACTGTTCACATCGCGATACTCTTTTGGCGTCGTGTCATACTCTTTTTTGAACACAGAATAGAAATACTGCAGAGACGGGTAACCGCACATCTGCGAAATTTCGTTTATGGAAAGTGTGGTGGAAATCAACAGGCTACGCGCTTTCTCCAGCTTTTCGGCATGGATCACCGCATGGATGGTCTCCCCGACCTCCTCTTTAAAACGCTTCTCCAGATTCGACCTCGAAATCCCTACTGAGTCCAGTACCTGTTCGACCTTTATGCCCTTACAGGCGTGGTTGCGGATGAAGTGCATCGCCTGAATAACGGCCGGATCGCTGAGTGAACGGTAATCGGTTGAACGACGTTCCACGACGCGTACCGGGGGCACCAGAATACGTTGCAGCGTCGGCTCTTCGTTCGCCAGCACGCGGTGCAGGAGTTTTGCGGCCTGATAGCCCATCTGGCGAGCACCCTGAGCAACGGAGGATAGCGCTACGCGCGACAGGTAGCGGGTCAGCTCTTCGTTATCAATGCCAATGACGCACAGCTTCTCCGGTACCGGAATATGCAGGTGTTCACAGGCCTGCAAAACGTGCCGCGCACGTGCGTCGGTGACGGCGATAATCCCGGTTTGCGGCGGCAGAGTTTGCAACCAGTCGGCTAACCTATTCTGCGCGTGTTGCCAGTTTTCTGGCGCAGTTTCCAGGCCCTGATAGACCACGCCACGGTATTTTTCTTTCGCGACCAGTTGGCAAAAGGCATATTCACGTTCCTCGGCCCAACGTTTGCCGCTGGAAGGTGGTAGACCGTAAAAAGCAAAGCGGTTCACCCCCTTTTCTTTCAAATGCAGAAAGGCGCTTTCTACCAACGCGTGGTTATCGGTGGCAATGTAGTGGACCGGTGGATAATGTTCAGCAAGATGGTACGAACCCCCGACGCCAACGATGGGGACATCGACATCGGCAAGTAATTGCGCAATGTCATCGTCGTCATAATCGGCAATAACACCGTCGCCTAACCAGTCTTTAATATTATCAATACGCGCGCGAAAATCTTCCTCGATGAATATATCCCATTCAGATTGCGACGCTTGCAAATATTCACCCACGCCCTCAACCACCTGGCGGTCGTAGGCTTTATTGGCATTAAATAAAAGAGTGATACGGTGACGTTTATCAAACATAAGAGCCTGTCCTGGAAAGAGGGAATATGGGCCTGTCGATACTACCAAAACCGTGGATAATGCTGCCTGATCATGTGTGACAAATTTTTGATTTGCGTAGCGCTACGCAAAACTCACACACCCTAAGCGGGAAGGCAATTGTCATATCTTATCCGCGGATTACGGTTTTTTGTTTATTCATCAGGACTCGATCCCGATCGTCTTTTTATTTCTATATTTTGCGCGTTTTTTTGGGAGCCAGCGCACATTTGGGTATTCTCTTAATAGCGGTGTGAAATAACGTAATTGAGCAAAAAATCAGGAAATTCCAGTATGGCTGCATCGCAGTTTACTTGCCGTATTACCTGATTATGGAGCTTATTATGCAGGCTTATTTTGACCAACTCGATCGTGTTCGTTTTGAAGGGACAAAATCCACTAACCCGCTCGCATTTCGCCATTACAATCCTGATGAGAAAGTGTTAGGTAAGCGTATGGAAGATCACCTGCGTTTTGCCGCCTGCTACTGGCACACTTTCTGCTGGAATGGTGCAGATATGTTCGGTATGGGGGCCTTTGACCGCCCATGGCAGCAGCCTGGTGAAGCGCTGGCGCTGGCTAAACGCAAAGCGGATGTCGCGTTTGAGTTTTTCCACAAGCTGAACGTGCCTTACTACTGCTTCCATGATGTGGATGTCTCACCGGAAGGTGCTTCGCTTAAAGAGTACAAAAACAACTTCGCGCAGATGGTTGATGTGCTGGGTGCCAAGCAGGAACAAAGCGGCGTGAAGCTGCTGTGGGGCACGGCAAACTGCTTTACTAACCCGCGTTACGGCGCCGGTGCGGCCACCAACCCTGACCCGGAAGTGTTCAGCTGGGCGGCCACTCAGGTGGTGACTGCCATGGATGCCACGCATAAATTAGGCGGCGAGAACTATGTTCTGTGGGGCGGTCGTGAAGGCTATGAAACCCTGCTTAATACCGATCTGCGTCAGGAACGCGAGCAGATTGGCCGTTTCATGCAACTGGTGGTTGAGCACAAACACAAAACCGGTTTTCAGGGTACCTTGCTTATCGAACCGAAGCCGCAGGAGCCGACCAAACATCAGTACGACTACGATGCAGCGACTGTTTACGGCTTCCTGAAACAGTTCGGCCTGGAAAAAGAGATCAAACTGAATATCGAAGCCAACCACGCCACGCTGGCCGGTCACTCATTCCATCACGAGATCGCCACCGCGATCGCGCTGGGTCTTTTTGGTTCTGTCGATGCCAACCGTGGCGATGCGCAGCTGGGCTGGGACACCGATCAGTTCCCGAACAGCGTGGAAGAAAACGCGCTGGTGATGTACGAAATCCTGAAAGCGGGCGGCTTCACCACCGGTGGCCTGAACTTTGATGCCAAAGTACGTCGCCAGAGCACCGATAAATACGATCTGTTCTATGGTCATATTGGGGCGATGGACACCATGGCGCTGTCGCTGAAAATCGCAGCTCGCATGATTGAAGATGGCGGCCTGGATCAGCGCGTTGCCAAACGTTATGCCGGTTGGAATGGTGAGCTGGGCCAGCAAATTCTGAAGGGCCAGATGACGCTGACCGAAATTGCGCAGTACGCTGAACAACATAATCTGGCGCCGGTGCATCAGAGCGGTCATCAGGAACAGCTGGAAAATCTGGTAAACCATTATTTGTTCGACAAATAACGGATCGTTAAGAACGTTTGTCAGCCCGGATAGCTTTGCGCTTCCGGGCATTTCTTTAAGGAACGATAGCCTATGTATATCGGGATAGATCTGGGCACATCAGGCGTAAAGGCCATACTGCTGGATGAGCAGGGTGATGTTGTGGCCTCGCAGACGGAGAAGCTCACGGTTTCGCGTCCTCATCCGCTATGGTCGGAGCAGGATCCTGAACAGTGGTGGCTGGCAACGGATCGCGCCGTCAAAGCACTGGCTCAGCAACATTCACTCAGTGAGGTGAAGGCGCTGGGGATTGCCGGTCAAATGCACGGTGCGACGCTACTTGATAATCAGCAGAAGGTATTGCGCCCGGCGATCCTGTGGAATGACGGACGCTGCGCACAAGAGTGCGAGATACTGGAAAACCAGGTTCCAGAGTCTCGCGGCATCACCGGTAATCTGATGATGCCGGGTTTTACGGCACCCAAATTGCTGTGGGTTCAGCGCCATGAACCGGAGATTTTCCGCCAGGTTGATAAAGTCCTGCTGCCGAAAGATTACCTGCGTTTGCGTATGACCGGGGAATTCGCCAGCGATATGTCTGATGCCGCCGGTACGATGTGGCTGGACGTCGCGAAGCGCGACTGGAGCGACGTCATGCTGGCAGCTTGTCACCTGACCCGTGCGCATATGCCTGCGCTGTTTGAAGGCAGCGAGATTACCGGTACGCTGTTGCCTGCGGTCGCGCAAGCCTGGGGTATGTCCGAGATCCCAGTGGTAGCGGGCGGCGGCGATAATGCGGCTGGTGCTGTTGGCGTCGGTATGATGAATGCCGGTCAGGCGATGCTCTCGCTGGGCACGTCCGGTGTTTACTTTGCGGTAAGCGACGGATTCCTCAGTAAACCAGAAAGCGCAGTACACAGTTTTTGTCATGCCTTACCTGAAAGATGGCATCTGATGTCCGTTATGCTCAGTGCGGCGTCCTGCCTGGACTGGGCGGCAAAATTAACCGGGCTGAACAGCGTTCCTGAGCTGATAGCTGCGGCACAACAGGCGGATGAGCAGGCTGAACCCGTCTGGTTTTTGCCGTACCTGTCGGGTGAACGTACGCCGCATAATAATCCGCAGGCGAAAGGCGTCTTTTTTGGTCTGACACATCAGCATGGGTCGAAAGAACTGGCGAAAGCAGTGCTGGAAGGTGTGGGGTTCGCGCTGGCAGATGGTATGGATGTGGTGCATGTCTGTGGCGTTAAACCGGCCAGCATTACGCTCATTGGCGGCGGCGCTCGCAGCGAATATTGGCGCCAGATGCTGTCTGATATCAGTGGGCTGCAGTTGGATTACCGTACCGGCGGTGATGTTGGTCCTGCTTTGGGTGCGGCACGTTTGGCACAAATTGCCATGAATACTGATAAGCCATTATCTGACCTGCTGCCTCAACTGGCGCTGGAACAGGCGCATTATCCTGACGCAGATCGCCATGCGCTTTATTTGCAGCGTCGCGAAACCTTCCGTCGTCTCTATCAGCAATTGCTGCCGCTGATGTCATGATCGTATTTCCCCCTCTGCTAAACGGAGGGGATATCTACAGTCTATGTATTTTTGAAATTAATAATTTGCATGTATGAATCTATTCTGAAAATATAACTTAGTGTTATTTTTCTGTGTTGTCTTTGGTGGGTTATTCATATTGTATCCGTAATGGATAAGGAGATCCCAATGAAGACTACAAGGTTCATGGCATGGCTATTATTCCTTTCGGGTGCACTCATTTACGTTATTGGTTTATGGCGCGCATGTCCTTTGTTGAACGGGAAAGGATACTTTCTGGGTGTCCTGATGACGGGGATGTTCGTGACGTACGCTTATCAGCGTGCTGAAAACCGTAATCAGAATGATGAGCGCTTTGCCCGCACATGTCAGATGGTGGCATTGATAACGGTAGGATTACTGCTGGTGGGGGTGTTGAATGCCCCGTTAACGCTTCTCGAAATAGGGCTATACCCGGCAGCATTCTTCGTGTGTTTAGCGGGGCAAATTATGCTGATGCGCCCGCTAAAAGAGTAACGACGGGGGAATGTTAACTCACCAGTCTGCGAATATCGATGCGTTGCAGCAGAATCGAAAGTAGCAGGCTACCCGCCAGCGTGGCGCTGAAAATCCACAGCATATCCAGCGGCGGCCAGTTCTTAAGCTCGATACCGTTAGTGCGCAGCGCATGAATGATCAACGCGTGGAAACCATAGATACCCAGTGAGTGGCGGGAAATCAGGCCCAGTAAGGGGATAGTGCGTGCGCTGAGGGTGTTTTTGACCAGCGTCAGCAGCGAGACTGCGCAAATAAATACGGCTGGGCCGCAGTAGAGATACCAGGTGTCGGCGAAATTCCCTCGCCAGCGGAGCTCGTATAAGGTTCCGCGAGAGATAACAAAGACGGCGGTGATACACAGTGCCGCACAGACCCAGGTGAGCGCCCGTTTTTGCGTATTTATCATGCCAATCGCCCTGCCCAGCAAGCCGTACAGGATGTAATAGACCGTGTCGCCGCTGATGTACAGGTTGATGGGCAGCCACTCAACGCCCCCCATTTTTAGCGAGACGGTGTTGGGATTAGCAAGGATGCCAAGCACCACCATCAGCGCCAGCAGCATTTTTCCGCTAATATTTTTCACCTGAATCAGCGGTGAGACCAGGTAGATGACGGCGATGGCGAAGAAAAACCACAGGTGATAGAACACCGGTTTTTGCAGCAGATTTTTCAAAGACAGCTCGGCGTTAATTGAGGTGAACAGTGAGATGTAGGCCAGTGCGACGGCGCTATAAAACAGAACGCAGAGCGCAATACGGAGAAAATGTCGCGGCTGGGCGCTGCGCTCGCCAAAGAAAAGAAAGCCTGAAATCATGAAAAACAGCGGTACGCTGACGCGTGAAGCTGAATTGAGCACATTGGCAAGATCCCAGGTTAACGGGCTGACGCTGTGCGCATTGGTGATGTACCAGGTGGTGGTATGGATCATAACCACCATTAAACAGGCAATCCCGCGCAGGTTATCAATCCAGAAAATTTTGGGCTGCATCAGTTCCTCTGTTTCCATTAAAAAAAGTCTGACTGGCATTTCGCGGATGTATCTCACTGGAATAATCTGAGTTTTTACGCTAAAGCTTGTGATGGTCCGATGAGATTCTCAAAATAGGATCCGTTTCCAGACAGTAATAATAATAAGACTGACCCGCAAATCAGAGGGTAATAAAATGATGATGAAGTATTTCTTTCCCGCGATGGCTGCCCTCCTGCTGGCAGGATGCGCGGACCCACAGCCGCCGGCACCGACTCAGAAAGCGCAAAAGGCCAAAGTGAGCTCTTCACGTTCGCTGGATATGGAAGCATTATGCAAAAATGAAGCGGCTGAACGTTATAACACCGGGACGCAGAAAATAGACGTAACCGGCTTCGAACAGTTCCAGGGCAGCTATGAGATGCGTGGTTCTACCTTCCGTAAAGAGAGTTTTGTCTGCTCATTTGACGCAGACGGGCAGTTTTTGCACCTTTCCATGCGCTAAGTTCCTCCTTTTTCCCGTTTCGTACTGTATATCTTGCAGCCAGCGGGTATACTGATCGCTTCCTTTAAATCCACACGTATCCAGCACGAAATAATATGCAAAAGTTTGATACCAGGACCTTCCAGGGCTTGATCCTGACCTTACAGGATTACTGGGCTCGCCAGGGCTGCACCATTGTTCAACCATTGGACATGGAAGTCGGCGCGGGGACTTCTCACCCAATGACCTGCCTGCGCGCGCTGGGGCCGGAGCCGATGGCGACTGCTTATGTGCAGCCTTCTCGTCGTCCGACCGACGGTCGCTATGGCGAAAACCCGAACCGCTTACAGCATTACTATCAGTTCCAGGTCGTCATTAAGCCGTCCCCGGACAACATTCAGGAGCTGTACCTTGGTTCGCTGAAAGAGCTGGGTATGGATCCAACCATTCACGACATCCGTTTCGTGGAAGATAACTGGGAAAACCCAACGCTGGGTGCCTGGGGTCTGGGTTGGGAAGTGTGGCTGAACGGCATGGAAGTGACGCAGTTCACCTACTTCCAGCAGGTTGGTGGTCTGGAATGTAAGCCTGTGACCGGAGAAATCACTTACGGTCTGGAACGTCTGGCGATGTACATTCAGGGCGTAGACAGCGTTTACGACCTGGTCTGGAGCGACGGCCCGCTGGGTAAAACCACTTACGGCGATGTGTTCCATCAGAACGAAGTCGAGCAGTCGACTTACAACTTTGAATACGCTGACGTGGACTTCCTGTTCACCTGCTTCGAGCAGTATGAGAAAGAAGCCCAGCAGCTGCTGGCGCTGGAAAACCCACTGCCGCTGCCTGCTTACGAACGTATTCTGAAAGCCGCCCATAGCTTCAACCTGCTGGATGCGCGTAAAGCCATCTCCGTCACCGAGCGTCAGCGTTATATTCTGCGCATTCGCACCCTGACCAAAGCAGTGGCAGAAGCTTACTATGCTTCCCGTGAAGCCCTTGGCTTCCCGATGTGCAACAAAGACAAATAAGAGGCGGCCATGTCTGAGAAAACTTTTCTGGTGGAAATCGGCACTGAAGAGCTGCCACCAAAAGCATTGCGCAGCCTGGCTGAGTCCTTCGCTGCGAACTTCACTGCGGAGCTGGACAATGCTGGCCTCGCACACGGCAACGTAGAGTGGTTTGCTGCGCCGCGTCGTCTGGCGCTGAAAGTGGCTGCCCTTGCTGAATCGCAACCTGACCGTGAAGTAGAAAAGCGCGGCCCGGCGATTGCCCAGGCGTTTGACGCGGAAGGTAAACCGAGCAAAGCGGCAGAAGGTTGGGCGCGCGGTTGCGGTATCACCGTTGATCAGGCTGAACGACTGACCACCGACAAAGGTGAATGGCTGCTGTACCGTGCGCATGTGAAAGGCGAAAGCGCAGAAACGCTGCTGCCAAACATGATTGCCACGTCACTGGCTAAGCTGCCGATCCCGAAACTGATGCGCTGGGGCGCGTCTGACGTCCATTTCGTGCGCCCGGTTCATACCGTCACGCTGCTGCTGGGCGACAAAGTCATCCCGGCAACGATTCTGGGTATTCAGTCCGATCGCGTGATCCGCGGCCACCGCTTTATGGGCGAGCCTGAATTCACCATCGACAATGCCGACCAGTATCCTGAAATCCTGCGCCAGCGCGGCAAAGTCATTGCCGATTACGCCGAGCGTAAGGCAAAAATCAAGGCCGATGCCGAAGAGGCGGCGCGTAAGATTGGCGGTAACGCTGACCTGAGCGAAAGCCTGCTGGAAGAAGTCGCGTCTCTGGTTGAATGGCCGGTGGTGCTGACGGCGAAGTTCGAAGAAAAATTCCTCGCGGTACCGTCTGAAGCGCTGGTTCACACCATGAAAGGTGACCAGAAGTACTTCCCGGTGTACGCGAACGACGGCAAACTGCTGCCGAACTTTATCTTCGTCGCTAACATCGAATCGAAAGATCCGATGCAGATTATTTCCGGTAACGAAAAAGTGGTTCGTCCGCGTCTGGCGGATGCCGAATTCTTCTTCAATACTGACCGCAAAAAACGTCTGGAAGATCATCTGCCACGTCTGCAAACCGTGCTGTTCCAACAGCAACTGGGTACTCTGCGCGACAAGACGGATCGTATTCAGGCGCTGGCGGGCTGGATTGCCGAACAGATTGGCGCTGACGTCAACCATGCCACCCGCGCGGGCCTGCTGTCCAAGTGTGACCTGATGACCAACATGGTCTTCGAGTTCACCGACACCCAGGGCGTGATGGGCATGCACTACGCACGTCATGATGGTGAAGCGGAAGATGTAGCGGTAGCGCTGAACGAGCAATATCAGCCACGCTTTGCCGGTGATGACCTGCCGTCTAACCCGGTGGCCTGTGCGGTAGCCATTGCCGATAAAATGGACACCCTGGCGGGTATCTTCGGTATTGGTCAGCATCCAAAAGGTGACAAAGACCCGTTTGCACTGCGTCGTGCTGCGCTGGGCGTGCTGCGTATCATCGTTGAGAAGAACCTGAACCTCGATCTACAAACGCTGACCGAAGAAGCGGTACGTCTGTACGGTGACAAGCTGTCCAACGCGAACGTAGTGGATGATGTCATCGACTTTATGCTGGGCCGCTTCCGTGCCTGGTATCAGGACGAAGGCTACACCGTTGATACCATTCAGGCGGTGCTGGCGCGTCGTCCGACGCGTCCGGCTGATTTCGACGCACGTATGAAGGCGGTTTCGCACTTCCGTACGCTGGAAGCCGCGTCTGCGCTGGCTGCAGCCAACAAACGTGTTTCTAACATCCTCGCGAAAACGACAGAGCCGCTGAACGACCGTGTGAATGCAGCAACGCTGAAAGAGCCGGAAGAAATTACGCTGGCGATGAAGGTTGTAGTACTGCGTGACAAGCTGGAGCCTGCGTTTGCTGAGGGTCGCTATCAGGAAGCGCTGGTTGAACTGGCCGAACTGCGCGAACCGGTTGATGCGTTCTTCGAGAAAGTAATGGTTATGGTGGAAGATAAGGATTTACGTATCAACCGTCTCACCATGCTCGAAAAACTGCGTGAGCTGTTCCTGCGCGTGGCGGATATTTCGCTGCTGCAGTAACGGTCCTGAGCTGACTTAGAAAATGCCGGATGGCGGCTCCGCCTTATCCGGCCTACAAGATAAACACCAGTAGGCCGGATAAGCATTGCGCCATCCGGCATTTTTTTATGTCGCTAGCGCAGCTGCAATTCCGTCAGACAGGTCTGGCTGTCATTCATCGTCTTGATGGCGTGAGACGCTTTTTTGCCGTTGTAGCTCACTTCAATCGTGCCTTCCATATTGCGCGGCAGCCATACGCCGATAAAACCATTGCGGTAGCTGGTCATTGCTTTCTGCACCACGACGTCACCCTTACTATCCGTCACTTTGACATCAAAGGTCTTCTCAGGCATTTCTCCCTTGCAGCCAGAAAGGCTGTGGTTAAAGCAGGGGTGCGTTTGCCATTCGTACGGGGCAAAGGAGAGATAGAACTTGTCACCGAGCGGCAGCGTATAAACCTGCTCACCGGAGGAGAGCTTTAGTTCGGTGCTGGTGATGGAGGCAGAATAGGGCAGTGGTCGACTCTGAGGCGACTGGTCAATGGCATCGACAATTTGCTCGACGGATTTCCCGCTTAGCCCATGTTGCGCCAGAAAGGTTGATTCCGGGGTCGCCGCGAATACGGAGCTGGTCGTGAGTAAACCGAGTAACAGCAGCAATGAGGATTTCGACATAGCTTCAATTCCTTGTGAAAATTGTGGAATACATGCCGACGTACTATAAAGCTTACCCTTAGGGAAAGGTCAAAGGTGCGGTGGGTAAAGTAATGCAAAGAAGAACGCTGGGGAAATTTATTGCAAAAAACAGATAAAAAAAATCCCCGCCGTTTGGCAGGGATCCAGAATTTTGAGCTTTTTAAGCTTACAGGCTGGTTACGTTGCCAGCTGCCGGGCCTTTAGCGCCGCTTTCGATGGTGAAGGAAACTTTCTGACCTTCGTCCAGAGATTTGTAGCCTTCGTTCTGGATAGCAGAGAAGTGTACGAACACGTCTTTTGAGCCATCGTCAGGAGTGATGAAACCGAAGCCTTTATCAGCGTTGAACCATTTTACGATACCAGTCATTTTACCGGACATAGTGTATTACCTTTTAAAAAATAAGTGTGCCTTTCGGCGATATGGCGTGCTTTACAGATTTTTTAACAGTAAAGGAAAATGCTCACTACGAAGGGTATCAATGATAACTCTTGAAGGGACTTGCCTTACTAAACTGCTGTAATGGTCTGTACGTCAAACCGTTGAGTGCATTAACTCATTTTACGCCGGAGGATGCAACTACTATTTTCTTTTTTGTTGCTGGAGCCGGTGGTAGGACGGTCCATTTACAGGACCGTCCTGAAGAAAAACAAGAAAAAACATCAATCCATCAACTGCTTACTTAATCTCGGGTCGGCCTGAATCAGGCGCATCAATTTCAATTCGGTACTGGAAGGCTTTATGCGTTTAGACTCCCACTCATGAACCATCGCCACCGTTACGCCCATTACTCGGGCAAAATCATCTGTTTTTAAACCCGTCCCTCGTCGTAGCTGTTCAAATTCGGTAAACGGGTTGGCTTTTTGCGTCAAGGTGACGGTCTGCGATACATCTTTAAAAACAATCTGTTCCAGACTGCTAAGCAGTTCAAGCATAGGATCTTTATATTCCATTGAGGACTCCTAAAATCACACAGCGGGATCGTGAATTTCATCGAAGCTCATTAAGAATAGTCGCAAAAAAAGACGCCGGGCGTGGGGGGCGCGCGGTGGGCGCGTTTCAGCGGATCGCGGTGGCCGACCTGTAGTTTGCTAACGATCTGATAACGGTCGGGATCTCCTCTCGGCCAAACTCATTTGTAAAGATGACAAAATTTTTACACCATTCGGCTGATGGCGCATTGTTCAGCAAAACGCAGGGCCACCGAAACGGGTATTTTCCCCGACAAGATTACGCGGAAAAGGTATCTTGCGGGGCTGACCTGGACTATCCTTGTCATCGTCAGGCACGCGGGTGTCGTTGTGCGCATTTTTGGGTGAAGGAGTATTAAAATGGCGACAGGTAAGTCCTGCTCTCGCTGGTTTGCGCCTGTTTTGGCGCTCTTAATGGTAGTTGGCCTGAGTGGGTGTTTTGATAAAGAAGGCGATCAACGCAAAGCGTTTGTCGATTTCCTGCAGAATACTGCAATGCGTAGCGGAGAGCGTTTACCGACGCTGACCGCCGATCAGAAAAAACAGTTTGGCCCGTTTGTCTCCGATTACGCGATTCTTTATGGTTATTCACAGCAGGTGAATCAGGCGATGGACTCCGGTCTGCGCCCGGTTGTGGATAGCGTAAATGCCATCCGTGTTCCTCAGGATTACGTGACTCAGCGTGAACCGCTGCGTCAGGCAAATGGTGCGCTGGGCGTGTTAGGGCAACAGCTGCAGAATGCGAAGCTGCAGGCTGATGCTGCGCGCGGTGCACTGAAGCAAAGCGACGACCTGAAACCTGTCTTTGATCAGGTCTACAGCAAAGTCGTGACGGCTCCGTCAGAGGCACTACAGCCGCTGATTCCTGCCGCGCAGATCTTTACGCAGCAACTGGTACAGGTGGGTGATTTTATCGCGCAGCAGGATACGCAGGTGAGCTTTGTGGCGAACGGTATCCAGTTCCCGACCTCACAACAGGCAAGTCAGTACAACACGCTGATTGGCCCGCTGGCAGCCCAGCATCAGGCATTTAATCAAGCCTGGACTGCTGCGGTGAACGCAGCCCAGTAATTCAGGGAATAATGGTATACAGAATGCCGGGTACGCAGTAGCGCCACCCGGCATTTTTTTATCCTGCCACCTGTGGATTCACACAGTTTTTCTCGACGTTCCCTTGCAGCGCATCAATTAAGTTATCTACCGCACAGGCTGCCATGTTGTAGCGGGTTTCATGGGTTGCCGAACCAATATGCGGTAGCGCCACCACGTTTGGTAACGACAGCAGCGGAGAGTCTACCGGCAGCGGTTCTTGTTCAAACACATCCAGGCCGGCGGCATGAATTTCCCCGCTTTGCAGGGCGGCAATCAGTGCGGTTTCGTCCACGACTGGGCCACGTCCAGCGTTGATGAAAATGGCGGAGGACTTCATTTTGGCGAACTGCGCGGCGCCAAACAGATGGTGAGTCTCATCCGTTAGCGGCAGGATCAGACAGACAAAATCCGATTCCTGTAACAGCGTATCCAGATTGCAGTAGCGCGCGTTGAAGCGCTCTTCCGCTTCCTTATGCTGGCGGCGTGCATTGTAGAGAATGGGCATGCCAAAGCCGAAATGGGCGCGTTGTGCCAGTGCGAGGCCGATGCGGCCCATACCGACAATCCCTAACGTTTTGTGATGTACATCGGTGCCGAACCAATCCGGCCCGATGCTCTTGGTCCATTCACCTACTTTCACGCGTTCAGCCACCTCGACTACGCGGCGAGCCGTGCTTAACACCAGTGCCATTATCGTATCCGCCACGGTTTCGGTCAGTACGGTTGGGGTGTGCATCAGTAAGACATTACGGGCGTTAAGCGCCTCGACGTCGAAATTGTCATAACCTACGGAGATCGTTGAGGTTGCGCGCAGTCTGGGCATGTTCTCCAGCAGGGCGCTATTGACGGTTTCGCTGGAGCCCAGCAGACCTTCCGCACTGGCGAAGGCCTGCGCGTGCTGTGCGACCGTTTCCGGGCGCAGGTTAAGCACTTGAGTCACCGAAAAATGTGCTTCCAGGCGCTGCAGTAAATCGTCAGGTAACGCTTTGTAGAGAATAATGGACGGCTTCATGCGAATCTCCGTAAGTTAAAATTTAAGCGTGGCGTGCGCCAATGGGTAGTTGCTGATTATTAGCAGGCTTAACAATTAAAGTTAGCCACACTGAGACAAAAAGCGCCACCCCCATAAAAATGTACGAGGCGGATGGGCTGCCGGTGGTGCCATTGAGGTAGCCAACAAACCAGGAACCAAAGAATGAGCCCAGCGCGCCCATACTGTTAATCAGCGCCATGGCGCCCCCGGCGACGTTACGCGGCAGCATTTCAGGAATGATGGCGAAGAAGGGACCATACGGGGCGTACATCGCCGCACCGGCTATCACCAGCAGGGTGTAAGACATCCAGAAGTGGTCAGCGCCAACGGCCCAGGAGCCAATAAAGGCACACGCGGCGATCAGTAACAGCGGCCAGACAAACAGCTTACGATTTTGCAGTTTGTCGGAAGCCCATGAGGCCAAAATCATCGCGATGGTGGCGGCCAGATACGGGACCGATGAAAGCCAGCCCACTTCTACCATGCCGAGATTCGCGCCGCCGCTGCGGATAATTGACGGCAGCCACAACACAAAACCGTAAACGCCGATACTCCAGGTAAAATACTGCATACACAGCAGGATCACATTGCGTGAGCGGAAGGCCTCACCATAGTTACGCACGGCTTTAATTCCCTGCTGCTCTTGTTCCAGCTGTGCCTGCAGCGCGCTTTTTTCGGACTCCGTCAGCCAGCCCACCTGGGAAGGTTTGTCTTTGACCAGCACCCACCAGCAGAACGCCCAGATGACGGCCGGAAAGCCTTCGATGATGAACATTTCACGCCAGCCGAGCGCCTGAATCAAATAACCCGAAACGACGGACATCCACAGCACGGTGACCGGGTTACCGAGGATCAGGAAGGTGTTGGCGCGTGAACGCTCGGATTTGGTAAACCAGTTGCTGATATAAATCAGCATCGCGGGCATGACGGCGGCTTCTACGACGCCAAGAATAAAACGGATGGCGGCAAGCATGGGGATGTTACTGACCATTCCGGTCAGCGAGGCGCACCCCCCCCACAGGATCAGGCAGATAAAAATGAGTTTTCGTACGCTGCGGCGCTCGGCGTAAATTGCGCCTGGGATCTGGAAAAAGAAATAGCCGAGGAAAAACAGGGCACCCAGCAGGGAAGAGATCCCTTTGGTAATGCCAAGATCCTCGTTAATGCCTGCGGCGGAGGCGAAGCTGAAGTTCGCGCGGTCGAGATACGCCAGGCTGTACGTGATAAACACGATTGGCATGATGTACCACCAGCGTTTTGCTGCATTGGTTGAGCTATTCATAGACTGCCCTCTGGTTATGCTGTTACGCCGCCTCTGTATGTAGGGTACAGAGTGGGCCGGGGGTTTATTCCGCTAATTGTTCACGTGTGGGTAATCCTTCGCTGTCGCCCTGAACCTGTATGGCCAGGGCGCCAATTTTATTGCCTCGGGTCACCGCCTGATGCAGTAAGTGCCCTTCCAGCAGTGCGCTGATGACGCCGACCGCAAAGCCATCGCCCGCGCCGACGGTATCGACCACGTTGTCGACCTTCACCGGTGCGACGCAGCCCTGCTCGCCGTTGTCTGCCTTATACCAGGCGCCATCGGCACCTGTTTTAACAATCACTGCCTTCACGCCATGGCGCAGATAAAAGTCAGCGATGCCTTCAGGCGTCTGTTGTCCCGTCAAAATCATGCCCTCTTTTAACCCCGGCAGAACCCAGTCGGCCTGGAATGCGAGTCGGTTGAGTTTCTCCACCATCTCCGCTTCGCTGTTCCACAGCACCGGGCGTAAATTGGGATCGAACGAGATAGTCTTACCCTGGGCTTTCATGGTGCGGGCGGTATGGGCCAGCAGTTCGTAAGAACTGGCGGACAGCGCTGCCGCCACGCCACTCAGGTGCAGGTGGCGTGCGCTGGAGAAGTACGCTTCGTGATAATCCTCCATGCCAAGATGGCTGGCGGCTGAGCCTTTGCGAAAATATTCCACGATGGGATCGGTTCCATTTTCGACTTTAGATTTCAGCTGAAAGCCGGTTGCGTAGCGTCCATCCTGGGTGACTCCCTGCGCATCAATCCCTTCTTTTTCCAGCGACTTAATAATAAAACGGCCAAAACTGTCGTGACCTACGCGACTCACCCAGCCGACCTTCAGGCCCAGACGGGCAAGGCCGGTTGCCACGTTAAGCTCTGCGCCCGCGACCCGTTTGATAAATGTCTCTACATCCGCCAGTTCGCCGGTTTGCGTGGCGACAAACATCGTCATTGCTTCGCCAATGGTGACGACATCCAGTGAATTTTTCATGTGTTACTCCTCGCGTAGCAGTTCGACGTAGTGACGGGTCACCGCCGCTAAGTCGTGCCCTTCCAGGGGGAATTCAATGCCGCGCGGGACGTCCGTGGGCAGCGTGTTTAACAGTGCCAGCCAGCGCGGGTCTGCCCGATCGGGCGCAACGGCACGGAAGCTGTCGAGATGCGGAGTGGCAGCCTTCACATGGATATACCCCACGGTTGAGGCGAGCGCCTGCGCGGCGTCTTCGGGGGAGTCGCCGACCCACAGCCAGTTGCCCATATCAAAGGTCAGGGATACCGGCAGATCCTGCTTCTGGCAGGCATCCCTGAAGTGCAGCATAGGCTGCAGTCGTCCGCAGGACGTTTGATCGTTCTCGACCACCAGTTCCATACCGCTGTCGTTGAGCCACTCACGCAGTGTGTCGAATTGCTGAGTATGGGAAAAATGACCCAGAGAGACTTTTAACCATAACGCCTGCAACGTTTGGGCTTCCTGAAGGAGTGCCGGCAGGTGGGGATTGAGATGACCATCTTGTAGAAATAGCGGTTCTGGCGCGGAGTAGCAGGCCAGCAGGCCGAAGATTTCAATCGCGGATGCCAGGGTTGGCAGCGTTTTAAGCTCGGCATCGCTCAGCATTTCGCGGCGGATTTCAACGCCGTCAGCGCCAGCTTCAGCAATAATAGGCAGCATGGCAGTTTGCCCGCCAACTGCATGCACCTGGTCGTAGCCGTAAGCGGCGGTGACCACCATAATTTTTCTTTTCATGGAAACTCCAACTTTCGCATTCTTGCTATAACGCTAGATGGAACCGGTTCCAAAGAAAAGACTATGATGCTGAATTTATGATCACCATCACGAAGGGAATTTAACGGGCGGTAGACCCGCGAACGATCAGCTCACCGGAGAAAACCTGTTCCTGAACAGCATCCGATTTACCATCGATCCGGCGTACAACCTGCTCAACGGCGGTATAGCCAATCTGCCAGGTAGGCTGTTTCAGGGTGGTGATGCCGACGCCAGCCAGTTCGGCCCATTCCAGTTCGTCAAAACCGAGCAGGCCGATGTCGCTGCCCCAGTTGAGGCCAATACGCTTCAGCGAGCGGGCCACCTGCAGCGTGAGCGCGCCGTTGGCAGAGATAACGGCCTTACGCATTCCGCGATGCTGCTGATGAAACTGACGCAGTGTGTCATCCAGTTGCGTATTTTCCGCCAGCGAAACCTCGGCATTTTCGGCGATAATGCCGGGATATCGCGCCAGAGTGGCGCGAAATGCGCTCAGACGTTCGCGTCGGGTGTTAACCATCCCCAACGGCTCGCTGAGGAACAGAATAGCTTCGAAGCCTTGTTCAATCAGGTGCTCAGTGGCAACTGTCGCCGCCTGGGTGTTATCCAGACCGACCATATCACAGGCGAAATCCGGAATTTTACGGTCAATCAACACCATCGGTAGTGCAGACTGTTGCAGGCGGTTCAGCCCTTCTTCGCGCATGCCGACGGCATTCACCACAATCCCCTCAACCTGATAGCTGCGCAGCAGATCGAGATAATGCAGCTCCTGGTCCACTTCGTTATTGGTATTACAGACCAGCGGGGTAAAGCCTTTTTCGCGACAGGCAGCTTCGATACCGCTTAACACGTTAACGGAGTAGGGGTTGGTAATGTCGGCGATAATCAGGCCTATCAGACGGGTACGGCCATGCTTCAGGCCTCGTGCCATCAGGCTGGGGCGATAGTCGAGTTCGGCAATGGCGTGTTCAATGCGGGCCAACAGCGCGTCGGAAAGCAGATGCTTCTCACCGTTGAGGTAGCGTGAAATGCTGGTCTTACCCGTTTTTGCGGCTTTCGCTACGTCGCTGATGGTGGCTCGTGTTGATTTACTCATCGCTGATTTCCCTGAATTTAGTGTGAACACCTTATCGTGAAAATCAACGATGGCAAGTGCTTCATGCCGGATAAGGCGCAGCCTGTCTCCGGCACAAAACGTTACTGAATTGGACTCAACGTGATCTCTACGCGGCGGTTTTGTGCTTTACCTTCCGCGGTGCTGTTGCTGGCTATTGGATTCGCCGGGCCCATTCCACGGGTGCGGATACGGTTAGCTTCCACACCCTGAGTGATCAGGGCGCTGGCAACGGAGTCCGCACGCTGCTGTGACAGACGCATGTTCAGATCCTGGCTGCCGGTGCTGTCGGTGAAGCCCAATACGTTGACCGCGGTTTTATTGTACTCTTTCAGTACCATAGCCACGCCGGTCAGGGTGTTGGCCCCGGCAGGTTTCAGGTTGGCGCTGCTGCTGTCGAAGGTGACGTTGTTGGGCATATTCAGAATGATGTTATCGCCACTGCGCGTCACGCTCACGCCGGTTCCCTGCATTTTTTCGCGCAGTTTTGCTTCCTGCACGTCCATGTAGTAACCGATACCACCACCCACGGCGGCCCCTGCGGCTGCGCCAATCAACGCGCCTTTGCCGCGATCTTTCTTCGACGAGGAGAGCGCGCCAATGCCCGCACCCACCAGCGAACCAATGCCCGCCCCCATGCCGGATTTACCCGCTTCGCGTTCACCGGTGTAAGGGTTTGTTGTGCAGCCAGAAACCGCCAGGGCGCCGCTCACGATGGCAGCAATCACAAATACACGTTTCTTCATCTTAATTCCTTAATGACTTTTTTATTCTTTACCACAGCGACTGTGGCGGTTGATTATGACGTGTGAACATGAAGAAAATTCCAGGGAAGACTCTGAAATTTGTAAGTAACATTGAACGGCATAATAAATAAGCCGTCACATCGCATTCAGGAGCGCCATCTTGGCTAATTCACCCGCACATTACTCGGTATTAACCGCCGCCCACTGGGGACCCATTCTTGTTGAAACCGATGGCGACACGGTTTTCTCCTCGCGTGGCGCATTGCCCACTTCACAGCCCAATTCGTTGCAGACCGTGGTGCGCGATCAGGTACACAGCAAAACGCGGGTGCGTTTTCCGATGGTGCGTAAAGGCTTTCTGGCCTCGCCGGAGGCCCCACAGGGTGTGCGCGGGCAGGATGAGTTTGTCCGTGTCAGTTGGGATGAGGCGCTGAATCTGATCCATACCCAGCATAAGCGCATTCGCGACAGTTACGGTCCGTCCTCCATTTTTGCCGGTTCGTACGGTTGGCGTTCGAACGGAGTGTTACACAAGGCCGCGACCCTGCTGCAGCGGTATATGGCGCTGGCGGGTGGTTATACCGGCCATTTGGGGGATTACTCAACGGGGGCGGCGCAGGCCATCATGCCGTACGTCGTGGGCGGGAACGAAGTCTATCAGCAGCAGACCAGTTGGCCCGTCGTACTGGAGCACAGCGACGTGGTGGTGCTTTGGAGCGCGAATCCGCTCAACTCCCTGAAGATTGCCTGGAACGCCTCTGATGAGCAGGGGCTCGCGTACTTTGAGGCGTTACGCAACAGCGGTAAACGCCTGATCTGCATTGATCCGATGCGATCGGAGAGCGTGGATTTCTTTGGTGACAAAATGGAGTGGGTCGCCCCGCATATGGGTACCGATGTCGCCCTGATGCTCGGCATTGCCCATACGCTGGTGGAAAACGGCTGGCAGGACGAGGCGTTTCTTGCCCGCTGTACCACCGGTTATGAACGATTTGCCGACTATCTTGTGGGGAAATCCGATGATGTCGCCAAAACGGCAGAGTGGGCTGCGGAGATTTGTGGTGTACCTGCGGCGAAAATACGTGAACTGGCAGAAATATTTCACCAAAATACCACCATGCTGATGGCCGGGTGGGGTATGCAACGTCAGCAGTATGGTGAACAAAAGCACTGGATGATCGTCACGTTGGCCGCCATGCTTGGGCAAATTGGCACGCCTGGCGGTGGTTTTGGTCTCTCTTATCATTTTGCTAACGGCGGCAATCCGACGCGTCGCGCGGCGGTGCTCGCCTCCATGCAGGGGAGCGTAAAAGGTGGCACCGATGCGGTGGATAAAATCCCGGTTGCGCGCATCGTTGAGGCTCTGGAAAACCCCGGAGGGTTCTACCAACACAACGGTATGGACCGCCATTTCCCGGACATCCGCTTTCTCTGGTGGGCGGGTGGGGCAAACTTCACCCATCATCAGGATACCAATCGTCTGATTCGCGCCTGGCAAAAGCCAGAGCTGGTGGTGATCTCCGAGTGTTTCTGGACTGCGGCGGCGAAGCATGCCGATATCATTTTGCCCGCCACCACCTCTTTTGAGCGCAACGACCTCACCATGACCGGTGATTACAGTAATCAGCATCTGGTGCCGATGAAGCAGGTTGTGCCGGCACGCGATGAGGCGCGCAATGATTTTGATGTCTTTGCTGAACTCAGCGAGCGCTGGGAGCTGGGCGGGTATGAACGGTTTACGGAAGGCAAAAATGAGCTGGAATGGCTGGAGACCTTTTACAAGATTGCCGGGCAGCGCGGGGCCAGCCAGCAGGTGACGTTGCCGCCCTTTGCCGAGTTCTGGCAGGCCAACAGGCTTATCGAAATGTCTGAAAGTGCCGCCAACGCGCAGTTTATTCGCTTTGCTGATTTTCGCCGTGACCCGCAGGCGCATCCGCTGAAAACCGACAGCGGCAAAATCGAAATCTACTCGCAGAAGATTGCAAGTTACGGCTACGCGGATTGTGCAGGGCACCCGATGTGGCTGGCGCCGGATGAATGGTTCGGTAATGCTGAGCCCGAGCAATTACAGGTGCTGTCGGCCCATCCGGCGCACCGTTTGCACAGCCAGTTGAATTACAGCACGTTACGCGAGCAGTACGCGGTGGCGGATCGTGAACCGGTGACCATTCACCCGCAGGATGCGAGGGCGCGGGGGATTGCCGATGGCGACACGGTCAGGGTGTGGAATCATCGCGGGCAAATTCTGGCCGGGGCGGTGGTGACGACAGGCATCAAAGCGGGCGTGATTTGTATCCACGAGGGCGCCTGGCCAGATTTGGACCTGTCCGCAGGGGGTATTTGTAAGAATGGCGCGGTGAATGTGCTGACCTGCGATCTCCCCAGCTCGAAGCTGGGGAATGGCTGCGCGGGCAACACCGCGCTGGCGTGGCTGGAAAAGTACACCGGGCCCGCACTGGCGCTTACGGCGTTTGATCCGCCTGCCAGTTCATAATCCACGTGGGGTGATGCGTCTCTTCCTGCCATGCGCTGTCTTCAATACGAAAACCCAGCGCATGGTAGAAATTCACCGCCGACTGGTTCTTCTGATAAACCTCAAGGCTGAGTAACGAAAAGCGCTGCTGGACATGCTGCACCAGCGCTTTGCCGATCCCGCTTCTGATGGCGGTAGGTTCAACAAACAGTGCGCCCAAAAAGCGCGCTTCCATCACGCTGGCAAAACCTTTGAGCACGCCGCTTTCTTCCCACACCCAGGTTTGTGCGGCGGGCAGGTAGACGTCGCGGACAATGGGCTCACTCTCGCGCCAGTAGCGTTCTTCAATAAATGGATGAGCATAGATTGTGCTTTCCATCCATAGCGCCAGAATTGGCGCCAGATCGTCAGGCGTTGATTGGCGAATCATGTTGACCCTCCGGGTAGCAAATACAGCCGGTGACATGGTCGTTGACCAGCCCGCATGCCTGCATAAAGGAGTAACAGATGGTGGTGCCGACAAACTTAAAGCCGCGCTTTTTTAACGCTTTTGAGAGCGCGTCAGACGCAGGGGTTGAGGTGGGGATGTCGCTCAGGCTGGCGGCGCGCGTCAGCTGCGGTTGATGATCAACGAACGACCAGACAAACTCGCTAAACGGTTCGCCGTTTTGCGCCATCGCCAGGTAGGCGCGTGCGTTGCCGATAATGGCCTGAATTTTCCCTCGATGACGAATAATGCCGGCATCCAGCACCAGCCTTTCGACATCATCTTCGGTCATCGCGGCAACGGCGACGGGATCGAAATGGTGGAAAGCATGACGATAGTTTTCCCGTTTCTTCAGGACGGTTATCCACGATAACCCCGCCTGCTGCCCCTCCAGACAGATCATCTCGAACAGCTTTTGACCGTCGGTTTCGGGGACACCCCACTCCTTGTCGTGATAGGCAATGTATAGTGGATCCTGACTGACCCAGCCGCAACGCTGCATATTCTTCCTCGCTGTTTTTACTGGCGTAAAAATTTCATTCGGCTCGCCTTGACGCGCCCGCTAAAAAGACAATATTTAATACAGGGCCTGATGTGCCCGATATCCTTCACACAATGACAATAATATCGCCGAATTCGGCTCTTTTCTGGAGTCGCGTTGATGATTATAAGAAACAGTAGTGGTCGCCAGAGGTTCAGCCTTCTGATGAGCGTCGTGGTCTGTGCGCTGTCTACCCATACGGCCTATGGCTGGCAACAAGAATATATCGTTGATGCTATGTCAGGTCATACGGCTGAACGTTATACATGGGACAGCGATCACCAACCACGCTATAACGACATACTTGAAGAACGCATTCGTTCCACGAAGAGCGTGGCGGGTCCGGTGGTGAACCTGGCGGACCAAACGACGCTGGATACGACCAGCGGTATGAGTATGGGCTGGAATTTCCCCGTGTCCAGGCAAGTGACGACCGGCCCGATCGCAGCCCTGCATTATGACGGTTCGGCAACGTCCACCTATAACGAGTTTGGCGACAGTGCGACGTCCGTCACGCAGACCGATCCGTTATGGCATGCCAGCGTCAGCACCTTAGGCTGGCGGGTTAATTCGCAGTTTGGCGATGTGCGTCCGTGGGCGCAAATCAGCTATAACCAGCAGTTTGGCGAGAATATCTGGAAGGCGCAATCGGGCCTCAGCCGGATGTCTGCGGCGAGTCAGGACGGCAACTGGCTGGATGTTACCGTGGGTGCCGATATGCTGCTCAATCCTCATATGGCGGCCTATGCTGCGCTCTCTCAGGCGGAAAATAGCACCAATAACAGTGACTATATGTACACCATGGGAGTAAGCGCAAAATTTTAACGCGAACATGCGTAAATAAAACAACTCTGTTACATATTAGAATCAATAATTACACGCGTCTCAGTGATAGCGGACACTCACTTGTGTGAAAAAATCGGTTAGCTGAATAATTGTCTCGTCATTCATTCCGCAATCCAGGCATTTCATTCCGTTCTGATGGCACTTCATGCCGTTTTCCCCTCGTCATAAATGCACTTCGGTATGGTTGTTGGCAGAGAATTTCCCATTTTGCTTATGCAGGAATACTGCCATGAAAACTTCTGATTATCAGCGTACCCGGTGGCTGACTCTGATCGGCACCATCATTACCCAATTTGCCTTAGGTTCGGTTTACACCTGGAGCCTGTTCAATGGTGCGCTTTCTTCAAAGCTGGATGCGCCGGTCAGCCAGGTGGCTTTCTCCTTTGGCCTGTTAAGCCTGGGTCTGGCGATTTCTTCTTCTGTCGCCGGGAAACTTCAGGAACGCTTTGGCGTGAAACGCGTCACCATGGCATCCGGTATCCTGTTGGGCGTGGGCTTCTTCTTAACTGCACACTCAGACAGCCTGATTATGCTGTGGCTGAGTGCGGGCGTGCTGGTGGGCCTGGCGGATGGCGCGGGCTACCTGTTAACGCTTTCTAACTGCGTGAAATGGTTCCCTGAGCGTAAAGGGCTGATTTCTGCCTTTGCTATCGGCTCCTATGGTCTCGGCAGCCTTGGCTTCAAATTTATCGACACTCATCTGCTGGAAACCGTCGGGCTGGAGAAAACCTTTGTTATCTGGGGCGCGATTGTGTTGGTGATGATTGTCTTTGGCTCTACGCTGATGAAAGATGCGCCAAATCAGGAAGTTAAAACGGTGAACGGCGTGGTCGAGAACGACTACACTCTGGCGCAATCGATGCGCAAACCACAGTACTGGATGCTGGCAGTGATGTTCCTGACCGCGTGTATGAGTGGGCTGTATGTCATTGGTGTGGCAAAAGATATTGCACAAACTCTGGCGCATATGGATGTGGCGACAGCGGCCAATGCGGTGACGGTGATTTCCATCGCTAACCTGTCAGGCCGTCTGGTGCTGGGCATCCTGTCCGACAAGATTTCCCGTATTCGCGTTATCACCATTGGTCAGGTTGTTTCGCTGGTCGGTATGGCGGCGCTGTTATTCGCACCGCTGAACGAAGCGACCTTCTTCGCGGCGATTGCCTGTGTTGCTTTTAACTTTGGTGGCACGATTACCGTGTTTCCGTCCCTGGTCAGTGAGTTCTTCGGCCTGAATAATCTGGCTAAAAATTATGGGGTTATCTATCTTGGCTTCGGGATTGGCAGCATCTGTGGGTCCATTATTGCTTCCCTGTTTGGCGGATTTTATGTGACCTTCTGTGTCATCTTTGCGCTGCTCATCATCTCGCTGGCGCTGTCTACCACCATTCGTCAGCCTCAGCGTAGCGTATTTACCGAGGCGCACGCCTGATTCTATTAGCGGTGTCATTAATACCTGGCGCATATATTTACAAAAATATATGCGCCATTTTCATTCTCTATAAGCACTTTTGCGTTTACCTGTGGTCTACTTACTCGCGCCCGTAGACATTTCAAACTCTGTCGTTGTCGCATCTTTCATCTGCGCAGTCTAACCGACTGTAAGCAGGGCTTTTTATCCCGTTTTCCAGGTTTTATTGATGAGATATATTAAGTCGATGACGCAGCAGAAGCTCTGTCTCTTGCTGGCAATCTATATCGGTCTGTTTATGAACTCCGCTGTATTTTACCGTCGTTTTAGCGGATATGCGTACGAGTTCACCGTCTGGAAAGGAATCTCTGCGGTTGTTGAATTAGCTGGCGCGGTGCTGGCAACCTTCTTTTTACTTCGTCTTCTCTCTTTATTTGGCCGACGCGCCTGGCGTGTACTGGCGACCTTTGTGGTGCTGTGCTCTGCAGGTGCCAGCTATTATATGACCTTCCTGAACGTGGTGATCGGTTACGGTATTATTGCCTCGGTTATGACCACCGATATTGATTTATCGAAGGAAGTTGTGGGCTGGCATTTTATTGCGTGGCTGGTTTCGGTCAGTATTTTGCCGTTGCTCTTAATCTGGAATAACCGCTGTCGCTACACCCTGATAAAACAGCTGCGCACGCCAGGTATGAGATTTCGCAATGTGGCGGTCGTTTTGCTGGCGGGGATCATGGTATGGGTGCCGATTCGTCTGCTCAGCATGCAGCAGAGATCCGTCGAGCGTGAAACCGGCATCGATTTACCCAGCTACGGCGGTGTCGTGGCAAACTCCTATCTGCCGTCAAACTGGCTCTCCGCGTTAGGGCTGTATGCCTGGGCGCAGGTTGATGAGTCCTCAGACAACCAATCGCTGATGAACCCGGCGAAAACATTCACCTATGTTGCCCCCAAGAATCTCGATGACACCTACGTGGTGTTTATTATTGGTGAAACCACTCGCTGGGATCATATGGGGATTTTTGGCTACGAGCGAAATACCACACCAAGACTGGCTCAGGAGAAAAACCTGGCGGCATTCCGTGGGTATTCATGTGATACCGCGACCAAGCTGTCGCTGCGCTGCATGTTTGTACGTCAAGGTGGTGCGGAAGAAAACCCACAGCGGACGCTGAAAGAACAAAACGTCTTTTCCGTGCTCGGTCAGTTAGGGTTTAAAACAGACCTTTACGCGATGCAAAGCGAGATGTGGTTCTACAGTAATACCATGGCGGAAAACATCGCCTATCGTGAACAAATTGGCGCAGAGCCGCGTAACCGTGGCAAAACGGTTGACGATATGCTGCTGATTACTGAAATGCAGCAATCCTTAAAACAGAATGACAGCGGTAAGCGCCTGATTATTCTGCATACCAAAGGTTCACACTTTAACTACACGCAGCGCTACACCCGCGAGTATGCACAGTGGAAGCCTGAGTGTGTGGATGTCGATAGCGGCTGTTCGAAAGAACAGATGATTAACTCTTTCGACAACTCGGTGACCTATGTCGATCACTTTATTACCAAAGTGTTTGATCAACTGCGCGATAAGAAAGCGATAGTGTTCTATGCCGCCGATCACGGTGAGTCTATTAACGAACGTGAGCACCTGCACGGTACGCCGCGTAAAATGGCGCCGCCAGAGCAGTTCCGCGTGCCGATGATGGTGTGGATGTCGGATAAGTATCTGGAAGACCCCGATCATGCGAAGGCGTTTGCTCACCTGAAGCAAGAGGCGGATATGAAGGTCCCGCGCCGCCATGTGGAACTGTATGACACCATTTTGGGTTGCCTCGGTTATACCTCGCCGAACGGCGGTATAAATGAGAACAATAACTGGTGCAACGTTTCGGGCGGGCAGAAAGTCGCGGCGCAGTAACCGGCCTGCTGACTTTCTCGCCGATCGAATGGCATTTTGATACGAAGGGATTGACGGGCGCGCACCTGAGCAGTAAGATGCGCCCCGCATTCGGTGATTGGCGCAGCCTGGTAGCGCACTTCGTTCGGGACGAAGGGGTCGGAGGTTCGAATCCTCTATCACCGACCAAATTCAAAACCCTGCTCTACGAGCAGGGTTTTTTGCATTTGAAGTCGAGAGGATGAGAACCTCCGGGGGCAAGAGGTTCGACTCGAGCGGTAGCGAGAGAACGTTGCGTCAGCAACGGCCCGCAGGGCGAGCCACGCAGTGGCGAGTCATCCTCTATCACCGACCAAATTTAAAACCCTGCTCAACGAGCAGGGTTTTAAATTTGAAGCCGAGAGGATTTGTAGGCCTGATAAGCGCAGCGCCATCAGGCAATTAAAGTGCGCGGGAGTCGGCATCGCTGGATGACGGCGCAGACGCCTTATCCGGCCTACAGACGAGGAGCTGACAGGATGTATTTTGCGTTTTCCCGTCCCCATTTTGACCTTCATTTCACCTGCAAAATTTGTGTACCACTTCCCACTGTCTGTTAACGATTCTGTGACATATTCCATTGTCTTTTTTTATATTTGCTTGAATCTTTTTTTGCGTTACTTATGGCTGAACCTAGCATTTTCCGCTGTGCGCTTTAACGTTCATGGTATTAATCGCTCAGATATGCAGCATTGCTTAAGAAATTTTTCACATTTTGCATAAATGTTAATCACTAAATGTTGCTAAATATGAAGATATTTATTCTGGGGTAGACCGCGTAGCACAAATTTCCCTGCTGAAAATGCCCCTCTGCACTTTTTTTAATCTTTGTTTGCGAATTCTCACCGTTGGCGTAAATCACGGTTACCTGTATTGACGTTTTCACATTCTGTTGACAGATTGTAGGGCATGAGGGGCATTTCATGGAGAATCCGCACTGCAACTCAGTCGCTTATGTGAACGGAATCCCCATCCTCTTAACGCCGATCCGGCCGGGTAAAAAACAAAAAAGGCCAGGCGGTGCAAACCCACTGCAAAGGGTAAAACAACAAACATCACATTTGGAGCAGAAGAATGAGTATTTCCTTGAAGAAGTCAGGGATGCTGAAGCTTGGTCTGAGCCTGGTGGCTATGACCGTCGCAGCAAGCGTACAGGCTAAAACTCTGGTTTATTGTTCAGAAGGATCTCCTGAAGGCTTTAACCCACAGCTTTTCACTTCTGGCACAACCTATGATGCCAGCTCAGTACCGATCTATAACCGCCTGGTTGAGTTCAAAACCGGTACGACTGAAGTGATCCCGGGTCTGGCTGAGAAGTGGGAAATCAGCGAAGACGGTAAAACCTATACCTTCCATCTGCGCCAGGGCGTGAAGTGGCAGGATAATAAAGACTTTAAACCAACGCGTGACATGAACGCCGACGATATCGTCTTCTCCTTCGATCGTCAGAAAAATGCTCAGAACCCGTATCATAAAGTTTCTGGCGGTAGCTATGAATACTTTGAAGGCATGGGCCTGCAAGACCTGATCAGTGAAGTGAAGAAAGTCGACGATAATACCGTTCAGTTCGTACTGACCCGCCCGGAAGCACCGTTCCTTGCGGATCTGGCGATGGACTTCGCGTCTATTCTTTCCAAAGAATATGCCGACAATATGCTGAAAGCCGGTACGCCGGAGAAAGTGGATCTGAACCCAATCGGTACCGGTCCGTTCCAGCTGCAGCAGTACCAGAAAGACTCGCGCATTTTGTATAAAGCGTTCGAAGGTTACTGGGGCACCAAGCCGCAGATCGACCGTCTGGTCTTCTCCATCACCCCTGACGCGTCCGTGCGTTATGCCAAGCTGCAGAAGAACGAGTGCCAGGTGATGCCGTACCCGAACCCGGCTGACATCGCACGTATGAAGCAGGATAAAAACCTCAACCTGCTGGAGCAGGCGGGCCTGAACGTCGGTTACCTCTCTTTCAACACCGAGAAGAAACCGTTTGATGACGTGAAAGTGCGTCAGGCGCTGACCTACGCGGTGAACAAAGAAGCGATCATCAAAGCGGTATATCAGGGCGCAGGCGTTGCAGCCAAGAACCTGATCCCGCCAACCATGTGGGGCTATAACGACGACGTTAAAGACTACAGCTACGATCCGGAAAAAGCCAAAGCGCTGCTGAAGGAAGCGGGCCAGGACAAAGGCTTCACCGTTGAACTGTGGGCGATGCCGGTACAGCGTCCGTACAACCCGAACGCACGCCGTATGGCTGAGATGATTCAGGCAGACTGGGCGAAGATTGGCGTCCAGGCCAAAATCGTCACCTACGAGTGGGGCGAGTACCTCAAGCGTGCTAAAGCAGGCGAGCACCAGGCCGTTATGATGGGCTGGACCGGAGACAATGGGGATCCGGATAACTTCTTCGCCACTCTGTTCAGCTGTGCGGCGGCGAAAGATGGCTCCAACTACTCCCGCTGGTGCTACAAACCGTTTGAAGACCTGATTCAACCGGCCCGCGCGACCGACGACCACAACAAGCGTATTGAACTCTACAAACAAGCTCAGGTAGTGATGCATGACCAGGCGCCTGCGCTGATCATTGCTCACTCCACCGTGTATGAGCCAGTGCGTAAAGAAGTCAAAGGCTATGTGGTTGATCCATTAGGCAAACACCACTTCGAAAACGTCTCTGTCGAATAATTAAAAGCAATTAAGGAAGCGCTGCGCCCCGGTATTGTGTAGGCCGGATAAGCGCAGCGCCATCCGGCGTAATGCTTTACCCACGATGCAGTTTGCGTGGGATAAGATTTGTGAGCAATACAGATTCACGGTTCCAGGCCGTGCGTCATTAGAGAGAATCCGGGTTATGTTGCAGTTCATTCTCCGACGTTTGGGACTCGTCATCCCTACGTTTATCGGTATCACTCTTCTCACCTTTGCTTTCGTCCATATGATCCCCGGCGATCCGGTAATGATCATGGCGGGTGAACGTGGGATCTCCCCTGAGCGTCATGCTCAACTGCTGGCTGAACTCGGTCTGGATAAACCGATGTGGCAGCAGTACCTCCATTACATTTGGGGGGTTATGCATGGTGACTTAGGCATTTCGTTAAAAAGCCGCTTGCCGGTGTGGGAAGAGTTCGTGCCGCGCTTTAAAGCGACGCTGGAACTTGGCGTCTGCGCCATGATGTTTGCCACCGCGGTAGGCATTCCCGTTGGTGTACTCGCCGCGGTTAAGCGTGGTTCCATTTTCGATCACACCGCTGTGGGTCTGGCGCTGACCGGTTACTCCATGCCTATCTTTTGGTGGGGCATGATGCTGATCATGCTGGTTTCAGTACAGTGGAACCTGACGCCGGTTTCCGGGCGGGTGAGCGACATGGTGTTCCTTGATGACTCCAATCCGCTGACCGGGTTTATGCTGATCGACACCGCCATCTGGGGTGAAGAGGGTAACTTCATTGATGCCGTGGCGCATATGATCCTGCCCGCGATGGTGCTGGGCACCATTCCTCTGGCCGTTATCGTGCGTATGACCCGTTCGTCAATGCTGGAAGTGCTGGGCGAAGATTACATTCGTACCGCGCGCGCCAAGGGGCTGACGCGGATGCGCGTGATCGTCATTCATGCTCTGCGCAACGCCATGCTGCCCGTGGTGACAGTTATCGGTCTGCAGGTCGGTACGCTGCTGGCAGGGGCTATTCTGACCGAAACCATTTTCTCGTGGCCGGGTCTGGGGCGCTGGCTGATTGATGCGCTGCAACGCCGTGATTATCCGGTAGTGCAGGGCGGTGTATTACTGGTAGCGACGATGATTATTCTCGTCAACCTGCTGGTAGACCTGCTGTACGGCGTGGTGAACCCGCGTATTCGGCATAAGAAGTAAGGGGCCATCATGTCACAGGTTACTGAAAATAAAGTTATTGCTGCACCGGTGCCGATGACCCCGTTGCAGGAGTTCTGGCACTATTTTAAACGCAACAAAGGTGCGGTCGTTGGCCTCGTTTATGTGGTCATCGTGCTGTTTATTGCCATTTTCGCCAACTGGATTGCGCCCTATAACCCGGCGGAACAGTTTCGCGATACGCTGCTGGCACCTCCTGCGTGGCAGGAAGGCGGCTCGTGGGCGCATCTGTTTGGTACTGACGACGTCGGGCGCGATGTGCTGTCGCGCTTGATGTACGGTGCACGCCTGTCGCTGCTGGTCGGCTGTCTGGTGGTGGTGCTCTCGCTGCTGATGGGCGTGATTCTCGGGCTGGTGGCCGGTTATTTCGGCGGCATCGTTGATAACGTCATCATGCGCGTGGTCGATATCATGCTGGCACTGCCGAGCCTGCTGCTGGCCTTGGTGCTGGTGGCGGTATTTGGCCCATCGATAGGTAATGCGGCGCTGGCACTGACGTTCGTGGCGCTGCCGCACTATGTGCGTCTGACACGTGCCGCCGTGCTGGTGGAAGTGAACCGCGACTACGTCACCGCCTCTCGCGTGGCGGGTGCCGGTGCGATGCGCCAGATGTTCGTCAATATTCTTCCTAACTGTCTTGCGCCGCTGATTGTTCAGGCGTCGCTCGGCTTCTCTAACGCCATTCTCGATATGGCCGCGCTTGGCTTCCTGGGCATGGGCGCGCAGCCGCCAACACCGGAATGGGGCACTATGCTCTCCGACGTGTTGCAGTTCGCGCAAAGTGCCTGGTGGGTCGTGACCTTCCCGGGTCTGGCGATCCTGCTGACGGTGCTGGCATTTAACCTGATGGGTGACGGTCTGCGTGACGCGCTCGATCCCAAACTGAAGCAGTAAGAGGTTCGAGATGGCGTTATTAAATGTAGACAAATTATCTGTACATTTCGGCGACGTTGGCGCCGAATTCCGTGCCGTAGACCGCATCAGCTACAGTGTGAACCAGGGCGAAGTGGTGGGGATTGTCGGGGAATCCGGCTCCGGTAAGTCCGTCAGTTCACTGGCGATTATGGGGCTGATTGACTACCCCGGCCGCGTGATGGCGGAAAGCCTTGAGTTTAACGGCCGCGACCTGAAACGCATCTCTGAAAAAGAGCGTCGCCAGCTGGTGGGTGCTGAAGTGGCGATGATTTTCCAGGACCCAATGACCAGCCTCAACCCGTGCTACACCGTCGGCTACCAGATTATGGAAGCCATTAAGGTGCATCAGGGTGGCAACAAGAAAACCCGTATTCAGCGGGCGATTGACCTGCTGACGCTGGTGGGCATTCCTGACCCGGCTTCACGTCTTGATGTGTATCCGCACCAGTTGTCTGGAGGCATGAGTCAGCGCGTGATGATCGCCATGGCGATTGCCTGTCGTCCGAAACTGCTGATTGCCGATGAACCGACAACCGCGCTGGACGTGACTATTCAGGCGCAGATCATCGAACTGCTGCTGGAGCTTCAGCAGAAAGAAAATATGGCGCTGGTATTGATTACTCATGACCTGGCGCTGGTGGCAGAAGCGGCACACAAAATCATCGTTATGTATGCCGGTCAGGTGGTGGAAACCGGGGCTGCACACGATATTTTCCGCGCGCCCCGCCATCCGTATACCCAGGCATTGCTGCGTGCGTTGCCGGAGTTTGCGCAGGATAAAGCGCGTCTGGCCTCGTTGCCGGGCGTGGTGCCGGGTAAATACGACCGCCCGAACGGTTGTCTGTTGAACCCGCGCTGTCCGTATGCCACGGACAAATGCCGTAGCGTAGAGCCGGAGCTGAACATACTGGGCGAAGGTCGCCAGTCGAAATGCCACTACCCACTCGATGATGCCGGGAGGCCCACACTATGAGTACGCACGAGGCCACCTCGCAACAGCCATTGTTGCAGGCAATTGACCTGAAAAAACACTATCCGGTGAAGAAGGGGATGTTCGCCCCGGAGCGCCTGGTTAAAGCGCTGGACGGCGTGTCATTTACCTTAGAGCGTGGCAAAACGCTGGCGGTGGTTGGCGAGTCGGGCTGCGGAAAATCAACGCTGGGTCGCCTGCTGACGATGATTGAAGTTCCGACCGGCGGTGAGCTGTATTACCAGGGGCAGGATCTGCTCAAGCATGACCCGCAGGCACAGAGGCTGCGTCGGCAGAAAATCCAGATTGTGTTCCAGAACCCTTACGGCTCGCTGAACCCGCGTAAGAAAGTGGGACAGATTCTGGAGGAGCCGCTGCAGATCAATTCCTCGCTCAGCAAAGAGCAGCGTCGTGAAAAAGCGCTGGCGATGATGGCGAAAGTGGGCCTGAAAACTGAGCACTACGACCGCTATCCGCACATGTTCTCCGGTGGTCAGCGTCAGCGTATTGCCATCGCCCGCGGTCTGATGCTCGACCCGGACGTGGTGATTGCCGACGAACCGGTCTCCGCCCTGGACGTTTCCGTGCGTGCACAGGTGCTGAACCTGATGATGGATCTGCAGCAGGATCTGGGGCTGTCCTATGTCTTTATCTCCCACGACCTGTCGGTAGTGGAACATATTGCCGATGAAGTGATGGTGATGTATTTAGGTCGCTGCGTGGAGAAAGGGACCAAAGATCAGATCTTCAACAATCCGCGCCATCCGTACACCCAGGCGCTGCTCTCTGCGACGCCGCGTCTGAACCCGGACGACCGTCGTGAGCGCATCAAGCTGACCGGCGAGCTGCCAAGCCCGCTGAATCCACCGCCGGGCTGCGCGTTCAACGCCCGCTGCCGCCGTCGTTTTGGTCCTTGTACCCAGCTACAGCCGCAGCTTAAAGATTACGGCGGTCAGCTGGTGGCGTGCTTTGCCGTAGACCAGGATGAGAATCCGCAGCAATAAGCGTGGGTTATGACCCAATAACCGGAGCCTTGTGCTCCGGTTTTTTTATATTTCGTTTTTACTTCCACAATGTGAGTCCATTGGCAGAACATTATTCCACAGCGTCTAGAATGTAGTCAGATTCTTGAGCGTCACCGAAATATCTACTTCTCAGTTGCTAACTACCTGGAGCAAATGTGGTCACGATACGCTGGGATATTAAAACAATTGATCGCCTGTCTATGGTTGAGGATGTCCTGAAGGAGTTTTCCTGCTGTGATATCAATATCATCTCAATGAAAGTGACGGCAGGCCGGATCCTGATTAAATCCTGGTGCCGTCAGTTGCAGGATATTTCTTGCGTGCAATCCAGCTTAAGTCAGCGTGCCGATATTATTAACGTTGCTTACCTTTGCGAAGAGATAAGCGAACTGTCGATGCCCGAAGTGGAACGCCCGCGCTATTTTTCAGATATTATTTGCAGCAGCCAGAGCATGCAGGCACTGATCGAAAAAGCGATCAGAATTGCGGACAGCAAATATACCGTCCTGATCCGCGGTGAAACCGGCACCGGTAAAGAGCTGCTGGCCCGGGCGATTCATAATTCGGGTCAGCGCAGTTTTTATCCGTTTATTCCGGTTAACTGTTCCGCATTACCCGAGTCGCTGATGGAGAGTGAATTCTTCGGCTACGAAAAAGGTGCTTTCAGCGGTGCGGACGCTAAAGGCAAAAAAGGGCTGTTTGAAATGGCCGATAAAGGCACCCTTTTTCTGGATGAATTTGGTGAGATGCCACTGAATTTACAGGCCAAATTACTGCGTGTACTGCAAGATGGCGGGATCCGCCGCGTGGGCGGGGCGCAGATTATTCCGGTTAACGTGCGTATTATTGTGGCAACCAACGCCAATCTGGAAGAGATGGTCGAACAACGCCTGCTGCGCGCCGACCTCTATTATCGAATTAACATCCTCTCTCTGACTATTCCTCCGTTGCGGGAACGCCCGCAGGATCTCAGCCTGCTGATCCGCCACTTTGTGCAGAAATATGCGAAAGAATTTCAGCGTCGGTTAATTCTGGATAAAGGCTGCTTTGATGCTATGCATCATCATGGTTGGCCGGGAAACGTGCGCGAACTGGAAAACACCATTATTCGTCTGATGTTGATGGCCGAATCTGATGTGATTACCCGAGAGGATTTGGGTATCGCGAATATAACCTCAGTTAATCAGGCCCGCGGCGGACAGCCTTTTAAACAGCAGGTTCAATGCGCTGAGCGTCAGCTGATTGAGCAGATGGTAGAAGAGAATGTTTCATCGCGGCATATTGCCAAAGCGCTGGGCGTATCGCATACCACGGTGCTGAATAAAATCCGCAGCTATCAGCTGGAGAGCGTGGAGTAAGCGCCGTCAGGGCTGACGGCGCTGTCATCGGGTTATTTAATTTGTTATTCAATCAGCTTCAACAGCGGTGACAGGCACAGCAACATTCCGTACAGCAGGATAAGCCAGGTTTTTACCCCGCGCAGTTTTTCCAGCTGTGTGACTTTATAAATCAGGAAGAACGGAATAATGCACGAGACGATACCGTAAAGCGGGCTACCCAACTGGAAGAACACCAGTACCGATACGCGGAACGACACCCAAATCACCAGCGTGGTGACGATAAAGGCGCAAATCCCCAGCGTCAGAACCAATGGATTAATTTTCTCAACGTCGATAACACGACCTAGTACGTTCAGAATAATACCCTTCATGGCCTCGTGGAATCCCAGATAAATACCGAAGAATGCTGTCAGTACGGCAAAAATATTCAACACCGTGGAGGTGATGTGAATAATTTGTCCTGGGATAACCTGAGCCGCCAGCGCCAGTGCGGAAATATTTTGTTCGAAGGCTGAGACCGCTTCTTCATGGCTAATAGAGAAGGTAAAGGAAAATGAGAAGAACAAAATGACTGCAATCAACGTAATATAACTGATGCGGTGGGTACGAATGACCATGCGCGTAGCCAACACCCGGTCTGACACCCGTTTGCGGTAGGCGATATTCATGGGGTTCAGCACCTGAATAAACACCGCCGAGAAGAAACAGAATGGGATGGTCAGCAGAACATCGCGGAAGAAGACGCCCGCCTCAGGGAATGCACTGATATTGCTGAAGTTCCAGTGGGGAACCATCGCAAAGCCAAACACAATGATGATGCCAACTTTTACCACCACCATCGGGCCGGAGATTTTGAACAGCAGCTTTTCTCCGCCGGAAGCAATGGCAACCAGCACCGCAAAAATCGCGACTTTGTAGATAATTGACTGCGAAAGATCGGCATCGGTGAGTCCGAAGGTTTTGATATAGGACGCACTGTCAAAAACAACCGATAATGAATAAATAAAGATGCCGTGGATAATCATCAGAAAATAGATGACACCAAGAAATACGCCCCAGTTCTTACCTAGATAATGACTAATAATATCGGTGTAGTCATTGCAGGTTTCACTTTCAGAGAGCGTTTTTAAATAAATATCCTGTACAATATAGGTGGCGGGATAAGCAATAATAAAAGCGACAATAAATACCCAAATACCGGTTAAACCAATTTGTACCGGCATCAGCACCGTTCCGGCGCCAATTGCCATGCCGATGCAGAGTAATACCCAACCAAAATCGTATTTTGTAAAAGGTAGCTTTGTTGAGAAGGATGCGGCGGTTGCTGTAGTGTTGCTTAATTGTAATGTGTTGTCCTGCATAGAACCCCCTGCCGAAAATACACGCTCTCCCCCGAAAAGGAATTACGTGTATAGCCAGGCTGTTGTGCCTTGATTCTCAACGGCCTGAACCGATCTGCATCGGTTCAGGCCGTAATAGTCAGAATGTTGCCTTTCTGATGGCGTGTTCAAGGTCGTTAATAATATCTTCTGGATCTTCAAGACCAACAGAAAGACGGATAAGTCCGTCGGTAATACCTGCTTTAAGCCGTTCCTCTGGCGCAACGGGCGAATGTGTCATAGACGCTGGGTGCTGAATGAGGGTTTCGGTGTCACCGAGACTGACCGCGAGGAGGCACAATTCTACAGAATTGATCATCCGTCTGCCAGCCTCGAGGCCGCCGGCGATTTCGAAGCTGATAATTCCTCCCGGCAGGCTCATCTGACGTTTACCCAGCTCATACTGCGGATGTGAAGGCAAGCCAGGGTAATACACGCGGGTAATGGCTGGATGCCCTTCCAGGAAGCGGGCAATTTTTAACGCGTTTTCACAATGGCGCTCCATTCGGATGCCCAGCGTTTTCACGCCGCGCAGCGTCAGCCAGGCGTTGAACGGACTCATGCAGCCGCCGGTGATATCTTTCAGCCCGACGAATCGTGCCTGGTCGATAAATTCCTGCTTGCCAACAATCACACCGCCAATCACGTCCCCGTGGCCGTTGATGTACTTGGTCACGCTGTGCACCACGATGTCGGCACCTAACAGCAGAGGTTGCTGGCAGTAGGGCGACATAAAGGTGTTATCCACGACCAGCAATGCGCCTTGCTGATGGGCGATACCGGCGACCGTTTCAATATCAACCAGCGAGAGCGTTGGGTTTGCTGGTGTTTCGATATACACCACTTTGGTTTCCGGGCGCATGGCCGCGCGGATTTCTTCCGGCTTGGCGGCGTCGACGAAGCTGACGTTAATGCCGAACTTCGGCAGGCTGTGTGACAGAAAAGCGTGAGTACAGCCGTAAATAGCACTGGCGGAAACGATATGGTCGCCCTGCTGGCACAGGGTCAACAACGAGGTGGTGATGGCTGAAATACCGGACGCAGTGGCCAGCGCGGCGTCGCCTCTTTCCAGTACCGCCAGCTTTTTCTCCAGCGCGTCGGTGGTGGGGTTTCCCAGACGCGTATAGATGTAGCCGGGTTCTTCAAGCGCAAAGCGGGCGGCGCCCTGTTCGGCACTGTCAAAAACGAAGGTTGACGTCTGGAAAATAGGCGTACTGAGCGCGCCAGTGGAAGGGTCGGGTTGTTGCCCCGCGTGAACGATCTGGGTATTAAATCCGTAAGCACGACAGTCAGACATGATATCTCCTTTGATTCGGAACAGAACAGCTCACAGTCAAATAGCAATCGCTGTGCCAGAACATGAGTGTATAGATATCAATGTGTTAGTAATTTAATCATTTGAGATGCCGTCAGGAAAGTTGCCAGTTGGCAAATAACTTTCCAGCGGTTAGCGGGTTTATTAAGCCTTAATTGCGAGGCTTTACGCAGACTGGATTACGCTGGGGTGATGGGGGGGACGTGTTGCCGTAGAATCAAAAACAAGCCGGGAATTCCCGGTGAGGCGCAATGTTGCGGGGGCTTGATCCCCGGCGGCATCGGTTGCTGGAAAGAGAAAACCCCCGCACGTTGTTCGGTATAAACCTGGCAACAAAACGGGGGCTGACTTGAACCTGAACAACTCAAGGATAGCCGTGAACAGTTGCCATTGCAACACAGGCGGCTATATGACGCTCGCACAGTTAGGCGTGGCCTTCTGGCACGATTTAGCGGCTCCGATCATCGCTGGTATTATTGCCAGTTTGATTCTGAGCTGGTTGCGTAACAGGAAGTAATGCTCTTAGTGGGCGTCTGCCTGCCGTGATGGCAACATGCGCCCGAACCAGGCCGCAGGGGGCGACCTTGCGGCCTTTTTCGACTTAAATGCAGATAAATCTCGTCGTCAGGTGCCTATCCTGTCGCGATAATGCACGTTGGGAAGTTTTCAGATACCGTCTCTCTTAATACCGCTACGATCGGGTATACTCTGACGGCAGTTTCGTCTATCCGTGGAGAGTCAGTTTGCGTGTCAGTCGCTCGTTAACAATTAAGCAGATGGCAATGGTCGCGGCCGTAGTCATGGTGTTTGTTTTTATTTTTTGCACCGTTTTGCTGTTTCATTTGGTACAGCAGAACCGCTATAACACGGCTACGCAACTGGAAAGTATCGCCCGCTCTGTACGTGAGCCCCTGTCGGCCACCATTCTGAAAGGGGATATCCCCGAAGCGGAGACGATTTTACGGCGAATTCAGCCCGCGGGCGTGGTCAGCCGCGCCGATGTGGTACTGCCGAATCAGTTTCAGGCTTTGCGGATGAGCTTTATTCCCGAACGTTCGGTCCCGGTAACGGTGACGCGTCTGTTCGAACTGCCGGTGCAGATCTCGCTGCCGGTCTATTCTCTGGAGCGTTCTGCCAACCCGCAGCCGCTGGCCTATCTGGTGCTGCAGGCGGATTCGTATCGTATGTACAAATTCGTGATGAGTACACTCTCAACGTTAGTGACCATTTACTTACTTTTATCCCTGATCCTGACGGTGGCGATTTCCTGGTGCATTAACCGATTGATTATTCACCCATTACGTAAAATTGCACGAGAGCTGAATGAGATCCCTCAGCAGGCGTTAATGGGTTACCAACTAACGCTGCCGCGCCTGCATCAGGATGATGAGATTGGTATGCTGGTGCGCAGTTACAACCTGAATCAGCAACTGGTGCAGCGCCACAGTGAAGAACAAAGCGACTACTCAATGCGTTATCCGGTCTCCGATCTGCCCAATAAGACGTTTTTAATGGGGTTGTTGGAACAGGTTGTATCCCGTAAGCAAACGACGGCATTGATGATTGTCACCTGCGAAACGCTGCGGGATACCGCGGGCGTACTGAGCGAAACCCAGCGGGAAATCCTGTTGCTGACAGTGGTTGAAAAACTCAAGTCGGTGCTGGCGCCCAGAATGGTGCTTACCCAGGTGAGCGGCTACGACTTTGCTATTATTGCGCATGGCGTGAAGGAGCCCTGGCATGCCATTACATTAGGTCAGCAAGTACTCACTATCATTAATGAGCGGTTACCTATTCACGGCATCCAACTGCGCCCCAACTGCAATATTGGGGTGGCGATGTTTTATGGCGACTTAACCGCAGAACAACTTTACAGCCGCGCGCTCTCTGCCGCACTCACCTCACGCCGGAAGGGTAAAAACCAGATTCAGTTCTTTGACCCGCAGCAAATGGAAGAAGCTCAGCAGCGTTTGACGGAAGAGAACGACATTCTTACCGCGCTGGACAACCAGCACTTTGCGCTGTGGATGCAGCCGCAGGTAGACATTGCCAGCGGCAAAATACTGAGTGCGGAAGCGCTGTTACGGATGCAGCAGCCGGATGGAAGCTGGGAACTGCCGGAAGGGTTAATCGACAGGATTGAATCCTGTGGTCTGATGGTAACTGTCGGGTACTGGGTGCTGGAAGAGTCCTGCCGCCAGCTTGCAGCCTGGCAGGAGCGCGGTCTGATGCTTCCACTATCGGTCAATCTTTCTGCACTGCAGTTAATGCACCCGAATATGGTGTCAGATCTGCTGGAACTACTAAACCGATATCGTGTGAAGCCCGGCACGCTGATTCTCGAAGTGACCGAAAGCCGGCATATTGATGATCCCAACGCGGCCGTTGCCATTTTGCGCCCGCTGCGTAATGCGGGAGTGCGTATCGCGTTGGATGACTTTGGTATGGGATACGCTGGCTTACGCCAGTTGCAGCACATGAAGTCGCTGCCGGTGGATGTGCTCAAAATCGATAAGATGTTTGTCGACGGCGTGCCTGAGGATTGCAGCATGATCACGGCGATTATTCAGCTGGCGCACAGCCTCGATTTACAGATGATTGCCGAAGGTGTCGAAACCGAAGCCCAACGCGCGTGGTTAGAGCAGGCGGGTGTGGAAGTGGCGCAGGGATTCTTATTTGCCCGTCCAGTTCCGGCAGATATCTTCGAAGAACGTTATTTAACGCAGTAATGGGCTGATTACAAAACTTAAAAAAGGGTGCGCTTGTGCGAGCCAGCTCAAAATTTTTAACATTTTTGTATCAATTATGATCTTTGTACATTTCTGTCATGTTGTGTGGGTGTTACTTTAGGGCCGCAGGTTAAATAAAACCTTACAAGACCTGTGGTTTTTACTTTAAGGACACCCTATGAAAACCTCAATATTCAAAAGCCTTTACTTTCAGGTCCTGACAGCGATTGCCATCGGTATTCTCCTTGGCCATTACTACCCTGAATTAGGCGCCCAAATGAAACCGCTTGGCGACGCGTTCGTTAAGCTCATTAAGATGGTCATCGCTCCCGTCATCTTCTGTACTGTCGTTACCGGCATTGCAGGCATGGAAAGTATGAAAGCAGTAGGCCGCACGGGTGCGGTTGCACTGCTTTATTTTGAAGTAGTCAGTACGATTGCGCTGATCATCGGTCTTATCATCGTCAACGTGGTGCAACCCGGTGCCGGGATGAACGTCGATCCGGCCACGCTGGATGCCAAAGCCGTCGCGATTTACGCTGAGCAGGCAAAAGACCAGGGGATTGTGGGCTTCCTGATGGATATTATCCCAGGTAGCGTCATTGGCGCGTTCGCCAGCGGCAACATCCTGCAGGTATTGCTGTTCGCGGTGATGTTTGGTTTCGCGCTGCACCGTCTGGGCAGCAAAGGCCAAATGATTTTCAACGTGATTGAAAGCTTCTCGCAGGTCATTTTCGGCATCATCAATATGATCATGCGCCTGGCGCCAATCGGTGCTTTCGGGGCCATGGCCTTTACCATCGGTAAATATGGCGTCGGTACGCTGGTACAGCTGGGGCAGTTGATTATCTGCTTCTACATCACTTGTATTCTGTTTGTGGTGGTGGTGCTGGGGTCTATTGCTCGTGCAACCGGCTTTAGCATCTTCAAGTTCATCCGCTATATCCGTGAAGAATTGCTGATCGTTCTGGGGACATCATCTTCCGAGTCCGCGCTGCCGCGTATGCTTGATAAGATGGAAAAACTGGGCTGTCGGAAGTCGGTGGTCGGGCTGGTTATCCCTACCGGTTACTCGTTTAACCTTGATGGGACCTCGATCTATCTGACGATGGCGGCGGTGTTTATCGCTCAGGCCACGAACAGTCATATGGATATCTTCCATCAGATAACCTTGTTGGTGGTGCTGCTGCTCTCCTCGAAAGGGGCTGCGGGTGTCACCGGAAGTGGCTTCATTGTGCTGGCGGCGACGATCTCCGCCGTGGGTCATTTGCCGATTACCGGTCTGGCATTAATTCTCGGTATTGACCGCTTTATGTCTGAAGCCCGTGCGCTGACCAACCTGATTGGTAACGGCGTGGCAACGGTCGTTGTGGCTAAGTGGGTGAAAGAACTGGATACCAAAAAGCTGGATGACACGCTGAATAACCGTGCGCAGGATGGCAAAACGCACGATTTATCCTCTTAATCTCGTCACTTATGCCCGTAGTCCCTTGTAGGGCTACGGGCTCCTGCGCATAATTACCCCCTGTACCTGAAGCTGTCGATCCGATGGTTTCGGGATTTTTTCACTTCTTCCGTGACATTTTCATGTTCTCGCGGTCTAACACGAAGTGTTTTAACGTCATATTCAGAGAGTCCTGTTCAGGGCTGTCTTTTTATTACCAGGATTGTTGATCAGGGGTTCACATGCAGGGCACAAAAATTCGACTTTTAGCAGGCAGCTTGCTGATGATGGCCTCTGCCGGCTATGTGCAGGCAGATGCGCTCCAGCCTGACCCGGCATGGCAACAGGGTACGCTGGCAAACGGTTTACAGTGGCAAGTGTTGGCCACCCCCCAGCGCCCCAGCGACCGTATCGAGGTTCGCCTGCTGGTTAATACCGGTTCACTCACCGAAAATACACAACAGAGTGGTTTCAGCCATGCGATCCCGCGTATCGCGCTGACGCAAAGCGGTGGCCTTGATGCCACGCAAGCCCGTTCATTGTGGCAGCAGGGGTTCGATCCCAAGCGTCCCATGCCGCCCGTTATCGTTTCCTATGATTCCACGCTGTATAACCTCAGCTTGCCCAACAACCGTAACGACCTGCTGAAAGAGTCGCTCTCTTATCTGGCGACTATCTCCGGCAAGCTGACCATCACGCCAGAAACCATCAACCATGCGCTGAGCAGCGAAGATATGGTGACAACCTGGCCGGTGGACACTAAAGAAGGCTGGTGGCGCTACCGACTGAAAGGATCAACGCTGCTGGGACACGATCCTGCCGATCCGCTGAAAACCCCGGTCGATGCTGAGAAAATTCAGTCGTTTTACCAGAAATGGTATACCCCGGACGCCATGACGCTGATTGTCGTCGGCAACGTTGATGCGCGCAGCGTGGCTGAGCAAATCAACAAAACCTTTGGCGAATTAAAAGGTAAGCGTGAGACACCGGCCCCGGTACCGACGCTCTCTCCACTACGCGCTGAAGCGGTGAGCATTATGACCGATGCGGTACGCCAGGATCGCCTTTCCATCATGTGGGATACGCCGTGGCAACCGATCCGTGAATCCGCCGCGCTGTTACGCTACTGGCGTGCTGATTTAGCTCGTGAAGCGCTGTTCTGGCATATTCAGCAGACGCTTACCAGGAACAATGCGAAAGATATCGGCCTCGGCTTTGACTGCCGGGTGCTGTTCCTGCGTGCGCAGTGTGCCATTAACGTTGAGTCGCCGAATGATAAGCTGAATGCGAATCTGGGTACGGTGGCGCGTGAGTTGGCGAAAGTGCGTGATAAGGGGCTGCCAGAAGATGAATTTAACGCGCTGGTGGCACAAAAAAATCTGGAACTGCAGAAGCTGTTTGCCACCTATGGCCGAACCGATACCGATATCTTAATCAGCCAGCGCCTGCGCTCGCTGCAAAATCAGGTGGTGGATATTGCGCCGGAACAGTACCAGCGTTTACGCCAGAACTTCCTCAATGGCCTGACCGTAGAAATGTTGAATCAGGACCTGCGCCAGCAACTGTCGCAAGAAATGGCACTCATTCTGCTGCAGCCGAAGGGTGAGCCGGAATTCAATATGAAGGATCTGCAGGCGACGTGGGATGCCATCATGGCGCCGGTGGCCGCTGCGGCAGCGTCGGTTGAAACCGATGAGTCGCATCCTGAAGTGACGGATATTCCGCCAGTACAGTAGAGGGTATCGTAACCTGTAGGCCGGGCAAGCGAAGCGCCCCCGGCGTACCCAATGCCGGATGAGGCGTTAACGCCTTATCCGGCCTACAAGAACAACCCGTTATTGTGGCATGGCATCGCGCGGAATAATCGCACCGCGATGCTGAATAACTGTGCTTGCTGTCAGGTGGCCGCGTTTAGCGGCTTCTGCGGCATCACCACCGGTTAAGCGTACGGCCAGATACCCGGCGCTGAACGAGTCGCCCGCGGCAGTGGTATCAATCACTTTCTCTTTCGGCAGTTTTACCGCCGGTACATCAATGAGCTCTTCGCCATTGATAGACACCAGGCACGAGTCTGCGCCGCGTTTCACCACTACTTCTTGCACACCGGCCGCGTGAGTGCGAGCAATGACCTCCGCAACGGGTTTTTCACCCCACAGCGCGTCTTCATCATCCAGCGTCAGGAACGCGATATTGGTGCACTCCAGCATCTGCTGATACACCTGCTGCGTCTCTTCTTTACTGCTCCACAGGCGCGGGCGGTAGTTGTTGTCAAAAATGACTTTTCCGCCGTTGGCGCGGCATTCGCGCAGCAGTGACAGCAGTTTCTCGCGGCTGGTCGGGCTTAAGATCGCCAGGCTTATACCGCTCAGGTACAGGTAGTCGAACGTCGCCAGCTCTTCGCAAATGGCGGCGGATTGCTCACTCTCCAGCCAGAATTTTGCAGCGGCTTCATTACGCCAGTAATAGAAGGTACGTTCGCCAGTGCTGTCAGTCTCAATGTAATAGAGACCCGGAAGACGATTGTCCATGCGCTGCGTTAATGAGGTATCGACGTTTTCGCCATGCCAGGATTCCAGCATCTGTTGGCTGAAACTGTCCGTGCCCAGCGCCGTGACATAGTGTACAGAAAGGGCCGCAGAATCGACCTGACGGGCGATATAAACGGATGTATTCAACGTGTCGCCACCGAAACCGCGCTGAACGTCTGCGCCTTTCTGTGACAGTTCAATCATGCATTCGCCAATCACGGCAATCTTGCTGGACATAGTCGTAACCTGCTCTGAAAAAAATTAACGGTAGTGTGCGCTGTGGGTGTTAAGTGGTCAACTATATTAAAACATCGTTCCATTAATTTTTTGAGCCAACGCGTATTCTGCGCAATTTTTTGCTGCCTGGTTTTTATTTTGCGATGTGCTGAACGTAAAGTTCTGCGCCCGAGCGCCGATAACCTTTGACGAGTCCGGTCAGTCACACTCTTATTTACAGGACACCTCAGATGATAAAGCAGGTTACCCAGCCGCTCATTACGCCTGATGCGAGTATCGAAAGCTTGCTGGAGAGACGCTATTGGCTGCAGTGCGAGCGTGCTTACACCTACCAGCCGATTTACCAGACCAATGGGCGGCTGATGGCCGTTGAACTGCTGACAGTGGTGAGCCATCCTGACAATCCTGCCCAGCGCCTTGCGCCGGACCGCTATTTTGCCGAAATAGCCGTACGTCATCGTATTGACGTGGTGAAAGAGCAGCTTCTGCAACTCCAACTGAAAAGCGACTTTTTCAGAGCCCACGACCTGCTGGCGTCGGTGAACGTCGATGGCCCGACGCTGCTGGCGATGCGCCAGGATCCCGACATACTGAAAATCATTGAATGCCTGCCGTGGCTGCGCTTTGAGCTGGTGGAGCATATTCGCTTACCGAAGGGGGCGTCATTTGCCTCAATGTGCGAGTTTGGTCCACTTTGGCTGGATGACTTTGGCACCGGGATGGCGAATTTCTCCGCTCTAAGCGAAGTCAGCTATGACTACATTAAGGTGGCGCGGGATCTGTTTATTATGCTGCGCCAGACGCCGGAAGGCCGCAACTTGTTCACCCTGCTGCTGCAGTTGATGAACCGTTATTGCCGCGGCGTGATTGTTGAAGGTGTGGAAACACTGGAAGAGTGGCGCGACGTGCAAAACTCACCGGCGTTCGCTGCGCAGGGCTATTTTCTCTCGCGTCCGGTTCCCCTGAATACCCTTGAAGAGGTGATATTGTCTCTGTGATGCTGGCGTCATCGGCCTCCTTTTAACCCTGCTGGACTATCTTTAGAACAGGCAAGGAAGAAAGTGAGGAGGTAAAAGATGACGAAAGCAGGCAAAATAACCACAGCAGTAACTGGGGTTTTCTTGTTGTTGATCGTCGTACTCATCATCGTGATTGCGACATTTGACTGGAACCGGCTCAAACCGACCATCAACCAGAAAGTCTCTACTGAGCTCAACCGACCGTTCGCGATACGCGGTGATTTGGGCGTGGTCTGGGAACGCCAGAAGCAGGAAACCGGCTGGCGAAGCTGGGTTCCGTGGCCGCACATTCATGCGGAGGATATTATCCTCGGCAACCCGCCGGATATCCCTGACATCACCATGGTGCATCTCCCGCGCGTTGAAGCCACACTCGCGCCGCTGGCGTTGCTGACCAAAACGGTCTGGCTACCGTGGATTAAGCTGGAGCAGCCGGATGCGCGGCTTATTCGCCTGTCGGAGAAAAACAACAACTGGACCTTTACCCTCGCGGGGAGTGAAAACCCCGATCCCAACACCCCGCCTTCAGCCTGGTCATTTCGACTCGATAATATTTTGTTCGATCAAGGACGTATCGCCATCAACGATAAGATCACCCAATCGGAGATTGAGATCGTCGTTGATCCGCTGGGCAAGCCGTTGCCCTTTAGCGAAGTGACGGGAGCGAAAAGCTCAGAAAAGCGTGCCAACGTTGGCGATTACGTTTTCGGCCTGAAGGCACAAGGGCGGTATCGCGGTGAACCGCTAACCGGCAGTGGAAAAATCGGTGGGATGCTGGCGTTACGCGGCGAAGGAACACCGTTCCCGGTGCAGGCTGATTTCCGTTCAGCTAATACGCGGGTGGCCTTTGTCGGTGCGGTAAGTGACCCGATGAATATGGGCGGTGTCGATCTTCAGTTGAAATTCTCCGGTGATTCGCTTGGGGATTTGTACGATTTGACCGGCATTCTGCTGCCGGATACTCCTCCCTTTGAAACTGACGGGCGGCTGGTGGCCAAGATAGGCAGCGAGAAATCGGCCGTATTTAGTTATCGCGACTTTAATGGCCGCATCGGCGACAGCGATATTCACGGCACGCTTGCTTACACCACCGGCCAGCCACGCCCGAAACTGGAAGGCGACGTTGAGTCGCGCCAGCTGCGGCTGGCGGATTTAGGGCCGCTGATTGGCGTGGATTCCGGAAAAGGTGCACAACGCGCCAAACAATCTGAACAGCGTAAAGGCGAAAAGAGCGTTCAGCCCGCGGATAAAGTCTTGCCGTACGACCGTTTCGAAACCGATAAATGGAACGTGATGGATGCTGATGTGCGCTTCAAGGGACGGCGTATTGAGCATGGCAGCAGCCTGCCGGTAAGCGATCTCTCCGCCCATATCATCCTGAACAATGCCGACCTGCAACTGCAGCCGCTGAAATTTGGTCTGGCGGGAGGCAGCATCGTCTCTCGCATTCATCTGGAAGGGGATAAAAAGCCGATGCAGGGCCGGGCGACTATTCAGGCGCGTAGTCTGAAGCTGAAAGAGCTGATGCCGGATGTAGAACTGATGCAGAAAACGCTCGGTGAAATGAACGGTGACGCCGAATTTCGCGGGAGCGGGAATTCGGTGGCTGCGCTGCTCGGAAACAGTAATGGTAACCTGAAGTTGTTGATGAACGACGGGTTGATCAGTCGAAACCTGATGGAAATAGTGGGGCTGAATCTGGGCAACTATATCGTCGGACAGATATTTGGTGATGACGAAGTGCGAGTGAACTGTGCGGCGGCGAATCTGGATATCGTCAATGGCGTTGCGCGCCCGCAAATTTTTGCTTTTGATACCGAAAATGCGGTCATCAATGTTACCGGAACAGCGAGTTTTGCCTCTGAACAGCTGGATTTAACCGTCGATCCGGAGAGTAAAGGCATTCGTATTATTACGCTGCGTTCACCGTTGTATGTGCGCGGAACATTCAAAAATCCGCAGGCCGGAGTGAAAGCAGGGCCGTTGATTGCGCGTGGGGCCGTCGCCGCGGCACTGGCAACGCTCGTCACACCGGCTGCCGCCCTGCTGGCACTGATCTCACCGTCAGAAGGTGAGGCTAATCAGTGCCGGACGATTTTGTCGCAAATGAAGAAGTGATGTCTGGCCGGATGTTTACCCGGCCTGGATTTCATACTCAACGTAGGCCGGATAAGGTGGTTACACTGCCATCCGGCAAAAGAATCACAGTGACTGATGACGCGTCTCGTGGGTTAACAGCAGCGCGATCAGCGTTAATGCTGCCATCGAGGCCAGATAAATCCCGACGGCCGGCAAACCATAGTTACCTTGCAACCATGCCGCGATGTAGGGGGCCACGGACGCGCCGAGAATCGATGAAACGTTATACGAGAACGACGCACCCGTGTAGCGCACCTCGGTCGGGAACAGCTCCGGCAGTAGCGCGCCCATCGGGCCGAATGTCAGCCCCATCAGGCTCAGCCCCAGCAGCAGGAAGACAAAGACCAGCGCCGGATTGCCAGACCCCAGTAGCGGTTTAAAGGCGAACAGGGCGAACAGAATGATAAGCGTGGTGATGATGAGCATGCTCTTGCGACGACCAAACGCGTCGGCCAGCAGTCCGGCAACCGGGACCATCACGCCAAAGCCAATCACCGCCATCATCAGCATCCACAGGACTTCATTGCGCGGTAAACCAAGGCCCACAGGGGCGGCGGCGGTACTGAAGGTCATTGAGTAAACGGTCATGATATAGAACAGCGTATAGGTCGCCAGCATGATAAACGTGCCAAGGATCGTGACGCGAACATGTTTTGTCAGCAGGGTTCCCAGCGGGATCTTGACCTGCTTTTTCGCTGCCGCGACTTTGGCGAACACCGGGGATTCATGCAGTGAGACGCGAACGTACAGACCGATAATCACCAGTACCGCAGAGGCTATAAACGGTACACGCCAGCCCCAGCTCATAAACTGCTCATCGGTCAGCAGCCAGGAGAGCAGTAGAAACGTGCCGTTGGCAAAGAAGAAGCCGATCGGTGCGCCCAACTGCGGGAAGGACCCATAGAGCGCCCGCTTGCGCGGTGGGGCATTTTCTGTGGCCAGCAATGCAGCACCGCCCCATTCACCGCCAAGACCCAATCCCTGACCAAAACGCGCCAGTGCCAGCAGAATCGGGGCGAAAATCCCAATCGACGCATAACCCGGCAACAAGCCGATAATCACCGTCGAGATCCCCATGGTCAGCAGCGAAGCAACCAGCGTGACCTTACGCCCGACGCGGTCGCCGAAATGTCCGAACACCGCCGAGCCGATCGGCCGCGCCACAAAGGCGATAGCAAAGGTGGCGAGAGACTGCAGCGTAGCCGCCGCCGGGTCGCCCTGCGGGAAGAAGATATGGGGGAAAACGATCACCGCAGCGGTCGCGTAAATATAGAAGTCGAAGAACTCAATGGCAGTGCCGATGAGTGAGGCGACGACGACTTTATTGCGCGAATTGACCGGGGTGTGTTCCTGTTCGTTGTCGAGCGTTGTGGCGGTTGCTTGCATAATATTTTCTTATTTTTTGTCGAACGAACGGTCATATTACGCACAGCAAAAGAGACATTTCAATCTGTAACAAACGTTGCGCTTGGTCAAAAATTGGGCAAAAAGGGGATAATGTTTAGGCCTAAGATTTCGCTTCTATGAAATGCTTCACATAATTTAAAACTTGGATGATAAAACTAGTTTTTGGTTAAATAAAAGTTACGGGTTGGATTTATTCACTGAATCAGTGAGAGCGGGCGGCATTATAATTGCCGGATGGCGCTACGCTTATCCGGCCTACAAAACTCACCAGTAGGGCAGATAAGCGTAGCGCCATCCGGCAGTTAACGAAGATTAGCGGTGTGTTTTCCCCGGCATCCGCGGGTCGTCTTTGTATTCCGCGGTGGCTATCCAGGCGGCGCAGAACAGGGTCAAACGGGCGAAGAAGTAGAAGAAAGCCATTAGACCTAATACCGAGCCAAACGCCGCGCCTGATGGGGATTGCACCAGCGACGGCAGCGTGTAAGTCATAATAATTTTGATTGCTTCAAAGCCAAAGGCCGCAATAAAGGTACCGCGAATGAGCGCCTTCTTACGTGGGCGATGACGCGGGAGTCGCCAGAAAATCCAGAAGAACAATAGATAGTTGGCGAAAATAGATATCGCCAGGCCAATCAGTCGCCAGGCGGGTTTCAGCCAGTCAATACCATCGAGGTACAGGGCCGAGATTATCATCTGCTGGGCGGAACCGGCGATGGAGGTAATTGACAGGGTGACAATCAGCGCAATCAGTAATCCAATCAGCGAGACAAAATCGCGTAGATATTTGACCCAGATTTTCTCCTGATCCTGCGGCGTGCGTTCCCAGACATCACGCGACTGGGCGCGAATGGCCTCGCGCAGGTTTCCCATCCAGTTAACCCCGGAGTAAAGGGCGATGCCCAGCCCGACCAGCCCGACGGTGGTACGTTGCTGAACGGCGGTATTGATGGTGTTTTTCAGCGTGGATGCCAGCGTCGGATCGCTGACGTTGGCCAGGATTTTACTGAAGATATCCTGCAATAACGTGGGATGCGACGCGAGAATAAAACCGGCGGCAGCGAACGATACCATCAGGATAGGGATCATCGACAGGAACGAGAAATAGGTGATTGCCGCGCCAAACTGGTTTCCCATTCGGTCATTAAAACGTTCTGCGGCGCGGATAAGGTGGGCGATCATGGGCTGGCGTTGAACGCGTTCCGCCAGAGTCAGGGCTGTTTTCAGCGCCTGATGGGTCTTATTGTTGGTTTCTGTCTGGTCACGCTCTGGTGTGTCAATGTTGGCGATCGGCGCGTGCTCAAGTTCCTGAATGGGGCGTTTTACATCTTTTTCCTGCGTCATCAGGGCGGTAGTCCTTATTCTGTGCATTCACAGGACAGTATAGCGCGTCAGTCCACATAGTCTTTCATTACGCCGGTCAGCCATTCCATAAACAGGTGGACCCGGCGGGAGAGATTACGGCGATGTGGATACAGCAGAGAAACCGGCATCGGTTCGGCGCGATACTGCGGTAAGACTTCAACCAGCGTACCGGCGCGCAATGCCTCACGTACACCCACGCGTGGGACCTGAATGATGCCCAACCCGGCAAGACAGGCCGCATGATAGGTTTCGGTACTGTTCACCGTCAGCATGCCGCCGGTTTTTATCCAGCGGGGCCCGTTGTCGGTCGCTATTTCAAAGCCCTGAGAACGGGTACCCAGATTTACCGCGTAATGCACCACCGCATGCGAGGCCAAATCGTCCAGACTTTCGGGATAACCAAAACGGGCCAGATACTGTGGGCTGGCGCAGTTAATCTGCGTCAATTTCCCCAGCGGGCGGGCAATCAGCCCTGAATCTTTCAGCGCACCCACGCGCACCACGCAGTCGAAACCCTCACGGATTAAATCCACCAGACGGTCGCTGCTGCTGAGTTCTAGCTCAAGTCCCGGATACTGATGCAAAAAGGCTGGCAGGCGGGGCATCACCAGATTTCTGGCCACGCCAACCGGCATATCGACCCGTAGTTTACCGCTGATGCTGGTGGGGTCGTGATGAAAAAGTCCGTCCAGCTCATCCAGATTGCTCAACAGATCTTTCGCACGTTCGTAATAGATCATCCCGTCCTGGGTCAGTTGAACGCGGCGGGTGGTGCGATGCAGCAGTTGCGTCCCCAGATGATTTTCCAGCGCCTGGATCTGGCGCGATACGCTACCTTTAGGAAGCCCGAGGGTGTCAGCTGCGCGCGAAAAGCTCTCCAGTTCCGCGACGCGGAGGAACAACTGCATTGCGTGAATTTTATCCATTCCCATGCCCTATTGTTGTTCTGAATGAAACAGTAATGCGCAACTGGCGATATTTATTGTTTTTCTAACACCTAATAAGCTCAATCTCAATATTCACTACAGCAAAAATGGGGTTTCTTATGACGCAACGTATCGCATTGGTGACCGGCGGCGGTCGTGGATTGGGGAAAAACGCGGCGCTGAAGCTGGCGAACAGAGGAATTGGTATTATCCTGACGTGGAACAGCAACGAAAAAGAAGCTCAGCAGGTTGTGGATGAAATTCGGCAATCTGGCGGGAAAGCTGCCACATTGCCATTGAATGTCGGTGATATTTCAACATTCCCGCTGTTTATTGAGCAGATGCAGGAGACGCTGCAAACTCAGTGGCAATGTACGAGATTTGATTATTTATTGAACAACGCCGGGATCGGCATAACTGCGCCGTATTCTGCCTTCACCGAAGCGCAGTTTGACCAGCTTTTGAACATCCAGTTTAAAGGGCCTTTTTTCCTGACACAGAGCCTGTTGCCGCTGATAAACCAAGGGGGCAGGATCCTCAATGTGTCGACCGGGCTGTCGCGTTTTGCCCTGCCAGGCTACAGCGCCTATGCCGCCATGAAAGGCGCGATGGAAGTGCTGACCCGCTACCAGGCAAAAGAGTTGGGGGAGCGCGGTATTACGGCGAACATTATTGCGCCTGGGGCAATTGAAACCGATTTTGGCGGCGGGAACGTGCGGGACAATGCGCAGCTGAATGCGTATATTGCCTCGCAAACCGCATTGGGGCGTGTCGGGCTGCCGGATGATATTGGTGATGCCATCGCTGCGTTGCTTAGTGATGACCTGGCGTGGATGACCGCGCAGCGCATTGAGGTCTCTGGCGGGATGTTCCTGTAACCCCGTCACGTGCTTATTCGGTCACTGACTCTGATTAAATAAGCACTTCATGCTACATTATTTTTTGTAACATATTTCCCTGATATGCCATGTTCCTTATTTTTGGTGAAAAACATAGACTCTGATTAATTAATATTACTTGGCGAGAGGTGTGCGCTAATAATAAGGAATTCCTTAATTAAGAGTCTTTTTATGACCTCTTTATGTAATCCTTTTGTTTGAGCTGTAACTATTCATAACTTCTGCTTCTCTCTTCTTCTTTCATCGGTAGAATGGCCCCTGCCAAATGGTGAGTTCTTATTTTACCCCATGGGTAATACCCTTCCGCGTGTTAAGGCCAGTATCTTATTCAGACGGAGAGAAATAATGCAGGTAATAATGTTTGACAGGCAGTCAATATTTATTCATGGAATGAATGTCAGTTTACAAGAAAATCTTCCAGGAGTGGATGTTCAGGGTGTCAGTCAGGCAGATGACCTTTGGCAAAAGCTGGAAGATAATCCCAATGCGTTGGTTATGCTTGATGGCGATCTTGGCAGTGAGTTTTGCCGTGAACTGCTCCAACAACTCGCTCAACGCTATGCGACGGTAAAAGTACTGATCACCGCCACAGATTGCCGTAAAAATTGGCTGCAGGAGGTGACACAGTTAAACGTGCTGGCCATTGTGCCGCGCGACGCTGACGCAGAAACATTCGCGCTGGCGCTCAATAGCGTGGCAATGGGCATGATGTTTTATCCCAGAGATTGCTTAATGCCAACTGCGTGCGGTAGCCAAAATATAAAAGCACTAAGTTCGCGTCAGCGCGAGATCTTGACCATGCTGGCTGCAGGGGAGTCCAATAAACAAATTGGTCGCCTGTTAAATATCAGCACCGGGACGGTAAAAGCGCATCTGGAGTCGCTTTATCAGCGTCTGGAGGTAAAAAACCGTACCCAGGCGGCGATGATGTTAAACGAAGTACATTAATCAACGCTTATTTCACAGTCAGATTGTCTCTGGCTGTGAAATATGAGCGGGCCACATTTCTGATGCGCAAAACCGGGTTATCCCCACGCTAAACATCCACGCAATTAATGCTTCCAGCTGAAACATATCGTTCAGTTGCGGCAGTTTCGCCTGGATTAATTCCTCGCAGGCGTAGAGATCCATGAGCAGCAGCGTTTCTGCCTGTGCTACTGAAATTTGGCTCGTGAAGGTTTCACCTACGGTGATTTCATGCCCGTAGCCAATGACCCAGACCCCGCGTTCATCCTGATATTTTTCCAGCGACAATCCCTGTCCTTGTTTAATAAAGGCGATACAGGCGGGCGTAAAATGTGATGAATGGCGGTACATACTGATTTCTCTGCAAAGAGAGCCATTCTAGAGAAAACCTTCCGTTACGGTACCTGCCATACAGCCCGTTTTTTCAGTAAGACGCCTTATGACGCTCGGAGCGGATATTCGTGCTTTAACAGGCCGAAAATCCAGTCATCGTGCCAGGTTTGATGCAGCCAATAGCTTTCGCGCAGTGTACCTTCGAGAATAAATCCCGTCTTTTCCAGCAGACGTCGAGACGCATAATTGCCGGCGGTGACGCAGGCCGTCATACGGTGTAGCCCGCCGGTTGTAAACGCGAAATCACACACGGCATGCAAAGACTCAGCGCCATAGCCTTTACCTTGCGCTTCGGGTGCGAGCAGAAACCCCACTTCGGCACACTCATTATTTTCGTGAACATATCCAGTGACGCCGAGCGGCGATCCCGAGTCGTTATCGCACATGACCAGGCATAGCCAGTGTGGGCTTCCGGGAGACCATTCGGCTAAGCGCGAGTCGAATATTGCCCGTACGTCTTGTTCAGAGCGCGCATCGGAGACATAGTGCATTACGCCAGAATCCTGCTGTAATGCTAAGAAAAAATCCCAATCAGACGCCGTCAGCGGGCGGCAGGTCAGCCGTGGTGTTTTTAATACGGGCACAGGCTTATCTCCTGGATAATTTTCAATGATTACGAGGTCATCACTGTAAAACATATTTATTTGTTATATGAATGTATTTCAGTTTACACCGGCACGTTGTTACACGGCGTCGCGTTTATAAAAAGAGCAATAAAGACCATGGTGAGGCCGTACCGTTGCGGCACTTTTAGGGACGATGATGACCAATAGCGCATTACCGGCGACATGTACGCCATTTGAACACTGTTTGGGGATCATCCGTCAGGCATCGGTGGAAATCCTGTTGTTGTTAGGTGTGCATGTTGCAGAGGGAAAAGACCCGCGCTGGTTTCTGGAACAGCTCGACCAGGCTCGCCTGAATCTGGGTGGCTGGGGAGTGGTAGCCAGACGATTGCAGATGAACGATGCGCAATTAAGCCAGTTCACCCTGCGGTTACGCCATCTTCAGCAAAACGTTCCCCAGTATGAAAGTGGTCAGGATGTCAGTGAAAACCAGCTCATTTCTGCGCTGCGCTTTGTTGCCGCCCTGGAGCAGTTGCGCCAGCTTCAGCCGATCCTGCACTATCAAACCGATATTGAAGCCGGGAGTCCCGAGGCGCAGATGCAGGCGCAGAGCCAGCTTCGTGCGATAGAGTTAACCCTCAAAGCCCTTGTCGCACGGGTATGGCCGGACCAGCATCCGCTCAACAGCTTCCTGAAACAGCACTTCGGTGCCGACCGGCTGCGCCGCTGGCTTAAGCTGGGTGAGGGGCGTGATGCGTTGGACGGCATGTTGTTTAGCGAGCTGGCGCTAATGGTGGTCGATAAGAAACTGTTCGTGCGCCACTTTACCCAGATTTTTAATGACACTTCGGTACTCACGCTGTTTGTCGAACCGCGCTTAACGCTGCGCATGTTCCTTGATGATTGCCGGATAGCACGTAATAGCATCATTGCTTCGCAGCCGCTGACCTCGGTACAGCTGATGTTGTTAAAGTATCAGTACCGACAAATTACCCACCCCGTGCAGCGGGCGTTTGAAGAACGTCGTGTCCGCATTAATCCCGCATCGTATCTGGAATCCGATGAAGGTCTCGTTCGCCAGTTCTGGGAAACGGCAAAGCAAAAGGCTGAACAGACCGGGGATGATAAACAAGAAATTGCTGACAGCATTGACCCACCGGAAAAGCGAACGCAGCGTACGGCTGAAGAGCGTGAGCAGCTGATTTCCAACATGCTGTGGGTCGCCGTTGGCGCGATGGTGCTGGCAATATCGCTGGGCGCATTCTGGTTATTTAGCTCGCCTGCGCCGCTGGTGACCGCCGGTCAATCGGTTGAAATCATACAAGAGGAACCGCGACGTGATGCACCTTCCGCACGGGAAGCCGTGACCCGCATGGGCATTTCGTGGGATGCGTTTACCATGCGGGCGGCTATCGATCGCAATGATACCCGTATTACGTCATTGTTTTTACAAGGCGGGATGGACTGGAAGCTGGCGTGGACGGAGCAGGCGTTCTCTGCGGGCAATACTGCTGTGCTGAAGCTGTTGTTGCGCTATCCCTCGCAGATGGATGAAACCCAGCCCTGTCAGCAGTTTATGAGTACGCTAAGTCATGCGATGTCGAACGGCGCATCGCTGACGTCGCTGCATAAAAGCTATCTGCAAAGTTTTTGTGCTAAACCGGACGTTGTCACGCGCCAGCGGTATGACGCCGAGCAAGCCGAACGACGTGCTCGCGCGGAGCCAAACGCCGAAAACAAGAAATGGCAGAAAATTCATACCGCGCTGTATGACGCCATTAACTGACAGCCTGATGAGCTACGTCTTGTCAGACCGTTACGGCTCGCCGTAGAGACCGATTAATCGGCGCACGACGCCGTTGGTCCAGCCAAAGCCATCCTGCAACGGGTACTCGCCGCCGCCGCCTTCACGGGGCGTGCCGTCGGCGATATGGTACTTCTCGATAAGCTTATGGTGCTCCTGATAAAAAAGGTTAACCGTTTTCAACCAGTTGCGGGCAATCTCATCGCCCAGGTGGTCGTCACCGTACAGCTTGAAGCCCTGAATCGCCATCCACTGCAGCGGTGCCCAGCCGTTGGGTTTATCCCACTGTTCACCGGTTTCGTATTCCGTCGCCATAATACCCCCGGGGGTTAACAGGCGGCTGCGTACGGCATTAGCGAGGCGGTCGGCTTGTGCATGGGTCGCCATACCGACATACAGCGGCACGATACTGGCGGCGGAGAAGAGGGCCATCTCTTCGCGTCGCCAGTCATAATCCCGATAACAGCCGTTTTCATCATCCCACAGATAGTGGTCCACGGCGGCGCGGCGGTTGGTGGCTTTCTGGCGAAACAGAGCCTCGGTTTCGCGATCGCCTTTCAGGGCCGAAATGTTTGCAATGGTGCTTTCCAGTTTGTACAGGAAGGCGTTGAGATCAATGGGGATGAACTGGGTGGTGCGGATGCTGGCAAGGCGGCCCGCATCGCGTAGCCAGCGTGAGGAGTAATCCCAGCCGGAAGCCGCACCGGCACGCAAATCCCGGTATACCTCATTAGGCGGCCGGCCAGAATGCTTGGCCGTTTCGACGTCTTCGATCCACGATTCATCGCGCGGGGTATCACGATCGTCCCAATAACGGTTGAGCAGAGAACCATCTGGCATTCTGATGACATGACGGTACGCCTGGTTTAACGCCAGGGAATCTGCGCCATCCATCCAGAACGCGTATTCCATTTTGAGATGATCCAGATAACGCCGCGCGCCGCGCACACCATCTTCTTCAAACAGTTCCACCATCAGTGCAAACACCGGCGGCTGAGAGCGACTCAGGTAGTAGGTCCGATTACCGTTCGGGATATGGCCATAGTTTTCAATCATCCAGGCAAAGTTATCCGCCATACATTTCAGCAGGTCCCCCCGTCCGCTCTCCGCCAGACCCAGCATGGTGAAGTAGGAATCCCAGTAGTAGGTTTCGCTAAAACGTCCGCCTGGCACAATATATGACTGCGGCAGTGCCAGCAGCGAGGACCAGGGAATGTGATCCTGCGGTTCGCGTGTCAGCACTGGCCACAGCTGGTCAATATGCTCTTTCAGCGAGTCCTGCGGGTTGGAAACGTACTCACTCGACGGGGTCTCGGGAAGCCAGAAATGGTTCTCAACAAAGCGTTGCAGGTCAAAGTCCCGGTGCCGCTTAACCTTGCGATAGCGGATTAGAATATCCAGCGGGTCCATTTTGGGCGCGCAGTCGGGGAAGGTTTTGCTGTCGGCAAACAGCTTTGACGACTGAACGTGTTCGAACAGTTCGAGGTAACGATCGGCGGGCGTTAACGCATCGGAGGCAGGTAGCCCTTCAATCATCTCCGGCTCAGGCTCTGCCTCAATCATTTCATCCAGCTTTAACTCGCACGGATCCATTTCATAAAGCAGATCGAGGTCGATCGTCAGTTCTTCTGAAGGGGCGTGGGGTAGTTTCTGGTTGAGCATAATGAGAAAGACCTCCGGTAAAGAGATGTTGAAAGGAACGGCTATTGCCCGGCTGTCTGTTAAGCGTAGACATTCGCTTCGGTGTCGGGTGAGTAAAGCGTGCGGTTGATCACGTTCTTATGTTTTTTAATATTTAAAAAATAAAACTATCTTAATGATAATAATGAAGAATTACTGGTCTTGTGCGATCTGTATATTTTCCATTTTCAGAACATTCGATTGCAACGAGGTGTGAACAGAACCCGCTAACGTCCGATCCCTGTAATAGGTGCAGGCTATTCTAATGATAGTTCTGGCCCATGTAATTGATTGATACTTATCAAAATAATACTCCCCTTATTTTCTATGATGGTCAAGTCTGACAAAGACTGCGCATTAATTATTTCAATTTTCTGGGTCACAATAACTCACAACGCTGAGGGTAAAATAATGAAAATCATTACCCGTCTTACCGCGATTGCCATAACAGGCATCGTAATTTGTTATTTTGGATTATCCGGTTATGTGTGGTATCACGATAATCAACGTAGCAAACAGCCTGATGTTCAGGCCTCTACGCTGGAAGCCAATAATAAGGTATTAGGATTTTTACGCGAAAAGGGATGTGATTATTGTCATACGCCTTCAGCTGAATTGCCTTTCTATTCTTCCTTTCCCGTCGCTAAACAATTGATGAATTATGATATTCAATTAGGATACAAATCATTCAATCTTGAAGCTGTTCGTGCCGCGCTGGTTGCGGATAAACCCGTTTCGCAAAGTGATTTGAATAAAATTGAATGGGTGATGCAGTATGACACCATGCCACCAACGCGTTATACCGCGCTGCACTGGGCCGGTAAGGTCAGCGATGCTGAGCGAGAAGACATTCTTGGCTGGGTAGCCAAACAACGTGAGCAGTACTACGCCAGCCGTGATACCGCCACGCAGCATCGCAATGAGCCTGTACAGCCAATACCGGAAAGTATTCCGACTGATGCCCGCAAAGTGGCGCTGGGCTTTACGCTGTATCATGACCCGCGCATTTCTGGCGACAGCACGATCTCCTGTGCGCACTGCCACGCCTTAAACGCAGGCGGTGTGGATGGCAGGAAAACGTCAATCGGTGTCGGTGGCGCCGTTGGACCAATTAATGCACCGACGGTGTTTAACTCGGTCTTTAACGTGGAACAATTCTGGGATGGTCGTGCACCAACATTGCAGGCGCAGGCGGGTGGTCCACCGTTAAACCCGATTGAAATGGCGTCGAAATCCTGGGATGAAATTATCCAGAAGTTAGATAAAGACCCGGTGCTGAAGCAAGAATTTATCACCGTTTATCCTCAGGGATTCAGCGGGGACAATATTACCGATGCGATTGCTGAGTTTGAGAAAACGCTAATTACGCCAAATGCACCGTTTGATAAATGGCTGCGGGGTGATGAAAGCGCGTTAACGGCTCAGCAAAAACATGGCTATCAATTATTTAAGGAAAATAAATGTGCCACCTGCCATGGCGGTATTATTTTAGGCGGGCGTTCATTTGAACCCTTAGGCTTGAAAAAGGACTTTAATTTTGGTGAGGTCACTGCCGTAGATATTGGTCGAATGAACGTCACTAATGAATTACGAGATAAGCTGCGCCAGAAAGTCCCTGGATTACGCAACGTTGCACTGACTGCACCTTATTTCCACCGGGGAGATGTGCCAACCCTCGACGGCGCGGTAAAACTGATGCTGCGTTATCAGGTAGGCAAAGAACTGCCGCAAAAAGATATCGATGATATCGTGGCGTTCCTTGAAAGCCTCAACGGGATCTATACGCCGTATATGCAGGATAAGTGATTAATACAATGCCGAAGGGTGACTGATGCTTTATCTGGCCTACATATTACGGTGTTTGTAGGCCGGATAAGGCATCAGCCGCCATCCGGCATTTATAGTATTAACGCATAGTGACAAATTCTTCCGACGCGGTCGGGTGAATAGCGACAGTGTTGTCGAAGTCTTTCTTGGTCGCGCCCATTTTCAGTGCCACGGCAAAGCCCTGCAGCATTTCGTCCATGCCAAAGCCGATGCCGTGAATACCGACAATCTTCTCTTCCGGACCGACGCACACCAGCTTCATACGGCACGGCTGACGGTGTGTGGTGACAGCGGTATACATCGCGGTAAACGACGATTTATACACTTTCACCTGGTCATCGCCGTGCTGCTCGCGCGCCTGTTGCTCGGTTAAGCCGACGGTGCCAATTGGCGGATGGCTGAAGACCACGGTCGGGATGTTGCTGTAGTCCAGATGTTCGTCCGGCTTGTTGTTAAACAGACGTTCGGACAGGCGACGACCCGCGGCAACGGCAACCGGCGTTAATTCAACGGCACCGGTGTTATCGCCCACGGCATAAATCCCTGCAACGTTAGTGTTCTGGAATTTATCAACGATGATGTAGCCTTTTTCGTTGGTTTTCACGCCAGTAACCGCCAGGTTAAAGTTATCGGTTGCCGGTTCACGGCCAATCGCCCAGATCAGGCAATCCACGGTCTGGCTGCGACCGTCTTCCAGCTCCAGGGTCAGGCTGCCATCTGCATTTTTAACCACCGCTTTTGGAATCGCGTGTGTATGCAGGGTCGGGCCTTCGGCATTCATCACCTCAACCAGCGTGTCGACGATCATCGGGTCAAAGCTGCGCAGCGGCGCGTGTTTACGCACGAACAGATGTGTTTCTGCGCCCAGGCCGTTAATCACGCCAGCCAGTTCAACGGCGATGTAGCCTGCACCAACTACCGCAACGCGCTTCGGCAGGGCTGGCAGTTCAAAGAAACCGTCGGAATCAATACCGTATTCCACGCCTGGAATGTTCGGGTGGCTCGGGCGGCCGCCGGTAGCAATCAAAATATGATCGGCGGTGATGGTTTCACCGTTTACTTCAATGGTCTTGGCATCAACGAAGCGGGCAAAACCTTTGATCACATCGACATTATTTTTACCCAGTACGTTGTCGTACGAGGTGTGAATGCGGTCGATATAGGCGGTACGGGTGGCAATCAGCTTGTCCCAGTCGAATTTATTGATGGTGGTATCGAAGCCGTAGTCCGGGCCGTACATATGGATCGCTTCACGAACCTGTGCGGCATGCCACATCACTTTCTTCGGTACACAGCCAACGTTGACGCAGGTACCGCCCAGTTCTTTGGCCTCAATCAACGCGCATTTCTGACCGTACATGGCCGCGCGGTTAATGGAGGCGATACCGCCGCTGCCGCCGCCGATAGCGATGTAATCATAGTGTTTGGTCATGACCGCTCCTTCATGTTCATTGTAGGGCGGAGAAGCGTTATGCCTTCCGCCAAAATATTCGCGATTGTATACCTGAAATCAAAAGGTTCCACCGATGGCTGCGATTACTCCGGTACGATCCAGCTTACCGAGGTATGCCCGGTTCCCGCCGGAACCAGTTTGCGGTGCAGCCACGGCAGCACGTTGTTCATTTGCTGTTCCAGCTTCCACGGTGGGTTAACCACAATCATGCCGGACGCCGTCATGCCGCGTTGATCGCTGTCCGGACGAACCGCCAGCTCAATTTGCAGGATGCGGCGAATGCCGGTCGCTTCCAGCTCTTTGGTCATGCGTTTGATTTGTTGGCGCAGGACTACCGGATACCACAGGGCATAGGTGCCGGTTGCGAAACGCTTATAGCCTTCGTGGATACCGGCCACTACCGCCTGGTAGTCGGTTTTAATTTCGTACGGCGGATCGATGAGGATCAGCCCGCGACGGGAGACGGGTGGTAATTTCGATTTCAACTGCTGATAGCCGTCGGCTTTTGCCACGCGCGCGCGCTCATCTTTCTGGAATTCGGAGCGCAGCAGCGGAAAATCGCTCGGGTGCAGTTCGGTTAGCTGCAGACTGTCCTGCGCGCGCAGCAGCTGGCGGGCAATCAGCGGAGAGCCTGGGTAGTAGCGCAGTTGACCGCTACGGTTGAAATGGTTCACCACGCTGATGTACGGCTCGAGTTCTGCCGGCAGGTCGTCCTGCTGCCAGATGCGGGCGATGCCTTCCAGATACTCACCGGTACGTTCAGCACGTTCACTGCTCAGCTGATAACGGCCCGCACCGGCGTGGGTGTCCAGATAGAGAAACGGTTTATCTTTCTCTTTGAGCGACTCGATGATCAGGCTCTGAACCGTGTGTTTAAGGACGTCGGCGTGGTTGCCAGCGTGAAAGCTGTGGCGATAACTGAGCATGGGTAAACGTGTTCCAGGTTGTAAACGTAGGCCCGATAAGCTGCGTACCATCGGGCGAAAATAGAGCGTATCGCCACAGTATACAGAAAAGTCGTCACTGCCGCGAAAGCGCAACGCCTGGCATTGAAATCCTCTACACTTAACCCCATTCTACAAATAATATGCACAGCGCCGGATGCGCGCTTCATTCACTCTTTTCTACAGGACTGCGCTAATGACCAATCCATTGCTGACTCCCTTCGAACTGCCGCCGTTTTCCAAAATTCAGCCGGAGCATGTTGTACCCGCCGTCACTAAGGCGCTGAACGACTGCCGCGAAAACGTCGAGCGCGTGGTTGCGCAGGGGGCGCCATATACCTGGGAAAATCTTTGCCAGCGGCTGGCGGAAGTGGACGATGTCCTGGGGCGTATCTTCTCTCCGGTCAGCCATCTGAACTCGGTGAAAAACAGCCCGGAACTGCGCGAAGCCTACGAACAAACGCTGCCGCTGCTGTCTGAGTACAGCACCTGGGTTGGGCAACATGAAGGCCTGTACCAGGCGTACCGCGATCTGCGTGAAGGTGACCATTACGCCACTCTGAATACCGCGCAGAAAAAAGCCGTCGATAACGCCCTGCGTGACTTTGAGCTTTCTGGTATCGGCCTGCCGAAAGAAAAACAGCAGCGCTACGGTGAAATCGCGACCCGCCTGTCTGAACTTGGCAACCTGTACAGCAACAACGTGCTCGACGCCACCATGGGCTGGACCAAACTGATCACCGACGAATCTGAGCTGGCTGGCATGCCGGAAAGTGCGCTGGCGGCAGCAAAAGCCCAGGCCGAAGCCAAAGAGCAGGAAGGTTATCTGCTGACGCTGGATATCCCGAGCTATCTGCCGGTGATGACCTACTGCGACAACCAGGCATTGCGTGAAGAAATGTACCGCGCCTACTCCACCCGTGCGTCCGATCAGGGGCCCAATGCGGGCAAATGGGACAACAGCCCGGTGATGGAAGAGATCCTCGCGCTGCGCCACGAGCTGGCTCAATTGCTGGGCTTTGAAAGCTATGCCTTTAAATCTCTCGCCACTAAAATGGCCGAGAATCCGCAGCAGGTGCTCGACTTCCTGACCGATCTGGCAAAACGTGCCCGTCCGCAGGGTGAAAAAGAGCTGGCCCAGCTGCGCGCCTTCGCCAAAGCAGAGTTTGGCGTTGATGAGCTGCAGCCGTGGGATATCGCCTACTACAGCGAGAAACAGAAACAGCACCTGTACAGTATCAGCGACGAGCAGTTGCGCCCGTACTTCCCGGAAAACAAAGCCGTAAACGGTCTGTTCGAAGTGGTTAAGCGTATTTATGGCATCACTGCCAAAGAGCGTACCGATGTTGACGTCTGGCACCCGGAAGCGCGTTTCTTTGAGCTGTATGACGAACACAACGAACTGCGCGGCAGCTTCTATCTGGATCTTTATGCGCGTGAAAACAAACGCGGTGGCGCATGGATGGACGACTGCGTCGGGCAGATGCGTAAAACCGACGGCACGCTGCAAAAACCGGTCGCGTACCTGACCTGCAACTTTAACCGTCCGGTCAGCGGCAAGCCGGCGCTGTTTACCCACGATGAAGTGATTACCCTGTTCCACGAGTTCGGTCACGGCCTGCATCATATGCTGACCCGCATCGAAACGGCCGGTGTTTCCGGTATCAACGGTGTGCCGTGGGATGCTGTCGAACTGCCAAGCCAGTTTATGGAAAACTGGTGCTGGGAGCCGGAAGCGCTGGCGTTTATCTCCGGTCACTATGAAACCGGTGAGCCGCTGCCTAAAGAACTGCTGGATAAAATGCTGGCGGCGAAAAACTACCAGGCGGCGCTGTTCATCCTGCGTCAGCTGGAGTTCGGTCTGTTCGACTTCCGTCTGCACACTGAGTTTAACCCGCAGCAAGGGGCGAAAATTCTCGACACCCTGGCGGAGATTAAAAAGCAGGTTGCCGTGGTGCCGGGCCCAACATGGGGTCGCTTCCCGCACGCTTTCAGCCATATTTTTGCCGGCGGTTATGCGGCGGGATATTACAGCTACCTGTGGGCTGATGTGCTGGCGGCGGACGCCTTCTCCCGCTTTGAAGATGAAGGGATTTTCAACCGTGAAACTGGCCAGTCGTTCCTCGATAACATCCTGACCCGCGGGGGTTCCGAAGAGCCTATGGAGCTGTTCAAACGCTTCCGTGGCCGTGAACCGCAGCTGGATGCGATGCTGGACCATTACGGCATCAAGGGCTGAAAACTGGCGTGAAAATTTGTTTACTGGATGAAACGGGCGCCGGAGACGGCGCCTTATCTGTTCTGGCTGCCCGCTGGGGACTGGAACACGATGAAGACAATCTGATGGCGCTGGTGATGACACCGGCGCATCTGGAACTGCGCAAGCGCGATGAGCCGAAGCTTGGCGGCATCTTCGTTGATTTTGTTGGCGGGGCGATGGCCCATCGGCGTAAATTTGGCGGCGGTCGCGGTGAAGCGGTGGCGAAAGCCGTTGGCGTGAAAGGCGATTATCTGCCGGACGTGGTGGACGCGACGGCCGGGTTGGGACGCGATGCGTTCGTGCTGGCCTCCGTGGGCTGTCGCGTACGGATGCTGGAACGTAACCCGGTAGTGGCGGCGTTGCTCGACGATGGCCTGGCGCGCGGCTATGCCGATGCGGAAATTGGCACGTGGTTGCAGGCGCGTTTGCAGTTAATTCATGCATCCAGCCTGACGGCGCTCACCGATATCACCCCGCGCCCGCAGGTGGTGTACCTCGACCCGATGTTCCCGCATAAGCAGAAAAGCGCGCTGGTGAAGAAGGAGATGCGCGTGTTTCAGTCGCTGGTAGGGCCGGATCTGGACGCTGATGGCCTGCTGGAGCCTGCGCGCCAGTTAGCCACCAAACGTGTGGTGGTGAAGCGGCCGGACTACGCGCCGCCGCTGGCGGATGTCGCCACACCGAACGCGGTGGTGACCAAAGGACATCGGTTTGATATCTACGCCGGAACACCGTAGGCCGGATAAGACGCGTCGCGTCGCCATCCGGCAGCGCCGTCGATAAATGCCCGATGGTGGATTGTTTGTAGGCCGGATAAGGCGCTAGCCGCATCCGGCAATATCAATTACACAAACGGTGCCAGCGGATCGGCAATCTCAAAGGCGACCGCACGGTCGGCTTTCGGCGGATAAATCAACTCGCTGACGATTGACCGCTTCAGTTTCTTCGCCTCTGCGCGCGTCAGTTTCACCTGCTGATCCCAGCCTTCGCTATACACTGCACCCCATGCCCCCAGATCCAGACAGGTGACGTAGTTTTCCTGGCGGTACGGCAGTGGCGCCACATCCAGCAGGCTGGCGGCAGCGTTGTTCCCGGCAAATTTGCCCAACAGAATGGCGTGCTGGCAGGTCATTAAGGCGTGATTGCCTTTGTCATCGGTGGCGGCGTAGGCCACATCACCCGTTGCGTAGATATCCTCATGCCCTACAACCTGCAGATGGGGATTCACATGCAGGCGGCCCTGACGATCGCGCGGGGCGTCGATCTGTGCTGTTAAGCCGTTTGCCTGCACGCCGACCGTCCAGATAACGGTTTGTGATGCAATCGTCTGCCCGTCTTTCAGCGTCACGCCGGACGCATCCACGCTTTCGACTTCTGCATTGACCCGCCATTCCACACCCAGTTCAGCGGAGGCTTCGGCGATCACATCGCGCAGCTCCTGGCTCCAGCGTGCACCCGGTTGCGGGCCGCGTTCAACTACGACTACTCTGGTCTTAGCATCAGCACCGAGAATGTCGCGCAGGCGACCCGGTAATTCCAGCGCCATTTCGATCCCGGTAAAGCCGCCGCCGCAGACCACCACGGTATTGCGCGCCTCGCTTTCTGGTCTGTGCGCGAGATCTTTCAGATGCTGCTCCAGTACGGTTGCGCTTTCCAGCTGATCGAGGTCGAAGGCGTGCTGCGCAGCGCCGGCAACCCTATTGCGATTAACTTCACTGCCGCTGGCCAGAATCAGCCGGTCGTAGCTGTGGAGGTGTTTCTGGCCCGTCGCGTCCGTCCAGCTCACTTCTTTGGACTGTGGAAGCAGCTGCGTTACCGTGCCGCGCAGGAAGTTCACGCCGGTGACATCAAACAGTGGCTGCAGCGGCGCAACCAGCGTCTGGACATCATTCTCATAAAAACGCGGGCGCACGCGCAGCTCTGGCTGTGGCGCAATAACGGTAATATCAATGGGCTGCTGGTTTTTATCCGCCAGTCGTGCGGCGCTTAATGCTGCCCACATACCGGCAAATCCGGCGCCGACGATCAGAATTTTTTTACGCATTGGCGTTTCTCACTGGTGACGATGAATTATTTACTCGGATTTTATTTGTCGTAGTTAAAGATTGCAATGTAATTTCATATAACCATGCTTGCTTATGCGTCATTTTGTGGATATCTATATGATATATAATTAATTATTATTTTAATTAACGAAGGCATATTTTTCACTTCTGGAATATATAAGCCGAAAAAGCTACAATAACTCAGATTAATTTTGGCTGAGATAAGAGCATGGCATTCTACAGTTCCGGGGTTGAGTACGGCATCCATAGCCTGATGTGTATGGTTGATAGTAAGGGTGACGCGCGGGATATGAGCGTACGGGAAATTGCTGAGCTGCAAAGCGTGCCGTATGACTATCTGGCGAAAATATTCACCCGTCTGTCGAAGGCCGGACTGGTGCGTAGCAGTGAAGGAAAGGGCGGTGGTTTTCAGCTCGCGAGACCCGCCGAGCACATCACGGTGCTGGACGTGGTCAACGCCATTGACGGTGACAAGCGCATCTTCGAATGCCGTGAAATCCGCCAGCGCTTAGCGGTTTTTGAGGAACATCCGCCGGAGTGGGCCTGCGAAGGAATTTGCGGCGTGCGCTCAGTGATGGACATGGCGCAGCAGCGTATGGAAGAGGCGCTCGGTCAGCACACAATCCTGGATTTGGCGCGTAAGATGTACCGCAAAGCACCGGATACGTTTGTCGTTGAAGTGCAGGACTGGATCGATGCCCGTAAAGGATAGCGCGTGAAAATGCCCGATAGCGCAAGGCGTATCGGGCATTATGAATGTAGGCCGGATAAGGCGTTAGCCACCATCCGGCACTGAAGATTATTGCTCGGTATTTGGCGTATTAATCATCCGGTTCAGCCAGGGCACCATAATCGTCATCACTACCGTGACGGCCAGCGTGACCAGACCGATTTTACTAAAGACGTTGGTATAGATAGGCAGCGTCTGTAGCGGGTCGGTGATGTTTTCCGGTACGGCGGTGAAGGTTGCCACGTAGCCACCCATCAGAAACGCTGCAGCCTGGGTCAGGAACCACATCCCCAGAATAAAGCCCATCAGATGCTGCGGCACCAGCGCGGCGACCATGGCCAGCCCCAGGGCGCTAATCAGCAACTCACCCAGACTCTGGAACAGATATACCAGCACAATGAACCACGGCGAGGTCAGCCCCTGCGCATCGGCAAACCACATACCGGCGGCGGCAGCGGTCAGGAAACCCAGCGAGCACAGGAACATACCGAGCGTGAACTTCATCGGCATGGTCAGGTCTTTGCCTTTGTTGCCCAGACGGGTATAAATCACTGCCAGTACCGGGCTGGCAAGCACCACCCAGAACGGGTTCAATGCCTGGAAGCTCACCGGGTTGATGGCGAAACCGAGAATTTCATGGTGCACGTTATTGATGGCAAAGAAGTTCAGTGATGTCGGCATCTGCGCGTACAGCACGTAGAACACCACTGCTTCCAGCATCAGGATAAAGGCCACAAACATCTTATTGCGCCCGGTTTTATCCAGTTTGAATGCCTGACGGAAGAAGATGATGGTGACGATAATCGACAGGACGATCAGCACCAGGTTGGCAACTTTCACGTTGTGCATCAACCAGGCACACACGAATATCATCACCACGGTACCGGCCAGTACACACAGCAGATTGCGGAATACCAGCGGTTTATGGTCCGGCTCAGAACCGATGTCCTTCACCATCCCACGGCAGGCAAAATAGACCAGCAGTGCAACGATAAGTCCCGCGCCACACAGGTTGTAAGTCACCGCATAGCCAAACTTATCGGCAATCACCGGCGCCAGCGACAGTGATAGCAGGGAACCGATGTTAATCGACATATAAAACAGGGTGAAGGCGCCGTCCAGTCGGGCGTCTTTTGGCGGATAGCATTTTGACAGCAAGCTTGCCGGGTTAGCTTTAAACAGCCCGTTACCCACGGCGATGGTACCCAGCGCGATAAAAATCAGGTCGGGTTTCAGCAGCGACATTCCGGTCATGAAATAGCCAATGGCTAACACGATAGCGCCGAGAACCAGCGTGCGCTTGGTGCCCAACAGGTGGTCGCCAACGTAGCCGCCAATGGAGATCAGGCCGTACACCAGCGCAGCGAACGCACCGAAGGTGATAAACGCCTGTTCCTGAGAGAAGCCGAGTTGTTTGACAAAAAATACCGCCAGGATGCCCTGAACGCCGTAATAGCCAAATCGTTCCCATAATTCTACAAAAAAGATCATGAAGAACGGACGAGGTTGCTGCAGCAAGCCCGTAGGTGCTCGTGTATTCATATTCCTTCGCCTTTCAAAGCCATCCCGAAAAGTATGAACGCGTAATCTAAAACGCGCCGAAAAAGTCTTATTTTGTTATAGACTGCGGAAATTAGCCGCGCGGGTAGAGTATTATAGAGATAGTTTTCGATCCAATTAGTTGATCACACTAATTATGATTTATTTGTTGGATTGATGTACTGAGGTGTAATGATTTGTATGAAAGGCACAAAAACAAAAACGCCCGCACAGGCGGGCGCTTACAGGCTTAAATGTTTGCAGCGGGGCGGGTTACACCCCGACGGCTAGCATTTTATGCTTCTTCGTCATCTCGCAGCGGAACAATCAACATGTCGACGTGAACGGTGTTGATCAGCTGGCGCGCAGAGGACATCAGCTTGCTCCAGAAATCCTGGTGATGGCCGCACACGACAAGATCCATGTCGTATTTTTTGATGGCATCAACCAGAACCTGGCCCAGATCGCCGCTACCGCTCAGGGTTTCGGTGATGGGGTAGCCTGCGTTGGTGGACAGCTCGGTTAACGCGTGGTGAGTTTCTTCAGAAATACGTTTCTGCATGTCGCCCAGATTTACGTCGATTAACCCGGTGTACAGGTCGGAATAGTTTACGTCAACGTGGATAAGGGAAACTTTTGCATTGTAAGGCCGCGCCATAGAGACCGCTTTTTCAACCAGAACTTTGCTTTCCGGAGAAAGATCAACCGCGATGAGAATGTGTTTATAAGCCATAGTGTTACTCCTTCCATAAGTTGTCGATGACTAGCCTTCTGGCGATCGTTTGCCGCCGCGTCATCCGCATCCTGCGGACCTTACGCGCGGGGCTAGCCCAGTCGTAAAGACGTACCCTATAGGGACTATCCTTACATTATAGCGACCGGGATAATCCGTCAATCCGCCTTGCTTGCCAAGTAGTTAAACAAATTTTTCAGTTAATTGTATTGATAGTGATTAACCTTCTGGCAAAAAAATTAACTAATCTCCTACACTATCTAGAGAGGCGCTCGGATGCGTGACACTAACACGAGCGGTTTCGGTAGCACTCTTCACTGCATAGTTTGGTAGGGTATCGGGGAGCGGTAGTCCCGGAGAGGAGCTCCGTGGGCGGGTCGCCGGGGAGGGGGTATGATAAGCACCATTGCGTTATTCTGGGCTTTGTGTGTCGTTTGCATTGTTAATATGGCGCGCTATTTCTCGTCGTTACGCGCACTGTTAGTGGTACTTCGTGGTTGCGATCCATTGCTTTACCAGTATGTTGATGGCGGAGGCTTTTTTACCTCGCATGGGCAACCCAACAAGCAGATGCGGCTGGTGTGGTATATCTACGCCCAGCGCTATCGCGATCATCATGATGATGAGTTTATTCGCCGCTGTGAGCGCGTGCGCGGTCAGTTCATTCTCACCAGTTCGTTATGTGGACTGGTATTAATCAGTATGGTTGCGCTGATTATCTGGCACTGAACCTGATGACAGTGTAAAAAAAAGCGGACCTGTTTGCAGGTCCGCTTTTTTATTGCCTATTCGCTTAGATTAGCTTCAGGGAGAGCCAGTACAGCCCCCCGGAAAGAATAATCGCCGCAGGCAGGGTGAAGACCCAGGCCATCAGAATGCTGGTCACTGTTTTACGCTGCAAGCCGCCACCGTCAACAACCATCGTCCCCGCAACGGAAGAGGAGAGTACGTGGGTGGTGGAAACCGGCATACCGGTATAACTTGCAAGACCGATAGAGACGGCGGCCGTCATCTGCGCCGACATACCCTGAGCATAGGTCATGCCTTTCTTACCGATTTTCTCACCGATAGTGGTTGCCACGCGACGCCAGCCAATCATCGTACCGCAGCCCAGAGCCAGCGCAACGGCCATGATGATCCACACCGGAGCGTACTCAATGGTGCTCAGCATGTCGGTTTTCAGTTTCTTCAACAGACGCTGATCGTCGTTACTTACGCCAGGCAGTTTCACGACCTTATCGGTGGTATCGGAAATGCACAGCATAATACGGCGCAGCTGACCGCGCTGATCGACGCTTAACTTGTCGTAGGTTTCCAGATTCGCCAGCATACCTTTCGCACGTTCCAGTGCGTTAATGGTGTTAGCCGGGTGACAATGGAACTCTGTCGGCGTTGCAGCACTGGCTTCCGGTGACGGAATCAGTTGGTCTACGCCGGTCGCCTGCTTGAGCAGATCAGGGCGTTGCTGGAAGAAGGTTTCGACATTGTTGATGGCATCGCGGGTACGCGTAATTTCGTAACCGGAAGCGTTCATATTGACCACGAAACCGGCAGGTGCTACGCCAATCAGTACCAGCATGACCAGACCAATGCCTTTCTGCCCGTCGTTTGCGCCATGAGAGAACGCTACGCCGATTGCGGAGAGGATCAGTGCGATACGCGTCCAGAATGGCGGCTTTTTCTTGCCGTCTTTCTTTTCACGCTCTGCTGGCGTCAGGTGAATACGGGCACGTTTTTTAGTACCGCTCCAGTAGCGACGCAGCAAAAAGATCAGGCCGCCTGCAACCACCAGACCGACAATCGGCGAGATGATAAGAGAGGCAAAAATACCCATCACTTTCGGGATGTTAAGTGCATCCACGACCGATGTGCCGTTCATCAATGCATTGGTTAAACCAATACCGATAATCGCGCCAATCAGCGTGTGGGAGCTGGATGCAGGCAAACCAAAGTACCAGGTACCCAGGTTCCAGATAATTGCCGCCAACAGCATAGAGAACACCATGGCAAGGCCATGTGATGAACCCATGTTGAGCAGCAGATCCGTTGGCAACATATGCACGATGGCATACGCTACGCTGAGACCGCCCAGCAAAACACCAAAGAAGTTAAACACCGCAGCCATGATCACCGCCAATTGCGAACGCATGGCACGGGTGTAGATCACGGTAGCGACGGCATTGGCTGTATCATGGAAGCCGTTAATTGCTTCGTAGAACAGAACAAAAGCCAAAGCAAGCAAGAGTAAAAGCCCGGTATGTAAATCCAGGCCAGCAAACAAATGTAGCATAGGACGTTACGCCATTTTGAGGACATGAACGCGGCGCATTATCAGTGACTTTGGCGGCGCGGGCAAAGTGAAATATAGAGTTTTTTTGATTTGTCTCCTGCTTTGTATGACACCACTAAAGAATTATCTTATAGAATTCAGATAAATACCTATTTTTGATGGTTTGGTGCTGGTGCGGCCACTGAGGAATCTTTACAATTCACGCCCGCTTTTTAGAGAGGATCGCAACGTGGAAAGGTTTGATACCGTTATTATAGGCGCTGGCGCAGCGGGTATGTTCTGTGCCGCGCAGGCAGGACAAGCTGGGAGTCGCGTACTGCTCATTGATAATGGTAAAAAGCCCGGTCGCAAGATCCTCATGTCCGGCGGAGGGCGCTGTAACTTTACCAATCTTTATGTCGAACCTGCGGCCTATTTGAGTCAAAACCCTCATTTCTGTAAGTCAGCACTGGCACGCTATACCCAATGGGACTTTATCGAACTGGTCGGCAAACACGGTATTGCCTGGCATGAAAAAACGCTCGGCCAGCTTTTTTGTGACGACTCCGCGCAGCAAATAGTCGATATGCTGGTCGCGGAATGCGAAAAAGGTAACGTTACGATGCGCTTACGTAGCGAAGTTCTGAGCGTCGCACGGGATGATGAGGGCTTTACGCTGGAGCTCAACGGCGCAACCGTTGGTGCGACGAAACTGGTGATTGCCAGCGGCGGGCTTTCTATGCCGGGTCTGGGTGCGACGCCATTTGGTTATAAAATTGCCGAACAGTTTGGCCTGAATGTGCTGCCAACGCGTGCGGGTCTGGTGCCTTTTACGCTGCATAAGCCGCTGCTTGACCAGCTTCAGGTGCTCTCCGGCGTGTCTGTTCCCTCTGTCATTACCGCCGAAGACGGCACCGTATTTCGTGAAAACCTGCTCTTTACGCACCGTGGGCTGTCAGGCCCGGCCGTTTTACAAATTTCCAGTTTTTGGCAGCCGGGCGAGTTTGTCAGCATTAATTTGTTGCCAGATGTGGATCTCGAAAACTTCCTCGATGAACAGCGCAGCGCGCACCCCAATCAGAGTCTGAAGAACACGCTGGCGATGCAATTACCGAAGCGACTGGTGGAGTGTTTGCAACAGTTGGGGCAAATCCCTGACGTGACGTTGAAGCAACTTAACGTACGCGATCAGCAAACGCTGGTGGAAACGCTGACCGAATGGCGCGTGCAGCCAAACGGCACGGAAGGTTATCGTACGGCAGAGGTGACGCTGGGCGGAGTAGACACCAACGAATTGTCTTCACGGACCATGGAAGCCCGCAAAGTACCGGGCCTTTATTTCATTGGCGAAGTGATGGACGTCACCGGCTGGCTGGGTGGTTATAACTTCCAGTGGGCATGGTCGAGCGCCTGGGCGTGTGCGCAGGATTTAGTGTCCGGGGATTGAAACAGCCAGCCTGTACACAATAAGAAAAATATCATAGTGATATGTGATACAACGAACGGACTCTGGCGTGCGTTTCTTAACTCCAGGAATGATATGATGGATCAGTTAAAAATTGCACAGATAAGGGAACGGGAGGCTCATGGTTATTCCTGAGGTGAAACAGGAGCGGCTCTATCAAAAGATAGCCAATCTCATCATTAAGCTTATCAACGATAACATCTTTCCTCCGGGAAGTTTCTTGCCGCCCGAACGTGAGCTGGCGAAGCAACTGGGTGTAAGCCGCGCATCGCTTAGAGAAGCGCTGATTGTGCTGGAGATTTCAGGATGGATCACCATCCAGTCCGGCAATGGCGTTATTGTTGCCGATAAAAAGCATTCCGCCAGCGATTATACCATTGAAGAAATACTCTACTCTCGTGAGCTGGTGGACAGTCACTGCGCGCGCCTTGCGGCAGAAGCCGGAAAAGATGAACTCATTAGCCAGCTTGACGCGCTGTATCTCAGCATGGAACAAGCCATTAGCGAAAATAATGTTCATGGCTTTTATTCCCTCGATAAGCAGTTCCATTTGACTGTATCAGAAGCTAGCCAGAACCGCGTACTGCTCGATATGTCGCGGATGTTGTGGGAACAGCGCGTTAACATCCCGTATGCCGGACTGGATAAACGTTCCGGCAATCGGGATGTATTGACCAGCATGAATACACAGCATAAAGCGATTGTGGATGCCATCCGCCAGGCTGACGCTGACGGAGCTTATCAGAGATCGCTGGAACATTTGGCGTATGTCAGACAGATAGTGGGTCTTTGATCGCCACGGTTTATTGATGCAGGCTGGCTACCGCTGCACGAGCCCCCATTTTGTGCAATTGCTGACTGGCAGCGGTAACGCGTTCGATAAAGTCAGCATTATCGCAAAGGTCCCGCCCAAAGATGGTGTCGATTGCCAGCAGCGCCTGAACACGTTCTTCAATGGATGGATAATGTTGATAAATAGCTTGATACTGCGCCGCCAGTGGATCGATAACCTCAATATGATTGCCTTTCTCATCCACGCCGCTGACGTAGCGCATCCAGCCCGCAACGCCCAGTGCCAGGTGGCGATAATCATTCCCTTGCGCCAGATGCTGCCGAATGGGGTCCAACAAGCGCTGCGGTAATTTCTGGCTGCCGTCCATCGCAATTTGCCAGGTCCGGTGCTTCAGCGACGGATTAGTAAACCGCGCGATCAATAATTCAGCATAACCCGCCAGGTCTGTACCTTCGGGCATCGACAGCGTCGGCGCCTGTTCATTGAGCATTAGTGCCAGTGCAGCGTTGCGGTACGCCGGATTGGTCATCGTATCGGCAATCGTTTCATAACCGCCCAGATAGCCAAGGTACGCCAGGAAAGAGTGACTGCCGTTGAGCATGCGCAACTTCATCATTTCAAAAGGCACCACATCAGCCACAAATTGTGCACCTACGCGATCCCAGTCCGGGCGTCCATTGACAAAGTTGTCTTCAATGACCCACTGGCGGAACGGCTCGCAGGCAATGGCACAGGGATCGTAAACGCCTAACTGGTCGGAGATTTGCGCTAACGTCTCTTCCGTTACCGCCGGAACAATGCGATCCACCATTGTGCACGGAAACGTCGCATGCGCGGTTATCCATTCGGCCAACTGCGGATCGCGTGCGTTTGCCAGCCGCAGGACAGCGGTTTTTGCGACGTGGCCATTTTCTCGCACGTTGTCGCAGGACAGCACGGTAAAAGCCTTCAATCCCTGTTGGCGGCGTAGTGCGAGGGCTTCGACGATATAACCTATTGCTGATTTGGGTGAATGCGGGTGAACAATGTCGTGCTGGATAAACGGGTGGTTCAGATCCAGCTCGCCGCTGGCGGCATCTGTGCAATAGCCTTTTTCAGTAATGGTCAGCGAAACGATGGCCGTTTCTGGACGTGCCATAGCGTGGATAATGGCATGACAACCGTCAAATTCAGGATGCAGCGCTTCATTCATCGAGCCAATGATTTTAAGTTCGGTGCCTTGCGCTCCGCGCTCGGCAACGGTGTACAACAGATCTTGTGCCTTCAGGTTGTGGATCAGTGTGGCATCGTTTCCGGGCATCAGGTTGACCTCACAGATACCCCAGTCGCTGTCACTGCTTTCCAGCAAATGATGTGTATAGAGCGCCTGATGGGCGCGGTGAAAGGCTCCGCAACCAAGATGCACGATGCGGGACACGAGGCGTGAACGATCCCAGCGTGGGCGTGGGGTGGAAATCTGGGCGGTGGTGAGATGCGTGTCCATGACAAACTCCTGTCATTGATGATTGTCGTTGATAAAGAGAGGGCCTGACTGAATGTGAGAAACCGCATGGCGGGAACACCATGCGGCAATGAGGCTACTGACTGAAGAAGGTGCGCTGGATAGCCAGCTCAACGCCGCGGACTTCAGCCAGGCCTTTAAGGCGACCAATAGCGGAATACCCTGGGTTGGTTTTCTTTTTCAGGTCATCAAGCATCTGATGGCCATGGTCTGGCCGCATGGGAATAGGCGAGGCGTTGCCTTCAGCTTTACGTCGCTGTTCTTCTTCGACTATCGCTTTCACCACGCTGTACATATCGACATCACCGGAAAGATGCGCAGCCTCATGGAAGGTTTTGGGATTCTCTTCGCGCTGTGTCGAACGTAGGTGCGTAAAGTATATCCGTGGGCCGAACTGGGCGATCATATCAACCAGATCGTTGTCTGCGCGTACGCCGTAAGACCCTGTGCACATTGTAAAACCATTGGCCATACTGTTTACGGTATCCACCATCCACTGCATATCTTCTACAGTGGAGACAATACGCGGCAGGCCAAGAATCGGGCGCGGTGGATCGTCCGGATGAACCGCCATACGTACACCCACCTCTTCCGCTACCGGGATAATGGCTTTCAGAAACACGGCGAAATTTTCCCGCAGGGCCGCTTTGTCGATATCTTTATAGGTGGCAAGGTGGCGACGGAATTGGTCCAGCGTATACCCCTCCTCGGCACCTGGCAGACCGGCAATGATATTTCGCGTCAGTCGAGCTTTATCCTCTTCGCTCATGGTGGTGAAACGTTCCTTCGCCTGAGCGACCTCTTCAGTAGTGTAATCCGCTTCAGCGCCTGGACGTTTGAGAATGTGTAACTCAAAGGCAGCAAACTCAATCTGGTCAAAACGCAGGGCTTTTGAGCCATCGGGTAACTGATATTCCAGGTCGGTACGGGTCCAGTCCAGAACCGGCATGAAGTTGTAGCACACGGTAAAGATGCCACACTGGGCGAGATTGCGCAGCGTCTGCTGGTAATTCTTGATCCACAGATAGTACTGGCCCGTGTGGGTCTTGATGTCTTCATGGATCGGCACGCTTTCCACGACCGACCAGACCAGCCCTGCTTTCTCCACGATCTCTTTGCGTTTGAGAATCTCTTCTACGGGCCAGACTTCACCGTTTGGAATATGGTGCAGCGCAGTGACGACTCCGGTTGCTCCGGCTTGACGAACATCGGCCAACGACACGGGGTCGTTCGGGCCATACCAACGCCAGGTTTGTTCCATCGCTGTATCTCCTGGAAAAATTAATGAAAGGTCGCATTGATCTTTAGATAGCGTTCCGGGTATTGATCGAGCTCCTTCACGGCGGCAGGTACGTCATCAATATTCACCACCTTGCTGACGACATCCGCAGGATTAATGTTCAGGGTGGCCAGCATCTGTAACGCCTCTTCGAATTCGCCTGCACTGGTACGCGATCCGCGCAGATCCAACTCTTTAAAGGTGATCAGGTTAGTGGGTAACGATGTTTCCTGTTTCGGCCAACCGGTAAAAGCAATACGACCCGCAAACGAAGCAAGATCCAGCGTTTCGCGAATTGCGCTGTTGGCACCAGATGCTTCGACCACAACCTGCGCCATCGTCCCCTGCGTAATATCTTTTATCGCTTCAACAACCGGGGTACTCGACGGATTGATGACGTAAGGTACGCCCAGCGATTTTGCGTACTCGAGTCGTTCGTCCACGATATCGATCAGAATAGGCATCGCACCGTAGCGCAATGCGCTCAGTGCCGCCATCAGACCTATCGCACCTGCGCCAATAATGGCGATATGCTCCCCGGCCGTGAGTTTTGCCCGATGCAAGGCATGCAGTGCGATAGTCAGTGGTTCTGCCAACGGTGCCATCTCTGAGGCGACGTTATCAGGAATTTTGTGAATCAAATGTGCGGGGTGAGCAACCACCTCCTGCATTGCGCCATCAATATGTACGCCAATCACGTTTAGATTTTCGCAGCAGTTTGTTCTGCCTACCGAACAGGGGTAACAGTGACCACAATAAATATAGGGGTCAACAATAACGCGGTCACCTTCTTTAATATTGGCTGGCATACCATTGCCTTGCTGAATAACAATACCAGTGACTTCGTGCCCAATAATACGTGGATACGTAACCAATGGATTTGTTCCACGGAATGCACCAATGTCGGAACCACATATTCCAGCAGCATCGACTTTAATCAGCACTTCATTATTTTTCTTTTCAGGATAATCCACCCAACGGGTTTCAATTTCACCAGGTTTATTGATGCAGATAGCTTTTACTTTCATTTGTTTTTAATCCTTTGTTTTTGACAAATACGAATACCAGACAGCTGGAAACAATGGCAATAGCACCAGCCAGATAGAATGCGTAATCATATTTACCGCTGAACTGAACAATGAATCCGGTAACCAATGGGCCAATAATTCCGGAGATGTTTGCCAGTCCATGCATGGCCCCGCCGACGCTACCGACTTTATCTTTGTGCACGACGTCCTGAATAACTGCCCAATAAATTGGCCCGGTTAAATACAGCAGGAATAACGAGACTGACATCAATCCGACGGCACTGCCGATGGTGGTAACCGTACCGGAAACCGCCACACAGATTGCCGCTCCAGCCAGGCACACGCCGAGAATAAGGCGACGAGAAAGCAGGGCATTACCCGTGACGCGATAGATAAAGTCAGAGCATACGCCGCCCAAAACCATACCGATGGCACCAATCACCCAAGGGATCACGGTTGCAATACTAATTTCTTTAATATCAAGGTGTAGAGAGTGGTTTAAATAGCTTGGGAACCAGGTCAGGAAGAAAAAGAGTATGTAGTTATAGCTGAAGAACGCCAGCGTCGTTGCCCACACCATCGGCTGCTTCATGTAGTAGCCAAGAGAAGGCGTTGCTTTACCATCGCCCACTAAGAGGATGTCGTCATGGTTTTCAAAATCGACACGTTCTTCCGGGGCAAGATGTTTACTTTTTGAGGGTTTATCACTGGCAATGAAGTACCAGAGTAATACCCAGACTAAACCAAACAGGAAGATAATCCCGAATGCCGGACGCCAGCCTAATGAAAGAGCCAACAGGCCAACCACCGGACCGGAAATTGCGCCACCTAACGGCGAACCTGCGCTGAAAATACCAATTGCAGTCGCCGATTCTTTACGCGAAATCCAGTTGTTGATAATTTTATTACCCGCAGAACTGACCGGCCCTTCAGCCATGCCGAATAAGACGCGTACGGCAAGCATTGACCATAATCCGGTGACAAGGCTGGTCATCCCACAAAATATGGACCAAAGTAGTGCGGCGACCAAAAATACGGTCTTGGGACCAAACCGGTCACTGGCCCAGCCACCGATAAAGTTAAATAGTGCATAACCCACAAAGAATGCACTGAATATCATACCCATCTCGGCAGCATTAAACCCTAATTCCTTTTCGATGAGTGGGGCGGTGATCGACAATGCTGAACGATCCATATAGTTAAGCATGTAAACTATAAAAAGAAGAAAAACGATAAGCCATCCCATTGTTTTTCTTTTCATCATATATCCTCTTATTGTGGTCTAGCGGCCTGACCACAATATTTAAAACTTATTTTAAGATCACCATTCTTTTGATGCGAATGTGATCGACATAACGAAAAATTAGCATTTTAAATAATCAAGATTAAATGTGGGTGGCTCTATCTAGATGAATTTTAATGTTTTTATTGTTGGCTGTGAAATTTATGCTAAAAATGGACTGCGTATTCAACCCCTATTTGGGGCAGATATTGCAATGGGAGTTCGGCGTACGTCCAGCGCAAATCAGCCAGCAGCGCAGCGGCTACGTACAGCCACAGCGATGCTCCCTTCTGCTGGAAACGGCAAAATGGCTCATGACGGTTTATCTTGCAATGAATTGTTAACAATTGCGCTACATGTCACAAAATCGAAATCAGCCTGAAAAGTCACTTTGACACATTTTTGGTTACCTTCTAAAGTGGAAAAATACAGATTTTAGATAAGAGACTATCTGTGAAATTAAGATGGTCTCTTATTGCGTTTTGTTAGCTAATGGCGGCCTTCTTCCTAATATAATGAAGGGGAAAGCCATGTCCGCATGCTCATTCTCAAATTCGATAAAAATTCGCGGTGTTGATGATGTTATTCACTGCATTGATGCCCAAGAAAAGATAAGTGGCCGAGCTGGTATTATTTGGTGGTTGGCATTAGGTGGTCTTTTTCTTGATGCTTTCTCAAATTCAGCACTGAGTGCTGGATTAAATCCAATGACTCGCAATTTAAATCTCAGTGCGACTGAAGTTGCATTGCTTACCTCATTTTCATCATGGGTTGCCATCCTGTTTAATCCCATTGGCGGCTGGATTGCCGATCGCTGGGGTCGTGTGCCACCGCTGATTATTGCCAAAATAATGGCGGTGATTGGCGCTCTGTTGGTGATGTCATCCCCCAGTTTCAGCATGATAATCGTGGGCCGCTTTTTTGTTGGCGTCTCGTACGGTATGGATTTTGCTGTGGCCATGGCTATGCTGGCGGAGTTTACGCCAGCGAAGCTCAAAAGCCGCTTAAATACCTGGCAAGGGGTCTGGTATGTCGCAGTTTGTTTAAATCTTGCACTGGCACTTATGTTTTATTCCTGGGGAGTCGGTGATGCTATCTGGCGTTATTCTATTGCCGTGACAGCATTATGTGGATTAATTGTGTTGTTTTTCCAGTTCCGTTATCTAGTCGAAAGTCCCGTATGGTTAGCGAGAAAGTCCCGACTCTCTGAAGCTGTTATAGCAATGAATAAAGTATACGGTGACAATTTCGCGTTAGCACCAAAAGCAGAACTGAAACCCGTAATTGGTCAGGCTGAAAAGGGTGCGAAAAATGTGCTGTTAATATTTCGTGGCGTCTATTTACCACGTACTATTCTGGCTTCTACCGTCCAAATTTGCCAGTCAATACAATATTTTGGTGTTGGCTGGTATTTACCGGTTATTAGTGCCGCGATGTTTGGCAAAAATTTTGTATACGCAACATTATGCTCACTATTTTTTAACGTTTTTGGCATCGTTGGCGGCTTTTTATCGCCCGCTATCGGTCGTCGCCTGGGGTTACGCCGTTCGTCGGCGATCGGTTTTGCCGTTGCCTTTCTTGTACTACTGACGTTAGGGCTGTTCAGTGACCGTATGCCTCTATGGGCCTCTTTGCTGGTGCCTGCGTTGTTTATCCTTTGCCACTCTGGTGGGCCCGGCGCAAATGGAAAAAGCCTTTCTTCACTCTCTTTTCGTAGTGAGTTGCGGGCTGGGGCAAACGGCGTGGTAGGTGCGCTGGGTGCAATAGGCGCGGCGCTTGGGCTGTTTATTTTCCCGGTCTTTCGTGATTTGTACGGCCTGCAAACGACCTTTCTGATCATGTCTGCCGTCCCACTGTTCGCAAGTATCGTCTGTTTTGTGATTCAGTGGGATCCCACGCGTACCTCCATTCAGCCGGATAACGAACCTGGTGCGCCGCAGTTTGAATCACCTCAAACATCCTATCCAGAAGCAATGGCACCGGAATCAAATAGGGGTACGAAATGATCGAATACAAAGATGTCATTCTGGCCATTGATGAAGGTACATCCGGTACACGTGCGGCGGTCGTTGCGCAAAATAGCCAGGTTCACTGTCTTGAGTACCAACCGCTTCAGGTCAGTAGCCTACGCCATGGTGTGGTTGAACAAGATGCTGATGAGATCTTGCAAGCGACCATTACGGTTTGCCGTAAAACAATTGAACAGGCACAACGTAACAATATGCGCATTGTCGCGCTAGCGATTGCCACCCAACGTTCAACGGCCGTTTTATGGGATGCGCAAACGGGCAAAGCATTAACTCCTGCGATGGTCTGGCAGGATGCGCGTTTCACGGATGAACTGGCCCAGCTAGCCCCTGAGTGGGATGCAAAACTGCTGCCGCTGATTGGGCGACCGGTTGGAATACGCTCTCCTTATCTTTGGGCCTCACATCATCTTGCCAATACGCCTGCGGTGGCGAAGGCGCATCAAGCCGGAACGTTGGTCTTTGGTACTGTTGATAGCTGGCTGCTTTGGCATCTGGCGGAACAAAAAAAATGTATCACCACTCCCACTAATGCCACCTCAGCAGGCGCGTATTGTCTCAACGAGCATCAGTATCATTTGCAATGGCTGCAGGCCCTGAATTTCCCTAAGTCGTTGCTGCCAAAATTGCACGATGATGCAGATGATTTTGGTTCAACGAGCAAAAAAATACTTGGGATTAACGTTCCAATCCTTGCCTGCGCAGGGGATCAGTTTGCCGGGGCGATTGGTCTTGGCTGCACAGAACCCGGGCAGGCATTTTGTTTGCATGGTACCGGCAGTTTTGTGGATTTGATCATGGGACCGACGGTTCCCCCGTTGAATAAGAGCTGCGAAAGTACGCTCACTATGACGGCGCGCCGTCAAAAAGGGCTTTCACATTTTTCCGTTGAAACGTTTGTACCCACAACCGGTTCGGCATTGAATTGGGTATGCGAGAAACTTCACTGGTTTGATTCACCCGAGCAAATCAGCGAGCTGGCCTCACAGGTAACCGATTCTGGTGGTGTAAGTTTTATCCCTGCATTGACCGGGTTACGTGTCCCACATCTTCAGCCCCACGCACGTGCCTCTCTTAACGGTATTTCAATCTCGACCACGCGCTCGCAGGTGGCCTACGCCATTCTGGAGGGCATTGCGCATTCAGTAGCAGCCTGTATTCGTGCGAATGAAGCTGCAACGGGGATATCGGCGAAAGAGTTAGTGGTCGGGGGAGGGTTATCAAATAGCGATACGTTATTGCAAATCCAGGCCGATCTAAGCGGTATTCCCGTGCGGCGAATGGCCGAAACGGCGCGGGCCAGCTTACGTGGCGTTGCGTTTTTGGCCGGTGCCAATGGGCTGCTGTGGGACTCGCTGTCGGATGCCTGCGCCATGCTAAAAACCGCGCGGTTGTTTGAGCCGAAAATCAGTCATGACCTTCGCGAACAAAAAATTAACCGCTGGGCGATGCGTATTGCACTCGAAATGGAAGCCGCCGACAGCCTCACCTCAGCTAATCAGGAGCACACTTACTCATGAAGTTTTTCCCTTCGCGAAAGCCCAACAAAACCTGCAGTGAGATGTATGGTGCAGAGCCATTACGTCTCCAGCGTGCTGAACAACTGGATCGACTGGAAAGCGACACCTACGACATGCTGATTGTCGGTGGTGGCGTAACCGGAGCCTATGCGGCGTTGGATGCCAGCCTGCGTGGCTACCGGGTGGCGCTGATTGAGAAAAGTGACTTTGCCTCAGGCACCTCATCAAAGTCATCGAAAATGGTACACGGCGGTCTGCGCTATATCGAACAAGGAAATCTGGGACTGGTGCGTCACTCTTTGCTCGAACGCCAGCGCATGCGGAGAAATGCCCGTCATCTGGTGCAACGGCTCCCATTTTTATTCCCAGTGCTCGACAAAAATGGGGTTTTCGACAAGCGGATGTCCGCGGCATTTGAAAGCCTGCTCTGGACCTACGACCTCGCGGGGGGATGGCGGGAAGGTATTCTTCACCAAAAATTGACCCCTGCGGAAGTGTTGTCGCATTGTCCGACGCTCAAAGAAGATCAGCTATCCGGTGGCTTTATGTATTTCGACGCCCGTGTTGACGATGCCCGACTCACGTTGGCATTGGTGCGTACGGCAGCGTTTCACGGTGCGGTGGTGACCAACCATGCGGAGGTCATCGAAACCACGCGCAATCAGCACGGCAAAGTGAACGGGGCCATCGTCTATGCCGATGGCCGAGAAATTCAGGTTAACGCGCGGGTGGTCATCATGGCGACGGGCGTCTGGCTGCGTGACTGGAATGGGCTGAAAAAAGGCGACGCATCGCCGCTGAATATCCGTCCCGCCAAAGGGGTACATGTTGCTATTCCATGGATGAAGATCCGCAACGATTGCACGGTGACTATCCCGGTCGCCGGACGCAGTCGCCGTGCGACGATCACCCGTTGGGGTAACGTTTCCTATCTTGGCACCACGGATGAAGATTATCAGGGTGATCTGAATGATGTTCACTGTAATCGCGCTGAACTGGACTTTCTGCTGGAAGGCGCGAACTCGGCGTTGAAGACCGATCTCCGCCCGGAAGATGTGGTGGGCAGTATCGCTGGCTGCCGTCCCCTTGTGGGTACGGCGGGAGGCAAGACCGTTGAGATGAAGCGCAATCATGAAATCACGATTGCGCCGGATGGCCTGATTACGATTGTCGGCGGCAAACTGACGACGTCACGCCATATGGCGGAGGAGACCATCGATGCCGCCAGCAAAATACTCGGTCGTAAAAGGGCCTGCTCAACCAAAACGGCCTGGTTGCTGGGGGCGGCGGGCTATGACCCGCAAGCCATTCTGGCATCGGGCGGTTTGTCTGCGCACCTGGGGGAGCGCTACGGCACTGAAGCGCATTTTGTCAGTGACCTTATCCAGTCCAATCCCTTACTGGCGAAGCCCATTGTGGAAGGGCTTCCCTACACCGAAGCCGAGGTGGTGTACGCCGTTCGCCATGAACTCGCTAGCACCATTGATGATGTGTTATCGCGCCGAATTCGTGCCCGCCTGATGGCACGCGATGCGTCAGCGAATGCTGCGGAACGCGTGGGGAATATTCTGCAACAAGAACTCAAGCTCCAGCCTGAACAGGTGGCCCGGCAGATAGCCAGCTATCAGGCGGCAATTAAACATGAAAAATCAACATTGATGGGGACAGCCGAATGATCAGTAAAGACGCGATTAAACGTGGTTACAACCGTGGCAATTATACCGTAGGTGCACATACGCGCCCCACGTGGGCAACGGATGTTAAGTGTAGTGGTGGTGCAAAAGGGATGCAGATTGATCCCGTAGAATTGAATGAAGCGACATTTGACCGACTGCGGGTTATTGCCGATGAGGTACTGACGTCGGAATCAGAAGTGATTACCTGGACCCGCGACTGGTGGGCTGGATCTATGATTGCGGAAACCCAGGGTACCCCTGCTACATCAAAAGGGGTGATTGTGCGTGTTTCCACGGTGGAACAAATTCAGGATGTGATGCGTCTGGCGAATAAATTGGCCATTCCGGTAACTGTCTCAGCTGGGCGCAGCAATGTCACCGGGGCTGCGTTACCGTTGCGTGGAGGCATTGTGCTGGATGTTTGTAATCTTAATAAACTCATCGACTTCGACCCACAAAGTCAGATTGTAGAAGTTGAAGCCGGTATGTTCGGCGACATTTTTGAACAAACCATCCAAAAAGAGTACGGCATGACCATGGGACACTGGCCGTCATCTTTTGGCATCAGTACCGTCGGCGGTTGGGTGGCCTGTCGTGGTGCCGGGCAGTTGTCGACCCGCTACGGAAAAATTGAAGATATGGTTTTTGGAATGGATGTCGTGCTTGCCGATGGCCGCTTAATCACCGTAGGTGGCTATGCGCGTAGCGCAACGGGGCCAGACTTACAGCAGATGTTTATCGGCTCAGAAGGCACATTGGGGGTGATTGTCCGTGTGCGTCTGAAACTGCATCGTTTACCTGACTATGGGCGTGCTATCGCCTGGGGATTCTCCAGCTTCGCCAGTGGGCTGGAGGTATGCCGTGAAATTTTACAGCATGGCGCGAACCCCGCAGCGTTGCGCCTGTACGATAACCTGGAAAGCGGCGTGCAGTTTGGTTTACCAGATACCAATGTCCTGTTGATTGCGGATGAGGGGGAGCCTGAGATTGTCGATGCGGTGCTGGCTATCAGCGAACGTGTGTGCCAACGCAGCGGACAACAACTCGACGGCGAGGCAATTTTTGAACGCTGGCTGGACACCCGCTATCTGACGGGCAAGAGTGCAGAAGGCTTTAAAAAAAGCCCCGGCCTGGTGGCGGATACGCTTGAAATGATAGGACGCTGGCGCGATCTCAGCGCGGTATATGATGATGTGGTGACTGCGATTAACGATGTGCCGGGAACGCTGGCTGGTTCTGCGCATCAGTCCCACGCCTACATCGACGGCGCATGCCTTTATTTCTCGCTGCGTGGCGATGTGGCGATTGATCAACGAGCGGCCTGGTATCGTGCGGCCTGGGACGCGGCGAATGCTGTGTTGATTAAACACAATACTTCTCTGAGCCACCATCATGGTGTCGGCCTCCTTCGTTCGCCCTATATGCAGGCTTCTTTAGGCGAATCGCTGTCGGTACTGGCGGATATCAAGCACGCGCTGGATCCGCAGAATATCCTTAACCCAGGCAAACTGGGGTTAAGCGCCGATCTTCCTTCATATCAGGCAGGTCAACAATGATCAAAAATCTTGGCGTGCTCCTGGCACGCCAGCCCGTCATCATGGCGATTTACGGTATTGAACAGTTGAAAACCGCTCTGTCCAGCAAGGCGGAAGTCTGCATTATTGCCAATATTGACTTGATTAAGCTTCATCCGGTGATCGAACTCCTGTCGAAGGCGGGGAAGTACGTCATTGTGAATATCGACAGCTGTAATGGGCTATCCCAGGATAAGGGCGGCATTGATTATGTGGCCGAAACGGGAGCAATGGGACTGCTCTCGACGCGTTTACAAACCGTGCAACGCGCGAAAAAGTGTGGACTGGTGACGATGCAGAAAATTTTTGTCACCGATCGCTCCACCTGGTTACGTAGCCTGAAAGCCGTGGAGCAAAGCGAACCCGATTACGTGCAACTGATGCCCGCGCAGATGCTGCCGCTACTCTCACAGGCTGACCGAAATGTGTTACCGCCGATAGTGGCGTCAGGATTTGTCTGTAACGAGGAACACGCACAAACGGCGCTGCGACACGGTGCCATAGCCGTGTCGAGCAGCGACAGCGCATTATGGGATGTCGATCTTCACCGTTAGAACACTGGGAGCCATACTATGGAGAACACACAACTTTTTGTGATTGCACATTATTTTTCTCGTCAGGGAAGGGGAGACAAGGTTAACGACGCACTCAGACAGCTTGCGGAGGCCTCGCGTCTGGAGCCTGAAAATATAGCGTATGAGTATTTCCGCTCTCCGGAAGACGACGATCGCTTTGTCATTGTTGAAACTTATCGTTGCCCTGAGGGCCTCGAACTTCATCGACAAACGGAGCATTTTCAACGAATAGGGGTGGGGATTATCAGCCCGTTACTTGAGCGTAAAGAGGTGAAAAGCTTTCACATTAATGCCGACGCACCGTGTAGTTAAAGGTCGGCCATTTTTACTGCCAGGAAAACATCAATGAACACTGTCATGAAGGATTTTACGTTTTCGACCGTGCCGGAAATTATCGTTGAGTGGGCGGGTGCGGCGCGTATTGGAGAGATTATTCAGCAGCGATTTAACGCGTGTCGGGTCTTAGTTGTGACCGATCCAGGACTGATAAAGGCTGAGATACTGCTACCGACACTGCGTAGCTTACATGACGCAGGGTTTCAGGTAACGGTCTATGATCGGGTCCAGCCAGATCCACATGAGCGTCTTGTCCGGGAGGCCTTACAGGTCGCACGCGATGGTCATTGTGAGTTAGTCATTGGCTTAGGCGGCGGCTCCTCGCTGGATGTCGCGAAGCTAGTCGCTGTGCTCGTCAACGCGGAACAAGACCTGCAGGAGCTTTATGGTATTGGCAAGATCACCGGGCAGCGTCTACCGCTAGTTAACATTCCTACCACGGCAGGAACGGGGTCTGAAGTTACCAATATCTCGATTTTAACGACCAATGACGACAGCAAAATGGGTATCGTCGCCCCGCAACTGTATGGTGATTTGGTGTTACTGGATGCGCAACTGACATTAGGGTTACCGTCGTTGCACACCGCAGCTGCCGGAATAGATGCGATGGTGCATGCTATTGAAGCCTACACCGGAAAGCATAGGAAGAATCCTATCTCTGATGCGCTGGCCCGCGAAGCGTTACGGTTAATCAGCCGTCATCTGGTGACTGCCTGCCGTGATGGATGCAACCGTGAAGCGAGGGAAAATATTCTGCTGGGGGCGATGTTGGCAGGTCAGGCTTTTGCCAACTCTCCGGTGGCGGCAGTGCATGCGTTGGCTTACCCCTTAGGCGCCCGACACCATATCCCGCATGGCTTGTCGAATGCGCTGATGTTGGTTCCGGTACTGCAGTTTAATGCACCAGCGGCTGCGCCACGCTATGCTGAGCTAGCTGCGGTTATTGGTGCAGAGGTGTCAGGGGACGTGGAGAAAGATGCCGGGGCATTTATTGCCGCGATGGTATGCATTATTGCTGAAACTGGCGCACCGAACAGGTTGCGCGATGTCGATATACCTACTGAAAAGCTGGCAATATTAGCTCAGGATGCCATGCAGCAGACTCGCCTTCTGGATAACAATCCCGTTCCGCTTACGGAAAACGATGCATTACGGCTATACCAACAAGCGTTTTAAATGGAGCACACGTCTGAAGCTAGTCCGGCGAGCGGATTGCCGGACATTGTTTTGGCCGATGACGTCGCGACAACGCTGGTTGTTCCCGGTCTGTCGCTGACGCTGCTGGTAATCGACAGCGCGTTCTTCGTAGCCGGCAACGTAACAGACGTCACTCTTCTTTCGGCAGGCACTGCAAATGGCCGTGGCGCACGCCACGTTGGGAGATAACGTCATCGGCAAAATGCTGAACGTCACCCATGTCCCCTTTTAGCACGGCGATTTCCAGGCAGTCGTCATGGTTGATGTGGACGTGCAGCGTGGCGACCGACAAATCGTGGTGGTGATGCTGGGTCGAGACAATACGGCTGGCTAAGTCACGCTTCTCATGTTCATACACATACGAGAGTACCGCGAAGCCCTGAGTGCCGTGTTCTTGCGTGCTTTCTTGGGATAGCGCGCCGCGCAAAATGTCGCGGATGGCTTCGGAACGGTTGTTATAACCCCGGCGCTGGCTCAGGCTGTCCAGCGTTTCCAGTAAATCGTCATCGAGAGTAATGGTGACTCGTTGCATCTAAAGTTAACCTTTTATGTGGCGTACAGGGCATGCGGAAATAGCGTATTTTGTAACACACGTGCGGCATCTGGGGAAAAGGTTAATGCGCTCGCAATAAACGCAGCAGGGTGCTTACCTGCTCATCCAGCGGCGCGAGCGTCTCTTTGACGATCAGATGCAGCGGTGTGGCACGGCGAGCGCCGTGACTTAACGGCAGCGGACGTAATAGCCCCTGATCAAGCTGCGCTTGAATGCGCTCCTCGGGCAACCAGCCGTAACCGACCTGATACAGTACCGCATCAATAGCGGCATCAATGGTAGAGAAGGTCCAGGCATCGCGAACCGCTTGCTGTGGGTTGTCGCGATCGGCAATACGTATCAGCGGCCAGGCGCGTAAAGCGTCTTCATCCAGCGGTGTATCCTGCGTGCAGAGCGGGTGATCGCGGTGGGCAACGGCCACGAAATCAATATTCATCAACCATTCACCGCGTCCGGTGACATCCTGACGCCGGGTCAGAACCATCACGTCCGCATCGGCATGTGCCGCCAGCCGATCGTCAGCATTCTCCAGCACTTCAGTCAGACGCACCTGCGTCTGCGGCCACGCCTGCTGGAACTGCTTGAGGATCGCGAACAGGCGTTTGCGTGGGAAGATGCTATCTACCATCAAATCCAGTCGTGTTCGCGTGCCATTGCGTAAAGTCGCCGCCCGGGTTTCCACCCATGAAAAAGCCTTCAATAGCGGTTTGACCTGATTGAGCAGTACCTCGCCTGCCGGAGTTAATACCGCTCTGCGGCCTTCCGGCGTCAGTAGCGTCACGCCGAGCCGCTCCTGTAACAGTGCAAGATTGTAGCTCACCGAAGACTGACTACGGTTGGTCTCTTCCGCTGCTTTAGTAAAGCTACCCAGCTCCACCACTTTTTCCAGCAGGGCCCACTGCTCCAGGGTTGTCTTATGCATAACTCATCTAAAAATTGAATGAATATGATGTAAACATAGCGTTATTCATCCAATTTTTGAAGCGTTAAGATCGCCCCATCAACTGAGAGGAGAACGCATATGAGCGCTTTTGATAAACATGATTTGAGCGGGTTTGTCGGCAAACATCTGGTCTATACCTACGATAATGGCTGGAATTACGAGATCTACGTGAAAAATGACACCACGCTGGATTACCGTATTCACAGCGGTATTGTGGCTAACCGTTGGGTGAAAGATCAGCGGGCGTACATTGTGCGAGTTGGGGAGAGCGTTTATAAAATTTCATGGACCGAACCGACCGGAACCGACGTCAGCTTGATCGTAAATCTGGGTGACAAACTTTTCCACGGCACCATCTTCTTTCCACGCTGGGTGATCAACAATCCGGAGAAAACGGTCTGCTTCCAGAATGACCATATTCCGCTGATGATGTCGTATCGTGATGCGGGCCCGGCGTATCCAACCGAGGTGATTGATGAGTTCGCGACCATTACCTTCGTGCGTGACTGCGGGGCGAATAATGACAGCGTTATTGCCTGTGCCGCCAGCGAATTGCCGGATAACTTCCCGGAAAATTTACGCTAAGGTATCCAGTCTCTGCACGGTATCGGCAGTCAATGTAAACGGCGTTGGCGTACACACGGCCAGGCTCAGGGTATCGAGCTGGCACTGACTGACAGAGAGTGAGGACGTCAGGGTGGTGCTGTCGACGCTGACAATTTGCCAGGCGCTGCCGCCACGTTGCTTAACGATGGCCTCTTTGCGCGTCCAGATGCGCCAGAACGCCGCCAGCTGGTGGTCCGGGCGTTCAGCTTCGACTTCGGCATGTTCCCCAAGGCTGAATACTGTATTTGCCAGCGTCCGCCAGTTATCACGGGGGCGCACGACTTCAATATCGCAGCCGACTTCCCCTTCATCACTGAGCAGCAGGGCGATGTCATCCCCGCTGTGGCTGAGATTAAACCACAGCGGCGTGTCGCCTGAGAATGCCGGTTTTCCCTGCTCACCATAGACAATGTCAGGCAGTGGCGACAAGGCATGGGAAAGCAGCACGCGGCCAGCCAGCCAGCGCGTGCGGCGCGCACCTTGCGGCGCCTGTTCATACAACGCGCGAGGCAGGGCGCCAGCGCTTAAAACAGAAACTTTCCCAACAACGATCCGGTACATATCAGGGCCAACGTTTGATGATAATAGAAGTATTTATGCCGCCAAACGCAAAGTTATTGCTCTGCAGGAACTCACAATCAATCTTGCGGGCTTCACCCATAATGTAATCCAGCGCGCCACAGTTGGCATCAGGCTGGCTTAAATTTAGCGTAGGCGCAAACCAGCCTTCGCGCATCATTTGCAAACTCATCCAGGCTTCCAGCGCGCCACAGGCGCCAAGGGTATGGCCAAAATAACTTTTAAGCGAGGACAGCGGCACATTATCACCGTAAATGGCGGCGGTTGCCTGACTTTCTGCAATATCACCTCGATCGGTCGCCGTGCCGTGGGCTGAAATATAACCGATATCCCGCGCGCGTAAGCCCGCCATTTTCAGCGACTGCTCCATGCAAATCTGCATCGTCTCGCGCTGCGGCTGGGTGATATGCGCCGCATCGCAGTTGGTAGCAAAACCGACAATCTCACCGTAAATTGTCGCGCCGCGCGCTTTGGCGTGCTCAAGCTCTTCCAGAATCAACGTGCCTGCGCCTTCGCCAATTACCAACCCGTCGCGATGTTCATCGAACGGCGAGGGCGTGGTTTTTGGTTCATCGTTGCGCTGGCTGGTGGCGAACAGGGTATCAAACACCGCCGCTTCCGACGGACACAACTCTTCCGCGCCGCCGGCGACCATCACCGTTTGGTAGCCGTGACGAATGGCTTCCCATGCGTAGCCAATCGCCTGGCTGCCGGAGGTGCAGGCGCTGGAGGTGGGGATTACGCGTCCACGTAAACCGAAAAACAGCCCGGTGTTGACGGCGGTAGTGTGCGGCATCATCTGCACGTAGGTGGTGCCGGTAATATTGTTGGTGTGCTTCTCGGTCAGCATGGTGGCGAATTCGCTCACCGGACCGGTGCTGCCGGTTGACGAGCCGTACGCGATCCCGGTTTCGCCGTTGGTCAATACCGCATCGCCAATCAGCCCGGCCTGCTCCAGCGCCAGTTCTGTTGCGCGGGTGGACATTAGCGACACGCGACCCATGGCGCGAATACGCTTGCGGGTGTAGTGTTCCGGCAGGGTAAAGTCGTCGACAGGCGCGCCAAGCAGCGTATGCAGCCCGTCATAAACCTGCCACTCCGGCATTTTGCGCACCGCGTTTTCATACGCCAGTAGCCTGGCGGAGACATCCTGCCAGTTTTCCCCAAAGGCGGTGACGCCGCCCATGCCTGTAATCACGACGCGACGTGTCATAACATCCCTCCATTGATAGAAATCACCTGACGGGTGACGTAACCCGCGATATCCGACATTAAATAGCTGGCAAGCCCAGCCACTTCATCTGCCTGGCCCATCCGTTTCATCGGGATCATCGACATGGCTTCTTTCAGCGCGGCCTCTTCCATTTCGATCATCCCGGTATCAATCAGCCCCGGCGCGATACAGTTGACGGTGATTTTGCGTTTCGCCAGCTCAATCGCCAGCGCTTTTGTCGCACCAATAATCCCCGCCTTGGCGGCGCTGTAGTTGACCTGGCCGCGATTGCCCATCACCCCGGAGACCGAAGACAGAGTGATGATGCGTCCACCCTGGCGAGCGCTAATCATCGGCATCATGCACGGCTGGATGACGTTATAGAAGCTGTCGAGGTTAGTATGGATCACCGCATCCCAGTCGTTATCGCTGAGCGCCGGGAAAGCCGCATCGCGGGTAATACCGGCATTGCTGACAATGCCGTACCAGGCACCGTGCGCGTCATTATCTTGCTCCAGTACTTCACGGCACTGCTCGCGGTTGGCGACGTCAAAGGCCAGCAGACGCCCCGTGCCGCCAGCAGCGAGGATTGCATCCAACGTCTCCTGGGCACCTTGTGCATCGCGATGATAGTGAACGCCGATCACAAAGCCGTCCGCCGCCAGCTGGCGGGCGATGGCGCGACCAATGCCCTTGCTGGCGCCGGTAACCAAAACTGAACGACTCATGCGGACGCTCCTTGTTGAAATAGGGTGTTAAGTTCTTCCGCTGTCGGCTGGAAGGTGTTGACGCGACCGCTTGCCAGCATCTCTTCACCGGCCTGAATGGCGCATTCAAAGCTGCCAAAACGTGCATCTTGCATCAGTAGCGTGACGCTAATATCCAGCGTCAGGCCGCCGGGCAATATTCCCGCCGCACAGACTAATTCACGTGCCCCGAGCACCATGCCCAGCGAGATACTGGCCTGACCCGCCTGATGACGGTGCCAGCCGGACCAGATGCCAACGGTTTGCGCCATTAGTTCAAGGGCGAACCAACCGGGTAGATTGCCCTCGCCATCGAGAAACGGAGCCAGTACGCCGTCGGGCGATACCGTGACGCGGCAGGTCGCGGAGTCGTCTGTCACGCTGACCACTTCTTCAAGCAGTAGCATCGGCGCGTCGTGCGGCAGATAGTCGCCGGGTGCAAAATAGCGGCTCATGACATTCTCCCTAGCAGGATACTGGCGTTATTGCCGCCAAAGGCAAAGGAGTTTGACAGGATAACTGGCTGCGCCAGCGGCTGTGGCTGTTCGATGATCCCGCAGGCAGGCAGCGTTTCATCGCGCGGTGACTGGCTGAAATCCTGCGGCGGCAGCGCCAGGTCGCGCTGCAAAATCAGCATACTGATGGCAGCTTCGGTGATCCCCGCAGCACCCAGCGTGTGTCCGGTCAGATGTTTAGTCGAACTGCACGGGACGCTTTCGCCAAATAGTGTGTTCACTACGTTAGCCTCAATTTTGTCGTTCAGCGGCGTGGCGGTGCCGTGCAGATTGATGTAGCCCACCTGCTCTGGCGTCATCCCCGCGTCGCTCAGCGCCTGTGTAATGGCGCGGATCGCCCCTTCGCCCTGCGGATGTGGGGCTGAAATATGGTACGCGTCGCTGGATTCGCCAACGCCCAGTAGCGCAATCGGCTGCGGTTCGCGGGTCAGCAGCATCAGCGCTGCGCCTTCGCCGATGGTAATGCCGCAGCGGTCACGGCCGAACGGCTGGCATAACGTTGGTGAGAGTGATTCCAGGCTGTGGAAGCCGTTGATGGGCATCCGGCTGAGCGTGTCCGCCCCGCCGACAATCGCCACGTCCGCCAGCCCGGATTCAATCAGGCGGCGTCCGCTCATGATCGCGCGGGCGCTGGATGAGCAGGCGGTTGACAGCGTAAATGCCGGGCCGTCCAATGCCAGCCAGTGGCTGAGAAAGCGCGACGGGTCGCCCAGCTCCTGCTGCGGGTACTGCCAGGCGCTGCTCGCTTTGCCGTTGAGCGTGAGATCAACATGCACGTCGCCTTCGTCCAGCCCGGAGGTGCTGGTGCCGAGCACCACGGCAACGCGGTCGCGACCAAACTGCGCAATGGCGTCATCTACCTGCGGCTGGATTTGCGCCAGTGCCGCCAGCAGCAGCTGATTATTGCGCGAGCGGTGAGCGCTAAATTCATCGGGGATCGTCGGCAGTTCACCGTCAACGCCGGCTAACACCGCATGCGTATGGCCCTGAAGCCAGCCGGTGCGCGGGCGCATACCGGGGGCCACGCCGCGCGTCAGGTTGGCGGCAATCTCGTCGAGGTTGTTGCCCAGCGCGTTAATCATGCTAACCGCAGAAATGTAGATCATCTCAGTCACCCAGATATTGAATGGTGATGTGGTATTTAAACACGTGCTGTTCGATGCTAATTGGCTCGCGCTTGCCTTTGCGGTTCAGGTAGGTGATGTCGGTGACCAGCTTGCCGCGGGCGTTGCGCAGCTCGCGCTTGTCGCCGATATCGGTGAGCGTCCAGCCCTTCGGCAGCTGTGGCTGCCAGGCGCTAATCGGCCAGTGGCTGAGCATGACGTCGGCCAGCACCTGGCTGGCTGGCGGCAACTGCGGCACGACGATCGACTGTTCGGCATGCAGCCCTTTTTCATCGTAAGTGACGAGGAACAGGCGGATACCGACTGAAGAGAGTCCTGCCAGGGTGAGTTTTTTATCATCGGCATTAAGCATCACCAGCAGTGACTGGGTTTTGCCGTTAAAACTGCCGGTGAGCAATTGTTGTGAATTGACCGTCGGAGAGATCCCCGGCGCAGGCAACGTGACGCGTGCGCCCGGCTCCAGCCACGCCTGTGGACGACCATTTTGTTCGGGCTGCGAGTGGCTGCAACCGGCCAGCAGCAGCGTGGCGACGAGCAGGCCCCGCCGGATGGCGCTGCGCTTATCCGGCCTACAATTGATGTGCTGACGTAGGCCGGATAAGGCAACGCCGCCATCCGGCAAAAGCCCACTCAACCAACGAAATATCAGTTTACTCATCGTCTTTTTTTCTCTTTTTCACTGGCATCGCCAGCGGTGACAGCAGGAAGGCGGTGAAAATGCCGCTCACCAGCACAATACCAAAGCTGCTGATAGCTTGGGTGGCGCTAAAGACCAGCATCCCCAGCGTTAGCAGGGTGGTTAGCATCGCCAGCGTAATCGCTAAAAATGAGGTTAACGGTGTGCCGCGCGGATTGCTGAAAAACAGCGTGTAGTTAATGCCGATGCCGAGTACCAGCACCAGCGCCAGCAGCGAGAACAGATTGACCGCATGGCCGCTTAGCGAAAGCACCGCCAGACCACAGCCCAGCGATAACACTGAAGGAACGAGGCTTGTCAGCCCTTTGCGCCAGCCAAGCCGCACCACTGCGCCGCAGCCAATCACTGCCAGCGCAACCAATAGCAGGCCGGTCAGAATATGGCGATACAGCGCGAACAGTTCGTCAAAGCTGCTTTTCCGATCCACCCATGCGACGCCGGTGTATTGGGTACTGAGGGTGTTTAATGCAGCGCTGTTTTTCACCCCTTCAACCGGTACCAGCACGCCGCTTTCGCCATCGGCCAGCGTTATCCACAGCAGCCGCCAGCCTTCGCTGGCCGGGCTGGCAAGCCAGGCATCAACCGTTACCGGCATAGCGTTAAGTTCGGCATTTACCGTCGTCATTCCAGCGTTTTGTAACGCTTTAGCCACCGCAGGCGCGGCATCTTTCAGCAAGGTTAAATCCTGCTGCTGTCGGGTGAGTGAATTCAGCGCAATAGTGCGATAGCCGCCAAGCCATCCCTCTTTTTTCGCCTGCTCCAGCGCGGGGGTAAACAGTTCCAGCCGCTCCAGCGTTTGCTGTGCAGACTTGCCGTACACCACAAACCACTTCTGATCGACGTTCTGACCGGTCAGCGCGGTAATCGCTTTTTCCTGGGCAAGAATCTGCTGCGGCAGCGCCTGGAGCTGGGAGATGTCATCATCAACGCGCAGTGTGGCAAGACCCGCCAGCGAGAACAGGGCCAGCGCCACCGGCAAGCCGACGGAAAGCTTTTTATTGCGTCGCCATGCGGCAAGCCAGCGTAGCATCAGTACCATCGCCGGAACCGGGCGTACCGGCAGGCCACGGCACAGCCACGGGTGCCAGAAAATCACCGTCAGGCAGGAAGCGCTCAGGCCCACCGCCGCGAATACCGCCATCTGACGAATGCCGGGGAAGGGCGCGAGCATCATAATCAGATACGCCGCCACGGTGGTAAGCAGCGCCAGCAGCAGGGCATTGCGCACTTTGCTGAGGCTTTGCCACGGTGAGGTTTCTGCGCCGTGCACCATCCGCTCGGTCAGATAGTAGAGCGTGTAGTCGGCGGAGATCCCGATGATGCTCATGCTCATCACCAGCGTCATCAGGTGCAGTTCGCCAAAAATCAGCAGCGTGACGACGGTGCCCGCCAGCGCGCCAATACCAATCGAAATCAGACACAGCAGCAGCGGGCGCAGGGAACGGAACACCGCCACAATCAGCAAAATCACCCCAAGCAGGGTGGCGACACCGAGGGTCGAAACATCCCGCTTTGCCTGCTGGCTGGCGTAATCGCTGTAGAACATGGTCCCGCGAGACAACAGCTGCGCCTGCGGATATTGCGCCTTGAGTTCACCTTCCAGCGTATTCAGCGTGGTGACCAGCTGGTGCGTCTGCTGCATATCAAACGACGAACCGGCCAGCTCGCCATGCAGCAGGTACCAGTAGTTGCCCTGTTCATCCTGGGCCACCAGCCAGCCGTCCATCAGCCGCAGGCGCTGGCCGTTTTTGGCCATTGCCAACTGCGAGCCGCGCATCAGCATCAGCGGGTCGTTTTGCAGCTCTTTGCCGCTGACACCGGAAAAAGCAGAGTAGAGCTGGGAAAGTATCCACTGCGCCTGCGCTTCGCCGCCGTTTTGCAGGCGGGCGCGGGTGTCGCTATCGATCAGACCGTTGCGGTGCTGCCAGAAGAAGGCGCCCCAGGCCTGCTGGCTGTTGGCGTCCATCGGGCCTTTGACCTCAGCCAGCGCCTGCGATTTTTGTAATAGCGACAGCCAACTGCGGGCAACAGCCGGGTCGGCTTTTTTCCCGGGGCTTACCAGCCAGACCAGTTGCCGGTCAAGGCGCTGCATAAAGCCGTCGTTCAGGCTCGGCGGGATCGCCCCCAGCGTCTGCTTGGGCAGCATTGCCAGCACGCTGCTGTTGAGCCGCGCCTGTGGCAGCAGGCTCAGCAACACGCCCAACAAGATCAGGCAGGCGATTCCCCACAGCAGCGCGGGACGTTTACTGGGCGGCAAAGCGTTGGCGTTCATCATCAGTCAGCTGTGCGGGCGTCAGTTGGTGTTGGGAAAGCGTGATGTCGGTGCGATCGCCCTGCTTATCGTTCAGTTGAATGCTCTCCAGATAAGTTTTTCCGGCTAAATCAATGGTCGCGAAAATCTTATCCAACGGCGTGGTGATCGGCGTCAGGCGCAGCGTCCAGCGGCCTTCACCCTTGTCGGTAAACGCCACGCGGAAGTTCTGTTCCAGCACGTTACGATCCGCCTGGAACAGCGCGCGCAGCAGATGGTTGAACTGGAACATCTGCGGGTTGTTCTCGGCGGTGAGGGTTTGCGGCGGCTGGCCGTTGATCACCTGTACCATCCGTTTGTCATCGAGCAGCAGCTGCATCGGGAACGGGGACGTTTGGTCCCACAGCAATCCCTGGTCACGTGCGATCAACATGTTACCCTGCGATCGTAGCGGCTGCGGCAGATCCTTAATGGTGCGGGTTTGATCGAAGTGAGCGCGGACCACCGGCTGTTCGGTAAAGCGCTGTTGTAGGGAGTCGAGCGTCAGGGCGCTGACGAAAGGGCTGATAAGCAGCGCCAGCAGCGGTAAAAATCTCATGGCGTGACCCCCATACGTTCGAACAGGATAGCCGGGCTGACGAAGCACAGTTCGCGGCTGTTCTCTTCTACCGCCACCTGGATGGTATAGCCGGTAGTCGCGCGTTTGCCGGTTTCGGCATCGAAAATTTCGTAGCCGATGCGCAGGCGGTTTTCGAACTCCTCAATACGCGCACGCACGCGAATGCGCTGCTCAAAGGTCAGAGGGTTGCGGTACTTGACGCGGGTATCGACCACCGGCCACAGATAGCCCGATTCTTTCATTTGCCGATAGCCATAATCGAACTGGTTAAGCAGCGCCTCGCGGGCAATTTCGAAATAGCGGAAATAGTTGCCGTGCCACGCCACGCCCATCATATCGACGTCGTGGAACGGAATGGTCAGCTCGACTTCAGCCGTAAAGCGGGGATCGTTAAGCACCCTTACTCCTTGTCTTTGGTATCCGGCAGCTGCCAGAAATCGAAAAAGTTAAACCAGTCGAGCGGCGACTGTAGCGCGTAGTGCTCCAGACGTTCGGCGTAGCGATCGATGGCTTGCTGTAACGCGTTTTGCCGGTCGGCGCGCGGCAACAGCAACGGATCGGCGAACGGTTCGCAGTGAATACGCAGTTTGCCCTGCTGGCGCAGGGCAAAAATCAGAACCACCGGGCAGCGCAAAACCGAGGCGAGAATAAACGGCCCTTGTGGGAAGGGGGCGGGTTGCCCCATAAACGAGCTCCAGCAGACGCGCCATTCGCCGCCGCGTTGTGGATTAACGGCAATGCGATCGCCGACGATGGCGATCCACTCGCCGCGATCCAGCTTCTCTTTAAGCAGGATGGCAGTATCCGGACCGATGTCGGTTACCGGCAGCAGATTCAGCCCGGCCTGCGGGACCATTTCCTGCATGACCTGTTTAAAGCGCTGGGCGTTGTCGCTGAACACCAGCGCATTGATGGTTTTGCTGCCCTGCAGCTGGGCCAGCGCGCGACAGGCTTCGACATCGCCGAGATGCGAGGCCAGCAGCAGCTTGCCGCGCGGTGAATCGACGTTGAGCGTCTCTTCTGCGCCTGGGGCAAAGACCACATCGCGGCCTAATCGCAGCTCGCCGCGCCAGCTGGCAATTTTATCCAGCATTGCATCGCCAAAACGCAGGAAGTGCTGATAGCTGGTGAGTGATGGCGGCAGCGGCATCTGGCGTGCGGTTAGCTGTTCGCGCACGCGGCTAATCCAGCGTTGCGAGGCCTGGCGGGCGGTGGAGGCCGTGAGCCAGTAAACGCCAACCACTGGGTAGAGCAGCAGGGAGAATGCTTTGCGCCCGAGTAACCGCCACACAAGTAGCATCAGACGCATCCCCCATAAACCCTTCACTTCCTGCTGGCGTGCCCAGTGTGGCGATGCGCGGCGAAAAAGCAGCGACGGGATGCGCGGCAACATGCCAAAAAACAGGCGTGTGTGCATCCGTGAAATGCGCAGGTTGTCTTTCAGGGCATCGAAATGCGATAGCCCGTCCAGCGGATAGGTGACGCGGGTAGGGACAAAATAGCTGGTGTTGCCCTGCCAGTAGAGGCGCACCATCACTTCGGTATCAAAGTCCATTCGCTGGCCGAGGGTCACGCGCTGCGCCAGGTACAGCGTCGGCGCAAGCGGGTAAACCCGAAAGCCGCACATGCTGTCTTTGAGCTGGAGCGAGAGCGTTTCAATCCACACCCAGATGTGAGTGACCCAGCGTCCGTACAGGCGCGAGCGGGGAATTGAGTCATCGTAAATGGGTTGGCCGGAGATGAGGGATGTCGGGTGAAGCTCCGCCAGTGCAAGCAGCTTCGGGATATCTTCAATGGCATGCTGCCCGTCGGCGTCTACCTGCACCGCGTGGCTGAACCCGGCCGCTGCCGCTGCCTGCATACCGCTAAGCACCGCCGCGCCTTTGCCTGCGTTTTCAGGCAGACGAATTAAGGTCAGTTGGGGATGAGCTACCGCCAGGCGAGCCAGTTCATCCCGCGTGGTGGTGTCGCTGCCGTCATCCACCACAATGCAGGGCAGGCCAAATGGCTGCAAACGTGCCAGCACGCTGGCCATCATTGCGCCATGGTTGTAGCAGGGGATCAGCACGCAGGGAGAAAACGTTAACGGCATAACCGGATCTTCCCGCTGCTGGAGGTATGGCGCGCTTCGCCGTCGTGGCGCTGGTAGCTGAAGGTCAGTATCTGGCGCTCTTCTTGCCAGTTCAGGGCTAGCGTGACGGTGTTTTCCGGCAGCAGCGGGGCCTGAAATTTCACGTTCTGAATGCTGTGAAAGCGCCAGCCGGGGGCGAGCAGCGTGGTGGCGTAATGCATCACCCAGTCGATCTGTGCCACGCCGGGCAGCAGTGGCTGCACGGTAAAATGTCCGCAGAACCAGAATAGAGAAGGGTCGAGATGCAAAATAATCTCCACCTGCTGAGGTTGTGCCTGATGGCGCTCAATTTCATGGGGTTTCATGGAATAACTCCTGTAATTGCGCATAGACACGCTTGTTCATACTGTTCACCGGGATTTCGTCAATCACCCGCCAGTAGCGGGGAACAGCAACCGGCTCCAGCCATGGGCGCAGCGCGCGCCGCCAGCTCAGCTCTTGTGGTTTCCCTCCACGCTGATACCAGCGTTGACGCGTTTCATTATCCAGAACCAGCAGGACGCCAACGCCCTGGCGTCCGCCGCGTGAGACAGGCATAGCTGCAACGTCGCAGATGCCGTCCAGTGCCAGCAGACGGCGCTCTACTTCGCTTAGCGAAATACGCTTCTCTTCAATTTTGACCACCCGGCCCCGCCGTCCCATCAGGCGGAACTGACCGTTTTCTGCAAAATGCAGAATATCGTCAAGCAACAGGCCATCATCAGCAGCAATCAGCGGGGAAAATACGCGAAACGCGTCATTTTCTGACTGGAATATGACGTCGGGGAAGGGCTGCCATGCCACATCATCCTGCTGGCGATAACGCCAGGCGAGGATGCCGGTTTCAGTACTGCCGTAGATCTCATCAGGCCAGACGTTTAGCCAGTCTGCAGTCTGCGTGACGTCCTGCCAGGGCAGCATACCGCCCGCTGACAGAACCATCCGCACCGGTGGTGCGGCAAGCTGGTGGTCGAGGCGTTTCAGAAACGCCGGGCTGCTGATAAACACATACTGATGCTCATGGCCCAACGCCGCCAGTTGTTCGGCGTACCAGAGCATTGCCGCGTGTAGCGGCAGGCCCAGAGACATCGGCAGGAAGATACGAAATGTCAGGCCGTACAGATGCTGTGGCAACACTGATGCCACCACCCGACAACCTGTTAAACGGTCGGCAAAGCGCGCGGCGAGCAACGCCGCTTCGTTATCGAGACGCCCGATCGGTTTAACGACCCGCTTCGGCTGGCCGGTAGAGCCGGAGGTGAAGAGTTCCACAAAGGCGTCGCTGCGGATGGGGGGGAACGTCACGTCGTCTGTGGCGGCCGTCATGGCAGACTGGACAACCTGTAGCGGACCCTGCCAGTTCAGCGGTTTATCGCTCAATACGCCGTCAAACAGCGCATGCTGCTCGTTCAATAATGAAACGCGACAATGGCCCGGGATCACCGGCGTTTTGCCAGCATGGAGCGTTGCCAGCAGTGCCACGATAAACAGATAGCTGTCCTCAAAGCACAGTGCCCAGCGTTCACCCTCCTGCTGCTGCAGGTACGTTATCAACAGGGCAACATCGTGGCGTAGATGGCCGAGTGTCCAGGTCGCGTCTTCTAACCACGCAACGGGTACGTCGGATGGACGTGGAGCGCTGAGCCACTCAGAGAGTGGAAGGGGCTGCTTCATGGGTTATCTCGTTTTATCACCTGGCGGCGCACCAGCCACTCTCCTGCCATCAGCGTTCCCATCAGCAGGTAGGAGAGCATGCCGTTCCACACCGTCCACAGGGACATGTCGCCATACAGCGCGGTACCGAGCGCAATGCTGCCATTAAGGATGAAAAAGGCACACCAGATTTGCGTAACACGGCGCGTGTAGCGCACGCCTGCTGCGGGTAGATTGGGGTCGCGCAGCCGTGCCAGGCGTTCGACAACCGGCATGGCAGACCAGAGTGAGCCACCAAAAACTGCCAGCATGACCCCGTTGACCACCACCGGATAAAACAGCAGTAACTGGTGCGTTTTGAGCAGATAGCTGGCAACGCAAAGCGTGATGCCCGCTACCGCCACTACCTGCGTCACGACACGCAACGGTCCCGCCTGTCGCCGGGTCTGGCGAAAGCGTACAAACAGCAGTAATGCCATCAGCGGTAGCAGCCAGTGCAGGCCGTTATGTGCCAGGCCAAACCAGATTAAAAATGGCCAGGCCAACAGCAGTAAGCCTGTCAGCAGTTGTACGACTGGCAGCGAACGCGCGCCCGACACGATGCGTTATGCTTCTTTGAGCAGGCGTTCTACCGCATCGACGACATCCTGCACAGTCCGCACCGCTTTAAATTCCTCCGGCTTGATTTTCTTGCCGGTTTTCTTTTGCAGATGCACGATCATGTCAACAGCGTCAATGCTGTCCAGTTCCAGATCGTCGTACAGGCGCGCCTCGGGCTTAATGTCCTGTGGGTCGACTTCAAACAGCTTAACCAGCAGCGCGGAGACTTCTTCGTAAATGGCTTTTTGTTCAGTCATAACGGACTTTCCTCAGGCACGTTGCGCGTGAATGAAAGATGCCAGCGTGGCGACGGAGAAGAAGTGCTGGCGCATCTCTTCGCTCTCAGCCGAGAGAACCACGCCATACTCATTTTTCACCGCCAGACCTAACTCCAGGGCGTCGATGGAGTCCAGCCCTAAGCCATCGCCAAACAGTGCTGCGTCGGTTTCAATATCGTCAGCAGTAAGTTCGTCGAGATTCAATGTCGTTATAATGAGATTTTTGATTTCAAGATAAAGCGCTTGCATCATTAATTCCTGAAAGAGGTAACGTACCTGGTTGTAATTGAAGCAAAAGATGCCGGTTCAACTGCCTTGCGGCCAGCGCCGGTTCTTGTGAATTTGCATCGTAAAATTGGTCGATTTTTACCCGTGCGCGGACGGAAATGGTAAACACGGGTTTAGCCGGTGGAATGTCATACCATTTGCTTTGCTTATCAAGCATTTGCTCGCTGCAGCTAATCGTGACTATGCGTAAGTCGCTGTGGCAGCGCACGGCGATATTTGCCGCACCACGCTGGAGCGTCATTTCCTCACCGGGACGCGTGCGTGTCCCCTCGGGGAAAATCAATATTGTGTTGCCTTGTTCCAGCCGCTGCTGGCAGGCGGGCAACAGTGCATCCGCCTGGCTGTTAATCAGATAATCCGCCGCCCGGACTACGCCGCCGAGGAACGGATTCTTCAGGAGCGCGCTTTTCACCAGACAGTCTGTTTCTGCCATGACCGAAGCCAGTAGCACATAGTCGATGAGCGTCGGATGGTTGGCGACGACCAGACATCCTCGTTCCTTGAGTAAAACGTCACGCCCTTCAATGTGGTAATCCAGCACGCCAAGCCCCTTCGTCACCGTTAAAAAGAGACGAAAACTGGCGGCTATGCTGCGTCTGGCAATGCGCCGACGTCTGGAATTATTCCATACTGTGATTAACAATACGTTAAACCAGATAGTGGAAAGAAGCAGTCCGCCGATGCCAAACAGGGCGAAGCATAAACCGGTCATCACCAGTCGCCATGCCCGGTTAAGGGTCTGGAACACCGCGCTCACCCCTGACTCCATTGCCACTGTACGCGTTCACCCGTCAGCGTAAACGCCGGGGTATCTCGCAGATAATGTTGTAAAAACAGCAGGCTTTGCGGCAACGTGGACTCGCCGTGGTCGCGGTATGGGCGGGTTTCACACCGCCACTGACTACCTGGTTCAATAACCAACGCGACGGCAAATGGCCAGGTCGGCATGTCAGCAGGCAGCTGCGGGTGATAAAACTCAGGCAGGAAACCATCGAAATCGACCATTAACACCCGCTGATATCCGGCCTGTAGCAGGCCCATCACTTCGCATAACCCTTGCTGGAACGTGTCTTTGCCTGCTGAGAGCGAGGAGGAGACGATCGGTTTTTTCGCGGCGATGGTCAGGTTACCGACGGCGGAGTTATGCACGGACAGGGCGAAATCGGTCGGAGAGATCGGCTGCTCTGTCGCCAATGCGTGCAGGATGCGGTAGTTACGTTCCAGTTCACCGTGACGACTGGTATAGAGGACGGCATCGATCGCATGACGACGGAGCATTGCCAGCCCGCACTCGACGGCCAGCTTGCTACCCGAACTGAGGCGGCGGGCGGTCATCATCGGTAATTCACTGAGTTTTCCCTGTGGCGCGGCTGGATCGATGGTGTGCGAAAGCCGTGACCATTCACGCCACTGTGCCGCTTCGCTTAATCCTGGGGCTTTTGCCTGCCAGTCGGTAATGTTTAATGCAAATTTCATCAACGCGCGTCCGCGATAAATCGGTTATTCCAGTTGTTTGTTATTTTTTCTTCTGGCATATCAGTAAAGTATGCCCAATGCCCAGGTTATCGTGGCGTTCATCTACCTGAAAACCTGCCTGGTTCAGATAGTGATAAAACTTCTCTACGCTGTAGAAACGACTGTTGCCGTTCGCCATACAGGTAAAATAAAGCGAAGACGCATTCAGGCTAAATGAGGCCGCTTCAAATTTCTGCGCATCCCAGAACAGTTCCATAATGCAGAGTTTGGCTCCGGGTTTCATTACGCCGGCAATCTTGCTCAGCATGGCGATAATTTGCTCCGGGGAAAAACAGTCCAGGAATTGACTCATCCACCAGATATCAGCCTCTGTGGGTAAAGGCGAGTCACTAAGCATATCCACAGCATGGAACTTTATGCGATGAGATAATCCTGCATTTTCGATATTTTCACGGGCCAGCGCAATTTGTTGTGGTAAATCTAATAACGTGACGGCGATATTGTCATCATGCTGACAACAACGTAATGCCCATTTTCCGGTATTTCCGCCGACATCGTACAGGGTTGCAGGGGCATTGGCGAATACATACGGTAATGCCGCGTCAAATGCCCCATCTGAATAGTAATGATCAAAAGCAAACCAACTTTCACGCGCCGCCAGCGGTAATTGCGACAGGGCGGGATAAATGGTTGGCCAGTCGCCAAATATTTTTAATCCGGCGGGTTTACCTTCTTTCAGCGCATTTTCCAGATAGAACAGGCCCTGATAGCAAACATCCTGAGTGAAATCCATGTTCACTCTGGTCATCGTGTCATGTAAAAGAAAATGACCGATTTTGGCGAGGTAATAATATCCCTCTTTGTGGGTAATAATGCGCCCACTTAATCCCATATCCAGTAATATGCTGGCGGCATATTCGTTAATGGTGCTGTTTTCGGTAATTTCGTCGAGCGTAGCGCCGCGTTTACCTTGCTTATCCAGCCAGGTCAGTACTCCCGCATTTCGCAGGCACAACGCGGTTTGAAAAAGCATAGGGGCAAATGCGATACGTTGTGCTTCAGTAATAGCATCCAGTGCGCTGAGCGAGTCCTGTTCGTACATGTGGGAACAACCTGTTGAGTGGCAGATAGTGAGGTTATCGGGCCTTATCGGCCCGACTTTAGGCATAATTACAGATTGGCACCGGCTGCCAGGTTGACCTGAATGTCTTTGTCCAGATTGCGCACCCAACGGTTATAGTTTTTATGAATTTTTCCGCCTGAAGCCTGCAGGTTAAGACTGCTGTCATATTTGATGTCGTAGCTGGTCGCGGTGTAGGTGATACGGACTTCGGCCACGTGATCGCGTGTCTGTTGACGAGCTTTGATCACCCCAGGGTTAACTTCCGTCATGATCCACTGGCGTTGAATGCCGGCTTTCAGAATGGCATTTTTAACCTGGTCCTGAGTGTGCCCCGCGCTAACGCTTGAGTGAACTTGATCGATCGGCGCAGTACGCGCGCAGCCTGCCAGCGCGCCGACAACCGCAATAGCGGCAAACCACTTAATATACTGTTTCATTAAAACTCCCTATCACGGTATTTTTATACGATTGAAATAATAAGTGATGAAATTATTTTCGCCTTTCATCATCTGTATCTTTATTTAAGCTAAATTAGAGTTGTATTCCACATGACAGATAACCCGGTGCTGGCGGCATGATGTCTTAATATTTTATGATTTTCTTCAGTAGAAAATTTTGCAGCAACATGATTGGCGCGAAGTATACGTTATCAAGCTAAACGCATCAATTTAAATGGTTTTTAAATATAGGGGTTAGTGCCGAAGATGTGTTTTTGGAAGATTTTTTATTTTAGTTATTATGGTTTTACTTTGTATATTGGTTTTTTATTTAAGTTAAGATGGTAATATCTGCGTTATTACCATCTTATTCTTAATAGATAAACTACCTTGTCTGGTAGTTTATCCCGGTAATCGACTTTTCGGTCTACCGGGGCCAAGCAAAATTGCCAGCTTGCTGCCACCCCTGGTAGTTTCCATCCAGATTTTACACACGCTGGTAAGCGGCACGGAAAGTAACATGCCGACCGGGCCGAGCAGCCATCCCCATACCAGTAAGGACAGGAAGACAACAAGCGTCGACAGGCCTAAACGATGGCCCATCATACGCGGCTCGAGGATATTGCCAATCACCATATGCACGACCAGAAACAGGGCACCGACCAGCACGCATTCGTAAATCCCGTTGAACAGCAGCGCCTGCAGCATGGGAGGGACGGCGGAAATCACCGAGCCAATATTGGGTACATAGTTAAGCAGGAATGCCAGCACGCCCCACATCAGCGCAAACTGAATCCCCATCAGCGCCAATCCCAGCCAGACGATAGCCCCTGTCCATAAGCTGAGCAATGTTTTTAGCGCCAGATAGTGAGAAACGCCCTTCAATGCACGGTGCAGACCCGCAATATGGATCTGCGGATTATTCAGCGCAAAGCGCAGCTTGTAAGGAACATGGCGCACCTCAAACAGCATAAACACCACCGTCATTACCAGCAGGAAGACGCTGGCCATTGCGCCTGAAAGCCCGGTCATCAGCGTGGTCGTGAAGGTCATTAGCTTGTCGGAATCAATACGTTGCAGTAGACGTTCTGGTGACATGTGCAGATTAAGAAAAGGCACCATCTCCTGCACATAGAGGACCTTGCGCGTCAGCTCTTTGTTGTACTTTGGCAGCATGTCCATGAATTCCGTGATTGAAGATGCGAGAACGCCGACCAGCGCGGTGAGCACGAACAGCATCACTACCACCACCAGCGTAATGGCAATCGGGCGACGCAGCCCCCGGCGAATAAACCAGGTCACCAGCGGGTTGAGTACAATGGCAAAAAAGAGGGCCAGCAGCAGCTGCACAATAATGTCGGCAGCCGCATGAATACCTGCGAGGATCACCACCAGGGCGGCCAGTTTGAGCAAAATATGCAAACCTGTTTTATCAGGCTGAGCGCTTGTCATGTGTTCTTCCTTTTTACGTTTTGCTCTAAGTGTAGCGGCTGGCTTACGACCTATATTCCTAAACTGTCTGCTGATTTCTGCCCGGCAACATGGTAGAAATGAAACACTGTTGTAAAAATGTGGTGACCCTTCATGCCCGAACCCGTCGCTGAACCGGCGCTTAACGGATTTCGTCTTAATCTGCGCATTGTCTCGGTGGTGATGTTTAACTTCGCCAGCTACCTGACTATTGGCTTGCCGCTCGCGGTGCTACCCGGCTATGTTCATGATGTTATGGGGTTTAGCGCCTTCTGGGCTGGGCTTGTGATCAGCCTGCAATATTTCGCCACCTTGTTGAGCCGCCCGCATGCGGGGCGATACGCCGATCTGCTGGGGCCGAAAAAGATTGTCGTGTTCGGGCTGTGCGGCTGTTTTTTAAGTGGCCTGGGCTATTTGCTGGCGGGAACAACCAGCGGCTGGCCGATGGTGAGCTTACTGTTGCTGTGCCTCGGGCGCGTGATTCTGGGGATTGGGCAAAGTTTTGCCGGTACCGGTTCAACGCTGTGGGGCGTGGGTGTGGTGGGCTCAATACACATTGGGCGGGTGATTTCATGGAACGGTATCGTCACCTACGGAGCGATGGCGATAGGCGCGCCGCTGGGCGTGCTGTGTTACGCCTGGGGTGGTTTGCAGGGACTGGCGCTGACCATCATGGCGGTGGCTCTGTTAGCAATACTGTTGGCGCTGCCACGTCCGGCGGTGAAGGCCAGCAAGGGCAAGCCGATGCCGTTTCGCGCGGTGCTCGGGCGCGTCTGGTTGTACGGTATGGCGCTGGCGTTGGCTTCCGCTGGTTTTGGGGTGATCGCCACCTTTATCACGCTGTTTTATGACGCCAAAGGCTGGGACGGCGCGGCATTCGCGTTGACGCTGTTTAGCTGTACGTTTGTCGGGACCCGCCTGTTATTCCCAAACGGCATTAACCGCTTAGGCGGGTTAAATGTGGCGATGATCTGTTTTAGCGTGGAAATAGTTGGGCTGCTGCTGGTAGGGATGGCGGATCTGCCGTGGATGGCGAAAGTAGGCGTTCTGTTGGCAGGTGCGGGGTTCTCGCTGGTGTTCCCGGCGCTGGGCGTGGTGGCGGTAAAAGCGGTGCCGCAGCAGAATCAGGGCGCTGCGCTGGCGACCTACACGGTATTTATGGATCTCTCGCTGGGGATAACCGGGCCGCTGGCGGGGCTGGTGATGACGTGGGCGGGCGTGCCGGTTATTTATCTGGCGGCAGCCGGGCTGGTGGCGGTGGCGTTATTGCTGACCTGGCGGTTAAAAAAACGGCCCCCGGAGGACTCTGCGGAGGCCGTGTCATCGTCTTAACCGTTACTGGATAACCAGCGTGTTAATGATGTTTTCAGCGGTGGTCTGTGCTTTCTGCTGATCGTCAGCAGGCAGCGTGATCTGCAGGGTCAGCAACTGGTTGTCCACTTTGCCCAGCACCACAGAAGAGTAAGCGGTCTGGCCTTTGGCGGAGATGATGCTGTCTAACTGCTGCAGGGTATGGCCCTTCAGCTCAATCGACTTGTTGGTGACGACCTGCAGCTGCGGGTCACGGCTACGCTGCTGATCTTCCAGGCGTTTGGCCAGCACGGTCAGGCCTTCACTGGTGTCATCACCGACAATCACAATCACTGCTTTCTGGCCGGTTGCGTCAGAATACACGTGCATATTGTTGGCCTGAGTACCCAGCTTGCCGCTCTGATCGGTCATATCTGCTGGCAGGGAAAAACTGAGCTTGCCGTCCAGCAGGCTGACCGGTTGTCCGGCGGCGTTACTTTGTGCGGCAGCACCCTCGGCTGGCGCTTTGGTATCGCTATTATCACAGGCCGCAAGCCCCATAACCAGCAGGCCAATACCGACATATTTAACCAGATTGCGCATTGACTTCTTCCTTTCGATAAACGGCCATAACGGCTCATTCGTCCATCTTATCACAACTCGGAAAATGAACCTTTAACTCGTCTGTAATGCCGCGATTTCGGATTTATCTGCCAGCCTTTTCAGTAACATATTCAGCAATACACCGTACATCGGCAGGAAGAAAATAATACTGATCAGCACCTTGAAACAGTAATCGACCAGCGCGATTTCCATCCAGTGCTCGGCCATAAAGGCATCCGGGCTGCGCCAGAAGGCGATAAAGAAGAAGGCCAGCGTATCGCTGATGTTGCCAAACAGCGTGGAGGCGGTAGGTGCGAGCCACCAGCGGCGGTTTTGACGCAGGCGGTTAAAGACGTGCACATCCAGAATTTGACCCAGTGCGTAGGCCATAAAGCTGGCGGCGGCGATACGGGCGACAAACAGATTAAAGTGCAGCAGCGCGTCAAATCCTTGCCAGGACCCCATATAAAACAGCGCGGAAACCACGTATGAAATCAACAGCGCGGGGATCATGACCGCAAAAATGATGCGTCGCGCCAGCGGTGCGCCAAAAATGCGAACGGTCAGGTCGGTGGCGAGGAAAATAAACGGAAAGCTAAAGGCGCCCCATGTGGTATGGAAACCGAAGATGGTGATCGGCAGTTGTACCAGATAGTTGCTGGATGTGATCACCAGCAGATGGAATAGCGATAGCCAGAACAACGCTTTTACGCGCTGAGTTTGTGTAAACGGAGTCATATTGTACCTTTTTAGTCAAGAATTGGGGTGAGGGAACCCAATAAAACGGTCGCATGATACTGCTTTAACAGGGCTTTGCAATGGTTGTTTTTCACGCAATCGTTAACCTGATTGGCTTACTGACCAACAGAGCGTAAAATAACGCCGTTTTTTATTGAACGAGACAACGATGAGCGATTTGTTTACCTCTCCCGACCATACCCTTGATGCCCAAGGGCTGCGCTGCCCGGAACCAGTGATGATGGTGCGTAAAACTGTGCGCGGCATGCAGGCCGGTGAAACGCTGCTGATTGTCGCGGACGATCCGGCGACAACCCGCGACATTCCAGGCTTTTGTACGTTTATGGAACATGAGCTGGTGGCCAAAGAGACCGACTCTCTGCCGTACCGCTATTTAGTGCGCAAAGGCCAGTAAGCTTGTCATGCCGGATGGCGCTAACGCTTATCCAGCCTACAAAGACTGAGTAACCTGTAGGCCGGATAAGGCAACGCCGCATCCGGCACAAACACACTACCCTTTTCGTAACAGCCGCAGCGCGTTGGCGGTCACCAGCACCGTTGCCCCTGTATCTGCCAGCACCGCCAGCCACAATCCGGTTATCCCCAGCAGTGTGGTTATCAGGAAAATTCCCTTCAGACCCAGCGCAATGGCAATGTTCTGGCGAATATTGGCGTGAGTGGCGCGCGCCAGCTGGATCATTTGCACCAGGCCGCGCAGGCGGTTATGGGTCAGGGCGGCATCCGCCGTTTCCAGCGCGACGTCGGTGCCGCTTCCCATCGCAATGCCGATGGTGGCTGCTTTCATTGCCGGCGCGTCGTTAATCCCGTCCCCAACCATCGCTAGCGGGGACTGCTGGTTCAGGCTGGTCACTACCCGAACTTTATCCTCCGGTAGCAGGCCTGCTTTGAATTCCAGCCCCAACTCACCGGCAATTGCTGCCGCCGCACGTGGGTTATCCCCGGTCAGGATCACGCCTTTTACGCCCAACTGATGAAGCTCGTTGATGGCGGTCAGGGCGTCGTCACGCAGTGTATCCTGTAAGGCCAGCACGCCGAGCACCGCATCGTTGCGCAGCACCAGTACCACCGTTTGCCCGGCGCTTTCCAGTTCACTAATCTGTCCGGCAAAGGCTTCGGCTGGCTGTTTGCCCGCGGCACAAATCAGTATCCGCTCACCGTTGACCTGCGCTTCAATACCAGAACCCACCAGCGCCCGCTGCGCTTGTGCTGCCGGGATGGTCAATTCGCGGGTCTGCGCTTCACGGACAATCGCCTGAGCCAGCGGGTGCGTGGCACCTTGCTCAACCGCTGCCGCCAGCGCCAGCAGTTCGGACTCGCTGATGCCGCTCGCCGGATGAATCGCCGTCACCCGCGGTTTACCCACGGTCAGGGTACCGGTTTTATCGAATGCCACATGAGTGACTCTGCCTAATTGCTCCAGCGCGGCTCCGCCTTTAATCAGCGCCCCACGACGTGCGGCGGCCGCCAGCCCGGAGGTGATTGCGGCAGGCGTTGAAATCACCAGCGCACACGGGCAGCCAATCAACAGCAGCGTCAGCCCTTTATAAATCCACTCCTGCCAGGAAGCGGCAAACAGCAGTGGGGGAACAAGAGTGACCAGCAGGGCGATCGCCATGATGGCCGGAGTGTAAATGCGGCTGAAGCGATCAATAAACCGCTCAATCGGGGCCCGACGCTCTTCGGCTTCTTCTATCAGCTTCAGGATGCGGTCAATGGCGCTGGCGCCCGGTTCAGACAGGACTTCCAGCGTGACAAGGCGGTCAACGCTGGTGGCGCCCGCCGGGACTTTATCGCCCGTGGCGCGTTCGACAGGAATAGATTCGCCGGTCAGGGCGCTTTCATCAAAGCTGGCAAAGCCGGAGACCAGTTTGCCGTCGGCGGGTAAGCGCCCACCTGCAGCCACTTCAATCACGTCGCCGGGCTGGAGGCTGTTAATGGCCACCTCTTCGCGCTCGCCATTGCGCAGTCGGACTGCGGTTTCGGGTTTTAGCGCCATCAGCGCGCTGACCCCTTTGCGGGCGCGGCTGGCAGCCCATCCTTCCAGGCGTTCGCCAATTAAAAACAGCAGCAGTACCATCGCGGCTTCCGCCGTGGCACCAATAAACAGCGCACCAATGGCGGCGACGCTCATTAACGTTTCAATGGCAAAGTAGCTGCCGGTTTTCATCAGGCGCAGCGCCTGACGGGCAATGGGATACAGCCCGACCAGCGTCGTGGCGATAAACGCCATCTGACCAAAGGGATGATTGAACTGCTCCAGCCCCCAGCTAATCGCCATCATGACGATGAGGGTGATCAGCGGCAGATTTTCTTTAAACCGCGACTCGGGTGCGGCTTCCGGTGCTTGCTCATCGCGCAGGGTATAGCCCGCTTTTTGCACCGCGTTTTCTATGTTCTGGCGAATATCGGCCCCGGCATCGACCACCAGTTTTTCGGTAGCGAACAGCACCTGAACCTGGTTGACGCCGCTGACCTGGCGGACCGCATTTTCAACTTTACGCGCGCAGGCGGCGCAATCCATGCCTGAGACTTTCCAGGTATAGCGCGTGCCGTCCACCGTATTGGATACGGGTGTGGGTGAGGGTGCGGCTGTCGAGCAACGGCCTTCACTGCAGCAGTCATCAACCTTCTGCGGTGCAGGCGCGAGCTTGAATGAAGAAAATTGTGGGGCCTTTTTGCCATTGGTATCGGGCGTCGACATGGCATCCTCCGGTTGATAATCATTTCGTATTAACCGGAGGATACACTCTGGAGTCGACTCCAGAGTCAAGCGTTTTTAAAGGTACAGTGAACGTACAATCAGGAAATGTCCGGCGAAGTAGCAGGCGGCGGCAATGGCGTTATCGGCGCGGAAGCGGCGGCGATAATGACTACCCAGCCAGACAATATTGCCGATGAACAGCAATGAGGCACCCATAAATGCCGATAGCGCCGGGGCGGTTGGGCGGAAGAACCACAGCTCGCCAGCCATCCAGACCATCATCAGAGTGATGCCGATAAAGGTGCAGATGGCGACGCGCAGTTCTTCCAGCCGCGTCCAGATCACGGCGATCAGCAGGGCACCCAACACCAGCAGCACCAGCGGCAGAGGCCAGAAGAATGACATCGTCATTTGGCTGGCGAAATAGATGGTATAGAGCAAATGCGACAGGAAAAACGCCCCCACGGCGTACAGCAGGCGTTGACGTGGCAACAGCGTCAGCGCATCGCCGAGCAGCGAGGCCAACAGGCCGGCCAGCACCAGATAGCTGATGGCATTAAACATTGGCGCCTGCCAGGCCAGCAGCAACAGCAGCAATAATGTCAGGGGTTTAAAGACCCAGCGTTGCCAGGTGGGACCACGATAGGACGCATCCACGAACAGCCATGCGGAAAGACAAACAGCGATAAACGACCAAAGCATCTTAGTTCCTTGAATTCGTTATTTTTTCGTAAGCGGGGTGCTTACGGCTCTTCTGTCCAGTGTAGAGGTCGATACCGCCAGATGACAACACCATAACAGGCAGGGTATGCTTATTTCCGCATTTTCTGATGGGTTAATAAAATGAGTAAGCCACCACTTTTTTTCATTGTTATCATTGTATTAATCGTTGTCGCCGCGTCGTTTCGCTTTGTCCAACAGCGCCGGGAAAAAGCGGATAATGATGCCGCGCCGCTGGTGCAAAAGCAGGTTGTGGTGAGCAATAAGCGGGAAAAACCGCTGAATGACCGACGTTCGCGCCAGCAGGAAGTGACTCCAGCGGGTACCAGCATGCGTTATGAAGCGAGCTTTAAGCCACTTAGCGGGGGAATGGAGCAGACGTTTCGCCTGGATGCACAGCAGTATCATGCGTTAACGGTCGGCGATAAAGGCACGCTGAGTTACAAAGGGTCGCGCTTTGTTGATTTTACCCAACGACTGCCGGATGGCGGCTGATGCCTTATCCGGCCTACAAGTCTGTGGGCCCGACTCGCAACGCGCCGCCGGGCGAAAAGATCACGGCTACTTCTTCAACTGATCTTTAATCTTCTTCTGCCAGACCAGCAACTCAAACACGCCGAACAGGAAAATACGCACTTTCTCGCCGGTGGTCATCTGCGGGCCGTCTTTCGGCAGGGTGCTTTTTAGCAGCGCCAGCTGCATGCCGTGCATCAGCACCATAAACACCAGCGCCACGTTAACGAAGATATTGAGCGGGCGAGGGAAGGGCTGAAAAAGGTTGAGCAGCAAGAATGCCCAGACGCCCAGCATCAGCAGGCGTCCCAGGTTAATCAGCATGGTGTTCTCCTCGTGCTTCACGTTGATACAGGCGATAGGCAACCTGGCCGGCGACTTTTTCACGATACAACGACCAGTTGACCGGAACCGGCGGCAGGCCGTTTTCGACTTCGCTCTCAACGTAAATATACGCCTCGTTTGCCAGCCAGCCATTCGTTTCCAGAAGCGTTAATGTTTCTTCCAGTAACCCTTTACGAAACGGTGGATCAACAAACACTACATTATGCGGCGATCCCGCCTGCGCCAGAAACGCCAGCGTATTGGTATTAACGACGCGGGCGTGATTGGCCTTCAGCGTGACGAGATTTTTTTGTAGCTGCTGAGACACCGCCCGATCCATTTCCAGAAGCGTTGCGCCTGCGGCATAACGGGAGAGGGCTTCCAGCCCCAGCGCACCGCTGCCAGCAAAGCAGTCCAGACACTGGGCATCGACCATCATTGGTGCCAGCCAGTTAAACAACGTTTCGCGGACACGGTCAGTAGTAGGTCGCAGACCCGGGCTGTCCGGAACCGGGAGTTTACGGCCGCGCCATTGCCCGCCAATAATGCGGATCTGGCCGCTGCCTGAGTGATTCGGTTTTTTCATTTCTATTATTGCTCAATCCGCCTATAGCATGTCATTCCAGGCGGTGATGTGAGTTAAGTTAACCCGTCGCCTTTCAAGTGACCTCTTCGTTGGCTGCACTTACTCACCCGAATCACTTACTAAAGTAAGCTCATCGGGATTCGTGCGCTTGCCGCCTTGACGTAACTCGAAATTCATTGGGTATAAGTGATAGACTATTTCATCATTTTTTTAGCTGCTATGTACATAGCGTTGACGCTGTGCCATGAAGCAACAGCGGGGAGTGTAGTCGCAAATGGCGAAAGAGAAAAAACGTGGCTTTTTTTCCTGGCTGGGCTTTGGTCAAAAAGAGCAGGCACCGGAAAACGAGACAGAATTAAAAAACGAAGAACAACAACAGGTTGTAGAAGAATCTGCCGTTGTTGAAGAACAGCCGCGCGCGCAGGAAACCCATAGCGAAGCCGAAACGGAGGCCTTTGCGGCCGAAGTCGTGGAAGTCACTGAACAGGTTGCTGAAATTGAAAAACTGCAGCCTGAGGCAGAACCTGTGGTTGAGCAACTGCAGCCGGAGGTTGAACCAGTTGTTGAAGCTCCTGCGCCAACGGCGGTTATCGAACACGAAGAATTACCGCTGCCGGAAGAGGTGAAAGCCGAAGAAATTTTGCCAGAAGAATGGCAGGCCGAAGCGGAAACCGTTGAAATCGTTGAAGCGGTTGAAGAAGAAGCGGAAAACGAACCGCAACTGACCGACGAAGAACTGGAAGCACAGGCGCTGGCTGCTGAAGCGGCAGAAGAAGCCGTCATGGTTGTGCCTGTAGAAGAACCTGCTGTAGAAGAGTCTGCAGAAGAAGGGGCGGTACAGGAGCAGGAGAAACCGACGAAAGAAGGCTTCTTTGCGCGTCTGAAACGCAGCCTGCTAAAAACCAAAGAAAACCTCGGTTCCGGATTTATCAGTCTGTTCCGTGGTAAAAAGATCGACGATGATCTGTTTGAAGAGCTGGAAGAGCAGTTGTTGATCGCTGATGTGGGGGTAGAAACCACCCGGAAGATCATCGCCAACCTGACGGAAGGGGCCAGCCGTAAGCAGCTCAAAGATGCAGAAGCGCTGTACGGTCTGCTGAAAGATGAAATGGGCGAGATTCTGGCGAAGGTTGACGAACCGCTGAATGTGGATGGTAAAACGCCGTTTGTTATCTTAATGGTTGGCGTGAACGGCGTGGGTAAAACCACCACCATCGGCAAGCTGGCGCGTCAGTTCGAGCAGCAGGGCAAATCGGTGATGCTGGCAGCGGGAGACACTTTCCGTGCGGCGGCGGTCGAGCAGCTGCAGGTCTGGGGCCAGCGTAACAATATTCCGGTGATTGCACAGCATACCGGCGCGGATTCCGCGTCCGTTATCTTTGATGCCATCCAGGCGGCGAAGGCGCGTAACGTTGACGTGTTAATTGCCGATACCGCAGGTCGCTTGCAGAATAAATCGCACCTGATGGAAGAATTGAAAAAAATCGTTCGCGTGATGAAAAAGCTCGACGAAGATGCGCCGCATGAAATTATGCTGACCCTTGACGCCAGTACCGGGCAGAATGCCATAAGCCAGGCCAAACTGTTCCATGAAGCGGTGGGTTTGACCGGTATTACCCTGACCAAGCTGGACGGTACGGCGAAAGGTGGGGTAATTTTCTCGGTTGCCGACCAGTTTGGCATCCCTATCCGCTATATCGGTGTGGGCGAACGTATCGAGGATTTACGTCCGTTTAAAGCGGGCGATTTTATAGAGGCACTTTTTGCCCGAGAGGATTAACAATGATTCGCTTTGAACATGTCAGCAAGGCCTATCTCGGTGGGAGACAAGCGCTGCAGGGAGTCACATTCCATATGCAGCCTGGCGAGATGGCGTTTCTGACCGGCCACTCCGGTGCGGGGAAAAGTACCCTGCTGAAGCTGATCTGTGGGATTGAACGGCCCAGTGCCGGAAAAATTTCCTTCAGCGGGCATGACATCAGCCGGTTGAAAAACCGTGAAGTGCCGTTTCTGCGTCGCCAGATCGGCATGATTTTTCAGGATCACCATCTGCTGATGGACAGGACCGTTTTTGACAACGTGGCGATTCCGCTGATTATCGCGGGTGCCAGCGGGGACGATATTCGTCGCCGCGTGTCAGCGGCACTGGACAAGGTCGGGCTGCTGGACAAAGCGAAGAACTTCCCGATTCAACTCTCCGGCGGTGAACAACAGCGCGTGGGGATTGCCCGTGCGGTGGTGAATAAGCCTGCGGTACTGCTGGCGGATGAACCGACCGGGAACCTCGATGACGCGTTGTCAGAGGGGATCTTACGCCTGTTCGAAGAGTTCAACCGCGTCGGGGTTACGGTATTAATGGCGACGCACGACATTGGGCTGATCTCCCGTCGTTCCTATCGCCAGATGGTCCTGAGCGACGGACACCTGCATGGAGGCCTGGCGCATGAATAGACGTGACGCTATCAATCAAATCAAACAGTTTGGTGGGCGACTGGACCGTTTTCGTAAATCGGGCGGAGCGCCAGGTGACGGGGGACGCAACGCGCCGAAGCGGGCAAAATCCTCACCCAAGCCGAACTCACGTAAAACCAATGTCTTTAACGAGCAGGTGCGCTACGCGTTCCAGGGCGCGTTACAGGACCTGAAAAGCAAGCCGCTGGCGACGTTCCTGACGGTGATGGTGATCGCCATCTCCCTGACGCTGCCGAGCGTGTGTTACATGGTCTATAAGAACGTAAACCAGGCGGCAAGCCAGTATTATCCGTCCCCGCAGATCACCGTGTATTTGCAGAAAACGCTGGATGATGACGCGGCGGCGCGGGTGGTTGGCCAATTGCAGGCCGAGCAGGGCGTCGAGAAAGTGAATTATCTTTCCCGCGACGATGCGCTGGGTGAATTCCGTAACTGGTCTGGTTTTGGCGGTGCGCTGGATATGCTGGAAGAGAACCCGCTGCCAGCCGTGGCGGTGGTTATCCCAAAACTGGATTTCCAGGGTACAGAGTCGCTGAACACGCTGCGTGACCGGGTGGCACAAATCAATGGTATTGATGAAGTGCGCATGGATGACAGCTGGTTTGCGCGGCTGGCGGCGTTGACGAGTCTGGTGGGGCGCGTATCGGCAATGATTGGCGTGCTGATGGTGGCCGCGGTGTTCCTGGTTATCGGCAACAGCGTACGACTGAGCATTTTTGCCCGTCGCGATACCATCAACGTACAGAAACTGATTGGCGCAACGGATGGGTTTATCCTGCGACCGTTCCTCTACGGCGGAGCACTGCTTGGCTTTTCGGGCGCTTTTCTTTCACTGATTTTGTCAGAAATTTTGGTGATGCGTCTGTCTTCAGCGGTCACTGAAGTGGCGCAGGTTTTTGGAACTAAGTTTGATATCAACGGCTTATCATTCGACGAGTGCCTGCTGCTGCTGCTGGTGTGCTCAATGATTGGCTGGGTGGCAGCCTGGCTTGCCACGGTCCAACATTTACGCCACTTTACCCCTGATTAAAAAATCTCTGGTATAATCTTTCCCTGCACTGAGAAGTTCGCTCTGCAGGGAAAGAGTCCCTGTTGTCTCTTCCCGACATAGTCATTGTGATGTCACATTTTGTGCGTAATGTATACACAGTACGACATGGAACTTGTGGATAAAATCACTGTCTGATAAAAGATTGAATGATATTCTCGTTGCTCATAAGCTCTGGCATGGTTGTTGCTGTCGATTTTTCAACGCGCCAGATGATATAGATTGAGAGGATTTGAATGACCAAAGAAATGCAAAATTTAGCTTTAGCCCCTGTTGGTAACCTGGAATCTTACATCCGGGCTGCAAACGCGTGGCCGATGTTGTCGGCTGACGAGGAGCGGGCACTGGCTGAAAAGCTGCATTACCAGGGCGATCTGGAAGCAGCTAAAACGCTGATCCTGTCTCACCTGCGCTTTGTTGTTCATGTTGCTCGTAACTATGCGGGCTATGGCCTGCCGCAGGCGGATCTGATTCAGGAAGGTAATATCGGCCTGATGAAAGCCGTGCGCCGTTTCAACCCGGAAGTGGGTGTGCGCCTGGTGTCTTTCGCCGTGCACTGGATCAAAGCAGAGATCCACGAATACGTTCTGCGTAACTGGCGTATCGTTAAAGTCGCGACCACCAAAGCACAGCGTAAGCTGTTCTTTAATCTGCGTAAAACCAAGCAGCGTCTGGGCTGGTTTAACCAGGATGAAGTTGAAATGGTCGCTCGCGAGCTGGGGGTTTCCAGCAAAGACGTCCGCGAAATGGAATCCCGTATGGCGGCGCAGGACATGACGTTTGACATGTCTTCGGACGACGAGTCCGACAGCCAGCCGATGGCTCCGGTGCTTTATCTGCAGGACAAATCGTCTAACTTTGCTGACGGCATTGAAGACGATAACTGGGAAGAGCAGGCGGCGAACAAATTGACTTACGCGATGGAAGGTCTGGACGAACGTAGCCAGGACATCATCCGTGCTCGTTGGCTCGACGAAGACAACAAGTCGACGTTGCAGGAGCTGGCCGATCGCTACGGTGTTTCCGCTGAACGTGTGCGTCAGCTTGAAAAGAACGCCATGAAAAAACTCCGCGCGGCAATCGAAGCGTAATTTTCGCGAATTGCCAATGAACCCTCGAATGTGAATTCGGGGGTTTTTTTTTTTGTAGGCCGGATAAGGCGTTTACGCTGCCATCCGGCAACACGTTTGCCTGATGGCGCTTCGCTTATCGGGCAAGCGGGCCTTTCCTCCCCTCCCACCGACACGAATCTGTTATCTGGATGTAAAATTAGCTATTCCAAAATAATAAAAATCGGGTATGTTTTAGCAGAGTATGCTGCTAAAGCACGGGTAGCTATCCAATAATCGAAATAAAGTGCTGAACAACAACATCACAACACACGTAATAACCACAATAATGGGGATTGTCAGGATGAATATGAAGGGTAAAGCGTTATTGGCAGGATGTATCGCCCTGTCTTTGAGCAATATGGCCTTTGCTAAGGATATTAAAGTTGCCGTCGTCGGCGCGATGTCGGGTCCGGTGGCGCAGTATGGCGACCAGGAGTTTACCGGTGCAGAACAGGCGATTGCAGACATTAACGCCAAAGGCGGCGTGAAGGGTGACAAGCTGGTCGTGGTGAAATACGACGATGCCTGTGACCCGAAACAGGCGGTAGCGGTTGCCAACAAAGTGGTTAACGACGGGATTAAATACGTTATCGGTCACCTGTGCTCGTCTTCTACTCAGCCCGCGTCAGATATCTATGAAGATGAAGGCATTCTGATGATCACCCCGGCGGCAACCGCGCCGGAACTGACCGCGCGTGGCTATAACCTGGTGATGCGTACCACTGGCCTGGACTCAGATCAGGGGCCAACTGCCGCGAAATATATTGTTGAAAAAGTGAAGCCGAAACGCATTGCCATCGTTCACGACAAGCAGCAGTACGGTGAAGGTTTGGCGCGCTCTGTGCAAGACAACCTGAAGAAAGCGAATGCTGATGTGGTGTTCTTTGACGGTATCACCGCCGGTGAGAAAGACTTCTCCACCCTGGTGGCGCGTCTGAAGAAAGATAACATCGACTTTGTTTACTACGGTGGCTACCACCCGGAAATGGGGCAGATCCTGCGTCAGGCGCGTGCCGCTGGCCTGAAAACCCAGTTTATGGGACCAGAAGGGGTGGCGAACGTGTCGCTGTCTAACATCGCCGGTGAATCTGCGGAAGGCTTACTGGTGACCAAGCCGAAGAACTATGATCAGGTTCCGGCGAACAAACCGATCGTGGATGCCATCAAGGCCAAGAAACAGGATCCAAGCGGCGCGTTTGTGTGGACCACCTACGCTGCGCTGCAATCATTGCAGGCTGGTCTGAACCATTCCGACGATCCGGCTGAAATTGCTAAATACCTGAAAGCAAACTCTGTTGAAACCGTGATGGGGCCGCTGTCATGGGATGCGAAGGGTGACCTGAAAGGCTTCGAGTTCGGCGTGTTTGATTGGCATGCTAACGGTACGGCTACAGACGCTAAGTGAGTAACTGCCCGGTAGCGCTTTGCTTACCGGGCCTACAGCGAGCACTTCGTAGGCCGGATAAGCGTCAGCGCCATCCGGCTTTTTTATTACCGCTTCTCCCAGCCATCCGCCTGTGCGCTAAACCCCAATGCCTGCATAAATGCGGCCATCACGCCGCGGTCTTCCACGCCTACATCTGCCATCCACCATGAACTCACGTCAGGGTTTTCGCGGATCACTTCTTCGATCAAATACTGCCCGACGCCGCGACGGCGGGTGATTTCGCGTATGCGTAAGGAATCCAGCGCGCCTTGCGTACCGCTCAGGGTGACGCGTACTGCGCCTAACAGGCGCTCATTAAACCGCGCGGCATAGATCCGGTGAGCGTCATCGACGCGTAGAGATGAGGCGGAATATTCCGGCCAGATTTTGCCCAGATCAATGTTGTCCTGAGCACTAAAGTTTTCTAAACGAATGATGGTCAGCTTCATTGACAGCGTGTCCAAATCACAAAAGATGAAATCAGTGTACCGAAATAATTCCCCCGGACGCTTTCTCTTTTTTATGTGAATAACCAGGTGATTAATTTTATAACAACGATAATTACAGTTTGAAACATTAGGCATTGAAAAACAGGCAGGATATTACCCTGGGATGCAGCATTTTATTCCGCTCTTTGTGCCATTATTTTATGCTGACAAACGTGCTTTTTTTTGTTTATCTATAGTGAAAAGCAGAATATTATCTTTTCTTAATCGACTGAAAAATAGAGATTTTAGCGATAATTTGCTTAAAAAACTGTGCTAAACCATTAATCAGACTGGTAAAAATAGTACAGTTCAAAAAAAGCACAGTCTGCTTTTTAACCATATAAATACAAAATAAATACACAACATCACGAATGGGGATTCAGGAATGAAAAGGAATGCGAAGACAATCATCGCAGGGGTAGTAGCACTGGCCATCTCGCACACGGTTATGGCAGAAGATATTAAAGTCGCTGTGGTCGGGGCAATGTCAGGTCCGGTCGCGCAGTGGGGCGATATGGAATTTAATGGTGCGCGTCAGGCAATTAAAGATATCAATGCCAAAGGTGGCATCAAAGGCGACAAGCTGGTGGGCGTGGAATATGACGACGCCTGCGATCCAAAACAGGCGGTGGCCGTGGCGAACAAAATCGTTAACGACGGCATTCAGTATGTGATTGGTCACCTGTGCTCATCGTCGACTCAACCTGCATCCGACATCTACGAAGACGAAGGTATCCTGATGATTTCCCCGGGTGCCACCAACCCGGAGCTGACGCAGCGCGGCTATGCGCACATCATGCGTACGGCCGGCCTGGACTCCTCTCAGGGACCCACCGCGGCGAAATATATTCTTGAGACGGTTAAGCCTCAGCGTATTGCCATCCTCCATGATAAGCAGCAGTACGGTGAAGGACTGGCGCGCTCGGTACAAGACAGCCTGAAAGCGGGCAAAGCCAATATCGTCTTCTTTGATGGGATCACTGCCGGAGAAAAAGATTTTTCTGCGCTGATTGCCCGTCTGAAGAAAGAAAACATCGACTTCGTTTATTACGGTGGCTACTACCCGGAAATGGGACAAATGCTGCGTCAGGCGCGCTCTGTGGGCCTGAAAACGCAGTTTATGGGACCAGAAGGCGTGGGTAATGCGTCACTGTCCAACATCGCGGGCGAGGCAGGCGAAGGCATGCTGGTGACCATGCCAAAACGCTATGACCAGGATCCGGCGAATAAGGCTATCGTCGATGCGCTCAAAGCGGACAAGAAAGATCCGACCGGACCATATGTGTGGATCACCTACGCCGCTGTGCAGTCGCTGGCAACCGCTTTGGATCGCAGCGGCAGCAAAGAACCGCTGGATCTGGTGAAAGATTTAAAAGCACACGGGGCTGATACCGTGATTGGGCCGCTGAATTGGGATGAAAAAGGCGATCTAAAGGGATTTGAGTTTGGTGTCTTCCAGTGGCACGCCGACGGGTCGTCCTCGGTAGCCAAATAATTATCCCACCGCCCGTGATGCCGGGCGGGTATGAAAAGGTTTGCATATGTCCGAGCAGTTCCTCTATTTCTTACAGCAGATGTTTAACGGCGTCACGCTGGGAAGCACCTACGCGCTGATCGCTATCGGTTACACGATGGTGTACGGCATTATCGGCATGATCAACTTCGCCCACGGCGAGGTGTATATGATCGGCAGCTATGTCTCCTTTATGATCATCGCTGCGCTAATGATGATGGGTATTGATACCAGCTGGCTGCTGGTAGCGGCCGGATTCGTCGGCGCGATTGTGATTGCCAGCGCCTACGGCTGGAGTATTGAACGCGTGGCATACCGGCCCGTGCGCAGCTCCAAGCGCCTGATTGCGCTGATTTCCGCCATCGGGATGTCCATCTTCCTGCAAAACTACGTCAGCCTGACCGAAGGCTCGCGCGACGTGGCGCTGCCCAGCCTGTTTAACGGCCAGTGGACCATTGGCAGTAGCGAAAACTTCTCTGCCTCCATTACGACCATGCAGGCAGTTATCTGGGTTGTGACCTTTGTAGCCATGCTGGCGCTGACGATTTTCATCCGCTACTCGCGTATGGGCCGTGCCTGCCGTGCCTGTGCAGAAGATCTGAAAATGGCCAGCCTGCTCGGTATTAACACCGACCGCGTGATTGCGCTGACTTTTGTGATCGGTGCGGCGATGGCGGCAGTGGCGGGCGTGCTGCTCGGACAATTCTACGGCGTTATCAACCCGTACATCGGCTTTATGGCCGGGATGAAAGCCTTTACCGCCGCCGTACTGGGTGGCATCGGCAGCATTCCTGGGGCGATGATTGGCGGTCTGATTCTGGGTGTAGCGGAAGCGCTTTCCTCTGCGTATCTGAGTACGGAATACAAAGACGTGGTGTCGTTCGCACTGCTGATTATCGTGCTGCTGGTGATGCCGACCGGTATTCTGGGTCGCCCGGAGGTAGAGAAAGTATGAAACCAATGCACGTTGCGATGGCGCTGCTCTCTGCCGCCATGTTTTTCATCCTCGCGGGCGTCTTTATGGGCGTTCAGTTAGAGCTGGATGGCACCAAGCTGGTGGTTGATGTCGCCAGTGATATTCGCTGGCAGTGGGTGTTTATCGGCACCGGAGTCGTTTTTCTGTTCCAGCTGCTGCGCCCGGCTTTCCAGCACAGCATGAAGCGAGTTTCCGGCCCGAAGTTTATTCTGCCGGCGATTGACGGCTCCACCGTCAAACAAAAACTGTTCCTGGTGGCGCTGCTGGTGATTGCCGTAGCGTGGCCGTTTATGGTCTCACGCGGCACGGTCGATATCGCCACCCTGACGATGATCTATATCATCCTCGGTCTGGGCTTAAACGTCGTGGTGGGGCTTTCTGGTCTGCTGGTGCTGGGTTATGGGGGCTTTTATGCCATCGGCGCGTACACCTTTGCGCTGCTGAATCACTATTACGGTCTCGGTTTCTGGACCTGCCTGCCGCTGGCAGGGCTGGTCTCTGCCGCCGCGGGTTTCCTGCTCGGTTTCCCGGTGCTGCGTCTGCGCGGTGACTATCTGGCGATTGTGACCTTAGGTTTTGGTGAGATCGTCCGTATTCTGCTGCTCAACAATACCGAAGTGACCGGCGGCCCTAATGGCATCAGTCAGATCCCGAAACCGACCTTCTTCGGTCTCGAGTTCAGTCGTAGCGCTCGCGAAGGCGGCTGGGATACCTTCAGCAACTTCTTCGGCGTGAAGTATGACCCGTCTGACCGCGTGATTTTCCTGTATCTGGTGGCGCTGCTGCTGGTGGTCTTCTCATTGTTCGTCATTAACCGCCTGCTGCGTATGCCGCTGGGCCGTGCGTGGGAAGCGTTGCGTGAAGATGAAATCGCCTGCCGCTCGCTGGGTCTGAACCCAACGCGCATCAAGCTGACCGCTTTTACCATCAGCGCCGCATTTGCCGGCTTTGCCGGAACGCTGTTCGCCGCGCGTCAGGGCTTCGTCAGTCCGGAATCTTTCACCTTTGCCGAATCGGCCTTCGTACTGGCGATTGTGGTCCTCGGCGGTATGGGGTCGCAGTTTGCGGTGATCCTCGCGGCCATTCTGCTGGTGGTGTCACGCGAACTGATGCGTGATTTCAATGAATACAGCATGTTGATGCTCGGTGGTTTGATGGTACTGATGATGATCTGGCGCCCGCAGGGGCTTCTGCCGATGACCCGTCCACAGTTGAAGCTGAAAAACGGGCAAGCGAAAGAAGGAGAGCAGGCATGAGTCAGCCATTATTATCCGTGAACGGCCTGATGATGCGCTTCGGCGGTCTGCTGGCGGTCAACAATGTTGAACTGGAACTGAGGCCGCAGGAAATTGTCTCGTTAATCGGGCCAAACGGTGCAGGTAAAACCACAGTCTTCAACTGTCTGACCGGTTTTTATAAGCCGACGGGTGGCACGATCAAGCTGCGTGATCAGCATCTGGAAGGGTTGCCGGGCCAGCAAATCGCCCGCATGGGCGTGGTGCGCACCTTCCAGCATGTGCGTCTGTTCCGCGAGATGACGGTGATTGAAAACCTGCTGGTGGCGCAACACCAACAGCTGAAGACCGGCGTCTTCTCCGGACTGTTGAAAACCCCGTCTTTCCGTCGCGCCCAGAGCGAAGCACTGGACCGTGCGGCCACCTGGCTTGAGCGTATCGGTCTGCTGGAGCATGCCAACCGTCAGGCCAGTAACCTGGCCTATGGCGACCAGCGTCGTCTGGAGATTGCTCGTTGCATGGTGACCCAGCCGGAAATCCTGATGCTCGACGAACCTGCAGCGGGCCTCAACCCGAAAGAGACCAAGGAGCTGGATGAGCTGATTGCTGAGCTGCGTAATCATCACAACACGTCGATCCTGTTGATCGAACACGACATGAAGCTGGTGATGGGAATTTCAGACCGTATCTATGTGGTGAACCAGGGCACACCGCTGGCAAACGGGACGCCGGAACAGATTCGAAATAACCCGGACGTGATCCGCGCCTATTTAGGTGAAGCATAATGGGGGCGAGCCAAAAGATGGAAAAAGCGATGTTAACGTTTGACAAGGTGAACGCCCACTACGGCAAGATCCAGGCGCTGCACGACGTCAGCCTGTATATCAATCAGGGTGAGATCGTGACGCTAATCGGTGCCAACGGCGCGGGGAAAACCACGCTGCTCGGTACGTTGTGTGGCGATCCGCGTGCGACCAGCGGGCGCATTGTTTTTGATGGTAAAGACATAACTGACTGGCAGACGGCGAAAATCATGCGTGAAGCGGTGGCGATTGTCCCGGAAGGGCGTCGCGTGTTTTCGCGCATGACGGTGGAAGAGAACCTGGCAATGGGTGGCTTCTTTGTTGAACGCAACCAGTTTCAGGAACGTATCAAGTGGGTGTATGACCTGTTCCCACGCCTGCATGAGCGTCGTATTCAGCGGGCGGGCACCATGTCCGGCGGTGAACAGCAGATGCTGGCGATTGGCCGCGCGCTGATGAGCCAGCCACGTCTGCTGCTGCTTGATGAACCATCTCTGGGGCTGGCGCCGATTATCATCCAGCAGATCTTTAACACCATCGAACAGCTGCGTGAGCAGGGGATGACCATCTTCCTCGTCGAGCAGAACGCCAATCAGGCGCTGAAGCTCGCCGATCGCGGCTACGTGCTGGAAAACGGTCATGTGGTTCTGGAGGACACCGGCGATGCGCTGCTGGCCAACGAAGCGGTGCGCAGCGCCTATCTGGGCGGGTAATACTCTCTACTGAGAAAAGGAGCCGAAATGGCTCCTTTTTTGTACATATTAGTTGTGCAATTAATCTGTACAGTTCAGGAGGTTTCCATGCGTACAGTTAACTATAGTGAAGCGAGACAGAATCTGGCTGAAGTGCTGGATAGTGCGGTTACCGGAGTCCCCGTCACCATTACGCGACGCGGTCATAAACCTGCGGTCATCATTAGTGCAGAAGAGTTTGAACGTTATCAGGCCGCCAGGCTGGATGATGAATTTGCTGACATTATGATGATTCATGGTAATGAAATCAGGGAGCTGGCGGATAAATGACACTACAAAATATCTCAGCGGAAGAGATAATTCAGTTTCACGACAGGCTGCTCCGCGTGACGCCTGGTGTTACAGGCATGCCTGATCCCGGTCGTACGGAAGCGCTGATGTACCGGGTATTAAATCAAATTGAATATGAAGGTGTGACCGATGTGTGGTTGCCGGCAGCCATGCATTTGCTGACCATTTCTCGCGGGCACATTTTTAATGATGGTAACAAACGGACCGCGTTGTTTATTACTTTGCTGTTTTTAAAGCGTAATGGGATCGCGCTGTCTGCAAACCCCGATTTTGTTGCCATGACGGTTGAAGCCGCAGCGGGACGACTCTCGTTAGAACAGATTGCACATCGTCTGCTACAGTAACGTCCAGCCCGTACTCACCTTCCGGCGTTGTAGAAACTTGGGCCATTTCCCAGGGAAGCGTAACGCCTCCATCCGTGTCTCAGCTCCCATTTTCCCTTCTCATAACCTTCACTGCCTTGCCATCTCTCTGTCGCCTTACTATCTTTTTTTTGTAATAAAAAAGTTATTTTTCTGTCATTCGAGCATGTCATGTTACCCCCGCGAGCATAAAACGCGTGATATCGCGCATCCGGCACAACAAGAGAGATAACCGATGAAATCGTTACGACATACAGCTTTAGGACTGGCAATCAGCCTGGCATTTGCAGGTCAGGCACTGGCCGTCACCACTATCCCGTTCTGGCATTCAATGGAAGGCGAACTGGGTAAAGAAGTTGATTCACTGGCGCAACGTTTTAATGAATCCAATCCCGACTACAAAATCGTTCCGCAGTACAAAGGCAACTATGAGCAGAGCCTGAGCGCGGGGATCGCCGCATTCCGTACCGGTAACGCGCCTGCTCTGCTGCAGGTTTACGAAGTCGGGACGGCAACCATGATGGCCTCAAAGGCAATTAAGCCGGTCTATGAAGTGTTCAAAGAGGCCGGAATTAACTTTGATGAGTCTCAGTTTGTGCCGACGGTTTCCGGTTATTACACCGACTCTAAAACCGGACATTTGCTCTCCCAGCCGTTTAACAGCTCCACCCCGGTGCTGTACTACAACAAAGATGCCTTCAAAAAAGCCGGTTTAGACCCTGAACAGCCGCCAAAAACCTGGCAGGACCTGGCGGAGTACACCGCGAAGCTGAAGGCCGCCGGCATGAAGTGCGGCTATGCCAGCGGTTGGCAGGGATGGATCCAGATTGAAAACTTTAGTGCCTGGAACGGTTTGCCGGTCGCCACTAAAAACAATGGTTTTGACGGTACCGATGCGGTGCTGGAGTTTAATAAGCCGGAGCAGGTGAAACATATTGCACTGCTGCAAGAGCTAAACAAGAAGGGTGATTTTAGCTACTTCGGGCGCAAAGATGAATCCACCGAGAAGTTTTACAGCGGTGACTGTGCGATTACCACTGCTTCTTCCGGCTCTCTGGCCGACATCCGTCACTATGCGAAATTCAACTATGGCGTCGGTATGATGCCGTACGATGCCGACGTGAAGGGTGCCCCGCAGAACGCGATTATCGGCGGTGCGAGCCTGTGGGTGATGCAGGGTAAAGACAAAGAAACCTACGCTGGCGTGGCGCAGTTCCTTAACTTCCTGGCGAAGCCTGAAATTGCGGCTGAATGGCACCAGAAAACGGGCTATCTGCCGATCACCACCGCCGCCTACGATCTGACCCGCGAACAGGGTTTCTATGACAAGAACCCGGGGGCGGATACCGCCACGCGTCAGATGCTGAACAAGCCACCGTTGCCGTTCACCAAAGGACTGCGCTTGGGCAATATGCCGCAGATCCGCACCATCGTGGATGAGGAACTGGAAAGCGTCTGGACCGGGAAGAAAACCCCACAGCAAGCGTTGGATACCGCCGTTGAGCGCGGCAACCAGTTACTGCGTCGCTTCGAGCAGTCGACTAAATCGTAATGTGAAATGCCGGGTGACGGCTTCGCCTTATCTGGCCTACAAATGCGCGTAGGCCGGATAAGCGGAGCGCTATCCGGCACCTTCCAGGAAAAGAACTGTCATGTCCTCATCCCGACCGGTGTTTCGCTCGCGCTGGCTACCCTATTTATTGGTGGCCCCGCAGCTGGCTATCACCCTTATTTTCTTTATCTGGCCTGCGGGTGAAGCGCTGTGGTATTCGCTACAAAGCGTCGATCCATTTGGTTTTTCCAGCCAGTTCGTGGGGCTGGATAATTTTGTCGCGCTGTTTCATGACCCGTACTACCTTGATTCGTTCTGGACCACCATCAAGTTCAGTACGTTAGTCACGGTAAGCGGTCTGTTGGTGTCGCTGTTTTTTGCCGCGCTGGTGAATTACGTGGTGCGCGGCAGCCGTTTCTACCAGACGCTGATGCTGCTGCCTTATGCGGTGGCCCCTGCCGTCGCTGCGGTGCTGTGGATCTTTCTGTTTAATCCAGGGCGCGGGCTGATTACGCATTTTCTCGGTGAGTTTGGCTATGACTGGAATCATGCGCAAAACAGCGGTCAGGCCATGTTCCTCGTGGTGTTTGCCTCGGTCTGGAAGCAAATTAGTTACAACTTCCTGTTCTTCTTTGCCGCATTACAGTCTATTCCTCGCTCGCTGATAGAAGCCGCCGCGATTGACGGTGCGGGTCCCATCCGTCGTTTCTTCAAGCTGGCGCTGCCGCTGATTGCCCCGGTGAGTTTTTTCCTGCTGGTGGTGAATCTGGTGTACGCCTTCTTTGACACCTTCCCGGTAATTGATGCCGCCACGGCGGGCGGACCGGTGCAGGCGACGACCACGCTGATTTATAAGATCTACCGTGAAGGATTTGTCGGGCTGGATCTGGCGTCTTCCGCTGCACAATCGGTGGTGCTGATGTTCCTCGTTATTATTTTGACCGTGGTGCAGTTCCGCTATGTGGAAAGTAAGGTGCGTTACCAATGATTGAGAACCGTCGCTGGCTGACAATATTCAGCCATACCCTGCTGATTCTGGGGATCATGGTGATCCTGTTCCCGCTGTACGTTGCGTTTGTGGCGGCGACGCTGGACAACCAAGCGGTATATGACACGCCGATGACGCTGGTTCCCGGAACCCATCTGCTGGATAACATGCACACCATCTGGGTCAACGGGGTGGGCGTGAACAGCGCACCATTCTGGTTGATGATGCTCAACAGTTTCATCATGGCGTTCAGCATTACGCTGGGGAAAATCACGGTGTCGATGCTCTCCGCATTCGCCATCGTCTGGTTTCGCTTTCCGCTGCGTAACCTGTTCTTCTGGATGATTTTTATTACGTTGATGCTGCCGGTGGAGGTGCGAATTTTCCCGACGGTAGAGGTGATCGCCAACCTGAAAATGCTCGACAGCTACGCAGGTCTGACGCTGCCGCTGATGGCATCCGCCACCGCGACATTCCTGTTCCGCCAGTTCTTTATGACCCTGCCAGATGAACTGGTGGAAGCGGCGCGTATTGACGGCGCATCACCGATGCGTTTTTTCCGCGACATCGTGCTGCCGTTGTCAAAAACCAATCTGGCGGCGCTGTTCGTCATCACCTTTATTTACGGCTGGAACCAGTATCTGTGGCCGTTGTTGATTATTACCGACGTGAACCTGGGCACGGCGGTGGCGGGTATCAAAGGCATGATCGCCACCGGTGAAGGTACGACGCAGTGGAACCACGTGATGGCAGCTATGCTGCTAACGCTTATCCCTCCGGTAATCATCGTGTTAGCCATGCAGCGCGCGTTTGTGCGTGGCCTGGTCGATAGTGAGAAATAAAATGGCTGGTTTAAAACTACAGGCAGTAACCAAAAGCTGGGACGGTAAAACCCAGGTGATTAAACCGCTGACGCTGGACGTTGCGGACGGAGAGTTTATCGTAATGGTCGGGCCGTCCGGCTGCGGTAAGTCTACGCTGCTGCGGATGGTCGCCGGACTGGAGCGGGTGAGCAGCGGCGATATCTGGATTGAAAATAAGCGCGTCACCGAGATGGAGCCGAAAGATCGCGGTATTGCGATGGTGTTCCAGAATTACGCGCTCTACCCGCATATGAGTGTGGAAGAAAATATGGCCTGGGGGCTGAAAATTCGCGGCATGAGCAAAGCGCACATTGCCGAGCGTGTGAACGATGCCGCGCGTATCCTTGAGCTGAGCGAACTGCTCAAACGTCGCCCACGCGAGCTTTCCGGTGGCCAGCGTCAGCGTGTGGCGATGGGACGGGCGATTGTGCGCGAACCGGCAGTATTTCTGTTTGATGAGCCGCTTTCCAACCTTGATGCCAAGCTGCGCGTGCAGATGCGTCTGGAGTTACAACATCTGCACCGGCGACTGAAAACCACCTCACTTTACGTAACCCACGATCAGGTCGAAGCTATGACCCTTGCCCAGCGGGTACTGGTGATGAACAAAGGCGTCGCCGAACAAATCGGTACGCCGGTTGAGGTGTACGAAAAACCGGCCAGCCGCTTTGTGGCGAGCTTTATCGGCAGCCCGGCCATGAACCTTCTGGACGGGCGTATCAGCGCCACGGGCCATCATTTTGAGCTGGATAGCGGCATGATGTTGCCCCTCGGCAAGGATTATTCGCGCCATATTGGGCGTAACATGACGTTGGGTATCCGCCCGGAGCATATTGCGCTAAGCTCGCAGGCCGAAGGCGGCGTGCCGCAGGTGCTGGACACTCTGGAAATGCTGGGCGCGGATAACCTGGCCCACGGACGCTGGGGCGAGCAGAAACTGGTGGTGCGGCTGGCGCATCAGCATCGCCCGACGGCAGGCAGCACGCTGTGGCTGCATCTGCCCGAAAACCATATGCATCTCTTTGATGGCGAAACAGGACAACGAGTATGAGTAACTGGCCTTATCCCCATATTGTCGCCCATCGTGGTGGCGGTAAACTGGCCCCGGAAAACACCCTGGCGGCAATCGATGTGGGGGCGCGATTCGGGCATACCATGATCGAATTTGACGCGAAATTGTCAAAAGATGGCGAGATCTTCTTACTGCACGACGACAACCTTGAACGCACCAGCAACGGCTGGGGCGTCGCAGGGGAGCTGAACTGGCAGGATCTGCTGCGCGTTGATGCCGGGGGCTGGTTTAGCGGCGAGTTCAAAGGCGAGCCGTTGCCGTTGCTTTCTCAGGTGGCGGACCGCTGCCGTCAGCATCGCATGATGGCCAATATTGAGATTAAACCCACTACGGGTAGCGAGGCACTCACCGGCAGAGCCGTTGCGCTGGCAGCGCGTGAACTCTGGGCTGACATGACGCCGCCGCTGCTGTCATCCTTTGACATTGAGGCTCTTGAAGCTGCACAGCAGGCCGCACCAGAACTGCCGCGCGGGCTGCTGCTTGATGAATGGCGTGACGACTGGCGCGAACTCACGTCGCGACTGGGCTGCGTATCCATTCATCTCAACCATAAGCTGCTGGATGAAGCGCGTGTGGATGCGCTTCGCGATGCCGGGTTACGCATTCTGGTGTACACCGTCAATCGGCCCCAGCGCGCGGCAGAGCTATTGCGCTGGGGGGTGGATTGCATCTGTACCGATGCCATTGATGTCATTGGGCCGGATTTTCAGCCCTATTAAGGCCCAATCGTTTTTAACGGCACGTTAGGCTGCGGCGTGCTGGAGGGCTTAAGCATGTCGCCGTTCTTTTTCTCCGACAGCATTTGCTGCTGTTTATTCAGCGTGCTGTCCGGATTGCGGTTGGTGTTTAGCATCCCACCGTTGTTGTTGGGTAGCATTTGCTGTTGGCTGGTATTCAACTCCCCCGGCTGAGACTGGCGCACGCGCTGGGAGTTGGTGTTGATCTGATTTTCCATATGCTGCTGTTGCATGCGCGTCTGCGTCTGCAACTGTTGGTTCAGCATCCCTTTCTGCTGAATTTGCTGTGATTGCATTTGTGTCTGCATCCGCTGCTGACTCGGGATCTGATAACCCGGTTGATTCGGGTTGTTCATGGTGTTGATGGGCTGTGCAAAGCCTGCAAACGGCAATAGCATGGCTAAAATCAAGAGTCGTTTCATCGCTTTTCTCCTCTCGGGGATCTCTTTAGTTTACTCCTTTCTCGTCGTTACGATGGTTATTTCAGAGTTATGCACCAGGCTTAGTGGGGGCAGACCCCCGTACATCTGGAGAATAACGATGATAAAACCGACGTTTATACGCCGGGTAGCCATTGCTGCTCTGCTCTCAGGAAGCTGTTTCAGCGCGGCTGCCGCACCGGCCGCGCCGCCAGTATCATATGGCGTGGAAGAAGATGTGTTCCATCCCGTGCGCGCGCAGCAGGGGATGGTTGCCTCCGTGGATGCGATGGCCACGCAGGTTGGGGTAGATATCTTAAAGCAGGGGGGGAACGCGGTAGATGCCGCCGTGGCCGTGGGGTATGCACTGGCGGTGACGCATCCCCAGGCGGGGAACCTGGGCGGCGGTGGATTTATGCTGCTGCGCACCAAAGACGGAAATACGACCGCTATCGATTTCCGTGAAATGGCGCCGGCTAACGCCACGCGTGATATGTTCCTCGACGATCAGGGCAATCCGGACAGTAAAAAATCGCTAACCTCGCATCTGGCTTCCGGCACGCCGGGGACCGTGGCCGGATTCTCGCTGGCGCTGGAGAAATACGGCACGATGCCGCTCAACAAAGTGGTACGCCCGGCGATGAAGCTGGCGGCAGAGGGGTTTGTGGTAAACGATGCGCTGGCTGACGATCTCAAAACCTACGGCAGCGAAGTGATCCCCAACCACGAGAACAGCAAAGCTATTTTCTGGAAAGACGGCGAACCGCTGAAAAAGGGCGACAAGCTGGTACAGAAAAACCTGGCGAAAAGCCTCGAGATGATTGCCGAGAATGGCCCGGATGCGTTTTATAAAGGGGCGATTGCCGATCAGATAGCCGAGGAGATGAAGAAGAACGGCGGGCTGATGAGCAAAGACGATTTAGCCGCTTATAAAGCCGTGGAGCGTAAACCGATTAGTGGCGACTATCGCGGATACCAGGTCTTCTCGATGCCGCCCCCGTCCTCTGGCGGTATTCATATTGTGCAGATCCTTAATATTCTCGAAAACTTCGATATGAAGAAATACGGATTTGGCAGCGCCGATGCCATGCAGGTGATGGCGGAGGCGGAGAAGTATGCTTACGCCGACCGCTCTGAATACCTTGGCGATCCGGATTTTGTGAAGGTACCGTGGCAGGCGCTGACCAACAAAGCGTATGCCAAATCGCTTGCCGAGCAGATCGATATCAATAAAGCCAAACCCTCCAGTCAGATCAAACCGGGCAAGCTTGCCCCGTACGAAAGTAACCAAACCACCCACTTCTCGGTGGTGGATAAAGACGGCAACGCCGTGGCGGTGACCTATACCCTGAACACCACCTTCGGCACCGGTATTGTGGCGGGTAACACCGGTATTCTGCTCAATAACGAAATGGATGACTTCTCTGCCAAACCGGGTGTCCCGAACGTTTACGGGCTGGTGGGGGGTGATGCCAACGCGGTCGGGCCGAATAAGCGCCCGCTGTCGTCCATGTCGCCGACCATCGTAGTGAAAGACGGCAAAACCTGGCTGGTTACCGGCAGCCCTGGCGGCAGTCGTATTATCACTACTGTGCTGCAAATGGTGGTCAACAGCATTGATTTTGGAATGAACGTCGCCGAAGCCACCAATGCACCGCGTTTCCATCATCAGTGGTTGCCGGATGAGCTGCGCATCGAGAAAGGCTTCAGCCCGGACACCATCAAACTGTTAGAACAGAAAGGGCAAAAAGTCGCGCTCAAAGAGGCGATGGGCAGCACCCAGAGCATTATGGTCGGGCCGGATGGCGCACTGTATGGCGCATCTGACCCACGCTCCGTGGATGATTTAACGGCGGGGTACTAAGGTGAATGGCCTACATCGTGCTATACGCTGTAGGCCTTATCTGTCAGCTAGGGAACGTACTGTTGCTGTGATTCAGACCAGCGATATATGCGACTGCTTTTATCCTCAAGGTTAACACGCTCTACGTCATAAAAACCGGCGGTCTTTGCCGTGCGTATTTTCAGGATGTACTTACTTTCGCTGATGTCGTGCTGTCGCGTTCCGTCCTGATTCCAGTCCCCGGCGATATCCTGATATTGGTAAACAAGGTTGGAAAACACGTTGATTATCTTGTTGTCTTTAATCGCGTAGAGCTCCAGCACTTCATAAAATGCACCGCCGCCGGAATACGCATTTGAGTACCCGCCGCGTACCCCGAATGCCAGGGTATCGGGTGCGATCCGATAAGGGGCCAGATCCAGTTTGGTGTAATAAGCCAGCGGTTTGACGGACTCATCATCACTCTGCGCTTCGGCGTTTTTATTCCACGTTGAGAGCTGGTCCAGCGGTTTTTCTGAACGTGCGATCGGCTGCAACTGTTGATTCTGCCAGGAAAAAACGCCGAGATATAATTTATTGACGCGGCTGGTGCTGTAATTTTCCGGACAGCCGTTATCTGCGCGTTTCCTGGTTTGTTCTGCCTCTGCCTGATTATCGGCAAAACAGGCGACGCCAATGTATTTCCCGTTTTTGCCCCAGGCTTTGGCACCGGTCATAATCAGGTTTTTGGGGTCTTCATTCGGCGCAACCCAGCTAATCCATTGCGCCACCTCTAACCCTTGCGGCAGTTCACCAAACCCTTTGGCGGGCGTTGCCCCCATCATTTGCTCGGCGAAAATCTGCTTACCTTCCGGATGTTGAATGGCACTGGGTACGGCATCGAGATTTTGTACGGTGGTGGCATAAGCGGGGAGGATGGTTGCCAGCAAAACCAGGGGAAGATACTTTTTCACTCTTGCGTCCTTTCAATAAAAAGGGCGAGATGACTCGCCCAACCATTACTTCACGCGCGCCATAAAGTACGCATCAACGTACTCACCGTTGCGCAGACCGTATTGCTTACCGGTGCCTTCGATTTCAAAACCATACTTCTTGTAGACTGCGACAGCAGGCGCATTATCAACAAATACCGTCAGCTCTATACGGTCAACGCGCAGCCAGTTGTCGCACATGTCGATCATGGTACGGATGAGCGCGCTGGCAACACCGCGGTTTTGCCAGCGGGCATCTACGCAGATACCAAAATCGGCAACATGACTGCGGCGCGGGCGCTGGGCGACGGCAATAGAAAGATGACCCACAACGATATCATCAATACAGGCAACCAACTGTTTAACCCCGGCTTGCTCGGCGAGCCGTTCTTGCCACATATCCATGGAAGGATGAGGAACCTGTAGCGTATTGTGGTACACCTCCGGCTGGGCATGGATTTGACGTATGGCGTCATAATCTTTCTTTTCAGCGTGGCGTATCACTATCTCACTCATTCCTTATCTCCTGCAGGGGTAATTGTGTATTTACACTCGCTGAGAAAGAAAATTCCGTCAACTGCATTTTTTTGCAAAAAGAAGTAGACAAGTGCGAATGAGAATGATTATTATTGCTCTGCGTTCAGGGGAACCCCTACGGAGAACCTGAAAGCACGACATTGCTCACATTGCTTCCAGTATTACTTTAGCCAGCTTTTGCTGGCTTTTTTTTTGGGGTTTTGTTTCAGTCTGGCTTACTTGTCATTTTGTCCCCGGGATGATGCCGGATGGCGCTTGCGCTTATCCGGCCTACGGCAGAGATCCGGGTTTTGTAGGCCGGATAAGGCACCGCCGCCATCCGGCAAAGAATCCAACATTCAGTCTCCAGCCGCTTTGCGCTATGGTGTAGGTAATCACCTTCAAAAGGATCGTTTCATGACCTTACACTGCGCATTTATTGGATTTGGCAAAAGCACCACCCGTTACCATCTCCCTTACGTTCTGAATCGTAAAGATACCTGGCATGTCGCGCATATCTTCCGTCGTCACGCCAAGCCGGAAGAGCAGGCACCGCAATATTCACACATCCACTTTACCAGCGACCTCGACGAGGTATTAAACGATCCGCAGGTGAAGCTGGTGATCGTCTGCACACATGCAGACAGTCACTTTGAATACGCAAAGCGTGCGCTGGAAGCGGGTAAAAACGTGCTGGTGGAGAAACCGTTCACACCAACGCTGGCAGAGGCAAAAGCGCTGTTCGAACTGGCGCAAAGCAAGGGGCTTATCGTTACGCCGTACCAGAATCGTCGCTTTGATTCCTGCTTCCTCACCGCCAAAAAGGCGATTGAGAGCGGCAAGTTGGGCGAGATTGTTGAAGTGGAGAGCCATTTTGACTACTACCGCCCGGTGGTGGAAACCCAGCCGGGTTTGCCGCAGGACGGCGCATTCTATGGGCTGGGCGTACACACCATGGACCAAATTATCTCGCTGTTTGGTCGCCCCGATCACGTGGCCTATGACATCCGTAGCCTGCGTAACAAAGCGAATCCTGATGATACCTTTGAAGCGCAGCTGTTCTACGGTGACCTGAAGGCTATCGTCAAAACCAGCCACCTGGTGAAAATCGACTATCCGAAGTTTATCGTTCACGGCACTAAAGGCTCGTTTGTGAAGTACGGTATCGACCAGCAGGAGACCAGCCTGAAGGTCAATATTATGCCGGGGGAACCCGGTTTTGCCGCCGATGATTCAGTGGGTGTGCTGGAATATGTCAACGATGATGGCATCACGGTGAAAGAAGAGATGAAACCGGAAGTGGGCGACTATGGCCGCGTCTATGATGCGCTGTATCAGTCGCTGACTACCGGTACGCCTAATTACGTCAAGGAATCTGACGTTCTTACTAACCTCGAGATCCTTGAGCGCGCCTTTGAACAGGCAATGCCTGCCACGATAACCCTCGCCAAATAGCGCTAAGTGACGCCTCTGGGCTTGTTCATTTTTTTTGAACAGAGGCGTCAATTTTCACCCTCTATGATCCCTGAGTGATTGAGTCCACACTGACTCCATCGAAAACATGTGGGGGTGAACACAATGATCTTCTTACGCAAAGCAAACGACCGTGGTCATGCAAATCATGGCTGGCTCGATTCTTGGCATACCTTCTCGTTTGCCAACTACTATGACCCGAATTTTATGGGGTTCTCGGCACTGCGCGTGATTAACGATGACGTGATCGACGCAGGCCAGGGCTTTGGTACGCATCCCCATAAAGACATGGAAATCCTGACCTACGTACTGGAAGGTGCGGTGGAGCATCAGGACAGCATGGGTAATAAAGAGCAGGTACCTGCAGGTGAATTCCAGATTATGAGCGCCGGGACGGGGATCCGTCACTCGGAGTACAACCCAAGCGACACCGAGAAGCTGCACCTGTATCAGATTTGGATCATCCCGCAGGAAAACGGCATTACGCCACGCTACGAGCAGCGCCGTTTTGACGCCGCGCAGGGCAAACAGCTGGTGCTGTCGCCGGATGCGCGTGACGGTTCGCTGAAGGTTTACCAGGATATGGAGCTGTATCGCTGGGCGCTGCTCAAAGATGAGCAATCGGTACATCAGATAGCCGCGGAACGCCGCGTGTGGATCCAGGTCGTGAAAGGCAATGTCACCATCAACGGAACCAAAGCGTCCACCAGTGATGGTCTGGCAATCTGGGATGAACAGGCCATTTCGATTCATGCCGACAGCGACAGCGAAGTATTACTGTTTGACTTGCCGCCTGTATAAAAATACACGGCATCCTTCAAACTGCATCTGTGTTGGCTTTCCTCGCTCACCCCGGTCGCGTACTAAATGTACGCTCCCGGGGATTTACTGCGTCGCCGCCTTGATGCAACTCGAATGATTTTGTGTATTTCTCACAATAAAAAACTCCTTTTTTTCTCTGCGAAGGTTCACGCACGTCCGTGGTAAACTCGGGGAATCTATCCCTTTTTAACGCTTCAGGACGATGAAAAAGAAAAGACCCGTACTTCAGGATGTAGCCGACCGCGTGGGCGTGACCAAAATGACGGTCAGTCGCTTTTTGCGCAACCCGGAGCAGGTCTCCGTGGCGCTGCGGGGCAAAATTGCCGCTGCACTTGATGATCTGGGTTATATTCCCAATCGCGCTCCTGATATCCTTTCTAACGCCACCAGCCGCGCTATCGGCGTGCTGTTACCGTCTCTTACTAACCAGGTTTTTGCTGAAGTGCTACGCGGCATTGAGGCCGTGACTGACCGCCACGGTTATCAGACCATGCTGGCGCACTACGGCTATAAGCCCGAGATGGAGCAGGAACGCCTGGAATCGATGCTGTCGTGGAATATCGATGGCCTGATCCTTACCGAACGCAGCCACACCCCGCGTACGTTGAAAATGATCGAAGTGGCGGGGATCCCGGTGGTTGAACTGATGGACAGCCAGTCTCCGTGTCTGGATATCGCCGTCGGTTTTGACAACTTCGAAGCCGCCCGTCAGATGACCGCCGCCATTATCGCGCGAGGGCATCGCCATATTGCCTATCTGGGTGCGCGCCTTGATGAACGTACTATCATCAAACAGAAGGGTTACGAGCAGGCCATGCGCGACGCTGGCCTGGTGCCGTATAGCGTGATGGTGGAGCAGTCTTCTTCTTACTCGTCCGGTATTGAGCTAATCCGTCAGGCGCGGCGTGAATACCCGCAGCTAGACGGTGTGTTCTGTACCAACGATGACCTGGCGGTCGGGGCGGCATTTGAATGCCAGCGCTTAGGGCTAAAAATTCCGGATGATATGGCGATTGCTGGTTTCCACGGTCATGACATCGGGCAGGTGATGGAACCGCGTCTGGCGAGCGTGCTCACGCCGCGTGAACGGATGGGCAGCATTGGCGCTGAGCGTCTGCTGGCGCGCATCCGTGGTGAAGCAGTCACACCTAAAATGTTAGATTTAGGTTTCACCTTGTCACCGGGCGGATCTATTTAAGCCGACAAGTTTGACGTAGCTCACACTTATACACTTCGAGCACGAATGGATATTGCTTCTCCATTTGTCCGGCTGGACAATGTTACCGATAACAGTTACCCGTAACAATTCCTGATTCTTGTACCAGTGGGGGCAACGCTTTGAGCACGACTAATCATGATCACCACGTTTACGTTCTGATGGGCGTATCGGGCAGCGGTAAATCTGCTGTCGCCAGCGAAGTGGCGCATCAACTGCAGGCCGCGTTTCTTGATGGCGATTTTCTCCATCCGCGCAGCAACATTACGAAAATGGCAGCCGGTGAGCCGTTGAACGACGACGACCGTAAGCCGTGGTTACAGGCGCTCAATGACGCCGCCTTTGCGATGCAGCGTACCAACAAGGTCTCGCTGATCGTGTGTTCTGCGCTGAAAAAAGTCTATCGCGATCAACTGCGCGACGGCAATCCGAACCTCTCTTTCATCTACCTGAAGGGCGATTTCGACGTGATTGAAAGCCGCCTGAAAGCGCGCAAAGGTCACTTCTTCAAAACGCAGATGCTGGTTACCCAGTTTGACGCGCTGGAAGAGCCGGGTGCGGACGAAAGCGATGTACTGGTGGTCGATATCGATCAACCACTGGACGGTGTGGTAGCGAGCACCATTGAGGTTATAAACCAAGGCAGTAAGTAGTGACTACATTAACGCTTGTTTTAACAGCAGTAGGGTCCGTTTTATTACTGCTGTTTTTAGTGATGAAGGCGCGTATGCACGCCTTCGTTGCTTTGATGGTGGTGTCTATTGGTGCAGGTCTCTTTTCCGGTATGCCGCTCGATAAAATCGCGGCCACCATGGAAAAAGGGATGGGGGGCACGCTGGGCTTCCTGGCGATTGTGGTCGCTCTCGGTGCCATGTTCGGTAAGATTTTGCATGAAACAGGCGCAGTCGATCAGATTGCCGTCAAAATGCTGAAATCCTTTGGTCACAGCCGCGCACACTATGCGATTGGCCTGGCCGGTCTGATTTGCGCATTACCGTTGTTCTTTGAAGTGGCGATTGTGCTGCTGATAAGCGTGGCGTTCTCGATGGCGCGCCACACCGGTACCAACCTGGTTAAGCTGGTCATTCCGCTGTTTGCGGGCGTGGCGGCAGCGGCGGCGTTTCTGCTGCCGGGGCCCGCGCCGATGCTGCTGGCTTCTCAGATGCACGCCGACTTTGGCTGGATGATCCTGATTGGCCTGTGTGCGGCGATCCCGGGCATGATTATCGCCGGGCCGCTGTGGGGCAACTTTATCAGCCGTTACGTTGAGCTACACGTGCCGGAAGACATTACCGAGCCGCATCTGGGCGAGGGGAAAATGCCATCCTTCGGCTTCAGCTTGTCGCTGATCCTGCTGCCGCTGGTACTGGTGGGTCTGAAAACCATCGCCGCACGCTTTGTGCCGGTCGGTTCTTCAACCTACGAATGGTTCGAGTTTATCGGCCACCCGTTCACCGCGATTCTGGTGGCGTGCCTGGTGGCGATTTACGGCCTGGCCATTCGCCAGGGGATGCCAAAAGACAAAGTGATGGAGATCTGCGGTCATGCGCTGCAACCGGCGGGGATTATTCTGCTGGTGATCGGTGCAGGCGGCGTATTCAAGCAGGTGCTGGTGGATTCCGGCGTCGGTCCGGCACTGGGTGAAGCATTAACCGGCATGGGCCTGCCGATTGCCATCACCTGCTTCGTGCTGGCAGCGGCGGTGCGTATCATTCAGGGTTCTGCAACCGTGGCCTGCTTAACGGCGGTCGGTCTGGTGATGCCGGTGATTGAACAGCTGAATTTCTCTGGCGCACAGATGGCTGCCCTGTCTATCTGTATCGCGGGCGGCTCTATTGTGGTCAGCCACGTTAATGACGCCGGTTTCTGGCTGTTCGGTAAGTTCACCGGCGCGACAGAAGCGCAAACGCTGAAGACCTGGACGATGATGGAAACCATCCTCGGCACGGTCGGTGCAATTGTCGGTATGATTGCTTTCCAGCTATTGAGCTGAGGGCATTGCCCGGTGGCGCTTGCGCTTACCGGGCCTACAAACGAGCACATTTCCACACCGTAGACCGGGTAAGCGCTACCCGGCTTTTTTATAGCACGACCAACCCTTCTTCTGTTTTCAGCCAGCGCGGCGCTTTTAGCGTATCGGCGAAATATTCCACCAGATCCTGCAGTAAGTCACCCGCCACGCGTTCCATCTCGTCAGACAGCGTTTTACTCATCAGCAGGTGCGTTAATAACTGACAGTAGCGCCCCATCTGGTCGGGTTCAGGCTCAAAGAGCGGAGAACGGGTGGGGAATGTTTCCACCGTCAGGCTGGCTTGCAGGTGATGCGGTACAGGTTCCGTTAAGGTTGGTTGCAATAACGCGAGGCAGGCCGTCCCCTCTGCCCGCATCCCTGCGGGCAGACCCGGTCAGCCGTCAACACCTCATCGATTTTCAGCCGGACCAAGGTGTCGCTTCAGCGCTCTGGCTTTCAGCTATATCCGTTTTGCTGTTCAGAGGTATTCAAGTAAAAGCTCAGGTGGTCAGGTGTGGGCTGGTCCGGCTGAAAATTGCCGACGCGTTTCCGTAAGGCCGGGAGAACCCGCAGGGATGCGGGTTCAGGGCGCGTTTTGCATGGACGCTGCCTCGCGCCCGGCCCGGTAGCCTAGAGGAATAAGTGGAGGGAACCACGAAGTGGCAATTTTCCTGCCGGGAGCCGGGATTGTTAAGGGGGCTGCGTAGCCCCCTTAACACGTTCACCGGTGACGAGATCTCAGAGAAGTAATGAACATAACGTGAACGGAATCGTTCTCTGAAATGCCATGCTCTCCAGCTTCAAAACGGTTGCCCGGTGGCACTTGCGCTTACCGGGCCTACAAACGAGCACACACCCACATCGTAGGCCGGGTCAGGCGAAGCCGCCACCCGGCGTAATATGAGTGCGTCACCCCTTCATCCACATCCGTACGCCATCGAGGAACATCTGGGTTGCCATCATCACCAGAATCAGCCCCATCAGGCGCTCCAGCGCGTTAACCCCTTTCTCACCCAGCAGGCGCAGGAACAGCGACGACTGCAATAAAATCACAAACGTACCGCCCCAGGCGATCAACAGCGCAATCACCAGATGTCCCATCTGATTCGGATACTGATGCGATAACAGCATTAATGATGCCAGGATTGTCGGACCGGCTACCAGCGGAATGGCCAGCGGCACGATAAACGGCTCTTCACCCGCCGGCAGTCCGGTGCTGTTGCCGGTCGTGCTGGGGAAAATCATCTTGATGGCGATCAGGAACAAAATGATGCCCCCGGAGATGGAGACGGTTTCCGCGCGCAGGTTGAGAAATGCCAGAATTTTCTCGCCCGCAAACAGGAAAATGAACATCACCAACAGCGCAATAAACAGCTCGCGAATCATAATTGCGCGACGGCGTTTCGGTTCGGTATGTTTCAATACGGACATGAAAATGGGCAGATTTCCGAGCGGATCCATAATCAGGATCAATAAAACTGCCGCTGAAATGATTTCATTCATAACTCAAATTCCCTGATAATTACCGCGGACTTTCTGCTTGCGAGCGCAGCGGGATAAGTCGCATTACTGATGGCTTCGCTATCATTGATTAATTTCACTTGCGACTTTGGCTGCTTTTTGTATGGTGAAGGATACGTCACAGGATAATGGCGTACATACACAGCACACATCTCTGCAGGAAAAAAACGCTATGAAAAATGTTGGTTTTATCGGCTGGCGCGGTATGGTCGGCTCTGTACTCATGCAACGCATGGTAGAAGAACGCGACTTCGACGCCATTCGCCCTGTTTTCTTTTCTACTTCCCAGCTTGGGCAGGCGGCACCGACGTTTGGTGCGACCTCCACCGGCATGCTTCAGGATGCATTTGATCTCGATGCGCTGAAGGCGCTCGACATTATTGTGACCTGTCAGGGCGGCGATTATACCAACGAAATCTATCCAAAGCTTCGTGAAAGCGGTTGGCAGGGTTACTGGATTGACGCGGCCTCTTCACTGCGCATGAAAGACGATGCCATCATTATTCTCGATCCGGTTAACCAGGATGTGATCACCGATGGCCTGAACAAAGGCATCAAGACCTTTGTCGGCGGTAACTGCACCGTTAGCCTGATGTTGATGTCACTCGGCGGCCTGTTCGCTAACGATCTGGTGGACTGGGTATCCGTGGCGACCTACCAGGCGGCTTCCGGCGGCGGTGCGCGTCATATGCGTGAACTGCTGTCGCAGATGGGCCATCTGTATAGCCATGTGGCCGATGAACTGGCGACCCCTTCTTCTGCTATCCTCGATATCGAACGTAAAGTGACAACCCTGTCCCGTAGCGGTGACCTGCCGGTTGATAACTTTGGCGTCCCGCTGGCCGGGAGCCTGATACCGTGGATCGACAAACAGCTCGATAACGGCCAGAGCCGCGAAGAGTGGAAAGGGCAGGCGGAAACCAACAAAATTCTTAACACGTCTTCCGTGATCCCGGTGGATGGTCTGTGCGTGCGCGTCGGCGCACTGCGCTGCCACAGCCAGGCGTTCACGATTAAACTGAAAAAAGATGTGTCGATTCCGACCGTGGAAGAACTGCTGGCCGCGCACAATCCGTGGGCGAAAGTGGTGCCAAACGATCGGGATATCACCATGCGTGAGTTAACCCCAGCGGCCGTTACCGGTACGTTGACCACGCCAGTCGGTCGTCTGCGTAAGCTGAATATGGGACCGGAGTTCCTGTCAGCCTTTACCGTGGGCGACCAGCTGCTCTGGGGGGCTGCGGAGCCATTGCGCCGGATGCTACGTCAGCTGGCGTAATGCGGGACTGCCGGATAAGCGTATCGCCATCCGGCAGACACAGACCGTGTTTAAACATTGGGTGCTGAGTCGCCCTTTTTTTTGCGTAATACAGGAGTAAGCGCAGATGTTTCATTTTTTACCGGGAGTAAGATAAAGCATTGGCTATTCTTTAAGAGTGACTTAATACCGGAGGTATTAAGTTGTTGCCTGAAGGTGGGACGACGCAGAGAGGATGCACAATTGTGCTGCGTCGTTCAGGTCAAAAAAAGTGTCACTACCTGATGTCGAAAATCAGTTGGAAGGGGTGACACCATAAAACAGGATGACAACCATGTCCGTTCGTATCGATAGAGACGTGATTAATGCGCTAATTGCAGGCCATTTTGCGGATCCTTTTTCCGTACTCGGTATGCACCAAACTGACGCCGGACTTGAAGTCCGTGCTCTATTACCTGACGCCACCGAAGTGTGGGTGATCGAACCAAAAACCGGACGTAAAGTCGGCAAACTGGACTGCCTCGACCCTCGCGGTTTTTTCTGTGCTGTAATTCCCCGCCGTAAAAATTTCTTTCGCTATCAGCTGGCTGTTGTCTGGCATGGACAGCAGAATCTGATCGATGACCCATACCGTTTTGGCCCGCTTATTCAGGATATGGACGCCTGGCTGTTGTCCGAAGGGACGCATCTGCGCCCGTACGAAACGCTGGGCGCACATGCGGATACCATGGACGGCGTGACCGGCACGCGTTTTTCCGTCTGGGCACCGAACGCACGTCGCGTTTCGGTAGTGGGACAGTTCAACTATTGGGACGGCCGTCGTCACCCGATGCGCCTGCGCAAAGAGAGCGGTATCTGGGAGTTGTTTATCCCCGGTGCACAGCAGGGGCAGCTGTACAAATACGAGATGATCGATGCCAACGGTCATTTGCGTGTCAAAGCCGACCCGTATGCCTTTGAAGCGCAAATGCGCCCGGAAACGGCGTCGGTGATCTGCGGTTTGCCCGAAAAAGTGGTGCAAACGGAGGAACGCAAAAAAGCCAACCAGTTTGATGCGCCGATCTCTATCTACGAAGTGCATCTGGGCTCGTGGCGTCGCCATACGGACAACAACTTCTGGCTGAGCTATCGCGAACTGGCGGATCAACTGATCCCCTATGTGAAGTGGATGGGCTTTACCCATATTGAGCTGTTGCCGATTAGCGAGCACCCGTTTGACGGCAGTTGGGGCTATCAGCCGACCGGCATGTATGCACCGACCCGACGCTTCGGCACGCGCGATGACTTCCGCTATTTTGTGAATGCTGCGCATCAGGCGGGGCTGAACGTGATCCTCGACTGGGTACCCGGTCACTTCCCGTCGGATGACTTCGGTCTGGCGCAGTTTGACGGTACCAGCTTGTATGAGCACAGCGACCCGCGCGAAGGCTACCACCAGGACTGGAACACGCTGATCTACAACTACGGTCGCCGTGAAGTCAGTAATTATCTGGTGGGTAACGCCCTGTACTGGATTGAACGCTTTGGCATTGACGCGCTGCGCGTGGATGCCGTGGCGTCGATGATTTACCGCGATTACAGCCGCAAAGACGGCGAGTGGATCCCGAACGAATTCGGCGGGCGTGAGAACCTCGAAGCCATCGAATTTTTGCGTAATACCAACCGTATTCTTGGCGAACAGGTACCGGGCGCGGTGAGTATGGCGGAAGAGTCGACCGATTTTGCCGGTGTATCAAGACCGCAGGACATGGGCGGCTTAGGTTTCTGGTTCAAGTGGAACCTCGGCTGGATGCACGACACGCTGGACTACATGAAGCTGGACCCGGTTTATCGCCAGCACCATCACGATAAGCTGACCTTCGGCATGCTGTACAACTACACCGAGAACTTTGTGCTGCCGCTGTCACACGATGAAGTGGTGCACGGTAAGAAATCGATCCTCGACCGCATGCCGGGCGATGCGTGGCAGAAGTTTGCCAACCTGCGCGCCTACTATGGCTGGATGTGGGCCTTCCCGGGTAAGAAGCTGCTGTTTATGGGTAATGAGTTTGCCCAGGGCCGTGAATGGAACCACGACGCCAGCCTCGACTGGCATCTGCTGGAGGGGGGGGATAACTGGCATCACGGCGTACAGCGTCTGGTGCGCGACCTGAACCACACTTATCGTCATCACAAAGCGCTGCATGAACTCGACTTTGACGGCTATGGTTTTGAATGGCTGGTAGTCGATGACAACGAACGGTCGGTGCTGATTTTTGTTCGTCGTGATAAAGCCGGTAATGAAATTATCGTTGCCAGCAACTTTACGCCGGTACCTCGCCACGGCTACCGATTTGGCATCAATCAACCGGGCAAATGGCGAGAAATCCTCAACACAGACTCGATGCATTACCACGGTAGCAATACCGGCAACGGCGGCGCGGTACACAGCGATGAAATCGCCAGCCACGGTCGCCAGCATTCACTGAGCCTGACGTTGCCGCCGCTGGCCACGATTTGGCTGATGCGGGAGGGGTGATGACACAACTGGCAACCGGCAATGCCACCCCCCATGGTGCAACGTATGACGGCTATGGCGTTAATTTCACCCTTTTTTCGGCGCACGCCGAGCGCGTCGAACTGTGCATATTCGATGAGCAAGGCTGTGAGCATCGCTATGATTTGCCGGGGCGTAGCGGTGATGTCTGGCACGGCTATCTGGCCGATGCCCGGCCCGGTTTGCGCTACGGTTACCGCGTACATGGTCCGTGGCAGCCGCAGCAGGGACACCGTTTTAACCCGGCGAAACTGCTGATTGACCCCTGCGCGCGCCGGGTCGATGGCGAGTTAAAAGATAACCCGCTGCTGCACGGTGGAATGAACGAACCGGATCATCACGATAACGCGGCGATTGCCCTGAAAAGCGTGGTGGTGTCAGACCATTATGACTGGGAAGACGATGCCCCGCCGCGCACGCCGTGGGGCAATACCGTTATCTACGAAGCGCATGTTAAAGGGCTGACGTATCTGCACCCGGACATTCCGCAACAGATTCGCGGCACTTACAAAGCGCTCGGTCATCCGGTGATGATCGACTATTTCAAGCGTCTCGGCATTACTGCGCTGGAACTGCTTCCGGTGGCGCATTTCGCCAGCGAGCCGCGACTGCAGCGGCTGGGGCTGTCGAACTACTGGGGCTACAACCCGGTAGCCATGTTTGCACTGCATCCGGCCTATGCCTGCTCACCTGAGCGCGCGCTGGATGAGTTTCGCGATGCCGTCAAAGCGCTACACAAAGCGGGGATTGAGGTCATTCTCGATATCGTTTTGAACCACAGCGCTGAGCTGGATCTTGAAGGGCCAGTCTTCTCCCTGCGCGGAATTGATAACCGTAGCTATTATTGGATCAGGGACGATGGTGATTACTACAACTGGACCGGCTGTGGGAACACCCTCAACCTGAGCCATCCCGGCGTGGTGGAGTATGCGTGTGAATGCCTGCGCTATTGGGTGGAAACCTGCCATGTGGACGGTTTTCGTTTTGATTTAGCATCCGTCATGGGGCGTACGCCTGCGTTTCGTCAGGATGCGCCGCTGTTTACCGCCATCCAAAACTGCCCGCTGCTTTCAGGCGTTAAGCTGATTGCGGAGCCATGGGATATCGGTGAAGGCGGGTATCAGGTTGGGAATTTTCCCCCGCCGTTTGCTGAGTGGAATGACCATTTCCGCGATGCAAGTCGACGCTTCTGGCTCCAGCGTAATCTGCCCCTTGGGGAGTTTGCCGGACGTTTTGCGGCTTCCAGCGACATGTTTAAACACCCTGGTCGCAAACCCAGCGCATCGGTCAATCTGGTGACGGCGCACGATGGTTTTACGCTGCGTGACTGTGTGTGCTTCACAAATAAGCACAATGAAGCGAATGGTGAGGAAAATCGCGACGGCACTAGCAATAACTACAGCGACAATCATGGTAAAGAAGGATTAGGCGGTACGCTGGACCTGATTGAACGGCGACGCGACAGCATGCATGCCCTGTTGACGACGCTGCTGCTCTCTCAGGGAACGCCGATGTTGCTGGCGGGAGATGAACATGGTCATAGCCAGCACGGTAACAATAACGCTTACTGCCAGGATAACGCCTTAACCTGGCTGGACTGGCGGCAGGCAAACAGCGGGCTAACCACATTCACCGCCGCGTTGATTCATCTTCGCCAGCAGATCCCTGCCTTAACAGACGATCGCTGGTGGGAAGAGGGCGACGGCAATGTGCGTTGGCTGAACCGATACGCACAACCCTTAAGTGCGGATGAGTGGCAAAACGGCCCGAGGCAGATGCAGATCCTGCTCTCAGACCGTTTTCTGATCGTGATAAACGCCACGCTTGAGGTGACAGATATCGTTTTACCTGAAGGGGAATGGCATGCCGTTCCTCCATTTGCCGGAGAGGATAATCCGGTTATTACGGCTGTCTGGCAGGGACCTGCGCACGGACTGTGTGTGTTCCAAAGATGATAAAAAAGGAGTTAGTCATGGTGAGTTTAGAGAAGAACGATCGTGTAATGTTGGCGCGCCAGCTGCCATTAAAATCTGTTGCCCTAATCCTGGCCGGTGGTCGTGGTACCCGCCTGAAAGATTTAACCAACAAACGTGCTAAGCCTGCCGTGCATTTTGGCGGTAAGTTCCGCATTATCGATTTTGCTTTATCCAACTGCATTAACTCCGGGATCCGCCGTATTGGCGTGATCACCCAGTACCAGTCCCACACGCTGGTGCAGCATATTCAGCGCGGCTGGTCGTTCTTCAGTGAAGAGATGAACGAGTTTGTCGACCTGCTGCCCGCCCAGCAGAGAATGCAGGGTGAAAACTGGTATCGCGGCACGGCGGATGCGGTCACTCAAAACCTGGACATCATTCGACGCTATAAAGCGGAATATGTGGTGATCCTCGCGGGCGATCACATCTACAAGCAGGACTATTCGCGCATGCTGATCGACCACGTCGAAAAAGGCGCACGCTGCACCGTGGCCTGTATGCCGGTGCCGATTGAGGAAGCCAGCGCCTTTGGCGTCATGGACGTCGACGACAGCGACAAAATCATCGAATTCGTGGAAAAACCGGCGAATCCACCGGCTATGCCAAACGATCCGACCCGATCCCTTGCCAGTATGGGGATCTATGTTTTCAACGCCGATTATCTGTATGAATTACTTGAAGAAGATGATCTCGATGAGAACTCCAGCCACGACTTTGGCAAAGATATCATCCCGAAAATTACCGCAGCTGGCATGGCGTATGCACATCCATTCCCTAAATCTTGCGTACAGTCAGATCCGGAATCCGAGCCGTACTGGCGCGACGTAGGGACGCTGGAAGCCTACTGGAAGGCTAACCTCGATCTGGCGTCGGTCACTCCGGAACTGGATATGTACGATCAGGACTGGCCGATTCGCACCCATATGGAATCACTGCCGCCGGCGAAGTTTGTGCAGGACCGCTCCGGTAGCCACGGTATGACGCTGAACTCGCTGGTCTCTGGCGGCTGTATTATTTCCGGTTCGGTGGTGGTGCAGTCCGTTCTGTTCCCGCGGGTGCGGGTGAATTCTTTCTGTAACATTGATTCGGCAGTGTTGTTACCTGAGGTGTGGGTCGGGCGTTCGTGCCGCTTACGCCGCTGCATCATCGATCGCGCCTGCGTCATTCCTGAAGGCATGGTGATTGGTGAAAACGCAGAAGAAGATGCGCGTCGTTTCTACCGTTCAGAGGAAGGTATTGTGCTGGTCACGCGTGAAATGCTGCGCAAACTGCAGATCAAACAGGAGCGATAATGCAGGTTTTACACGTATGTTCAGAGATGTTCCCCCTGTTAAAAACCGGGGGACTGGCAGATGTTCTTGGCGCGTTGCCGGCCGCGCAAATTGCCGATGGCGTGGATGCCCGCGTTGTGCTCCCGGCGTTTCCGGATATCCGTCGCGGCATTCCTGATGCGCAGGTCGTGACGCGGCGCGATACCTTTGCCGGACGTATCACGCTGCTGTTCGGCCATTACAACGGCGTCGGTATTTACCTGATTGACGCGCCGCACCTCTACGACCGTCCCGGCAGCCCGTATCACGATACCAACCTGTTTGCCTACTCTGATAACGTCCTGCGCTTTGCGCTGCTCGGCTGGGTGGGATGCGAAATGGCCTGTGGGCTTGATCCATTCTGGCGCCCGGATGTGGTGCACGCGCACGACTGGCATGCAGGTCTGGCCCCGGCGTATCTGGCGGCACGCGGCCACCCGGCGAAATCGGTGTTCACCGTGCACAACCTGGCCTATCAAGGCATGTTTTATGCAAAGCATATGGATGACATCCAATTGCCATGGTCATTCTTTAATGTGCATGGACTGGAGTTCAACGGGCAGATTTCTTTCCTGAAGGCGGGGTTGTACTACGCCGACCATATTACGGCGGTTAGCCCGACCTACGCGCGGGAAATCACCGAGGCGCAATTTGCCTATGGAATGGAGGGATTGTTGCAGCAGCGTCATCGTGAGGGACGTCTTTCCGGCGTGCTGAACGGCGTTGATGAAAACATCTGGAGTCCGGAAACGGACCTGCTGCTGGCATCGCGCTACACGCGTGACTCGCTGGAAGACAAAGCCGAGAACAAGCGTCAGCTACAGATTGCGATGGGGCTTAAGGTTAACGACAAAGCGCCGCTTTTTGCAGTGGTGAGCCGCCTGACCAGTCAGAAAGGGCTGGATCTGGTGCTGGAAGCGCTACCCGGTTTACTGGAGCAGGGCGGACAGCTAGCGTTGCTTGGTGCGGGCGATCCGGTGTTGCAGGAAGGTTTCCTTGCGGCAGCGGCAGAGCATCCGGGCCAGGTGGGTGTACAGATTGGCTATCATGAGGCCTTCTCGCACCGCATTATGGGCGGGGCCGACGTTATTCTGGTGCCCAGTCGCTTTGAGCCGTGTGGCTTAACACAATTGTATGGACTGAAGTACGGTACGCTACCGCTGGTGCGGCGTACCGGTGGGCTGGCTGATACGGTGTCCGACAGTTCGCTGGAAAACCTGGCGGACGGTATCGCCAGTGGGTTTGTATTTGAAGATAGTAATGCCTGGTCGCTGCTGCGGGCAATCCGGCGTGCTTTCGTGTTGTGGTCGCGCCCTTCGCTCTGGCGGTTTGTGCAACGTCAGGCAATGGCCATGGATTTTAGCTGGCAAGTCGCGGCGAAGTCCTACCGTGAGCTTTACTATCGCTTGAAATAGATATCCAGGAATCACCTATATGAATGCTCCATTTAGTTATGCATCGCCCACACTCAGCGTAGAGGCTCTTAAGCATTCTATCGCCTACAAGCTGATGTTCACGATTGGCAAAGACCCGGTCATTGCCAACAAACATGAGTGGCTGAACGCCACATTGTTCGCGGTGCGCGATCGCCTCGTGGAGCGCTGGCTGCGTTCTAATCGTGCGCAATTGTCACAGGAAACTCGCCAGGTCTATTACCTGTCTATGGAGTTTCTGATTGGCCGCACGCTTTCCAATGCACTGTTATCGTTGGGAATTTATGACGATGTCAAAAATGCGCTGGAAGGCATGGGGTTGGATCTCGAAGATCTGATCGACGAAGAAAATGACCCCGGCCTCGGTAACGGCGGCCTCGGGCGTCTGGCAGCCTGCTTCCTCGACTCGCTGGCGACGTTAGGCCTGCCGGGACGTGGTTACGGTATTCGCTATGACTACGGCATGTTCAAGCAGAATATTGTGGATGGCCGACAGAAGGAGTCACCGGACTACTGGCTGGAATACGGTAACCCGTGGGAGTTCAAGCGCCACAATACGCGCTACAAAGTGCGCTTTGGTGGCCGTGTTCAGATGGAAGGCAAGAAGATGCGCTGGGTCGAGACCGAAGAGATCCTCGCGGTGGCATACGACCAGATTATCCCGGGTTACGACACTGACGCGACCAATACGCTGCGCCTGTGGAACGCTCAGGCCAGTAGCGCAATCAACCTCGGTAAATTTAACCAGGGCGACTACTTTGCGGCGGTGGAAGATAAAAACCACTCTGAGAACGTCTCCCGCGTACTGTATCCGGATGACTCCACCTATTCCGGGCGCGAGCTGCGTCTGCGCCAGGAGTACTTCCTGGTCTCCTCGACGATCCAGGATATTTTGAGCCGCCATTATCAGCTGCACAAAACCTACGACAACCTGGCGGATAAAATCGCCATTCACCTCAACGATACCCACCCGGTGTTGTCGATCCCTGAGCTGATGCGCCTGCTGATTGATGAGCACAAGTTTAGCTGGGACGATGCGTTTGAGGTCTGCTGCCAGGTGTTCTCGTACACCAACCACACGCTGATGAGCGAAGCACTGGAAACCTGGCCGGTGGATATGCTGGGCAAGATCCTGCCGCGCCATCTGCAAATCATCTTTGAGATTAACGACTACTTCCTGAAGACGTTGCAGGAGCAGTATCCGAACGATACCGGCCTGCTGGGACGTACCTCGATCATTGATGAGTCCAACGGCCGCCGCGTGCGTATGGCGTGGCTGGCGGTGGTGGTCAGCCATAAAGTAAACGGCGTGTCTGAGCTGCACTCCAACCTGATGGTGCAGTCGCTGTTTGCTGATTTTGCGAAAATCTTCCCGACGCGTTTTTGCAACGTCACCAACGGCGTGACGCCGCGCCGCTGGCTGGCGCTGGCCAACCCGCCGCTTTCTGAGGTACTGGATGAGAACATTGGCCGTACCTGGCGAACCGATCTCAGCCAACTTAGCGAGCTGGAACAGCATTGTGATTACCCGCTGGTGAACCAGGCGATACGCCGTGCGAAGCTGGAGAATAAAAAGCGTCTGGCGACGCTTATCGCTCAGCAACTGAACGTAGTGGTGAACCCGAAATCGTTGTTTGATGTGCAGATCAAACGTATTCACGAGTACAAGCGTCAGCTGATGAACGTGCTGCATGTGATCACCCGCTACAACCGCATCAAGGCCGATCCTGACGCCGAGTGGGTGCCGCGCGTGAATATCTTTGCCGGTAAGGCTGCGTCGGCCTATTACATGGCGAAGCACATCATCCATCTGATCAACGATGTGGCAAAAGTGATCAACAACGATCCGCAGATTGGCGACAAGCTGAAGGTGGTGTTCATCCCGAACTACAGCGTCAGCCTGGCGCAGGTGATCATTCCTGCCGCCGACCTGTCTGAGCAGATTTCGCTGGCCGGGACCGAAGCCTCCGGCACCAGTAATATGAAATTTGCGCTGAACGGTGCGTTGACCATCGGTACGCTGGATGGGGCCAACGTCGAGATGCTCGAGCATGTGGGTGCGGAGAATATCTTTATCTTTGGTAATACCGCGGAAGAGGTGGAGGCCTTGCGTAGCAAAGGCTACAAGCCGCGCGAGTATTACGAGAAAGATGAGGAGTTACATCAGGTGCTGACGCAAATCGGCAGCGGGGTCTTCAGTCCTGAGGAGCCGGGGCGCTATCGCGACCTCGTGGATTCACTGATCAACTTCGGTGACCACTATCAGGTGCTGGCGGATTATCGTAGCTATGTCGATTGCCAGGACAAGGTTGATGAACTGTACCGCGAGCCAGAGCAGTGGACCACCAGGGCAATGATTAACATTGCTAACATGGGCTACTTCTCATCGGACAGAACCATCAAAGAGTACGCCGAGAACATCTGGCATATTGATTCAGTACGGTTGTAACAAGAGATAGGGCTACCTGTAGGCCGGATAAGGCGTTAGCCGCCATCCGGCAAAATGCCCGGCGGCGCTGACGCTTACCGGGCCTACAGGGCGCTCGTTGCCGGGGGCGCTTCGCTTGCCCGGCCTACGTTAATGCACTCTTGTAGGCCGGATAAGGCGTCAGCCGCCATCCGGCATTTTTATCAGGACGCCAGCGATAGCTGGTGCTTCTCAACATACTCTGCCAGCCACTGGGTCATGCGTGCCTGCTGCTCGGCGTTCAGCCACATGCCTTCTTTCGTGCGGCGCCACAGCGCATCGTCGGCGCGGCGTACCCATTCGTGATCGACCAGATACTTCAGCTCTGCCTCATAGAACTCGTGCCCGAAGTCTTCGCCTAACTCAGCAAGCGAGGTCGCTTCGCCGATGATCCACTCGGTGTTGCTGCCGTAGGTGCGCGAATAGTGGCGCGCCAGTGATTCGGTCAGGAACGGATAGCGACGGCGCAGTTTTGCCGCGTAATCTTCGCGATCGCCGCCGATGTCACCGCCAGGCAGGATGCACTCTTTGGTCCATGCCGGACCGATGCCCTGATAGTACGACGACAGTTTTTCCATCGCGTGCTCGGCCAGCTTACGGTAGGTGGTTAACTTGCCGCCGAAGACTGACAGCAGCGGCGCTTTGCCGTTTTCGTCGTGGATATCCAGCGTATAATCGCGGGTAATAGCCTGCGGCGAGTCGGACTCGTCATCGCACAGCGGGCGTACGCCCGAGTAGGTCCAGACGATATCCTCGCGGCCCAGCTGTTTCTTAAAGTGTGCGTTGTAGACCTGCAGCAGATAATTGATTTCGCTGTCGTCAATTTTCACTGCTTTAGGATCGCCTTTGTATTCGACGTCGGTGGTGCCGATAATTGAGAACTCATCCATCCACGGAATGACAAACACAATACGTTTATCTTCGTTTTGCAGGATGTAAGCCTGTTTCTGGGTGTGTACGCGCGGCACCACAATGTGGCTGCCTTTAATCAGGCGGATACCGTAAGGTGAAGGCAGGTGCATACCGTCGTCGAAGAACTCTTTCACCCACGGGCCGGTGGCGTTAACCAGGCCGCGTGCCTGCCAGGTGTGTTTCTTGCCGGTATCGATATCTTCTGCTTCGACAATCCACAGACCGTTTTCGCGACGAGCGGAGGTGGCGCGAGTACGGGTTAACACTTCCCCGCCTTTACGCACAACCATTTGGGCATTTGCCAAAACCAGTCGCGCATCGTCTACCCAACAGTCAGAATATTCGAAACCGCGCACAATCTCGGGTTTCATTACGGAATCCGCGCCAAAACGCAAACCAGTGGAACTCGGTAAACTGGTGCGTTTGCCCAGATGATCGTACATAAACAGGCCAATACGGATCATCCAGGCCGGACGCAGGTGCGGGCGATGGGGCAGACGAAAACGCATCGGGAAGGCGATATGCGGTGCCATCTTCAACAGGACTTCACGTTCAGCCAGCGCTTCGCTGACCAGACGAAATTCGTAGTGTTCCAGGTAGCGCAGGCCACCGTGGATGAGTTTGGAGCTGGCGGAGGAGGTTGCACAGGCTAAATCCTGCGCTTCCAGCATCAGCACGGATAAACCGCGTCCAGCGGCATCTGCCGCGATACCGGCACCGTTGATGCCTCCACCTATCACAATCAGATCTTTGGTTTCCATGCTGGCCTCTCGCACTTTCGTTATAGCTCATTAATGTTCGTTATCGAGCATAATAGCAAAGAATCGCGCCATTGGTAACATCGGATAAACAATTTACAGTGATACATATAACATTATGGCGTTTACCTGTGCAGGCGACGTACACTGCCAGGTAATATTGGTTACCTGCACAGAAATAATAAGAGAACATCATGGATCAGTTTGAATGTATTAATGTCGAAGAAGCCCATCAGAAGCTACTGCACGGAACGGCGGTGCTGGTGGATATCCGCGATCCGCAAAGCTATGCCATGGGCCATGCGCCGCAGGCGTTTCACCTGACTAACGACACGCTGGGTTCCTTTATGCGTGACCATGATTTCGATACCGTCGTGCTGGTGATGTGTTACCACGGCAACAGCAGTAAAGGGGCGGCGCAGTACCTGCTCCAGCAGGGCTATGATGCGGTGTACAGCGTCGACGGTGGATTCGATGCCTGGCATCGACATTTTCCGGCGGAAGTGACATACGGTTCGTAAGACTATACCCAAATTAATTCGAGTTGCATCGCGACGGCGACGCAGCGAATCTCCGGGAGCGTACAAACAGTACGTGACCGGAGTGAGCGAGGAAAGCCAACAAAGATGCAGCTCGAAGTAAGAAGGGTATATATACTGTCCTCTTTTGTGTGGAATAAGCGACAGCAACATGTTGATGATTACCTCTTTTGCTAACCCCCGCGTGGCGCAGGCCTTTGTTGATTATATGGCGACACAGGGCGTTATCCTGACGATTCAACAACATAGTCAAACAGATGTCTGGCTGGCGGATGAATCCCAGGCCGAACGCGTGCGCGCTGAGCTGGCGCGTTTTCTGGAAAACCCAGGCGACCCGCGTTACCTGGCGGCCAGCTGGCAGTCCGGCCATACCGACAGTGGCCTGCACTATCAACGTTTTCCGTTTCTTGCCGCGCTGCGCGAACGTGCCGGCCCGGTAACCTGGGTGGTGATGGCCGCGTGTGTGCTGGTGTTTATCGCCATGAATGTGGTGGGCGATCAAACGGTGATGCTGTGGTTAGCGTGGCCGTTCGATCCCTCGCTGAAATTTGAATTCTGGCGTTATTTCACCCACGCTTTTATGCACTTCTCGCTGATGCACATCCTCTTCAACCTGCTGTGGTGGTGGTATCTCGGCGGGGCAGTAGAAAAGCGGTTGGGCAGCGGAAAACTGATCGTTATTACCGTCATCAGCGCTCTGCTGAGCGGCTATGTGCAGCAGAAATTTAGCGGCCCTTGGTTTGGTGGGTTGTCTGGCGTGGTGTATGCGTTGATGGGCTATGTGTGGCTACGCGGCGAACGAGATCCGCAAAGCGGTATTTTCCTGCAGCGTGGTTTGATTCTCTTCGCCTTGATTTGGATTGTTGCCGGTTGGTTCGATCTGTTTGGCATGTCGATGGCGAACGGCGCACATATGGCTGGCCTGGCCGTTGGTCTGGCTATGGCATTGGCAGACACGCTCAATGTGCGAAAACGAACTTGAATGAGAGTGTTGTGATAGCAAACTGTAGGCCGGATAAGCGTTAGCGCCATCCGGCAAAATTCCAGGGAACAATAATGAAACAAACACAACGACATGACGCGATCATTGAACTGGTAAAAAAACAGGGATACGTCAGCACTGAGGAGTTGGTGGAGCATTTCTCCGTCAGCCCACAAACGATTCGCCGGGACCTTAACGACCTGGCCGATCAGAACATGATTTTGCGCCACCACGGCGGCGCGGCGTTGCCATCCAGCTCGGTGAATACCCCCTGGCACGATCGTAAGGCCACGCAGACGGCGGAAAAAGAGCGCATTGCCCGTAAAGTCGCCACGCAGATCCCGAACGGCTCGACGCTGTTTATTGACATCGGTACCACGCCAGAAGCGGTCGCTCACGCGCTGCTGAACCATAGCAACTTGCGTATTGTGACCAATAACCTCAATGTGGCCAATACGCTGATGGTGAAAGAAGACTTCCGCATTATTTTGGCCGGGGGCGAACTGCGTAGCCGGGATGGCGGCATTATGGGCGAAGCCACCCTCGACTTTATTTCACAGTTTCGTCTGGATTTCGGTATTTTGGGGATCAGCGGTATCGACAGCGATGGTTCATTGCTGGAATTTGATTACCACGAAGTTCGTACCAAACGCGCCATTATTGAGAATTCACGGCATGTGATGCTGGTGGTGGATCATTCGAAGTTTGGTCGTAATGCAATGGTGAATATGGGCAGCATCAGCATGGTGGACGCCGTGTATACCGACACTCTGCCGCCTGCTGGTGTGATGCAGGTTATCGCCGACCATCATATTCAGCTGGAGCTGTGCTAAGCCAGCAACAGGCCCGGTAAGCGTTAGCGCCTCCGGGCTAATTACACCCCGTACCCCATCATCTTCAACAGTTTTTGCGCATGCTGTACCGCGTCTTGGCGGTGAGCCACGCCGAGTTTTTGGTACAAATTGCGGATGTGCGTTTTGATGGTCGTCGCGGCAACGGCCAGCTCACCGGCGATTTGCTCGTTGCTGTAGCCGGAATAAATCAGTCCTAACACCTGCCATTCGCGCTGGGTCAGCGGGCTGGTGCGGATAAGCTCCGGCACTTCCGGGTGAGTAAGCAGACGCTCAACGAACCCTTCATCGAAGTGGGCGAATTTATGGCGATGGTGCTGGTTAATTTCGCGCAAAATACGCTGGGCACGGTGCTGATCGAGCTCCGGCAGCGTATTAAGCTGGATTAGCTGGCGTAACTGCTGCGCCATCGCTTCGCCTTCAATCACAAAATGGCTGATAAACCCGGTACGATTCGCCAGCTGCAGTGCATCAAGTAACACCCGCTGTGCATCATTTTTGCGTCCAGCCTGCCAGTACAGCTGATTCAGCAACAACAGGTTGCGGTTGAGATCGCTCATCAGGCGCAGGTTGCGCGCATTTTCATTGAGTTCTTCCAGCACAATTTCTGCCGGTTCAAATTCACCGAGCAGGATCTGCGCGCGGGCAATGTTACGCCACTGACTTTGCAGGAAGTGGTTGTTGGCAAACTCCGGTTTCGGCGTATGACGCAGCCAGTTGGCGGCCGAATTTTTGTCACCGACCATTTGCCAGTAAATCACGCGGACCTTATCGGCATTGGAGATCCAGTCGCGGTGATAATGTCCGTTGCCCAGCAGGTTTTCCAGACGGTTGAGCAAGCTGCGGGCATTGTCCAGATCGCCTCGCGCCAGCGAACACTGTACCAGCAGTGCCAGACACTGTAGCTGCTGCTGCGGCTGAAAGGTGGAAAGCAGTTCAATGCCGCTGCGGGCAGAGGCTTCGGATTCGTCCAGCCGCGCCCAGGCCCACAGGAGCTGCGCGCGGATGCGTACCAGGAATTCATGCATAGGCAGCTGTTCCAGATGTTGCTCTTTCACCAGCTGGAAGGCTTTTTCCTGGGTTTCCCAGGCGGCCTGCAAAAAGCCCTGGGCGAATAAAATTTCGCTTTGTTGGATCAGACTCCACAGCGCGTAATGCCAGACGTCATGATGACGTGCCATTTGCTCTGTTTGCTGCATTAACGACAGCGAGCGTGTCAGGTCGCCCTTACAGTGCAGGACTTCGCCATGCACCGAGGTGGCGACGATACGGCTGTAGAACCAGGCTATCGGTAACTCATCCAGCGCCAGCTTTGCCAGACGCTCGGCTTCGTCAGGATTCCCGTCGTTAATGGCTACCTGAGCACGCAGCGCATTAAATTCGGCATGCAGCGTTGGCTCCATGTCACCTTTCATTTCCTGCTCAGCGCGCGCCAGCAGGGTGTTCACTTCACTGTAGCGGTGCTGGCTCTGCATCAGCCAGGCCTGTAGCAGCACCAGACGTGGATTTTCCAGCAGGCTTTCCCACGGCAGCGCTTTTAATGACTCTTCCAGCAGCGCCAGCTCGCTGTGGTTAAACAGCCCCCACGCATGATTGAGCAGGATATCGCGCAGCATATGGGCGTCACCTGCCGCCAGCGCATGGTGAATAGCTTCGCTGGGGAAACCTTGCGCCATCCAGCTTTCTGCAGCGGCGCGATGGATCTCGGGAAGTTCGGCTGCCAGTTCCCACTGACAGCGCTGGCGTAAGAAGTTGCCAAACAGCGGGTGATAGCTAAACCATTCGCCGATGTCGTCCATCCGCTGCAGGAATAAACCCTGACGCTCAATCTCTTCCAGCCGCATTTGGCCGTTTTCTTCTCCGGTCACCCGCACAATCAGCGCATCGTTCATGGAGCGCAGGATGGCGCTTTTCAACAGGAAATGGCGGGTGCTGAGATCCACACTGTCCAGCACCTCATCGACCAGATAATCCGATAAATGGCTGGCGTTGATCCCGGCCAGGCGTCGTGCCGACTGGTGCGCAGAATGATTGTTCTGCCGTGCGGAAAGGGCAATCAGCTGTAATGCGGTGGCCCATCCCGCGACGTCATCGCACATGCGGCTGCTTTCAGCCGCTTCGATAGGGGAGGATAAACGTCGGTCGAAAAATTGTTTCGCTTCCTGATGGTTGAAGGCCAGCTGTTGGCTGCCAATTTCCAGTAACTGATCGCGCACCCGCAGGTTGGCAATACCCAGCTGCGGTAAGTTACGTGACAGCACCACCAGCGTGAGATTCTCAGGCTGATGGCGCAGGAAAAAACGCATGGCTTCGTGGATGGCCGGATTGGAAATCAGATGGTAATCATCCACCACCAGGTACAGCGGACGATGCCATTCCGCCAGTTCAATGAAGAGCTGAGCAAACAGTGAGGTCAGGCTGGCGTACTGGCGTTTTTGTACCATGGCTTCACTGGTAGCGCAGTGTCCACCGGTCGCCTGTTGGATAGCGGCAATCAAATAGCTGGCAAAGCGTTCCTGCTGGTTATCACCCTCATCCAGTGAGAACCAGCCCAGTTCATTTTTCCCCGCCGCCCACTGTGAAACCAGCGTCGTTTTTCCATAACCAGCAGGACTTGTTACCAGGGCGAGCCTGAAATTGTTCGCGCCGGAAAGTTTAGCCAACAGGCGCTCGCGAACCACCGTATGGTCGAGACGAACCGGACGACTTAATTTGGACGGAATCAACATAAGTTTGTCACTTCACTGTGTGAAAATGGGGAAAATGATTTTTTTTGCGCTTCGTAATTAATGGTTATAAGGTCGGCCAGATTGGTATTTTATGCAAGCTAAGTGGGATTTTTGTGTGTCTGATTTTGCACTATGTCACAAATTTATACATCTATTGCAATAATTGCTTTAAAGACTCGCAACAGGCGTGGCGACTGGATCCGTTGTTATTTTAACTACGCCAAAAATTACCTTCATTTTTATATGGTTACTCAGGTGATAGATGAAATTCGCCGAATTTTGTGGCCGACTTAAAATTTTCATGAGAGTTAACTTATCCGGTATAAGTATTTCAGGTTAGAAACTATTTCCCCTGTTTACACATTTTTTCTCATCGTCATCCCCTTATTTGATATTGTCGATTAATCCCTTGTTATTAGTACGTAGCCTGTAGGAAATTGCAGGGAATGCTCGAATTTACGGGCAATACCCCCTCCTTTAAGTGGCCGCGATCACATTTTTATGCTCATCCCCGCTCCTCCTCCCTGCCTAATCCGTGCCAGGATGAGGAATGTCAACAACGAGCCTGGCAAACTAGCGATAACGTTGTTTTATTACCTAAAGGATCTGGAACCTCTATGTCACAGCCTACCTTCAATAAAGATCAATTTCAGGCTGCCCTGACGCGTCAGTGGCAGCGCTTTGGTTTACTGTCGGCCCACGACATGACGTCGCGCCAGTGGTGGCAGGCCGTGAGTGGGGCGTTAGCTGAATTACTCAGCGCCCAGCCTGCGGTGAAACCCGCTAAAAACCAGCGCCATGTTAACTACATTTCGATGGAATTTTTGATTGGCCGTCTGACGGGTAACAACCTGCTCAACCTGGGTTGGTATCAGGGTGTGAGCGATGAATTGAAAGCGCACGACATCAATCTGACCGACCTGCTGGAAGAAGAGATCGATCCGGCGTTAGGTAACGGGGGCCTGGGACGCCTGGCGGCCTGCTTCCTTGATTCGATGGCGACGGTCGGCCAGTCGGCGACGGGCTATGGCCTGAATTACCAGTATGGTCTGTTCCGTCAGTCGTTTGCCGATGGCCAACAGATGGAAGCGCCGGATGACTGGCATCGCGGAAGCTACCCGTGGTTCCGTCATAACGAGGCGCTGGATGTGCAGGTCGGTATTGGCGGCAAAGTCAGCAAAGAAGGTCACTGGACGCCTGGGTTTATCATCACCGGTCAGGCCTGGGATCTGCCGGTGCTCGGTTATCGTAACGGCGTGGCACAACCGCTGCGTCTGTGGCAGGCCAGCCACGCGCATCCGTTTAACCTGACCAAATTCAACGACGGCGATTTCCTGCGTGCAGAGCAGCAAGGTATCGACGCTGAAAAACTGACTAAAGTGCTGTACCCGAACGATAACCACACGGCGGGCAAGAAGCTGCGCCTGATGCAGCAGTACTTCCAGTGCGCTTGTTCGGTAGCCGATATTCTGCGCCGCCATCACCTGGCAGGGCGTAAGCTGCATCAACTGGCTGATTTCGAAGTCATTCAGCTGAACGACACCCACCCGACCATCGCTATTCCTGAGCTGCTGCGCGTGCTGATTGACGAGCATCAGATGAGCTGGGACGACGCGTGGGCGATTACCAGCAAAACGTTCGCGTATACCAACCATACGCTGATGCCGGAAGCGCTGGAGTGCTGGGATGAGAAACTGATAAAAGCGCTGCTGCCGCGCCATATGCAAATCATCAAAGAGATTAACGACCGCTTTAAGACGTTGGTGGATAAAACCTGGCCTGGCGACGATGCGGTTTGGGCGAAGCTGGCAGTCGTGCACAACAAGCAGGTACGCATGGCGAATCTGTGCGTGGTTAGCGGCTTTGCTGTTAACGGCGTAGCGGCGCTGCACTCTGATCTGGTCGTGAAAGACTTGTTCCCGGAATATCACCAGCTGTGGCCGAACAAATTCCATAACGTGACTAACGGTATTACGCCGCGTCGCTGGATCAAACAGTGCAACCCGGCGCTTGCTGCGTTGTTGGATAAATCGCTGAAGAAAGAGTGGGCCAACGATCTTGACCAGTTGATCAATCTGGAAAAATACGCCGACGACGCTAAGTTCCGTCAGCAGTATCGCGACATCAAGCTGGCGAACAAACAGCGCCTGGTGGCGTTTATTAAAGCGCGTACCGGTATTGAGATAACCACCGACGCCATCTTTGATATTCAGATCAAACGTCTGCATGAGTACAAACGCCAGCACCTGAATCTGCTGCATATTCTGGCGTTGTACAAAGAAATTCGTGAGAACCCGCAGGCAGATCGCGTCCCGCGCGTATTCCTGTTTGGCGCGAAAGCGGCACCGGGTTACTACCTGGCGAAGAACATCATCTTTGCTATCAACAAAGTGGCGGAAACCATTAATAACGATCCGCACGTCGGCGACAAGTTGAAGGTGGTATTCCTGCCGGATTACTGTGTCTCAGCGGCGGAAATGCTGATCCCGGCGGCGGATATCTCTGAGCAGATCTCGACGGCGGGCAAAGAAGCGTCTGGTACCGGCAACATGAAGCTGGCGCTGAACGGAGCGTTAACGGTGGGCACGCTGGACGGGGCTAACGTCGAAATCGCCGAGAAAGTGGGTGATGAAAACATCTTTATCTTTGGCCACACCGTGGAAGAGGTGAAGGCGCTGAAGGCGAAAGGCTATGACCCGGTGAAATGGCGCAAGAAAGACAAAGTGCTGGATGCGGTACTGAAAGAGCTGGAAAGCGGCAAATACAGCAACGGTGATAAACACGCCTTTGATCAGATGTTGCACAGTATTGGCAAGCAAGGCGGTGACCCGTATCTGGTGATGGCCGACTTCGCCGCCTACGTTGAGGCACAGAAGCAGGTTGACGTGTTGTACCGCGACCAGGAGGCCTGGACCCGGGCAGCGATCCTGAATACCGCACGCTGTGGCATGTTCAGCTCGGATCGCTCCATCCGCGATTATCAGGCTCGTATCTGGCAGGCAAAACGCTAATAAGGAACCGCGATGGAAGGCAAACGTCTGGATAATGCCGCGCTGGCGGCGGGGATCAGCCCCAATTACATTAATGCCCACGGTAAACCGCAGTCTATTGGCGCCGATACCAAACGGCGTTTGCTTGACGCCATGCATCGTACTACCGCCGCCACGAAAGTGGCGGTGACTCCGGTGCCAAACGTGATGGTGTATTCCGTCGGCAAAAAAATGCCGCTGGCGGTTGAAGGGAGTGGTGAATTTAGCTGGCTGCTGACCACCGAAGACGGTGTGCAGCACAAAGGGCATGTCACTGGCGGTAAATCTTTTCACCTTCCGGCGAAGTTGCCGGAGGGGTATCACACGCTCACCCTGACTCAGGACGAAGCGCGCAGCCATTGCCGCATCATCGTCGCGCCAAAACGTTGCTATGAGCCGCAGGCGCTGCTGGCCGGGCAAAAGCTGTGGGGTGCCTGCGTCCAGCTTTATACCCTGCGTTCAGAGAACAATTGGGGGATTGGTGATTTTGGCGATCTGAAGGCGATGCTGCCGGAAGTGGCTAAACGCGGAGGGGCGTTTATCGGCCTCAACCCGATCCACGCGCTGTATCCGGCGAACCCGGAGAGCGCCAGCCCGTACAGCCCGTCTTCGCGCCGCTGGTTGAATGTGATCTACATTGACGTGAATGCGGTAGAGGACTTCCGTCTGAGCAAAGCGGCGCAGGCCTGGTGGCAGAAGCCTGCCACGCAGCAAGCCCTGAAACACGCCCGCGATGCCGAGTGGGTGGATTACACTACCGTGACCACGCTGAAGATGACCGCGCTACGTCTGGCGTGGAAAGGATTCTCTGTGCGTGATGATGAGCAGATGGCGGCATTTCGTCATTTTGTGGCTCAGGAAGGAGACAGCCTGTACTGGCAGGCGGCGTTTGACGCGCTGCATGCGTATCAGGTGAAAGAAGATGAATCGCGCTGGGGTTGGCCTGCGTGGCCGGAAGACTTCCGGACGGTGGACTCACCGGCGGTGAAACAGTTCTGCGCAGAGCACCGCGATGAGGTGGATTTCTATCTCTGGTTGCAGTGGCTGGCGTATACCCAGTTTGCCGCCTGCTGGGAAACCAGCCAGGGCTTTGCAATGCCTGTCGGGCTGTACCGCGACCTGGCGGTCGGCGTGGCAGAAGGCGGGGCGGAAACCTGGTGTGACCGCGAGCTGTACTGCCTGAAAGCCTCCGTTGGCGCGCCGCCGGATATCCTTGGCCCGCTCGGTCAGAACTGGGGGCTGCCGCCGATGGATCCGCATATCATCACCGCGCGCGCCTACGAGCCGTTTATCGAGCTGCTGCGTGCCAATATGCAGAACTGCGGGGCGCTGCGTATTGACCATGTAATGTCGATGCTGCGTTTGTGGTGGATCCCCTACGGCGAAACCGCCGATCACGGCGCCTACGTGCATTATCCGGTCGACGACCTGCTTTCTATTCTGGCGCTGGAAAGTCAACGTCATCACTGTATGGTGATTGGTGAAGACCTGGGTACTGTACCGGTAGAAATTGTCAGCAAGCTGCGTGACAGCGGCGTGTATTCCTACAAAGTGCTCTATTTTGAGAATGACCATGAGAAGAACTTCCGCGCGCCGCAGGCATACCCGGAACAATCAATGGCAGTCGCGGCGACGCATGACCTTCCTACGCTTAAAGGCTATTGGGACAGCGGTGACCTGACGCTGGGTAAAGCGCTGGGTCTGTACCCGGACGAGGTCGTGCTGCGCGGGTTGTATCAGGACCGGGAACTGGCGAAGCAGGGCCTGTTGGATGCGCTGCACAAATACGGTTGCTTGCCAAAACGTGCCGGGCACAAGGCGTCGCTGATGTCGATGACGCCGATCCTCAACCGGGGTATGCAGCGCTATATCGCCGACAGCAACAGCGCCCTACTGGGCCTGCAGCCGGAGGACTGGCTGGATATGGCGGAGCCGGTCAATATTCCGGGGACCAGCGACCAGTACAAAAACTGGCGGCGTAAGCTGACGACGACGCTTGAGGCGATGTTTGCCGATGGTGGGGTGAACAAGCTGATTAAGGATTTGGACAAACGGCGCAAGGCCGCCGCGAAGAAGAAGTAGTATTATTTTGCCGGATGGCGACGCAGAATGCGTCTTATCCGGCCTACGATGAGGGCTGTAGGCCGGGTAAGCGAAGCGCCACCCGGCACAGTTTTATCAGACGACCATTCCCAGCAGCAGACACCCTACCAGACCGCATACCGAAATAATGGTTTCCAGCATTGACCATGACTTGATGGTCTCGCCGATAGTCAGGTTGAAGTATTCCTTGAACAGCCAGAAGCCCGGATCGTTCACGTGGGAGAAGATGACGGAACCGGAGCCGACTGCAATAACCATCAGCTCAGGGCTCACGCCAGTCGTTGCAATCAGCGGTGCCACAATCCCACCGGCGGTGATGGCTGCCACGGTAGCAGAACCCAGCGCGATACGCAGTACGGCGGCGATTGACCATGCCATCAGCAGCGGAGAAACGTTGGTTTCATGCATCATAGAGGCAATGTATTTGTCGACGCCACTATCCACCAGTACCTGTTTGAACGCACCGCCACCACCGATAATCAACAGCATCATTGCGATGATCTTGATGGAGGACACCAGCGTGTCGTTAATCTGATCCATCGAACGTCCACGGTTCAGACCAAAGGTGAACATCGCAATCAGAACGGCAATCAGCGTTGCCATAACCGGGTCACCGAGGAACTCTGCAACCGGCAGGAAGGCATGGCCTTTCGGCAGGATCATCTCCGCGATAGCACGCATCGCCATCAGCACGACCGGAACCAGAGAGGTCCAGACGCTGACGCCAAAGCCTGGCATTTCTTCTTCAGTGAAGGTTTTTGCGCTGTACAGACCTTCCGGGATTGGCTTATCGATGCCTTTCAGGAAGCGCGCGTACACCGGACCGGCCAAAATAACGGTCGGGATCGCCAGAATCGTACCAAACAGCAGGGTTTTACCCATATCGGCGTGGAAAATGGTGGCAATTGCGGTCGGGCCCGGGTGCGGCGGTAAGAAGCCGTGGGTCACAGACAGCGCAGCGGCCATTGGCACACCGACATACAGCAGCGGGATGTTTGCGGCGGCTGCGATGGTGAATACCAGCGGCAGCATCAGCACGAAGCCCACTTCGTAGAACAGCGCAAAGCCCACGGTGAAGCCGGTTAATACCACGGCCCACTGGATGTGCTTTTTGCCGAATTTAGCAATTAGCGTGGTGGCAATACGCTGCGCACCGCCGCAGTCTGCCAGCATTTTGCCCAACATGGCGCCAAAACCCATAATCAGGGCGAGGCTACCAAGGGTTCCGCCGACGCCGGCTTTAATTGAACCGATGACTTTATCCAGTGGCATCCCTTGCATCAATCCGACAGCAAGCGCCACCAGGACGAGAGCGATGAAGCCGTTCATTTTGAAACGGATCATCAGGAGGAGTAACAAGATTACACCGATAGCAACGATGACTAATGGCATGATTTACCTGGCCTTTACTTTGTTATGGGTAACGTCAGTGTTTAGATGACAAATTCTGCTTGTCCCGACCGGGAACAGAGTTATTACGGCACCAATGCTGATTGCCTTCAAAACTACGTAGTTTAGCTGGCTGTTATGAGTGTTCCAGGTGCGTGCGATAATGATACGGGTAACATATGGTGATTGAAAATCACCTGGGCAGGCAAAATTTAAATTATGAGAGGCAGGTCAAATTATAGGGGGATTGTTGCAGGACATATGCGGAGAAATGCAGGGGTGTAGGCCGGATAACGCGTTTACGCTGCCATCCGGCATCAATGCCCGATGACGATGCTGATGCGTCTTATCGGGCCTACGGATATTCTACAGGTTCGGGAGCTAGTAGTAAGAGTGCTCGCCGCGCTGGTGTTCGGTCAAATCGCGAACGCCTTTCAGCTCCGGGAATTCAGCCAGCAGCTGCTTCTCGATGCCTTCTTTCAGCGTGACATCGACCATTGAACAGCCGTTACAGCCGCCACCGAATTGCAGAATTGCGTAGCCTTCGTCGGTGATTTCCATCAAGGAGACACGGCCACCATGACCAGCCAGCTGTGGGTTAATCTGCGACTGCAGCATGTACTCCACGCGTTCCATCAGCGGTGCGTCATCAGACACTTTACGCATTTTCGCATTAGGTGCTTTCAGGGTCAGCTGGGAGCCTAACTGGTCGGTAACAAAATCAATTTCTGCCTCTTCCAGGTACGGTGCGCTCAGTTCATCAACGTAAGCGGTCAGCAGGTCAAATTTAATGGCGGTGTCGGTTGCTTCCACGGCGTCCGGCGGGCAATAAGAAACGCCGCATTCAGCGTTAGGCGTGCCGGGATTAATCACAAATACGCGAATTTGTGTCCCTTCTTCCTGATTTGCCAACAGTTTGGCAAAGTGCGCTTGTGCAGCATCGGAAATATGGATCATAGTAATGGCCTAATAGTTGACTATTTTACTTGGTTATAATACGCCCATCATCGAGGCTCTACAAGGTTCGACACAGGCACCATACCTGGACAGTCGCCGCGCCGTTGCGTAAAAGCAGCTGCGCGATCTCCGCGACGGTACTTCCGGTAGTGACGACATCATCCACAACAACCATATGGAGTCCCTGCACCGGCAATTCAAGGCGAAACGCATTTTTCAGGTTGCGTTTGCGTAATCGGGCGCTGAGATGGTGCTGTGTGGCGGTGGGGCGAGTTCGTGTGATGGCCTGACCGTCCCAGTCGCAGCCCAGCCAGCGTGCCAGTGAGCGACACAGTAAGTCACTTTGATTAAATCCCCTGCGCCAATGGCGGCGTTGCCAGAGTGGAACGCTGATGAGCCTGTTCGGCAAAGGAAGTCCACGGGTACGGCGAGCCTGCAATACCTCCAGCAACATCAAGCGCGACAGTGCGGGGGCGATGTCACTACGCCGGGAAAACTTCAGCTGGTGGATAAGCCCGCTCAGCGGCGGCACGTAGTCACTGACCGCGATCAGTCGCTGCCACGGCGGCGGCTTTTGCAGGCAGCGTCCGCAGGGAATATCGGGGTGGGCGGCGGGCAGCCCGCACTGTGGGCACAGGCAGACATGTTGACACGTCGCACGCGTGCAAACGGAACACATTCCCCAGTGCCCGAGCATTAACGGCATTCGGCATAGCCAGCACAATCCTGGTACTGTTAGCATAGGTTCATCCTTGTTGGTCAAAAGAGAACAGTAACTGATGAATGACATCTGGTGGCAGACCCGGGGTTCGGGAAATTGCCATCTTGTGCTGCTGCACGGATGGGGACTGAATGCGGAAGTCTGGCATTGCATAAGTGAGGAATTAAGCTCGCATTTTACGCTGCACCTGGTTGATTTACCGGGATTTGGGCGCAGTCAGGGTTTTGGTGCGATGCCGCTGGAAGAAATGGCGGAGTGCGTTTTGCAACAGGCTCCGGAGAAAGCCATCTGGCTGGGCTGGAGTCTGGGTGGATTGGTGGCAAGTCAGGTGGCGTTGACCCATCCTGAGCGCGTTCAGGCGCTGGTTACCGTCGCCTCTTCGCCATGTTTCAGCGCACGCGATGAGTGGCCCGGCATTAAGCCTGAAGTTCTGGCGGGCTTCCAGCAGCAGCTTAGCGAAGACTTCCAGCGCACGGTGGAACGTTTCCTGGCACTGCAAACGATGGGGACGGAAACGGCGCGTCAGGATGCGCGGGCGCTGAAGAAAACGGTGCTGGCGTTACCGATGCCGGATGTGGCGGTGCTGAATGGTGGGCTGGAGATCCTGAAAACGGTCGACCTGCGTGAGCCGCTCTGCGCCCTGGACATGCCGTTCCTGCGTTTGTACGGCTATCTCGATGGGCTGGTGCCGCGTAAAGTCGTGCCGATGCTGGATGCACTGTGGCCGCAGAGTGAGTCGTTGATATTTGCCAAAGCGGCACATGCGCCGTTTATTTCGCATCCTGCTGAGTTCTGTGCCGCGCTGGTGGCGTTGAAGCAGCAGATCTAGTGCTGTTGATTTGCCCGGTTACGCGACGCTAGCCGGGCCAGGCGATTAATGATCTTTCGCCACCAGGTCTTCAACTGCCAGGCCGGTAATCCTGAGGATTGTCAGTTGATCGATACCATCTGCCAGCATGGTTGTCGCAATGCGCAATGATTCCTCTCGCTTACCTTGTTGCAAGCCCGTTTGTAGCCCAGTTTGTAACCCTTCTTGTAACCCACTCCTGTGACCTTCCTGACGTAATCTTTCGGCGATTGTCATCAGCCTTTCCTTTTGTTGGGGTAAACGTTCGGCGACGTGTTGAATAAACTCATTAAAATGCGTCGAGTCACCTGCCTGCATAAGGTAATTAAACAGCGCTTTCAACTGGTTGTCATTAGCGTGCCCTTTAACAAGCAGTATGACCAGCTTCTCTACTAATCCCATTAAATCGCGTTTACGGATGTGTTTTTGGATTAGTTCCAGCAATGCCATGCGGCGATGCTGCATGATCTCGTCATCCGGTATTACCGTGATATCTACCAGTGGAAACGCCGTGGCATAAAGTTGTCTGGCTGCCTTCGGGTCGTCAAACTCGTCCAGCCAACACAGTGAGTAGGGATAGGGGCTGGTTGTACCGTGGTAAAAAAGCAAGGGTATCACCAGCGGAAGTCTTTTGTGTCCCGCATCCAGATGTCGCTGCATTACTGCAATGGCGTAACGTATAAGACGAAACGCCATATGGGCATCAGCGGTACTCTGATGTTCAATGATGGTGTAGATATAGCCATCACCTTCGGACGTTTTTAGCGACCACAGCACATCGGAATAATAGGCGCGCAAATCGTCTTCAACAAAGCTGCCCGATTCCAGTTTCAGTGTTTCCAGGTCGCAAATAGCACGTAAAGCGTCTGGCAGATGGAGTTGTAGAAAATCTTGTGCAGTAGCCGGGTGGCTCAAAAAAGTTTTGAAAATCGCGTCATGCGGTGTAGCTGTAGCGTCAGTATTCATGGCGGTCCGTCACCTGAAGAACAAGATGACGAGACTCTACTTGTCAGTGCGACAGGACGCATCCGTGAATTTTTAACAATGCGCAGAGGGCAGGAAGATAAATCTAGTTTGCTGAAACAATGGTTTTTTTGCGGAACCGGGTACGCAAAATGCCGGATAGTGGCATAAAGGCCTTATCCGGCAAAGAGCATCTGATTAGCGCAATGCCCACCACTCGCGCAGACAGGCTTTCCCTTCAGGGCAACTCTTGCAGCTTCCAGAAAGACACCCGTCGGCATCTTCCTGAATACGTACTGCTTTACCCATCTGTTCTAACTGATTCAGCATGGCGTCAATCATCGGCTGCGGGGTGTGCAGCGTATGGCTGATTTGTGTTGCCTCCATACGCCCCCGCAGAGCCAGTAAATCACGTACCTGAATAAGCGATGCCATCATTCACCGCCTAGTGGCAATCGCCGGTGGTGCTGGCACAGCAGGAACCTGGCGTCTTATTGGTCGCCAGCAGTTCGATATCTACCCGACTGCGTGCGCGGCGCAGCATTCCCAGCAGCACGATGTTAAACAGAATGACGGTTAAAATGCACACCAGACTGTAGGTCGGATGCTCTTTGTAGCTGACCGTCTGGTAAAACAGCGTCGACAGAGAGTAGGCGATGTTCAGTCCCCACAGAATGGAGAAGCCCATCCAGCCACGGCTGGATTCACGAGCAATAGCGCCCATTACCGAAATGCACGGGACATACAGCAACACGAAAATCAGGTAACTGTACGCGGCGGCGGCGCTGCCGAACTTCGCACCCATCACGCCCATTGCGCCGGTTGCCATCTCACCGTCGCCTTTGCTGGCTTCGATAGGGTTAGCCAGCACGCTCAGGCTGAAGGTGTCTTTCAGGCTTTGCCAGGTTTCACCCAGCGCACCTGCCAACTCGTCACCGAGGTTGAACTCGGCCGGGTTGAACTCTTCTTCCTGAATATTTTCAGCGGTATAGAGCGTATTCAGCGTACCGACAACCACTTCTTTTGCCATGGCCCCGGTGAACAGACCCACGGTGGCTTGCCAGTTATCTTCGTGTACGCCAATCGGTTTGAAGATAGGGGTGATAACGCGACTGACGGACGCCAGCGCCGAGTCGTTGATGTTATCGACGATTTTTCCGCTCAGGGAGAAGCTGTTAAACGCGCTGAGGAAAATACTGACGATGATGATGACTTTACCGGCGCGCAGGACAAAGCCTTTCAGGCGCTGCCAGGTCTGAATGACCAGGCTTTTAACGTGCGGTACATGGTAAACCGGCAGCTCCATCACGAACGGGGTGGCTTCGCCACGCATGATGGTGTGCTTGAGCATCAGGCCGGTCAGTACCGCCATGACGATACCCAGTACGTACAGTGAGAAGACGGCCAGTGCGCCGTTCTGGCCAAAGAACGCCGCAGCAAACACGGCGAAAATCGCCAGACGCGCACCGCAGGACATAAACGGCGCCATCATGATGGTCATCAGACGTTCACGCGGTGCATCCAGCGTGCGTGCGCCCATCACGGAAGGGACGTTACAGCCGAAGCCGACAATTAGCGGGACAAACGATTTACCCGGTAATCCCAGAGCCTGCATCAAACGATCCATCACAAACGCAGCACGCGCCATATAGCCGGAGTCTTCGAGGAACGAGAGGAACAGGTACATCATGCCGATTTGCGGCACCAGCGGTAGCACGGTGTTAATCCCGCCGCCAAGACCCTGCGCTAGGAAGATGGTTAACCAGTCCGGGAAATGCAGGGTGTAGCCAATCCACTGAATACCATGGATAAAGAGTGCCACGGAACCGACGTCAAACAGCGGCTGCAGCGCGCCACCGATGTTAATGGCGAGCAGGAACATCAGGTACATCACGAACAGAAATACTGGCAGGCCGAGGAAGCGGTTAAGTACGACCTTATCGACCGCGGTGGTGAAGCGGCTTGGCTCTGCGGTCAGGGTGTTGCTGACGGTATCGCAGATGGCGGCAATGCACTGGTAACGTGCATCAGCAATATGCAGCGCCGGATCGTCCATTGTTTCACTCAGGCGAGTCAGCGCGGCATCCAGATTTTGCGCCGCATCACCCGCATAGGCGCGGCTATAGATATCGCCTTCCAGCATCTGCAGGCCGAGCCAGCGACGCTGTTGCAGCGGCATCTCTTTGGCCATCGCGTCTGCCAGAGTGTCGGCTTCACGCAGCAGAGGTTGGGCATAATGCACCAGTTCGACGGTGTCGTTATCTTTGTAGCGATCGATAGCCAGCTTCAGGGCTTCAATCCCGCGGCCACGGGTAGAAACCAGCGGTACTACCGGGCAGCCCAGGCGGGCGGAAAGGGCATCGATCTCAATACGGACCTGCTGCTTCTCAGCAATATCCAGCATGTTCAGCGCGACGATGCAGGGGATGCCCAGCTCAAGCAGTTGCAGCGTCAGGTAGAGGTTGCGCTCTAGGTTGGAGGCATCGACCACGTTGATCAGCAGGTCAGCGTCGCCGCTTAGAATATAGTGACAGGCAATTTGCTCATCGAGAGAGGTCTGCGATGAGATGGTCGTCAGGGAATAGGTGCCGGGTAAATCCACCAGCGTAACCTGATGGTCAGTTGTCGAGAAATGACCTTCTTTGCGCTCAACGGTAACGCCAGCCCAGTTCCCCACGCGCTGGCGTGCGCCGGTAAGCTGATTGAATAAGGTTGTCTTGCCGGAATTAGGATTACCAATTAAACCAATGGTTAGTTTTTTCATTTTTATAGACTCACTGTATTAACAGGAAACCGCTTCCACTTCTAATAACGCCAGATCTTTTTTCCGCAACACCAGGCTGACTCGGCGTGTTTCAATATGGATAGGATCGCCTAACGGGGCGACGCGAACCACATTGAACGATGAGCCTGGCAGCATGCCAAGCGACAACAACTTCTGCCGGTACGCCGGACTGATATCACGAGAAAAACCGGTAATTTTCCACGCAGTGTCTGGAGTGAATTGCATAGGGACCTACTTATATCTCGCTAACTGGATGATTACCTCATGGGGCGAAAGGCGGCATGAGACCAGATGATTAGCCAACGAAGGAAAGAGTAAATAATCAACAAAACAATGATAATGAGAATGGTTTCTATCATCAATAGAATAAATGTGACGGGATGTTGGATTGAAGAATAATTTGAGTCAATTTTGATATGGCTCAATATTTATTCCGGTCTGACACGAATGATTCGAGGGAGAAATTATTGGATTTTCTTAATGTTTAATTAAGGTGTCAGCTGTTAATAAAGTGATAAATATATGGTGATGGAAAGCGGTAAATAGAGTAAATATGCCGGACAAGGTGTTTACACCTCCATCCGGCACACGATCTACACTAGCGTTTTTTACCCATTGCTGCCGCTAATGCATCCATCATCGCACTGTTACCGGCTGACTGCGTCTCACGACCACGTGGCTTCGCGGCTTTCGGGGCCGGTCGATTCCCCTGCGTGCGCTCGTTGTTGCCGCCGCCGCGACGGGCATTGGTTTCACCCGGCTGTTCGTCCAGACGCATGGTCAGGGCGATACGCTTACGCGGTAGATCAACCTCCAGCACTTTCACCTTCACAATGTCGCCGGCTTTCACCACGGTGTGCGGGTCTTCAACGAATTTGTTCGATAACGAGGAGATATGCACCAGACCGTCCTGATGAACGCCGATATCGACAAATGCGCCAAAGTTGGTGACGTTGGTGACTGCGCCTTCCAGAATCATGCCTGGCAGCAGATCGTTCATGGTTTCTACGCCGTCAGTAAACTGTGCAGTTTTGAACTCAGGACGCGGGTCACGGCCCGGTTTTTCCAGCTCTTTAATGATGTCGGTGACGGTCGGCACCCCGAAGCGCTCGTCGGTAAAGTCGGCCGCTTTCAGGTTGCGCAATTCGGTGCTGTTGCCCATCAGGTCGCGCAGCGACTGCTCGGTGGCGGCCAGAATACGTTCCACTATCGGATAGGCTTCCGGGTGAACGGTTGAGGCATCCAGCGGGTTATCGCCGTGGTTAATGCGCAGGAATCCCGCACACTGCTCAAAGGCTTTGGGTCCCAGACGGCTGACTTTTAACAGTTGCTGACGGTTCTGGAACTGACCGTTCTCATCGCGCCAGGCGACAATGTTCTGCGCCATCATGCGGGTTAAACCAGCCACGCGAGTCAGCAGCGGAACGGAGGCGGTATTCAGATCAACGCCGACGGCGTTTACACAGTCCTCGACCACCGCATCCAGTTTACGGGCAAGCTGAGTCTGGCTAACGTCGTGCTGGTACTGGCCGACACCGATCGATTTCGGGTCGATTTTCACCAGCTCGGCCAGCGGATCCTGCAGACGGCGGGCAATAGACACCGCACCGCGCAGGGACACGTCGAGATCCGGGAACTCCAGCGCCGCCAGTTCAGAAGCAGAGTACACCGAGGCCCCTGCTTCGCTGACGATCACTTTTTGCGCGGTCACTTTCGGGAACTGTTTCTGCACGTCGAGGAAGAAGCGTTCGGTCTCACGCGATGCGGTACCGTTGCCAATCGCCACCAGCTCAACGTTGTATTTTTCGCACAGCGCGGCCACCGCAACGGCGGCTTTGGCTGCCTGTCCGGTATGCGGATAAATGGTGTCGGTCGCCACCAGCTTGCCGGTCCCGTCAACAACCGCGACCTTCACGCCGGTACGCAGACCCGGATCGAGACCCATAGTGGCACGCAACCCGGCCGGAGCGGCCATCAGCAGGTCGTGCAGGTTGCGGGCAAAGACGTTAATGGCCTCATCTTCCGCACGTTCGCGCACGGTACCCATCAGTTCGGTTTCGAGGTGCATCAGCACTTTGATGCGCCATGTCCAGCTGACAACGCCTTTACGCCAGCTGTCCGCCGGCGCGTTGTTCAGGCGCAGACCCAGATGATCGCGGATAATCTGCTCGCCGTGGCTCTCTTTTGGCGGCTCATCGAACTGCGGGTCAGCATTCAGAGAAAGCTGCAGCACGCCTTCGTTACGCCCGCGGAACATCGCCAGGGCTCGGTGAGAAGGAACGGTGGAAATAGGTTCGTGGTGATCGAAGTAGTCGCGGAATTTGGCGCCGTCCTCTTCTTTCCCGCTCACTACGATGGAAACCAGATGGGCGTTCTTCCACAGGTAATCACGTACTTTTGCCAGCAGCGCGGCGTCTTCGGCAAAACGCTCCATCAGAATGTAGCGCGCGCCGTCGAGAGCCGCTTTGGTATCCGCCACACCGTTTTCGGCATTGAGGTATTTGGCTGCTTCGGTTTCTGGGTCGTGAGAGGGATCGTTCCACAGCAGGTCGGCCAGCGGCTCAAGACCCGCTTCAATGGCGATTTGCCCACGGGTGCGGCGTTTAGGTTTGTACGGCAGGTAGAGGTCTTCGAGTTCGGTCTTACTTAACGTGCCGTTGATCGCTTTCGCCAGATCGTCGGTCAGTTTGCCTTGCTCGCCGATAGATTTGAGGATCGCCTGACGGCGGTCTTCCAGTTCCCGCAGATATCCCAGACGGGTCTCCAGATTACGCAGCTGCGTGTCATCCAGACCGCCGGTGATTTCCTTACGATAACGTGCGATAAACGGCACGGTGTTCCCTTCATCAAGCAGGCGAACGGCAGCTTCTACCTGTTCAGCACGAGCCTGAATTTCACCTGCGATAATGCGGCAGAAAGAATCATTCATCATGGATAGCTTCGTCTTTAGGATAAAAAATCAGGGGATAGTTATACGGATTGACTGGCAAAAATGCCAGCCATCAGCAGGGGCTTCGGATTGTTCCGTCTTATTTAACGTACTTAATCTCGTTCACGTACCAGCTCGCTTCGCCACCAGGGGTGTTCACTACCGCGAGATCGCCGACCTCTTTTTTGAGAAGAGCGCGCGCCATCGGTGAGTCGATAGAGATGTAATCCTTACGGCCAAAGATTTCATCGTAGCCGACAATGCGAAATTTGCGGATGTCGCCATCATCATTTTCTATTTCGACCCATGCGCCAAAGAACACTTTGCCTTCCTGCTGCGGGGAGTAATCAACAATTTTTAGATTCTCCATGCACTTGGTCAAATAACGGACGCGTCTGTCGATCTCGCGCAGGCGCTTTTTATTATACTGGTAGTCAGCGTTTTCGCTGCGGTCACCCAGACTGGCGGCCCAGGTTACTTTCTTGGTGACTTCCGGGCGCTCTTCACGCCAGAGGTAATTCAGCTCTTGTTTGAGTTTTTCATACCCTTCACGGGTTATCAGGGGCGTTTTCATCTTATTGTTTTACCTTGATTCTGTGATGATGCGCACAATTGGTATTACGTGAGCATATCAACAGAATAAATAATGTATTACGAGAAACATTGTATACTTAAGCTGCTGTTTAATATGCTTTGTAACAATTTAGCCTGGAATTCATACCAGAATTTGCTGGTTACTCAGGTGAGCTTTCTTAAGAATACACACTTACAATTGTTGCGAACCTTTGGGAGTAATAACAATGCAAGAGAACTATAAGATTCTGGTGGTCGATGACGACATGCGCCTGCGCGCGCTACTGGAACGTTATCTGACCGAGCAGGGCTTCCAGGTTCGAAGCGTCGCAAACGCTGAGCAGATGGATCGTCTGCTGACCCGTGAATCCTTCCACCTTATGGTACTGGATTTGATGCTGCCAGGTGAAGATGGTCTGTCGATTTGCCGCCGCCTGCGTAGCCAGAGCAACCCAATGCCGATCATTATGGTGACGGCGAAGGGGGAAGAGGTTGACCGTATCGTTGGGCTGGAAATCGGCGCTGACGACTATATCCCGAAACCGTTTAACCCGCGTGAACTGTTGGCGCGTATTCGTGCCGTACTGCGTCGTCAGGCGAATGAACTGCCGGGCGCGCCGTCTCAGGAAGAAGCGGTTATCGCTTTTGGTAAGTTCAAACTGAACCTCGGCACCCGTGAGATGTTCCGTGAAGATGAACCTATGCCGCTGACCAGCGGTGAATTTGCCGTGCTGAAAGCGTTGGTCAGTCACCCGCGTGAGCCGTTGTCCCGCGATAAGCTGATGAACCTGGCCCGTGGTCGCGAGTACTCCGCGATGGAACGTTCTATTGACGTGCAGATTTCCCGTCTGCGTCGTATGGTGGAAGAAGATCCGGCTCATCCACGTTACATTCAGACCGTATGGGGTCTGGGCTACGTCTTTGTCCCGGACGGTTCTAAAGCATGAGGCGAATGCGCTTCTCGCCACGAAGTTCGTTTGCTCGCACGTTATTGCTCATCGTCACCTTGCTGTTCGCCAGCCTGGTGACGACTTATCTGGTGGTGCTGAACTTCGCGATCCTGCCGAGCCTCCAGCAGTTTAATAAGGTCCTGGCCTACGAAGTCCGTATGCTGATGACCGATAAACTGCAGCTGGAGGACGGCACGCAACTGGTGGTGCCTCCCGCATTCCGCCGGGAAATTTACCGTGAGCTGGGGATTTCCCTCTATTCCAACGAAGCTGCTGAAGAAGCGGGGTTGCGTTGGGCGCAGCACTATGAATTCTTAAGTCATCAGATGGCGCAGCAGCTGGGCGGCCCGACGGAAGTTCGCGTTGAGGTCAACAAAAGCTCGCCGGTCGTATGGCTGAAAACCTGGCTGTCTCCGAATATCTGGGTTCGCGTTCCTCTCACTGAAATTCATCAGGGCGATTTCTCGCCGCTGTTCCGCTATACGCTGGCGATCATGCTGCTGGCAATCGGTGGTGCGTGGCTGTTTATTCGTATCCAGAACCGGCCGCTGGTGGATCTGGAACATGCGGCGTTGCAGGTGGGTAAAGGCATTATTCCGCCGCCACTGCGCGAATATGGCGCCTCTGAGGTGCGCTCGGTGACCCGAGCCTTCAACCATATGGCGGCGGGCGTGAAGCAGCTGGCCGATGACCGAACGCTGCTGATGGCCGGGGTGAGCCACGATTTACGCACTCCGCTAACGCGTATTCGTCTGGCGACGGAAATGATGGGTGAAGAAGACGGCTACCTCGCGGAGTCCATTAATAAGGACATCGAAGAGTGTAACGCCATTATCGAACAGTTTATCGACTATCTGCGCACCGGGCAGGAGATGCCGATGGAGATGGCGGATCTGAACGCGGTGTTAGGAGAAGTCGTTGCCGCAGAAAGCGGTTATGAACGTGAGATTGATACCGCGCTGCAGCCTGGCCTCATTCAGGTGAAGATGCATCCGCTGTCGATCAAGCGCGCGGTCGCCAATATGGTGGTCAATGCTGCCCGCTATGGTAACGGCTGGATTAAGGTTAGCAGTGGCACAGAGCCACATCGCGCCTGGTTCCAGGTCGAGGATGATGGTCCGGGCATCAAACCGGAGCAGCGTAAACATCTGTTCCAGCCGTTTGTACGCGGCGACAGTGCCCGTAGTACCAGCGGTACCGGTCTGGGCCTGGCGATCGTGCAGCGCATCATCGATAACCATAACGGCATGCTGGAAATCGGCACCAGCGAACGCGGTGGGCTGTCGATTCGCGCCTGGCTTCCGGTTCCTGTCTCCCGTGTGCCGGGAACAACCAAAGACGCGTAAAAAAGGGAGGCGAAAGCCTCCCTCTGTTTATGGGGTAAACAGTAAAACCTCTGGCTTAAATTGCTTTTAATTGATTAATTATAAATGGGTTTTTTTGAATTAATAAAAGCAGTTTTCTTGGTGCTCCAGTGGGTTGGCGTCGTTTCGTTTCCCAGCTTTTAACCAGGTCATAACTCACACCAACCGCTATGGCAAAATCCTGTTGGCGTAACCCTGTTGCTTCGCGGATGGCTTTAACATCAATTTCGCTAAAAGTATGCACATGTTCAGGTTTAGGTGTTTCTTCACCTTTCTCTATACGTACCATTTCTTCTGCACTGGCCAGCAAATCGGCAAATAATTCGTCTTTCATTTTGGCCCCACCACACCGGATCGCGGTGTCCTGATGATTAAAATTCTCATAATTAAATCAGCATATCGGATAAGTGCATTAAAACTCTTTTTTGCTCTTCGGTTAAATCATCCTGTTCATTCTTAGGATAGAGCAAAGCCAGATAGATTCGACCTTTACGCGTCACGTTGTAATAGATAACCCGAATACCGCTGCGCTTACCCATACCAGAGCGACTCCAGCGAATTTTTCTGAATCCCCCCGTACCAGCGATAGTATCCCCTGCCTCAGGGTTTTCAATAAGCGCCTCTTGAAAGGCACGAAACTCATCGTCAGGTAAAAGTAACGGACGGCGTTTACTAAATCCCTGTAGCTCAATAAATGTGAACATGGCGCTTCCTGCGCATGGGGCTAATAGTACAAATTATAGGTGTACAGAGTACATTTTAAAAGAGTAAATACAATAAAAAGCCCCTTATCCTCTCGGATAAGGGGCTATATAACGAATCAAAAATTACAGCTTCGGACCGGCGCTGACTAACGCGGCACCCGCTGGGGTATCGGTATACTTCTCGAAGTTTTCGATAAACAGTTTCGCCAGCGCATTGGCTTTTTCCTGCCACTGTTCTGGTGACGCGTAGGTATTACGCGGATCGAGAATACGTGTGTCTACGCCCGGCAGTTCGGTTGGGATCGCCAGGTCAAACATCGGCAGACGGAACGTTTCTGCGTCATCCAGAGAACCGTTCAGGATGGCATCGATAATGGCGCGGGTATCTTTAATCGAGATACGTTTGCCGGTACCGTTCCAGCCGGTGTTAACCAGATAGGCCTGTGCGCCAGCAGCCTGCATGCGTTTCACCAGCACTTCTGCGTACTGCGTCGGGTGCAGTGACAGGAAGGCCGCACCGAAACAGGCAGAGAACGTTGGGGTCGGTTCAGTCACACCGCGCTCGGTTCCGGCCAGTTTGGCGGTGAAGCCAGACAGGAAGTGGTACTGGGTTTGATCTGCGGTCAGACGGGATACCGGTGGCAGAACGCCAAACGCATCGGCGGTCAGGAAGATAACCTTGGTGGCATGGCCCGCTTTTGACACTGGTTTAACGATATTATCAATGTGATAAATCGGGTAGGAAACGCGGGTATTCTCGGTTTTAGAACCGTCATCGAAGTCGATAGAACCATCTTCACGTACGGTGACGTTTTCCAGCAGCGCATCGCGGCGAATCGCATTGTAGATTTCTGGCTCTGCATCTTTAGACAGCTTGATGGTCTTCGCGTAGCAGCCGCCTTCGAAGTTGAACACGCCGTCGTCGTCCCAGCCGTGCTCATCATCGCCAATCAGGCGACGTTTCGGGTCGGTAGACAGCGTGGTTTTACCGGTACCGGACAGGCCAAAGAACACCGCTACATCACCTTTTTCACCGACGTTTGCCGAGCAGTGCATGGAGGCAATACCCTTCAGCGGCAGCAGGTAATTCATCACGGAGAACATGCCTTTTTTCATCTCTCCGCCGTACCAGGTCCCGCCAATTAACTGAATACGTTCAGTCAGGTTGAAAGCCACGAAGTTCTCAGAGTTGAGCCCCTGTTCTTTCCACTGCGGGTTGGTACATTTCGCACCGTTCATCACGATAAAATCTGGTTTAAAATTAACCAGTTCTTCATCGCTTGGGCGGATGAACATGTTTTTAACGAAATGCGCCTGCCAGGCGACTTCGGTAATAAAGCGCACGGAAAGACGGGTATCGGCGTTCGCACCGCAGAATGCATCAACGATAAACAGGCGTTTGCCTGAGAGTTGCTGGGTGACTAATCCTTTCAGGTGCTGCCAGGTTTCCTGGGAAAGCGGCTTGTTGTCGTTCTTACCTTTACCCTTGTCGGACCACCAGAGCGTATCTCGCGTGGTGTCGTCACGGACAATGTACTTATCCTTTGGCGAACGCCCGGTAAAGATACCGGTATCAACAGCAACGGCGCCCAGATTAGTTAGCACTCCGCGCTCGTAGCCTTCCAGATTCGGATCAAGTTCTTCCTGGTACAGCAGGTCATAGCTGGGATTGTAAACGATATCCTGAACGTCATTGATACCATAAGCCTTGAGATCTTGCGGGGTTAAACTGTTGTTCACACGCATTTCACTGCTCCTTAGCCAATATGTATTACCTGGAATAGTAAGGTTTTTTAGGGATTGCTAACCGCGACAAGGCTCATAGATTTACGCATCCGGCAAAATCACAGATAACTGAATACGCTGCGACTCCTGTCACAAAGAGGCGGATATTATGGCAGGAAACCCTTTTTTGTTGTGGAAAATGTTCTTAAAACGTTAATGGAGAGTATATTTGGCGGGAATCTTGTGAGTGTAATCGCATTCATGTAGGAAAATAACGTAACTCAAACATATGAAATATCGATTCACGTCGCGTTGTGAGGGGCTGAAAGACACCGGTAAGTGCCAATAATTGTGATGTTGATGCGATAATGATCTTTTCCCTTCATTCTGGATTACGACATGGACAGTGTTGAGCTTTCACGTACGACCCGCTGGGGCATGATGTTTATTGGCCTGCTGCAAGGCGTAGTGTGTTACCTGCTGATGACTTACCTCATCCCCCATAACAGTAGCTGGCTGTTCTATGGAATGCCTGTAACGATAGCGCTGACGTCGGCGATTCTGCTTTCTGTGGTCTCGTTTAAACAGCGCGCGCTGTGGTGCTGGATGGCGGTGATCTGCTGCGTCGTACTGGCGATGAGCATCTGGTTGAAGGGGCACGTTGAAGGAGGGAACCGGTGGAATGAGGATGAGATTTTCTTTGTTTACGGTTGGCGCCTCTTTCTCATGGCTATGCTGGCGTTACCCTGGATCCAGTACCAACTCCATGCGCGTACCGACCAGGCGCGCTATCCGCAGTTTTACAGCCAGATATGGCTGAATGTTCTGACATTGCTGATCGTCTTCGTCGCCAACGGCCTGTTCTGGATGGTCCTCCTGCTGTGGAGCGAGATGTTTAAGCTGGTCGGTATTCCCTTTTTTAACACGCTATTCTTTGAGACCGACTGGTTTGGTTATGTAACGTTTGGCCTTATTACCGCGCTGGCGGTGATTCTGGCACGTACGCAGTCACGCCTGGTGACGGCGGTACAAAAGCTTCTGACGTTGATCGCCACGGGTCTGCTGCCTCTGGTCGCGTTGTTAGCGCTGATGTTTATGCTGACATTACCCTTTACCGGTCTGGAGGCGATTTCGCAACGGGTGTCTGCGGCGGGGCTGATGTCGACGTTGGCGTTGCTGCTCCTGCTATTGATGGTCGTTGTGCGCGAGCCGCAAAAACGCGACTTACCCTATCCAGGGGCATTACGTTATCTGATTAACACCTCACTTCTCGTCGCCCCGGTTTATATGTTGATAGCCAGCTGGGCGCTCTGGGTCCGCGTCAATCAGTATGGCTGGACGCCTGAGCGTCTGCATGGTGCGCTGATCATCGCAGTGCTGCTGGTTTGGTCATTCGGCTACATGGCGAGCATTATGCGCCGTGGACACAATCCACTGGAAATTCAGAGCAAAGTCATCCTCGGTGTTTCGTTACTGTCTCTGGGACTGTTGATTCTGCTGACGTCGCCGGTCATTGACGTCTGGCGTATTAGCGTCAACAGCCATATGTCCCGTTATCATAGTGGCCAAATTTCACCGGATCAGGTCAGCCTGTACATGTTGCGTAATAGCGGAAAACCGGGGCGTGCTGCGTTGGAGGCGTTACAAAAAGATGACGCTTTCACTAAGGACAGTAAGCGCAGACGTGATTTAAACGCCATTCTACGCGGGAACCTCGATCCCATGCGGGAACTAACCACAACGCAACTGGCACCGATGGTGATGATTGCGCCGGGTAGCAAAAAACCCGATGACGCATTCTGGCGGTTTGTAAAACAGCAAAGCTACCGCATTAACTCCTGTGTTGAGCAGGATGCATGCGTGCTAGTGAATCAGGATCTTAACGCAGATGGTCAGCCGGAGCAGGTGCTCTATGCTTTTGGCGAGGGAGAAAGTCTGATCTTTGGCATGAAGGAAAAGCAATGGTCTTTGCTCGGCGCAGCCCAGTTACCTGAAGGATTCACGAAAGCGATGCTTTTGCAGGCGGTGGAAAATCACAGGCTGACTACAGCCCCCAGAATCTGGCGGGATATCACCCTTGATGGGGAACGGTTAGAGATTAACTACTACGCTGAGTAAAAGCTGGAATAAGTAGCCCGGCAGAATGGACTGTCTGCCGGGCTATGAACTTAATGTACTTGTGGGTCAGCAGGGGATGCGTTGTTGCGGATCTCAGCAATATCCATCGCGTTAAACAGATAGTGGCTCGCGCAGTAATCGCAATTCATATCGATCTCGCCTTCTTCAGCCAGAATGCTGTCCACTTCTTCGTCCGGCAGGGTTCTTAGCGCATCTGCACAACGCTCACGTGAACAGGTGCATTTGAACACCACGTCCTGCGGATCGTACAGAGTCACCTCTTCTTCGTGATACAAACGCCACAGCACATCATTCGCTGGCAGCGTCAGCAGCTCTTCGGTTTTGATGGTTTCCGTCAGCGTGGCGAGGTGGGTAAAATCATCGGCCTGCGCGTCTTGTGCTGGCATCACCTGCAACAGCATACCGCCTGCTGCTGGCTTGCCATCGACGTCGCCAGTGCGGATAAACAGACGCGTTGGCAGCTGTTCTGAACGCAGGAAGTAATCTTCCAGACAGGCGGCCAGCGTGTCACCTTCCAGACCCACCACGCCCTGATAGCGTTCACCTTCTTCCGGTGTAATGGTGATCACCAGATAGCCGTTACCGACCAGCGTTTTCAGATCTGCATCTTCAGGGATATCGCCCTGAATGCGCGCGACACCGCGCATCTGCTGCTTGTTGTTACCGTTAATCACCGCCAGGCTCAGCGGGCCATCGCCCTGGAGCTGTACGGTGATATCACCGGCAAACTTTAGCGTAGCGGTCAGCAGGCTGGTGGCGACCAGCAGCTCGGCCAGTACGGTTTTAACCGGCTGTGGGTAAGTATGGTTTTCGAGGATCTGTTGCAGGGTTTGTGAAACGGTTACCAGCTCGCCGCGCACGGCAAAGTTTTCAAACAGATAACGATGTAATTGGTCATGTTGCGGCATAATCATCTCTCTTGCGGGTGACAGTCATTCACTGTCGCCGTGTTTAAATCGTAACAGGTCGCGGCGCTCTTTTTTGTCCGGTCGCCTGTCCGGGTGCGGCATGGTCAACGCGTTAAGTTTACGTGCCAGCGCTATTTTTTCGCGCTTTTCCACGCTTTGCGCGGTTTCTTCGTACAGCGTAACGGCTTCCGTTGCCGGGCGACGCTGTTCGGTAATGGCCTTCACAATCACCGTCCGCTCGTCATTTCCCTGGCGCAAGGTGAGGGTGGCATTCAGCTCGACAATCTTGCTCGGCTTACTGCGCTGCCCGTTGTAATGCACCTTACCGCCTTCAACCATTTCGCGAGCTATCGCACGCGTTTTATAAAAACGCGCAGCCCACAGCCATTTATCCAGCCTGACGTCAACAGGGGGCTTCTCTTTCATGGCATCTCCTTCACATCAGTGAGGGGATCAGTCGGCGGTAGTCATTCAGTGACGGATGGCGTGCATACTGTTTTTCCGCAATACCTGAATCGGGATTGGTCACGCCGAGGCAGTAACGAATGCCGAATTGAGCAGCGGCGTCGAGAATGGCTTCACTGTCGTCAATAAACAGCGTTTTCTCAGCACGCATTCCCGTTTCTTCAGCTACAGCGTGCCATAACCGCTGATCCTCTTTGGGATAACCAAATGTATGGGTGGAAAGTAATAAATCAAGGTGTGAGGCCAGACCGGTATGCTCCAGCTTCACCGCCAGGTTATGTGGATGCGCGTTGGTTAGCAAAATACGGCGCTTGCCGCAGGCCTTTAAGGCATCAAGAAAGGGGACAGTATCTTCGCGCAGCACGGCGCGTGGCCCTTGGGCTGTCGTCATGGCACAAATATCCAGACCCAGGCGTTCGCTCCAGTAATCCAGGCAGTACCAGTTTAGCGTATGTTGCACGGCGTGATATTGCTGGCGAATATAGTTCTGGGCTTCCTCGGGAGAGATCCCCTGCTGCGCGCCATACGTTTCCGGCACCAGTTTTTGCCAGAAATAGTTATCGAACGCCAGATCGAGCAGTGTGCCGTCCATATCCAGCAACACGGTGTCGACGTTCTGCCAGGCGATATCAATATGCATTAGGAACTCTCAAAGGAAAACAGATGCGCGACAGGGTAGCATATCCTGTCGCGCGGGCGTGTTATCGAATGAGGCTTTCCGGATCGTCAATCAGCGTGGGATTCAGGCAACTTTCGTAGTATCCCTGAATTTCTGCGATGCGTGAGCGGTGGCGCTGGTAGCGTCTGAACGCCTGAATGCCGTTATAGAGCGCACAACCCAGCATGGAAAACATCAGCAAGGTGGTGCCGAGATAACGCCATAGCCCTGAACGATCCGGGATCCGGTGCAGGCCGATGTGCTGGGTTCCGTTGGCGTCGGTCGTGATATTGGTGACGATCCCTTCCGCGCGGAACGGCGTTTGCATGAGCATCTGCGCCAGACGCTGGAAGGCGTTCCACTGTTCCTGAGGCGGATAGTCATACAACGATGTGGCAGGCCAGGGCTGATCGACCAGATCGCTGCCTTCGTCACTGATAATCAGGAAGCCGCCAGGCGCAGGGCTGTTCAGTGCCTGAGCGGCGCGGGCGGTCTCACGTGCAATAAACGGCGCGGTGGAGGTATTGACCAGTTTATCCAGCGACTCGGCGCTGACCGGGCGCAGCAACACGTTTACACCATCCAGCTTACCTGCGTTGGCCCGCTTCACCAGCGCGGTCCAGTCTTTACTGTTACCCAGATTGACCAGCGCATTTTTCAGGCGCACACATTCATCTTCGGCGGCGCACAGGTCGGCAGTCTTCAGGACAATCTCACCAAAGTCATCCAGTAATACCATACCGGATTTCTGAATGGCCGATCGTAACGATGCGCTGACACGGGAATCATCATCGGGTTTGGGGTGTAGTTGGCGGCTGACGGCCTGCGTGAGTGCCGTCGCTTTATTCACCAAATCGGACTCGGGCAGCGGCAGCGCGCGTGCATCATTCCAGATAATCTGTGAGCAATCGAAAGGTAGAAAAGGCGTGGTGGGCTGTGCGTTCCAGCTTCCGGATGTGTGAATGTTGCACATTCCCGTACCGCTCAGATGCAGGGTATCGCCGACGCGAACCCCGGCGTTTTCGAGCTGCTTAACGCTGGTGGCCTCGATAGTTTGCGCGCCTTTCATCCAGGACAGCGTGAATTTTATCGGCATATCCAGCGGGATCCAGAACAGCAGCATCAGCAGGACCAGCAACGATCCCCCTGCGATAACCGCGCTGCGTAGCCAGTGCTGCAAGGGGAAGTTTTTTACCTCGTCATGCAGGGATAAAAAACGCCCCTGGCGGACAACGTGGCGATCGAGATAAATATCGATATCCGTTTGTTGCCCGAGATCTTGCGCAATGTAGGGCTGCCAGTGAGGCGGATAAATCAGATCGATAATACCCAGTGAGATATTATTGATTTGCTCCTGGTCGTTTTCACCAAACAGTCCCCAGCGGCGTGGCGTTCCGCGCAGGCAGTGGATCTCCCGCAGGGCGGTTTTAGACGGCGGGGCGAACAGTCCCCACAGTCCCGCTGCCAACAACAATACCGCACCACCGGCCAGCCACGGTACAAAGCCATCCGGCACGATTAAGCAAAAGAAGAACAGCAGGAAAGATGCGGTAATCAGCAACGCCTCGCGGAGTCCTGCCGGGCGGCTCAGCGCATACTCTTCATGGGTTTCCTGGCGAATATTTAGCAGCTCAATTTGCTCGCTTTCTTCACCACGAATAGAGGCCTGCGTCGATGCAGTATGCTGTAGCGCATAGCCACGCGCTTCCTGCATGTACTCTTGCAGCGTATGACCGTTTAACGAGATCACCAGCGGTAGCGTATTTGTGTGGATCAGCTCAACGCTATTTTCGTCATTGATGTATTGTTCCCAAAAGGGAGGCAAATGCACTTCGACGGAATCCAGATAATAACGCCACTTATTGGGATCGTCCGTGGTGATACCGTAGCGCGTAATCGAATGGGTCAGCACGATGACGCTATTACTTTGGGCATTCAGTGTGAGCGATACAGGGGCGGTACTGGCGCCTGTTGGGCCAGGTATCTGCTGATTTTGACTCAGGTTTTCCAGGTAGTTTTCGACTGCGCTGCGCTCTTCGGGCGTCAGTTTACGCTTATTGGCGTCTGAGAAAACGTTACTCCAGGGCAGTTTTTGCCGCCTGGATTTTGATCTGAGTCGCCACCCTGCAAGTAACGAGCAGGCCAGCAAAGCAGCTAAAAAAATCAGAATGGTGCTCATGCTTTCCCCATCTTACTTAGTCTGTCAGGCGTGGTCAGTCGCACCCTGGAAAATAATCGTGATTCTGTCGTTGGCTATCGGCAAGCGTGGAGTTGAACTTGAGCATCTTTAAAGTACAGCCCAGTAAATGCGAATCATAGCAAAATCACCAAAAACGGCATATCAGCAAATTCCTGGAGTTATTTCAACCTATTGACTTTTAATTTGAAATGGGAATTAACTTTTAGTACGTTACATAAATGTAAATAAACGGCAATTCACATTGCCGAAACCGTGCGGTATATCGCACAATGACCCCAGATTTCACGGCAAAGACTCTCACGATGAGCAAATCATTACAAAAACCCACGATTCTGAAAGTGGAAACCGTCGCACAATCCCGGCTGTTTAAAGTCGAAAGTGTTGACCTTGAGTTCAGCAACGGCGTACGCCGCGTCTACGAACGTATGCGTCCGTCCACGCGCGAAGCGGTAATGATTGTGCCGATTGTTGATGACCATCTGATTCTCATCCGCGAATACGCGGTCGGGACCGAATCTTATGAGCTTGGTTTTTCCAAAGGGTTAATCGATCCCGGTGAAAGCGTGTTTGAAGCGGCGAATCGGGAGCTGAAAGAAGAGGTCGGGTTTGGGGCAAATGACCTGACGTTTTTGAAAAAACTCAGCATGGCACCGTCCTATTTCTCCAGCAAGATGAACATCGTTGTGGCTGAGGACCTGTATCCTGAATCGCTGGAAGGTGATGAACCCGAGCCGTTGCCGCAGGTGCGCTGGCCGCTGGCGCATTTGATGGACTTGTTAGAAGAGCCGGACTTTCACGAGGCGCGTAATGTGAGCGCGCTGTTTCTGGTGCGTGAATGGCTAAAAGGGCAGGGGCGACTGTAGTTTATGTTGCCGGATGTCGGCTGACGCCTTATCCGGCCTACAACATCCAGCAATATCAAATAATTGCGCCGAAAATGTAGACCGGATAAGCGAAGCGCCATCCGGCAATAGATCAGAACAGTTCGTGAGCCTCGCCATTATCGATAATGGTGGTCCCCACTTCATGTACCGCCTGCTGCGTGGGCTGAGTCCCTTCAATAAAATACTCTTCGCGACTGTTGCCGCCGCTCGCCAGTTGACCGGTGCTGCGATCGATATTGACCGTTACGATACCTGGCGGTGGCGTCAGCGGCTGCTCTGGTACGCCCTCTAACACACTCTTCATATAGGCATCCCACGCTGGCTGGGCACTCTTCGCCCCCCCTTCATAGCCGGAGATCTGATCTTTGATCGCACCCGAGGCCGTAGAGTGTCCAAGGTTACGGCGATGGTCATCAAAACCAATCCATACCGAGGTCACGACTCCTGGGCCGTAGCCGGAGAACCAGGCATCTTTCGAGCTGTTGGTAGTCCCGGTTTTACCGCCGATATCCCGACGCTGTAAATCACGACCTGCACGCCAGCCGGTACCCATCCAGCCTGGCTCACCAAAGATATTGGTGTTCAGCGCGCTTTTAATCAGGAACGCCAGCGGCGTGTTGATCACATGCGGGGCGTATTCCTGGGTCCCGCTTTGCGCGACCAGCGCCTGATTCGCCTGCTCCAGTTGCGGCATTGGCACTGCGGCATTCTGCTGTTCCTGAGAAATGGCAACGTCTTCAACGTTACTGTTTTCCAGCACGTTAGATTTCTGGGTGTCGCCATAAATCACCGGAATATCACACTCCGGACAGGCAATTTTGGGCTTCGCTTCGAAGATAACACCGCCCTGATCGGTTTCAATCTTGCTGATGAAGTACGGATCAACCAGGAAACCACCGTTGGCCATCACCGCGTAGCCGCGGGCAACCTGCAGCGGGGTGAACGAGGCGGAACCCAGCGCCAGCGACTCGGTATGAACAATATTTTGCGCCGGGAAGCCAAAACGTTGCAGATATTCTGCTGCGTAATCTACACCCATCGCGCGCATGGCGCGGACCATCACCACGTTCTTCGACTGACCCAGCCCCTGACGTAAGCGGATAGGGCCGGCATATTGCGGCGGTGAGTTTTTCGGCTGCCAGTCAGAACCTGCGCCCGCATCCCAGCGGGAAATCGGGACGTCATTCAGCATACTGGCCAGCGTCAGGCCTTTATCCATTGCCGCGGTGTAGAGGAACGGTTTGATATTCGAACCGACCTGGCGTAATGCCTGGGTGGCACGGTTAAACTTGCTCTGGTTGAAATCAAAGCCACCAACCAGCGCCATTACCGCACCGTTTTGCGGATTGATGGAGACCAGCGCGGAGTTGACGTCAGGAACCTGCGCCAGCCACCAGGCGTCACCGACCTGGCGTACCCAGATTTGCTGACCCGTCTGGACAACATCGGTTACTTTGCGCGGTGTTGGTCCCTGTTGGGTATCGGAGCGGTAAGGACGCGCCCAGCGCATGCCTTCCATACGCAGCGCCACCGATGTGCCGTCCGCCAGCGTGGCGGTCGCTTCCTGTGGATTTGCGTTGGTGATCACCGCCGGCAGCAGCGGTCCGTAGGTCGGCAGCGCTTTTAGTGAGTCGGTGATTTTCTTGGTGTCCCAGGCGCTTTCGCCCACTTTCCATAGCACGTTTGACGGGCCACGGTAGCCGTGGCGCATGTCGTAATCCATGACGTTATTACGGACCGCCTGCTGGGCCGCCTGTTGGACTTTACGCGTAATGGTGGTGGTGATGCGATACCCGTCTTCATAGGCTTTTTCACCATAACGGCTATACATTTCCTGGCGCACCATTTCAGACAGATACGGCGCAGAGAAGGCAATTTCCGGCGCGTGATAGTTGGCGTCAATAGCTTCGCTGCGTGCCTGATCGTACTGGGCCTGCGTGATGTAGTTTTCGCTCAACATACGCGACAGCACCACGTTACGTCGCGCGGTAGCCCGGTCCATTGAATAGAGCGGATTGAAGGTTGACGGTGCTTTTGGCAGACCTGCAATGACTGCCATCTCGCTTAAGCTGAGCTGGTCGACCGTCTTACCGAAATAGACTTGTGCTGCGGCACCAACGCCATAGGCGCGATACCCCAGGTAGATCTTATTCAGATAAAGCTCGAGGATCTCATCTTTACTCAGCAGTTGCTCGATGCGGATCGCGAGGAAGACCTCTTTGATCTTACGCATCAGCGTGCGTTCCGGGCTGAGGAAGAAGTTTCTCGCCAACTGTTGGGTGATGGTACTCGCCCCTTGCGACGCGTGCCCGGAGAACAGCGCAACGCTGGCCGCACGGAAGATCCCCACCGGGTCAACGCCGTGGTGCTCATAAAAGCGGCTGTCTTCGGTGGCGATAAAGGCTTTGACCATTTCCGGCGGCATCTGATCCAGCGTGACCGGAATACGACGTTTCTCGCCATATTGCGCGATCAGTTCGCCGTCAGCGCTGTAAACCTGCATCGGGATCTGCAAACGCACATCTTTTAACGTCGCGACGTCAGGTAATTGCGGCTCGATATAGCGATAGAGGCCATAGATCGAGCCTGCTCCCAGCAGGATGCAACATACTGCAAGGATTAATAAATACTTTACGAACTTCACTGGAGATTTCCCATTTAGTGGCATTTGGGCAGTTTATAAACAAACGCGCGGTAGTATAAAGGCAAGCCAGACGCATTGATATACCCGTTAAAGCAACGGGTGATAAGGAGATCATCAGCAATGGCTTTCAATATCTGGCAAATTGGTCTGCATATTCAGCAACATGAAGTGCTGGCTGTGGCCGTCGTTCGCGACGCCTCCGGTTGGTTTCTACAGCGCTGGTGGCGGTTGCCGCTGGCGAACCAGACGATTGTCGACGGGCACATTCGCGCACCTGAACAGCTCAGCAAGGTGTTATTGCCGTGGAGTCGTGAACTTCCTCGCAGACACCACATTCATCTGTCCTTTCCCGCCCACAGGACGTTACAAAAAAAGATCCCCCGCCCAGTCATGACGCTGCGTGAGCCAGAACAAACGGCATGGTTGTCTGGGTCGATGGCGCGTGAGCTGGATATGGACCCAGATGCGCTGCAATTCGATTATAGCGAAGACACCTTAAGTCCGGCCTTTAACGTGACCGCCGCGCAAAGCAAAGAGGTGTCGAGCCTCCTGACGCTGATGCAAACGCTGAAAGTACAGATAACTGCCATTACGCCGGATGCCAGCGCGTTACAGCGCTTTATACCGTACTTATTGGCGCATCAGCAGTGCCTGGCCTGGCGCGATGACGTGCAGTGGTTGTGGGCGACTCGTTATGCGTGGGGGCGTAAACCAGCGGGCGACAGTCACGCTATCGACGATCTTGCCGCAACATTATCGCTTTCCCCGGAAGAAATTGCGTTGTGCGAGTCAGGCCATTTTGACCCTTTAAGCGTGGTGTCTGTTCGTCAGCCGCCCATTCCGCCTGAAAGTCATATCTTTACTATTGCGCTTGGACTGGCAATGGGGGGAACAGACTGATGATAGCGACCATCAACCTTCTCCCCTGGCGTCAGGCACAGCGGCGCGCCTGCCTGCGGTTTTGGGCTGTTTTATTTAGCGGATCGCTGCTGTTGATCGTTGGCTGTGTACTGAGCTATTACGCTGTCGTCATCGAAGACAACCGGGCAAAAACGGTGAAGATAGCTGCTGAGAAAATGCGGGGCGAGATGCTTGTGGCCCAAAAACCGCATTTACTCCTGCGCCAGCAACAATGGCAACAGCGACAGCTGCGTAAAACGCAGCGAGATCAGACGCGAAGCTGGCAACCGATGCTCGAAGGACTGGCAAATTTACTGCCCGAGCAGGTGTGGCTGACAACCCTGACCTGGCAACATGAAGTGCTGGAACTGAGCGGAATGGCGCAGAACTTTAGCGCCCTCAACGCACTGGAAAAGCAATTACGCAAACAGTCCTTTTTTCGCTTAGGCGACCCCGGCGAAACTCAGAAGGATGCGTTGGGACGTTGGCAATTTCACTATCGTCTGACGCGGAGCGTAATGCATGAACGTACTCTGTGATCGTTGGCTGGCCTTGTCGCCGCGTTGTCGAATTGTCTGCTGGGGCGGTTGGAGTGTCGCCATGGCGCTGATGGCCATGTTGTGCCTGCTTTATCCGCTACGGCAAGAATGGAACGTACAACGGGAGGTTCTGCGGCAGCAACATGCGGCGAACCAGGCGCAATGGCGGAATCTTTACCAACTGGTTACACCGGCTGACCCCACACTTTGGGCTAATGACGAGAATACGATGCCTTTTTCCGCTCTGGATTTTCAGACTCCTGTTTCACGCCTGATTCACTGGCAGCCTTCTGCGCAGGGAGGGGAGATGACGTTGAAGCCTGCCTGGGATGCTGTTCCACCATTGTTTGTTCGGCTGGCTGAGCGGGGGATGCAGGTCAACGGTTTTTCTCTTCACCTGGAGAATGCCGAGTTGATGCTAACACTGCAACTGGAGCGCCTGAATGACGGTTAAGCGTGGACTGTTGGTGGGGATTAGCCTGCTGATACTGACCGGGATGCGTGATCCTTTCCAGCCGCCGGAGGATCGTTGCCATATCACTGAGCTATCGACGTGGCGTTATCAAGGCGCGGTAAGTCGGGGAGGGCGCCTGATTGGCCTGGTTCAGGATGGTGAACATACATGGCGGCGGATCGAACTGTATGAGGTGCTGAAGGGGGGATGGACGGTTTCTCATATCTCGGCACAAAGCATAACTATTGAGATGGGTAAAGACTGTGAGCCGTCACGCTGGCAGTGGCAACGACAAGGACAAGGAGAAGGAGAAGGGAATGAATCGATGGATAGCCGTGGTGCTGATGGTCGTCATCCCCAGCGTGCTGGCGGGAAAAGCGCCAAACGTGACGCTGGTGGTGGATGATGTTCCCGTGGTTCAGGTATTGCAGGCGATGGCTGAGCAGGAAGGAAAAAATCTGGTGATTTCGCCCGATGTTGGCGGTGTGCTGTCGTTGCACCTGACTGATGTCCCGTGGAAGCAGGCATTTCAGACGGTGGTAAAAAGCGCCGGGCTGGTGTTGCGCCAGGAGGGGAACATCCTGCATGTGCATTCGGTAGGCTGGCAGAATGAAAATGTGGCACGACTGGAGAGCGAGCAGGCGAGGCGGCAGGCCAGTCTCCCGTTGGAGCATCGCAGCATTGTTTTGCAGTACGCTGATGCCGCCGAACTGGCAAAAGCGGGTGAGAAACTGCTGAGCGCCAAAGGCAGTATGACGGTAGATAAACGCACCAATCGACTGCTGCTTCGCGATAACAAACCTGCGCTGATGGCGCTGGAAACGTGGGTGGCGCAGATGGACTTGCCGGTTGAACAGGTCGAACTGGCGGCACACATTGTGACGATTAACGAAAAAAGTCTGCGTGAGCTGGGCGTGAAATGGTCGCTGGCCGACGCCACGCAAGCGGGGACGGTGGGCAGCGTCACCACAATGACCAGCGATCTCTCCGTGTCCGCAGCGACGTCGCGTGTGGGGTTTAACATTGGTCGTATCAATGGTCGTCTACTGGAACTGGAGCTGTCTGCACTGGAGCAAAAACAGCAGCTTGATATCATCGCCAGCCCACGATTGCTGGCTTCCCACCTGCAACCTGCCAGTATTAAGCAGGGCAGCGAGATCCCTTATCAGGTCTCCAGCGGGGAAAGCGGAGCCACGTCCGTTGAGTTCAAAGAAGCCGTGCTGGGAATGGAGGTGACGCCAACCGTGCTGCAAAAAGGGCGAATTAGACTAAAGTTGCATATCAGCCAGAATGTCCCCGGGCAGGTGTTACAGCAGGCGGATGGCGAAGTACTGGCTATCGATAAGCAGGAAATTGAAACGCAGGTCGAGGTAAAAAGCGGAGAGACAATCGCGCTGGGTGGGATTTTTTCGCATAAAAATAAATCTGCGGCGGACAGTGTGCCGTTGTTAGGCGATATCCCCTGGCTTGGATATTTATTTCGCCATGACGGTAAAGAGGATGAGCGGCGCGAGTTAGTGGTTTTTATCACGCCCAGACTGGTCTCGAGCGAATAATTTATGCATGAAAAGCCATTGTTTTTGCACTGGACATGTTTCAGAAATTTGACGTGCGGGTGTATTTAGCATACAAGGAGTACCGATTTGAGCGTCGGTCGTTTTCTTTACTTGTGCACCGGTAATACGCTTTGCCTTTCTGGTGGTGTGTCATGGGTTGATTTGGCGTCATTTGGCCGTGCGATTCGTTGCCAGGCCTGATGTTTGCAGGGCAATACGCCTGCCACGACCAGAAATGCGAAAGGTTTGGTGATTTATTCAGTTGCCAAACCCGCTTGAGTATTGAGATAATTTTCAGTCTGACTCTCGCAATATCTTATGAGGTTTCAGTTCATGTCCTGCTGCGCTGAGTGTCTGCGAAGCGGGTTTACCATTAACGAATAGTCTTAGTAGTACCGAAAAAATGGCAGAGAAACGCAATATCTTTCTGGTTGGGCCTATGGGTGCCGGAAAAAGCACTATTGGGCGCCAGTTAGCTCAACAACTCAATATGGAATTTTACGATTCTGATCAAGAGATTGAGAAACGAACCGGAGCTGATGTGGGCTGGGTCTTCGATGTAGAAGGTGAAGACGGCTTCCGCGATCGCGAAGAAAAAGTCATCAACGAGTTGACGGAAAAACAGGGTATTGTGCTGGCAACTGGCGGTGGCTCTGTTAAATCACGTGAAACACGTAACCGTCTTTCCGCGCGTGGCGTCGTGGTCTATCTTGAAACGACAATTGAAAAACAACTTGCGCGAACTCAACGCGACAAGAAACGCCCACTGCTGCAGGTAGAATCACCACCTCGCGAAGTTCTGGAAGCGTTGGCTGACGAACGCAATCCTCTGTATGAAGAGATTGCTGACGTGACCATTCGCACCGATGATCAGAGCGCTAAAGTCGTGGCAAACCAGATTATTCATATGTTGGAAAGCAACTGATTCTGGCTTAATACACTCGTCTGCGGGTACAAGTAACTAAGGTGGATGTCGCGTCATGGAGAGGATTACAGTCACTCTCGGGGAACGTAGTTACCCTATCACCATCGCGGCTGGTTTGTTTAATGAGCCGGCTTCATTCTTACCGCTGAAATCGGGCGATCAGGTTATGTTGGTGACCAACGAAACCCTGGCTCCCCTTTATCTCGATAAGATTCGCGGCGTACTTGAACAGGCGGGTGTTAATGTTGATAGCGTCATCCTTCCCGACGGCGAGCAGTATAAAAGCCTGACGGTGCTGGATACGGTATTCACAGCATTACTGCAAAAACCGCACGGTCGCGATACCACGCTGGTTGCTCTTGGCGGCGGCGTGATTGGCGATCTTACCGGTTTTGCAGCCGCCAGCTATCAGCGCGGCGTACGTTTTATTCAAGTTCCGACAACGCTGTTGTCGCAGGTTGATTCCTCCGTTGGCGGCAAAACCGCCGTAAACCATCCCCTCGGCAAGAACATGATTGGTGCTTTTTACCAACCCGCTTCCGTGGTGGTGGACCTCGACTGTCTGAAAACGCTTCCTGCGCGTGAACTGGCGTCGGGTCTGGCGGAGGTTATCAAATACGGCATCATCCTTGACGGTGAATTTTTCAGCTGGCTGGAAGAAAATCTGGACGCATTACTGCATCTGGACGGTCCGGCAATGGCGTACTGTATCCGCCGTTGTTGTGAGCTGAAGGCAGAAGTTGTCGCAGCAGACGAGCGCGAAATGGGCTTACGTGCTTTACTGAATCTGGGACATACGTTTGGCCATGCAATCGAAGCTGAAATGGGTTATGGCAATTGGTTACATGGTGAAGCGGTGGCCGCAGGTATGGTAATGGCTGCTCGTACGTCAGAACGTCTGGGTCAGTTTTGCTCCGCGGACACGCAGCGCATCATTACGCTGCTGAAGCGGGCAGGCTTACCGGTTAATGGACCACGTGAGATGTCCACTCAGGCCTATTTACCGCACATGCTGCGAGATAAAAAAGTGTTGGCGGGGGAGATGCGTTTAGTGCTTCCGTTGGCAATAGGGAAGAGTGAAGTGCGCGGCGGAGTGTCGCACGAGGTGGTTCTTAACGCTATTGCTGATTGCCAGTAGGCGTAACAACAAGAAAGGTCCGGCTTGCGTTGTAAGGCGTAAGTCTTTTAGCTTCAGGTTATGTGCAACGTCGTAAGCATTAACCTTTGAGTGGGGTGTTAAATGGATGAATTCAAACCAGAAGACGAGCTGAAACCCGATCCCAGCGATCGTCGTACTGGTCGTTCTCGTCAATCGTCTGAACGCGATAATGAGCCGCAAATCAATTTTGATGATGTTGATCTGGATACTGACGATCGTCGTCCAGCGCGCGCGCGTAAAGAACGTGACGAAGAGCAAGACATTGAAGAAGACTATGAATCTGATGACGATACCGTGGATGAAGAGCGTGTAGAACGCCGTCCGCGTAAGCGTAAGAAAGCGGCCAGCAAGCCTGCCTCTCGTCAATATATGATGATGGGTGTGGGTGTTCTGGTGTTGCTGCTGTTGATCGTCGGTATCGGTTCTGCGTTGAAAGCCCCCTCATCCCCTTCTTCCAGCGATCAGACGGCGTCTGGTGAGAAGAGTATCGATCTTTCTGGCAGTAACGCGACCGATCAGGCGAGCACCACTCAGCCTGCGACGGGGGCTGAGCAGCCGGCAGGTAATGCGCAGCAGGATGTTTCTCTGCCGCCGATTTCTTCTACGCCAACTCAGGGGCAAGCCCCTGCTGCCGCTGAAGGTCAACAGCGTGTTGAAGTTCAGGGCGATCTGAATAATGCCCTGACGCAACCGCAAGGTCAGGAACAGGTGAACAACGTGGTTGTGAACTCCACGCTGCCAACCGAACCTGCTACCGTTGCGCCCGTTCGCAATGGCACTGCGCCGCGTCAGGCTGCAACAACTGAGCCTGCTGAGCGTCACGCGACTGCGCGTCCGGAACGCAAACAGGCCGTTATTGAGCCGAAGAGCAAAACGCAGACGACCGTGAAAGCAACGCCGACCGAGCCGAAACCGGTTGCTCAGGCGAAGCGTACTGAACCAACAGCGGCAGTGACTGCTCCGGCCACTACGACCAAAGCACCTGCGGCAACGACTGCGCCTAAAGCGACAGCTGAGCCTAAAGCAACCGTCAGTACCACCACACCTGCGCAGACTGCTACTCCTGCGCCAACTACGGCAACGCCTGTAGCAGGCGGAGCAAAAACGGCAGGTAATGTTGGGGCGTTAAAATCAGCTCCATCCAGTCATTACACTCTGCAGCTCAGCAGTTCTTCTAACTACGACAACCTGAACGGTTGGGCGAAGAAAGAGAATCTGAAGAACTACGTGGTGTATCAGACGACGCGTAACGGTCAACCGTGGTATGTTCTGGTGACGGGCGTATATGCGTCTAAAGACGATGCAAAACGTGCGGTGTCTACGTTGCCAGCTGACATTCAGGCGAAAAACCCGTGGGCGAAACCGCTGCATCAGGTTCAGGCCGATCTGAAGTAAGATAGGATATGTTCTGCAATGGTTTGATGTTTCGCCCAATTGCGGGACAAAGACTAAAGCGCAGGATGCTGTCGGAGCTTTCTCCACAGCCGGAGAAGGTGTAATTAGTTAGTCAGCATGAAAAAAAATCGCGCTTTTCTGAAGTGGGCAGGGGGAAAATACCCCCTGCTTGATGATATCAAACGGCATTTGCCCCAGGGCGAATGTCTTGTCGAACCCTTCGTGGGTGCCGGGTCGGTGTTCCTTAACACCGACTTTTCTCGTTATGTTCTTGCCGATATCAACAGCGACCTCATCAGTCTCTATAACATCGTGAAGTCACGTACCGATGAGTATGTGCAGGCTTCGCGCGAGCTGTTTGTCCCTGAGACCAATCAGTCTGAGGTGTACTATCAGTTCCGGACAGAATTTAACGCCAGCCAGGATCCGTTCCGACGTGCGGTATTGTTCTTATACCTCAACCGTTTTGGTTACAACGGCCTGTGTCGGTACAACCTGCGTGGCGAATTTAACGTGCCGTTTGGCCGTTATAAAAAACCCTACTTTCCGGAAGCAGAGTTGTATCATTTTGCCGAAAAAGCGCAGAATGCAGAGTTTCATTGCCTCTCCTATGAAGAGTGCATGGAGCGTGCTGATATCAACTCTGTGGTTTATTGCGACCCGCCTTATGCGCCGCTGTCGGCGACGGCGAATTTCACCGCGTATCACACCAATAGCTTTAGCCCGAAAGAGCAGGCGCATCTGGCCGAAATGGCAGAAAAGCTGGTCAGTAAGCAGATCCCGGTGTTAATTTCGAACCATGACACGCCCGATACGCGCGAGTGGTACCGAGCGGCGAAGCATTTTCAGGTCAAAGTGCGGCGCAGTATAAGCAGCAACGGCGGCACACGTAAAAAGGTGAATGAACTGCTGGCTCTGTACAAACCAGGAGTCGTAACGCCTGCGAAAAAATAATTCTCAAGGAGAAGCGGATGAAACAGTATTTGATTGCCCCCTCAATTCTGTCGGCTGATTTTGCCCGCCTGGGTGAGGACACCGCGAGCGTTCTGGCCGCCGGTGCCGATGTCGTGCACTTCGACGTCATGGACAACCATTATGTACCTAACCTGACTATCGGGCCGATGGTACTGAAATCGCTACGCAAATATGGGATTACCGCCCCTATTGATGTGCATCTGATGGTGAAGCCGGTTGACCGTATTATCCCGGACTTCGCTGCCGCTGGCGCCAGCATCATTACTTTTCACCCGGAAGCCTCCGAACACGTCGATCGCACCTTACAGCTGATCAAAGAGAATGGCTGTAAAGCGGGCCTGGTGTTCAACCCGGCCACGCCGCTGAGCTACCTGGACTACGTTATGGATAAGCTGGATGTGATCCTGCTGATGTCCGTTAACCCCGGTTTTGGCGGGCAATCTTTCATTCCGCAAACGCTGGAAAAACTGCGTGAAGTCCGCCGTCGTATTGATGAGTCTGGCTATGACATTCGCCTGGAAGTTGATGGCGGCGTGAAGGTGAACAATATCGGCGAAATCGCCGCAGCGGGTGCGGATATGTTTGTCGCAGGTTCCGCGATTTTCGACCAACCTGACTACAAAAAAGTCATTGATGAAATGCGCCATGAACTGGCGAAGGTAAGTCATGGATAAATTTCAGGATATTCGGGGCGTAGCTTTTGACCTCGACGGTACGCTGGTTGATAGCGCGCCGGGATTAGCCGCCGCGGTGGATATGGCGCTGTACGCGCTGGAATTACCCACTGCAGGCGAAGAACGTGTGATTACCTGGATTGGTAATGGTGCGGATGTATTGATGGAGCGTGCGCTCACCTGGGCTCGCCTTGAGCGCGCGACGCTGCGTAAAACCACGGGTAAACCGCCCGTCGATGATGACATTCCTGCTGCTGAGCAGGTGCGTATTTTACGTAAGCTGTTTGACCGCTATTACGGTGACGTTGCTGAAGAAGGGACGTTCTTATTTCCCCACGTTGCCGATACGCTGGGCGCGCTGCATGCGAAAGGCCTGCCGTTAGGTCTGGTGACCAACAAACCGACCCCGTTTGTCGCGCCATTGCTCGAAGCGTTAGATATCGCCAAATACTTTGGCGTGGTCATCGGTGGTGACGACGTGCAGAATAAAAAACCGCATCCGGATCCGCTGCTGCTGGTGGCAAGTAAGCTTGGCATCAAGCCTGAGCAAATGCTCTTCGTAGGGGATTCACGCAATGATATTCAGGCGGCAAAAGCTGCTGGCTGTCTGTCCGTTGGCCTGACCTATGGCTACAACTACGGCGAGTCGATCGCGCTGAGCCAGCCCGACGTCATTTATGACCGTATTAATGAACTACTGCCCGCTCTCGGGCTTCCGCATAGCGAAAATCAGGAATTAAAAAATGACTAAGCCCATCGTTTTTAGTGGCGCACAGCCCTCAGGTGAATTGACCATTGGCAACTATATGGGTGCGCTGCGTCAATGGGTAAACATGCAGGATGATTACCACTGCATCTATTGTATCGTGGACCAGCATGCTATCACCGTCCGCCAGGATGCACAGAAGCTGCGTAATGCCACGCTGAATACGCTGGCGCTGTATCTGGCGTGTGGTATCGATCCTGAGAAAAGCACCATTTTCGTTCAGTCCCACGTACCGGAACATGCGCAGTTAGGCTGGGCGTTGAACTGCTACACCTATTTCGGCGAACTGAGCCGCATGACTCAGTTCAAAGATAAATCTGCCCGTTACGCTGAAAACATCAATGCCGGTCTGTTCGACTACCCGGTACTGATGGCTGCCGATATTCTGCTGTACCAGACCAATCTGGTACCGGTAGGGGAAGATCAGAAACAGCACCTGGAACTGAGCCGTGACGTTGCCCAGCGTTTTAACGCTCTGTATGGTGACATCTTCAAAGTGCCTGAGCCGTTTATTCCGAAATCCGGCGCGCGTGTAATGTCGCTGCTGGAGCCGACGAAGAAAATGTCCAAGTCGGATGAAAACCGCAATAACGTGATCGGCCTGTTGGAAGACCCGAAATCTGTGGTGAAGAAAATCAAACGCGCCATGACGGATTCCGACGAGCCGCCTGTTGTTCGTTACGATGTGCAGAATAAAGCGGGTGTCGCTAACCTGCTGGATATTCTCTCTGCCGTGACCGGCCAGAGCATCCCAGAACTGGAGCAGCACTTTGAAGGCAAGATGTATGGTCACCTGAAGGGTGAAGTCGCAGACGCCGTGTCCGGTATGCTGACTGAGCTTCAGGAGCGTTATCACCGTTTCCGTAACGATGAAGCCTTCTTGCAGCAAGTGATGAAAGATGGTGCAGAAAAAGCCAGTGCGCGCGCAGCCGAAACACTGAAAGCGGTGTATGAAGCAATTGGATTTGTTGCGAAGCCGTAAGATAACGTGCGGCTAAAATAAAAGCCGGGTTATCTCCCATACTGTTTAATATTATAACGGTATAGGAGATAACCCTGCTTTATATATTTATACGGAATATAAATAATTACAGTGCAGTGTCACCGCAGCCGCCAATGATTTTAGAAATAGAAATGGCTGGGTGCAGGAAATAATCGTAATCACAGGTCTTGTTTTTGTTCTGAACGCTACCGGTGCAGGCAGTCAATGTGGAGAGAGCCAGCAGTACTGCAGCAGCTTTAAGCATGTTTTTCATTTAATAATCCCTATCAATCAATAAAACATCAGTATGCCAATTCCATATGCTTCGAAAAACACGTAGTGAATTAAGCTTGCTATATATAACGTGACCAGGAAGTTATTACTTGTTCTTTTAACTTAATAGTAGATTTAAGAATTTTTAAAAAATAATAATTGATGATGATTAAAGATGAAGAATAATGACTGGAAGGGTAATCAAAAAACGGCGCTATGCAGAAAACATAGCGCCTGAATATTAATGATTTGAGAACCAGTTCAGCTTATCGCGCAGGCCAACCACGCGACCAACAATGATCAGCGCCGGGCTTTCCACCTGTTGCGCCAGTTCACCGAGTTGCGTCAGTACACCATTGACAACGCGCTGTTTCACGGAGGTCCCGTTTTCGACCAGCGCAACCGGCATGTCTGCTGGCATCCCAAACTCGATCAATTTTTCCTGGATAGTGGCCGCCTGATTCAGGCCCATATAGAACACCAGCGTCTGTTTTTCTGCTGCCAGGTTTTCCCAGTCCAGCTCGCCGCCGGTTTTCAGGTGTCCGGTGACCAGGCGTACGCTCTGGGCGTAATCTCGATGCGTCAGCGGAATGCCGGAATAGGCAGAACAGCCGGACGCCGCGGTAATACCGGGAACAACAGAGAACGGGATACCTTCGTGGCACAGGGTTTCCAGCTCTTCGCCACCGCGACCAAAGATGAACGGGTCGCCGCCTTTCAGGCGTACCACGCGCTTGCCCTGTTTCGCCTGGTTCAGGAGGATCTGGTTGATTTCTTCCTGCGGAACGCAGTGATAACCCGCGCGTTTGCCGACGAAAATACGATCGGCATCGCGACGTACAAGGTTCATAATATCGTCAGAAACCAGACGGTCATACACCACGACATCGGCCTGCTGGATCTGTTGCAGCCCTTTCAGCGTCAGCAGTCCGGCATCGCCTGGACCGGCACCAACCAGCACTACTTCGCCACGATGGTCCAGCGGTTCGCTGAGCATCTGCTCGGTCGTTTCTTCTATTGCCTGCCGATCGTCGTTTGCCAGAGACTGCGCCAGCCTGTCGTTCACAAACAGCTTTTCCCAGAAGCGTCGACGCTCACCCATGCTGGCAAACTGTTGCTTCACTCGGGAACGCAACTTGCCGGCATACTGCGCCACCTGACCCAGATGCTGAGGCAGTACGGATTCGAGCCTTTCACGCAGCAGACGGGCCAGCACCGGCGATGTCCCGCCGGAGGAGACCGCCACCATCAGCGGCGAACGGTCGATAATGGAGGGCATGATGAAACTGGCCGCTTTTGGGGCGTCGACCACGTTACAGAAGATGCGGCGTGATTCAGCGGCGTTGCTGACGCGAAGGTTGACGGCATCGTCATCGGTGGCGGCGATCGCCAGCCAGCAGGAGTCGAGCAGGGCTTCGTCAAACGGCCCCTCAACCAGCGTCAGCATGCCTTCATTTGCCCATACGGTGAACTGTGGAATAAACGCCAGCGCATTAACCGTTAAACGGGCGCCTGCTTCCAGCAGTAACCGCGCTTTGCGTTCTGCGACATCACCCCCGCCGACGATCAAGCAGTCGCGGTCACGTAGTTGACAAAATATAGGCAAATGATCCACGACATTACCCCTTAATTATTGGCAGCAGCCTCAGTTTGGTTGATTTTTGCCGGAACGGGACGCTCCGATTTTGGCGTAGCATACCAATAACCCAACCCCATGAATACGACACCGGACAAAGTATTACCGAGTGTTACCCACAGCAGGTTATGGCCAATTCCGGATAAGGTATAAGCCTCGCTGTGATGACCGAACCAGGAGAGCGCAAACAGCGTCATGTTGGCAACGGAGTGTTCATAGCCGGAAGCGATAAACGCCAGCAGGCACCACCAGATGGCGAGGAACTTCGCCGCGCCTTCAGTACGGATCGCCATCCAGATTGCCAGGCAAACCAACCAGTTACACAACGCACCTTTAAAGAACAGTACGCTGGCAGGGGCTGTAGTTTTCGCCAGGGCAACGCTATGTACGATGCTGGTATCGACCGGCAGCAGGCTACCGCCACCCCAGCTGTACAGCAGGGCGACGAACACGGAACCGAGCAGATTTCCCAGCCAGGTTTGCGGCAGAATGGCCCACATCTGACCGTGGCTGATGGTGCCCGCTTTGACGCCAAGCGTCAGGAACATGGTGTGCCCGGTAAACAGCTCTGAACCGGCAATAATCACCAGCGTTAAGGCAATACCAAAGGTTGCACCCATCACCAGCGGACGTACGGATGGATCAAGCAGATTGCCGAGAGTGAAAATAAGAATGATGCCGAGACCGACATAAGCGCCCGCCATGGCGGAACTGACCCAGAAACCGAATGGGTTGTTGGCCGACAGGCGTGCAATGCGCGCAGCGTTAGCCGCACACTTATTGATAGTGTCTGTAAACATGTGTTTGATTATCCTTTTCTCACTTCATCCTTTGCACTGCCTCTTTGTTGGCAGCCCTTGCTCACCCCAGTCACATAGTGAACTATGCTCCAGGGGATTTGCGCGGTTGCCGCCGCGATGCAGCACAAATGATTTTGTGATAATGATTAAAAGTGGAACAAAAATAAAAATCTAAAAAGGGAGGCATTGCGCCTCCCAATAATTTACTAACCGCGCAACTGCACCATGCCGTCTTTCACCCGGGCTTCGTAGTGCGCCACGGAATGACTTTCGTCCTCCATGCACAGACCGTCGCTGAGGCGGAAGCGCTGTTTTTTCAGCGGGCTGGCAACCCATAGCTCGCCCTGGTGCTCAGCAATAATCCCGCGTGAAAGTACGCTGGACTGGAAGAACGGGTCGATGTTGCTGATCGCAAACACCTGGTCGCTGTGATAAGGACGGAAAATCGCGACTTGCTCTTTACCTAACAGGGCGCAGACGCCTGTTGCAGGCAGAATGTCATCGATTTTGCAGATGTTTTTCCACTGGCTCATGCGTTTTCCTCCACCAGAGTGACCGGGATACGCTCATACGGCGTGGCCGGGCGATGTTGTTCACGTTCAGGCACAACCTGGACATTCGGATCGCGTTTATCGCTGTTGATAAAGTGCTTGAAGCGAACCTGCGCGGACGGCGTGTTGACGGTTTCTGTCCACTCGCATACGACGGCTTCACGCAGACGCGCCATCTCTTCTTCCAGATGCTCGTTCAGGCCCAGTTTGTCGTCAATGATGACAGACTTCAGATACTCGATGCCGCCTTCCAGGTTATCTAACCACGGTGCGGTACGGGTCAGTTTGTCCGCAGTACGGATGTAGAACATCATGAAGCGGTCAAGGTATTTCATCAGCGTTTCACGGTCGAGATCCGCTGCCAGTAGATCCGCATGGCGTGGTTTCATCCCGCCGTTACCACAGACGTACAGGTTCCAGCCTTTTTCAGTGGCGATGATACCCACGTCTTTACCTTGGGCTTCTGCGCACTCACGGGTACAGCCAGAGACGCCAAACTTCATTTTGTGCGGGGTACGAATGCCCTTGTAGCGGTTTTCAAGCTCAACGCCGAAGCCTACGCTATCGCCGACGCCATAACGGCACCAGGTGCTACCCACGCAGGTTTTCGCCATACGCAGCGCTTTAGCATACGCATGACCGGTTTCGAAGCCCGCTTCAATCAACTGACGCCAGATTTCCGGCAGGTCATCTTTTTGCGCGCCGAACAGACCAATACGCTGAGAACCGGTGATCTTGGTGTACAGATTGAACTCACGAGCGATACGGCCCACGGCAACCAGACCTTCCGGGGTAATTTCGCCACCGGCAGAGCGTGGGATAACGGAGTAGGTACCGTCTTTCTGGATGTTGGCCAGGAAGTTGTCGTTGGTATCCTGCAGCGGCGTGTGCTGCGGCTTGAGGATGTATTCATTCCAGCAGGAGGCCAGCAGGGAACCGACGGTTGGTTTACATACTTCGCAGCCGTAACCTTTACCGTGTTTCGCCAGCAATTCCTCGAAGGTTTTAATGCCTTCCACGCGGATGAGATGGAACAGTTCCTGACGTGAGTACGGGAAGTGATCGCACAGGTTGTTGTTGACTTCGATGCCCTGTTTCGCCAGTTCGGCATTCAGCACCTGGGTAACCAGCGGAATACAACCACCGCAGCCAGTACCGGCTTTGGTTTCGGCTTTCAGCGCTGCAACGGTGTGGCAGCCTTTGTTAATGGCGGCAACCAGCATGCCTTTGGTGACGTCGAAGCAGGAACAAATCTGCGCGCTGTCCGGCAGTTTATCCACGCCGATGGACGGCTTACCGCTGCCTGAGTGTGCTGGCAGGATCAGTGAGTCCGGGTTTTCCGGCAGTTCGATGGCGTTCAGCACCAGCTGCAGCAGGTTGCCGTAATCGCTGGTGTCACCCACCAGAACCGCGCCCAGCAGCGTTTTGTTATCTTCGCTGACGATCAGGCGTTTGTAGACTTCTTTACTTTCGTCGAGGTAAACGTAGCTACGGGCGCCCGGTGTACGCGCATGTGCGTCGCCGATACCGCCGACATCTACGCCCAGCAGTTTAAGCTTGGCGCTCAGGTCTGCGCCTTCGAACGCGTTTTTGCTACCGAGAATATGGTCAACGGCGACCTGCGCCATTTTGTACCCCGGCGCGACCAGGCCATAAACGCGGTCGTTCCAGCTGGCGCATTCGCCGATAGCGTAGATATCCGGGTCAGAGGTCTGGCAGGCGTCGTTGATCACGATACCGCCACGCTGTGCGACATCAAGGCCGCACTGGGTTGCCAGTTTGTCGCGCGGGCGAATACCGGTGGAGAAGACAATGAAGTCGACTTCCAGTTCGCTGCCGTCGGCAAAGCGCATAGTTTTACGCGCTTCAGTGCCTTGTTGGACGATCTCTTTGGTATTTTTGCTGGTGTGCACACGCACGCCCATGCTTTCAATTTTGCGACGTAACTGCTCGCCACCCATCTGATCCAGCTGTTCAGCCATCAGCATCGGGGCGAATTCAATCACGTGGGTTTCAACGCCTAAGCTTTTCAGGGCACCTGCGGCTTCCAGACCCAGCAGGCCACCACCGACAACGGCGCCGCGTTTACTGCGACGAGCGCAAGACTCAATGGCGTTGAGGTCTTCAATGGTACGGTAAACGAAACAGTCCTGCGTTTCCGAACCTTTAATCGGCGGGATCCATGGGTAGGAGCCGGTTGCCATGATCAGTTTATCGTAATAAACCGTACGACCGGCGCTGGAGTGGATCACCTTCTCCTGGCGGTTGATGGTAATCGCGCGTTCGCCGACTAATACCTTAACGCCGTGCTTCTCATAGAAGCCTTCACGCACCAGAGACAGCTCTTCAGCAGTGTGGTGAGAGAAGTAAGAAGACAGGTGTACGCGGTCGTATGCTTTGCGGGGTTCTTCACAGAAGACGGTAATATCAAACTTGTCCGCATCGGATTTATCAAGAAGATCCTCAATAAAGCGATGGCCGACCATACCATTACCGATAATAGCGAGTCTGACTTTGCTCATTTTTGCCTCGATTTCTTTTCTATTACTGCCTACCTTAACGATTCAGCAACCCCGCTTATTGATACAAATCAATTTCGCCCTTATATACTCCTTAAGAGGTATATAACTGATTTGTCAGCGTTTTTATAAGTCACGGAATTGACAGGCTTTTCATGTTTGTATGATTAGCGTACAAATTAAGGGGTTTTAGTGTGAATAGGTCAGGATCCTAAGGGTTAGAAAGGGGAGTGATAAATGCCGGATAATCAGAGCCGCTATCCGGCATTCAGGTTTACTGCACAGCCGGTGCGTTATGCTGGCGATGACGCGTGACAAACCCAAGGATAAAGCACATCACGAATACCACAGCATACAGGCCATTCGCGGTTTGTAGTGCGGCCAGAGGACCGCTGTGGGCAACGATCGGACCCGTCACCACGAAGGTTAACATGGTCCCAATGGTGCCGCAGGTCAGGACGAAGTTAACCAGCTTCGGTGAGGCCACTTTAGTCTGCTGGGAGCCGAGGGTGATAATGGTGGTATAGATGGCGCTGGAGAAGAAGCCCAGCGTCAGGATGAACCACGGCATGTGCTCTGGCGTACCGGTGATGAAGAGATACATCAATACGGTTGCCAGTCCTGCCAGCACGGTCAGGATACGCTGCAAATCAAAGAAGCGCAGGATAAAGCTAAACGCCCACATACCCACCATGTAGGACATCCAGAAATCGCTGACCAGCTTACCTGCATCGTTCAGGCTCATGCCTAGGCTTTTGGCGTATTCCGGCACCCAGGAGATAAAACCCAACTGACCGAGGATGTAGCACAGCGCGGCGATGGACAAAAACAGCACACCGATGCCCCACTTCTCTTTCGCCACCGGTGTTTCCGGTTGCTGCGCATGTTTACCCAGCGCCGGGAACTCACAGCCAAAGGTCAGCAGGAAAATGGCGACGTACACCAGGCCGATACAGGCGTAGACCCAGTACCATTCGATGCTACGCGCCAGCAGGTACGCGGCAACCATCGGGAAAATCATGCCCGCCATGCTGAAGAAGGAATCTGTAAACAGCAGGCGAGATCCACGCTGGCGACCTTCATACATCTGGGTGACCAGGAAAGTACCAATCGACATGGTGATCCCGCTGACGACCCCCAGCACAAACATGGCGGCGGAGAACAGCGCCAGGCTATGCGTGAGCATCAGTCCGGCGACAGCCAGCAGCATCAGAATAAAGCCAAAACGTAGTTGCGTTTTCAACGGGACAATTTCCATCAACCACGCATTCAGAAAAATAGAGATCAGAATACCGGCATTCAGAAAGGTGAAGGTGTTACTCATACTGGAAACGGGCAAATGGAAATAGTCTGCGATGTTTCCCATCACCATCCCGGTGACAATAACCAACGCGCCTGTCAGGGCGTAGGAGAGAAAGCTGATCCATGTGAGCTTGATACGATTGCTGTTAGTCATGACTGGCCTGTATAGAAGTGTAAGGCGCATTGAAGGCGCCGTGAGCGGGCGGATTTTAGGCGTTTTGTTGATGTATTTAAATATTTTTTAGCAACTGCTGTTTCTATTACATATTTCAATGTGATCATGATCACATTGATGCGCGTTGCAAAGCATTTACATTTGTTTCAGGTTCGTAAAATTAAGTAAAGGGATGGCCTTGTCATGGAAGGCTCTTTAGAATCAATTCACTTGCTTCATTTCTGCTCTTGTAAAGGAATTCTCATGCTCAAATCGACTCTGGCGGCTGTTGCAGCTGTTCTCGCTCTTTCTGCCCTCTCTCCCGCAGCACTGGCAGCGAAAGGTGACCCACGTGTACTGCTGACGACCTCTGCTGGTAACATTGAGCTGGAGCTGAACAGCCAAAAGGCCCCGGTTTCAGTGCAAAACTTTGTCGATTATGTAAATAGTGGTTTCTATAACAACACCACGTTTCACCGTGTGATCCCTGGGTTTATGGTACAGGGCGGCGGTTTTACCGAGCAGATGCAGCAGAAGAAACCTAACCCGCCTATCAAAAATGAAGCCGATAACGGGCTGCGCAATACCCGTGGCACCATTGCCATGGCGCGGACCGCAGACAAAGACAGCGCGACCAGCCAGTTCTTTATCAACATTGCGGACAACGCTTTCCTCGATCACGGCCAGCGTGACTTCGGCTATGCCGTTTTTGGTAAAGTGGTGAAGGGGATGGATGTCGCGGATAAGATAGCTCAGGTACCGACCCACGACGTCGGCCCTTACCAGAACGTTCCGTCCAAACCGATTGTTATCCTGTCTGCGAAAGTCCTGCCGTAATCGTATTTTTGCGCGGGCGGTTCCTGCCCGCGTTCTCTCCCTTCTCTGCGTAACCCGAAATTGCTGCTTATACTTGTGGCAAGTGCTGGCTCATTCAGGGAGGTCACGTGAAAAAACTCACCGATAAACAAAAGTCCTGTCTTTGGGAGCAACTGCGAAACGGCAATTTCCAGGCTAGCCGACGTCTGGAAGGCGTGGAGATTCCACGGGTTACGCTGAGCGCTGAAGATGCCCTGGCGCGCCTTGAAGAATTGAGGAGGCACTATGAGCGATAAATTCGGTGATGGGCGAGATCCCTATTTGTATCCGGGCCTGAACGTGATGCGTAATCGTCTCGGGGTCCATCAGGCCCAGCGTCTGGCGCAGGCGGCCTACGAATTGACGGCGCTGCGGGCGGCGACGATTGGGCTGGGCCCGCTAAAACGCGGTCTGCCGCATCTGTGCGCTATTCATCGCCAGCTCTATCAGGATATTTTTGATTGGGCGGGCCATCTGCGCGAGGTCGATATTTACCAAGGCGATACCCGCTTCTGCCACTTTGCTTATATCGAGAAAGAGGGCAACGCGCTGATGCAGGACCTGGAAGACGAGTCCTGGCTGGTGGGGCTGTCGGCGGATAAGTTTATCGACCGACTTGCGCATTATTATTGCGAAATTAATGTGCTACACCCATTTCGTATTGGCAGCGGTCTGGCCCAACGTATTTTCTTCGAACAGTTAGCGGTTCATGCCGGGTATATGCTCAGTTGGGAGGGTATCCCGGTCGAAGAGTGGAATCAGGCCAACCAGAGTGGTGCGATGGGCGACCTGTCGGCGCTGCGGGCGATATTTCGTAAAGTGGTAAGCGAAGCCCGAGAAACTGGGTAGAATAGCGCGGTTTTTCTGTACCGGAGCCGCCATGATCCTGCTTATCGATAACTACGATTCTTTTACCTGGAACCTGTATCAATATTTCTGCGAACTGGGCGCAGAGGTCCTTGTCAGGCGCAACGACGAGCTGACGCTGGCGCAAATTGATGCGTTAAGTCCGCAAAAAATCGTTATTTCCCCCGGTCCCTGCACGCCGGATGATGCCGGGATTTCGCTGGATGTCATCCGTCACTATGCGGGAATAACCCCGATGCTGGGCGTCTGTCTGGGCCACCAGGCGATGGCGCAGGCGTTTGGTGCCAGCGTCGTGCGGGCGGCGAAAGTCATGCACGGTAAGACCTCCCCGATTACGCATACCGGGCAGGGCGTTTTTCAGGGGCTGGCGAACCCGCTAACGGTGACGCGCTACCACTCTCTGGTGGTTGCACCTGAGACGCTGCCGGCCTGCTTTGAGGTAACGGCCTGGAGTGAAACGCAGGAGATTATGGGCATTCGCCACCGCGAGTGGGATTTGGAAGGCGTGCAGTTTCACCCGGAGAGTATCCTCAGTGAGCAGGGGCATCAGCTGCTGGCTAATTTCCTCAATCGGTGATTTGTAGTTGCTATTCAGTGATTTTTTATTCATATTTTGTGATTGTAATTTCACTAGCATTTCTGCTTAACTAGGTGGTAATGACATGGCAACTGAACAAACTGCAATTACGCGCGCGACATTCGATGAAGTGATTCTGCCGATTTATGCACCGGCAGAGTTTATCCCGGTCAAAGGGAAAGGAAGTCGAGTCTGGGATCAACAGGGTAAAGAGTATGTTGATTTCGCGGGTGGTATTGCCGTTACCGCGTTAGGGCATTGCCATCCGGCCCTGGTCGAAACGTTAAAAACGCAGGGCGAAACCCTGTGGCACACCAGTAACGTTTTCACCAATGAGCCTGCACTGCGCTTAGGCCGCAAAATCATTGATGCGACCTTTGCCGAACGCGTGCTGTTCATGAACTCTGGCACCGAAGCCAACGAAACCGCCTTTAAGCTGGCACGCCACTATGCCTGCGTGCGCCATAGTCCGTTCAAAACCAAAATTATCGCCTTCCATAATGCGTTTCATGGCCGTTCGCTGTTTACCGTTTCCGTCGGTGGGCAGCCAAAATATTCTGACGGCTTTGGGCCAAAACCGGCGGACATTATCCATGTCCCGTTTAACGACCTGCATGCGGTAAAAGCGGTGATGGACGATCACACCTGCGCGGTGGTGGTCGAGCCGATTCAGGGCGAAGGTGGCGTTATGGCCGCCACGCCGGAATTCCTGCAGGGCCTGCGCGAACTGTGCGATCAGCATCAGGCATTGCTGGTGTTTGATGAAGTGCAGTGTGGTATGGGGCGTACCGGCGACCTGTTTGCCTATATGCACTACGGCGTGACGCCGGATATCCTGACCAGCGCCAAAGCCCTCGGCGGCGGTTTCCCGGTGAGCGCGATGTTGACCACTCAGGAAATCGCTTCTGCGTTCCATGTCGGTTCGCACGGTTCAACCTACGGCGGTAACCCGCTGGCCTGTGCGGTTGCAGAGACGGCGTTCGACATTATCAACACGCCGGACGTGCTGGACGGTATTCAGGTCAAACGTCAGGCATTTGTTGCGCATTTACAGAAAATAGATGCTCAGTATGACATTTTTAGCGATATTCGCGGTATGGGGTTGCTGATTGGCGCGGAGCTGAAGCCGCAGTTCAAAGGTCGGGCGCGTGATTTCCTCTACGCCGCCGCCCATGAAGGCGTTATGGTGCTGAACGCGGGGCCGGACGTGATGCGTTTTGCGCCATCGCTGGTGGTGGAAGAGGCGGATATCGATGAAGGGATGCAGCGCTTTGCGCAGGCGGTAGCGAAAGTTATTGGTTGATGGATTACCGGATAGCGCTACGATTATCCGGCCTACGAATCACACCTTACTCCGTAGGCCGGATAAGGCGTTTACGCCGCCATCCGGCAAATCTCTTAACCTTTCATATCCCGCAACCGGCGGCTCAGCCAGATACCGTGGTGCGGGCGTTGACGCCATGCCACCGACGAAATGGTGTGCATGGTATTCAGATGCCCCAGTATACGTTGCAGATGCTGCTCCAGGGTACTTAATGGACCGTGGGACAGCATTTCCGACGACTCGAGAATGTTCACATCACCAGAGCTTCCCGGCCCGTCATATTCCAGCCGCTGCTGACAGCGCTGAATTGCAATTTCGCAGGATTCCAGATACCGCTGCGCCAAATCCGGCGTCAACATGGTGTGCTCCCGGGCCAGCGTGGTCATCGCATTAATATGTTCGACGATGAACTGGCTGTGCGTGACCCACAGTTTCATATCGGCCAGGTAATGTGAGTTAAATCCTGGCTCCTGCATCGCCTGGTTCAGTGAGTTAAACAGCGTGTTATGCGCCTGGTTGACCCGCATACGCTGATACGCCAGCGGTGTGGCCTGCGGATCGTTGCTGAGAATCAGGCGAATGGCTTCCTGGTCGGCTTCCAGCGCATCGTGGGCGTTTTTTCGCAGCAGGCCGCTCTGCCACTGTGGCCACAGCCACAGCGTGCCGCCAAAGGCAATCAAACAGCCCAGCACCGTATCGACAAAACGCGGCACAATAAACTGTTCCCCGTTCAGCGTCAGCAACTGCAGGGTATACACCGCCGTAACCGTAAAGCCGACGGTGGCCCAGCCGTAGTTTTTGCGCATGATCAGATAACTGACGAGGGTGATGACCAGCATGGCCGCCAGCGTAAACCCTTCCGGAATATGAAAGTGCAGCGTGACGCCGGCAATCACCAGCCCGACAAGCGTGCCCAGCGAACGATGCAGAATGCGTACCCGTGTGGCACCGTAGCCATTTTGCGTGACGAACAGGACCGTCATCAGGATCCAATAAGGTTTGGGCAGGTGTAAGGCGCTGCCCATCAGGCTGGCGATGCTCAGCATGACGCTGATACGCCCGGCATTACGCAACGCGGGAGATTTCAGCGACAGATAGTTTTTCAGGGCCGGGAGTAACGGCAGGCGGCGCTGTTTGTCGGCCATTAAATCCCGGGCATACAGCGGACGCTGGGTGCGCAGCACGCGGGCAATGCGGCTAAAGTGCCAGTAGCAAAACTGCCCGACCGGATTTTCCGGGTGCTGGTTGGCAATTTTCTCCAGCGTGCCAATCTGTTTTTCCATCGAAAAGCGTGTTGGCAAGCGGTGATACAGAATGTCGTCTGCCAGCACACGCAGGCGCGCGGCGACGGTGCGCGCATTCCAGCGAATCACCTGTTCTGCATGACTGCGTTCGACCAGCTTCTGCACCTCTTCCGGTTGATGCAGGCTGACGGAAATATGCTCCTGCAAATCCAGCGCCTCCTGAAAGGCCCGCAGCAGGCGTTTGTACTCGTTGTTGTGATGTGCCGACAGCATATGCATTTGCTGATAGCACTGGGTGATCAGATCCACTGCTTTTTGCTGGCGAACCAGCAGCGGGGGCAGCGCTTTTTCGGGATCGACGTGCTGGGTTAGCAGGCTGTATTTCGCTTCGCAGTAATCGGCCAGTTCGCGATATAACAGGCTGAGCGATTCGCGCAGCGGCTGCTCACGCCACAGCCAGAACCAGAACCAGTTGAACGCGCCGTACCACAATGTTCCCAGCGCATAGATCAGCAGCGGTTCCCAGACCGGCATGTTGCCAGCCAGGCTTAGCGTGAAAATTGCCGCAATCAGTGAGGCGGGCAGCAGTCGTGCATGCAGCGGGCTTAACTCGGCGGTCACGCCGAGAATCAGTGTCAGGCCGGTAAGGATCAGCGGGAGCGCAATGCTTTCTGCCAGCAATAGCTGCATGATCAGGCTACATCCGGCAAACAGTGACGCGCCAATAACTAAGCGTTTAAAAAATCGCTTATGCGGGGTATCAAGACCGGCAATGTTGCAGCAGGCGGGGACGAGGGAGAACAGCAGCCCCAGATGAAGCTGACCGATGATAAGACCTACAGCCACGGGTAAACACAGCACCAGCGTTTGTCGTAGTGCGTAGTTGATCTCTGGGTGATAAATCAGTCTTCGCCACATCGGTGCAAACAAAAATGGCGCATTACCAGGTAACGCGCCATTTCGATGAGGTTAACGCGTGCCGTAGACGACGATGGTCTTACCGTGTGCGGAGATCAGGTTCTGATCTTCCAGCATTTTCAGGATACGACCAACGGTTTCACGGGAGCAGCCAACGATCTGGCCAATTTCCTGACGGGTGATTTTGATCTGCATGCCGTCCGGGTGGGTCATCGCATCAGGTTGTTTCGCCAGGTTCAACAGGGTCTGGGCGATACGACCGGTGACATCCAGGAAGGCCAGGTTGCCCACTTTTTCGGACGTTACCTGCAGGCGACGAGCCATCTGAGAAGACAGGCGCATCAGAATATCCGGGTTAACCTGGATTAATTGACGAAATTTTTTGTATGAAATTTCAGCAACTTCACATGCGGTTTTGGCACGTACCCAGGCGCTACGTTCCTGGCCTTCTTCAAACAGGCCTAATTCACCAATGAAATCGCCCTGATTCAGATAAGAGAGGATCATTTCTTTCCCTTCTTCATCTTTGATCAGCACTGCCACTGAGCCTTTAACGATGTAATACAACGTTTCCGCTTTTTCACCCTGGTGAATCAGCGTGCTCTTCGATGGGTACTTATGAATATGGCAATGAGACAAGAACCATTCGAGAGTCGGGTCTGTTTGCGGTTTGCCAAGCACCATGCGCGGTTATCCTCTGTTATAAGCTGTCTCCAGAGTCAGAACACGACGCTGCCTCTGGGGTTGCAAAAATATGCTTCCCGCTACCTGGGAAAGGGGCTGCTAAAAAGTGAACTGCAGCCTGTAATGTGATGTCCTCTGCATACATGCAGTACGTCAATGTATTACTGTAGCATCCTGACTGTTTTAGCATAGCTTTCGCCGTGTGTCTCCTGGTGTCTCGCTTCAGCATGACTCAGGTCGCCTTCCGTTGCGAGAATTGTTATGTACGCGTAATCTGTCAGGAAAATTGAAACATTGGAGTTACGAAATATGCAAGCGCGTGTAAAGTGGGTTGAGGGGTTAACCTTCCTCGGTGAGTCCGCCTCAGGCCACCAAATCTTGATGGACGGTAACTCCGGTGATAAAGCGCCGAGCCCGATGGAAATGGTACTCATGGCTGCGGGTGGCTGTAGCGCAATTGATGTGGTGTCGATCCTGCAAAAGGGTCGTCAGGATGTGACCAACTGCGAAGTGAAGCTCACTTCCGAGCGTCGTGAAGAAGCGCCGCGTCTGTTTACCCATATTAATCTGCATTTCATCGTTACCGGCAACGATCTGAAAGACGCTTCGGTGTCTCGCGCCGTTGACCTCTCCGCAGAGAAATACTGCTCCGTGGCGCTGATGCTGGAAAAAGCGGTGAATATTACCCATTCCTATGAAGTGATTGCTGCTGCGTGATGCCATGCCTGATGGCGTTACACTTATCAGGCCTACATGATATAAACGCGTAGGCCGGATAAGGCATCAGCCGCCATCCGGCAAAAGACCACATCACTCGATCTTCTTACCTTCCATCAGTCGCTGGACCAGCGGCAGCATAATCAATTCCATTGCCAGACCCATTTTGCCGCCCGGCACCACTAATGTATTGATATGGGAAATGAATGAGCCCTGCAGCATCGCCAGCAGCCACGGGAAGTCGATGCCTTCCAGATTACGAAAATGAATCACTACAAAGCTTTCATCCAGTGACGGAATGCTTTTGGCGGCAAAGGGGTTTGACGTGTCGACGGTCGGTACGCGCTGGAAGTTAATATGCGTACGGGAAAACTGCGGCGTAATGTAATTGATGTAATCGTCCATGGAGCGCACCACCGAGTCCATTACCGCTTCACGGGAATGTCCACGCTCGCTGGTGTCGCGGGTCAGCTTCTGGATCCACTCAAGATTGACGATCGGAACCACGCCGACCAGCAGATCAACGTGCCGCGCCACGTTTTGCTGAGGCGTCACCACGCCACCGTGCAGGCCTTCATAGAATAAGACATCCGTCGGTTCAGGCAGCGGTTGCCACGGGGTAAACGTCCCCGGCACCTGATTCCACGGTACGGCTTCATCGTAAGTGTGCAGATATTTTCGTGACTGGCCTTTGCCGGTCTGACCATACTCGCTGAAGGTTTGTTCCAGCAGGCCGAAGTCGTTGGCTTCGGGGCCAAAATAGCTGATGTGCCGCCCGGCATCCCGCGCTTTGCGGATCGCCATGTCCATTTCCGGACGGGTATAGCGGTGAAAACTGTCGCCTTCCACCTCGGCAGCGCGCAGATTTAACTGAGCGAAAATTTTACGAAACGCGAGGCTGGTGGTGGTGGTCCCCGCGCCGCTGGATCCTGTTACCGCAATCACCGGATGTTTGGCAGACATAACAACTCCATAAATAGGTTGGATTTTTATTATAGTCGGCCAACGGCAGCAGGTTACTCGTGAAGATGCCCCCGCGGCATGATATTGACCGTTTCATGCAGTTCGGACCACACCAGCACGGCTTCACCTGATTGTAGCTGGCGTCTGACGTCGGCAACTTTTTGTTCGAGCGAGCGTTCATGTTCACCATAATCGGTGCCTTCGCGCAAGACAAAGCTTTCAATCAGATTGTCCAGCGCGTCGGGGGAGATATCCTGCCAGGGGATGATCATGTTTATGCCTCCAGATACGTTGTCAGCCAGTCGGGGATACGGGATTCCAGCCACATCTCAGGATGGCGCAGCGTGCCGCTAATAAACCCGACGTGTCCACCGTGCTCGGTTAACTGATATTCCACCTGTGAGGGCAGATTTTCCGGTTTGGGGATCACGTGGTGATCCATAAACGGATCGTCCTTGGCGTGAATAATCAGCGTCGGTTTAGCGATCAGGTTGAGTAGTGGCATGGCGCTACACTGACGATAATAGTCTATCGCATCGGCAAAACCGTGGATTTTGGCGGTGATCAGATCGTCAAAGTCACGAATGCGGCGCAGGGACTTCAGCTGTGCTAGGCTTACCGGCAGCGAGCCAGGATAAGCTTCGAGCTTACGCGAGGCATTGGCTTTCAACAGATTGAGCAAATAGCGCTGATAGACGCGGGAGAAACCGGTCTCCATATGATAACTACAGGCTTCCAGCACGAACGGCGCAGAGACGATAACCGCCGCATCAATTGGAATGTCGGTGCCCTCTTTTGCCAGCAGGCAGGCCAGCATGTTGCCACCGAGCGAGTAGCCGACCGCTGCGGTTGGCACGCGGCCGAACTCGCGCTCCAGCCAGCGTAAAAACCAGGTACCGTCCTCGGTCTCGCCGGAGTGATAAATGCGGTTCAGGCGATTCGGCTCGCCGCTGCAACCGCGAAAATGCATCACTACGCCTAACCAGCCGCGCTTTTGCGCCGCCTCAATCAGACCGTGGGCGTACGGGCTGTTCAGGCTACCTTCCAGACCGTGAAAAACCACCAGACGCGGTTTGTGCTTCGCCTGATGCGGATCTTCACTCCATGCCAGATCGACAAAGTCGCCGTCGGGTAATTCCAGACGCTGCCAGTGGGCGTCGAACTTCACCTTACGGCGAATTAAACGCGGCAGCATGGTTTGCAGATGGCGATTACTTATCCCGCGCATCGGGCGGAATTCTCGCGAATCATCGGCAGGGAGATTCATTTCTGTTGGAGTGATTTCAACCATAACACCAGAGCAATTAATCATCGAAAACAGCAACTATACCGCGCGCAGGGCCTGCGGGTTAGCCAATATGTGATTTTGTACTTATTCAGCCAGCAGGTTACGTGAGAAAAGATGAAAATCCACACCCGGTTTACGTCGCCACAGGCGGGCTTTCCGCGTGCCGGTGGCCATGCTTTCACCGGTATCTTCAAACATATCTGAGGCCTCAAAGCGGCGGATCAGGCTTTTGCGCTGAATCGGCTGGCCGAGGATAACCTCTGTGGCTTCCTGTAGCTGACCATGAGTAAAGGTATCCGGCAAACAATAAACGGGCAGTAAAGAATACTTCGTTTTTTGCCGCAGCCGGTTCAGGGCTGCATCAATGATCGCCTGGTGGTCAAAGGCCAGCGGATAGTCGGCAAGCTTATCAACCGGGACCCAGCGGGCATCGCTGACGCTGGCAATATGCGGTTCGCAGTCCACCCAGGCGATCAGCGCAAACCAGGTGATCGTCAGGCTCCAGCCACGCGGGTCACGATCTGGCCCGGAAAACGTGTCCAGCTGTTCCAGCCACGAAGGCGAAACGCCTGTTTTTTCAGTGAGTTTACGCAGCGCTGTGGCGCGAGTGGAATCATCGTGTGCCATATCAATAAAGCCGCCGGGTAATCCCCAGCGTCCTTTCTGCGGCTGGTTTGCCCGTTCGACCAGCAGCACGCACAGCGCCTGTTGATGCACGGTAAACAACACGCTATCCACCGTTACCAGCGGGGAGGGAAAGCGGCGGGCATCGTACTGATTCAGGTAGTCGGCTTCGGTGGTCATAAGGTACTCACGATGATGTGCAACGCTGCCAAGTGTACCAGTCCGGTATCGGTGGGCAAGGTGCGTTTTTTTTCCATTGATTATCAGATGATTAGCGTATGTTCAAAAATACTTTATTTTATGCTTGCTTAATAATTGTCTTAGGGACATTATTTATTGTGTCGAAGGGACACAATTTAAAGGGGAAGCGAGATGAGCGTAAAATTAACCTTAACGCTGGATGACCAGGCTTACGCTATTGCCAGCGGCATTTTTCCTGATGGGGCCGTCTGGTTGAAAGTCACCGACGCATTGCCATCCTTCGCTCACCAGATGCGCATTCGTGCCACGGCGATGCGCGATATGAACGACTTTATGCTATTGGCGCAGTTGGTCGACGCGGTGCGCCATCAGACCGATGTACGGGTCAGCCATCTTGAACTTCCCTGGCTGCCGTGGGCGCGCCAGGACCGACATATGGTGGCGGGCGACAGCTTTGCGCTGAAGGTTTTTGCCCGTCAGCTCAATACGTTGCAGTTCGACAAGGTGAAGGTCCTTGACCCACACAGCGACGCGGCGGCAGCGGCTATCGATAATTTCATCACTCTTCCCCAGGAAGTCTGTCTGCTGCAAAGCGCGACCTTGCAGCGCCAGTTCCAGCAAAATGCGCTGATGCTGGTGGCTCCGGATGCCGGAGCATTAAAGAAAATTGATGCTGTCGCCAGAGCCGCAGGGGTTGCTGAATACGCCATTTTGAGCAAAAAACGCGATGTCGCCAGCGGCAACCTGACGGGTTTCGCGTTGGTTGCCGGGGATGTTAAAGACCGTGATGTGCTGATTGTCGACGACCTGTGCGACGCTGGCGGCACCTTCATTGGCTCTGCCCAGGTTTTACGCGATGCCGGCGCGTGCAGTGTCAGCCTGTACGTCACCCACGGGATCTTTTCTAAGGGCGTTGAGCACCTTTTTGCCAACGGCATTGACGCCCTCTACACCACCACATCGTTAGCGGCCTCGACGTTGGCCCATCCGCAGCTTGAACTTATCGACATTGACGCGATTTACCGCGCCTGAGGGAGACACCTGTTATGAAAATGAATCCAATCTTGGCTATTGATGGCTACAAAGTGTCTCACCGCATGCAGTATCCGCAGGGCACCAGCCGGGTCTATTCCAACTTTACCCCGCGCAGCGATCGCTTTTTCTCGTCGCCGCTGCCGGATGGCAAGCTGGTGTTCTTCGGTCTGCAGGGCTTTTTGCAGTGGTTTTTGGTTGATTTGTTTAACGAGGCGTTCTTTGCCCGACCGCAGGAAGAGGTGGTCAGTGAATACAAGCAGGTGATGGACGGTTATCTGGGAAAAGATGCCGTGGCGGTCGATCACATTCGTGCGCTGCACCAACTGGGCTATCTGCCGTTGCACATTAAAGCACTGGATGAAGGCAGCAAAGTGCCGATGGCGGTGCCGGTATTAACCATCATCAATACTCAACCTGAGTTTTTTTGGCTGGTAAATTACCTTGAAACGGTGCTGTCGGCTGAGCTGTGGAAAGCGTCAACCAATGCCACCATCGCACACCACTACCGCAAAATCTGTGCGCATTGGGCAGAAAAAACCTGTAGCGATATGACGCACCTTGACTTCCAGTGCCATGACTTTTCGTTTCGCGGTATGTCAGGATTGCAGGACACCATGCAGACGGGCGGCGGGCATCTGCTGAGCTTTAAAGGCACCGACAGTATTCCGTCGCTGCTGTACGCCCGTGATTACTACACCGACGGCGAGGCGTATTTCATCGGCGCCAGCATTCCAGCCACCGAGCACAGCGTGATGTGCATGGGCGAGCGTGAACATGAGATCGAAACCTTCCGTCGTCTGATTGCCGATCTGTACCCGCAGGGATTTGTGTCGATAGTCTCCGATACCTGGGACTACTGGCAGGTGCTGACGGAATATACCCGGGAACTGAAGCATACTATTCTGGCGCGTGAGGGGCGGGTGGTGTTCCGTCCGGACAGCGGTAATCCGGTCGATATTCTGTGTGGCACTGGGCTAGATGACGATAATCGTGCCGAACGTACACCAGAGGAAAAAGGTTCCGTGGAAGTGCTGTGGGAGATTTTTGGCGGCACGGTAAACGCCAAAGGGTATAAGGTGCTCGACCCGCATGTGGGGCTGATTTATGGCGACTCCATTACGCTGGCGCGGGCAAATGAAATCTTGCGTCGCCTCGAGGCTAAAGGTTTTGCCAGCTCAAACGTAGTGTTCGGGGTGGGATCGTTTACTTATCAGTACAACACGCGAGATACCTTTGGCTTCGCGATGAAAGCGACCTGGGGAGAGGTTGACGGCAAAGGCCGGACGATTTTCAAAGTGCCGAAAACCGACAATGGCTTAAAGCGCTCTGCCCGCGGTTTGCTTCGCGTAGCACGCGATGAGCAGGGGGAATTGCGTCTGCATGATGAACAAACGTGGGAGCAAGAGCAGGAAGGAGAGCTGAAAACCCGTTTTCTCAACGGCAAGCTGTTTAACCGTGAACATTTTGAAGATATCCGCCAGCGTCTGGCGATGCAACGCTAAGCTGTGCTTTTGCCGGATGGCGGCTTCGCCTTATCCGGCCAACGGGCAGCAGGCCGGACGCTTTATGTAGGCCGGATAAGACGCGGCAGCGTCGCCATCCGGCAAAACCTCACCCACCCAACATCTGCTCAAGTTGCTCTTGCGCGTCCAGCCAGGCCATTTCACACTCTTCCAGCCCGGATTTAGCGCTGGCTTGCTGTTGTAAACATGCGGTCAGTTCGGCCTTGCGGCTTTGATCGTACAGCTCGCTGTCACCGAGTTTTTCTTCCGCTTGTGCCAGCTGTGCCTGCAGTTTCTCCATCTCTTTTTCGAGGCGGGTGATCTCTTTACGCAGCGGCTGGGTCAGGGTGCGCAGTTCGGCTTCACGGCGCTTCTGGTCTTTACGCGCCTGGGCGCTGTTGACGCTCTCTTTTGCCGGTTCGTCGCTTTGACTTTCCTGCTTTTGTACGTCGCTCAGCCACTGTTGATAATCTTCCAGGTCACCATCGAATGGCTCAACTTTTTTATCATGAACCAGATAGAGGTCATCGGTGGTGGAGCGAATCAGGTGACGGTCGTGCGATACCACGACCAGCGCGCCTTCAAAGTCGATCAACGCTTCGGTCAGCGCCTGACGCATGTCGAGATCCAGGTGGTTAGTCGGTTCATCGAGCAGCAGTAGATTCGGACGCTGCCAGACGATCAGCGCCAGTACCAGTCGTGCCTTTTCACCCCCCGAGAAGCGAGCGGTCTGTTCGGTGACTTTATCGCCCTGGAAGCCGAAGCCGCCGAGGTAATCACGCAGCTTCTGTTCTAACTCCTGTGGCGCCATGCGGGCCAGATGCTGAATGGGCGATTCATCCGCGCGTAAAAATTCCAGCTGATGCTGGGCGAAGTAACCGAGCTTAATACCTTTCGCCAGACCGATTTCACCGCTAATAGGTGCCAGTTCTCCTGCCAACAGTTTAATCAGTGTGGATTTACCCGCGCCGTTACGGCCTAACAGGCCGATGCGTGACCCTGGCACCAGGTTCAGCTTGATGGAGTCGAGAATAATGTTCTCGCCATAACCGGCGCTGACCTTCTCCATTTTCAGCAGCGGGTTAGGCAGGCTTTCGGGCACGCGGAAGCTGAAGTGGAACGGGTTATCAACATGGGCTGGGGCAATCAACTCCATGCGTTCCAGCATCTTGATACGGCTCTGCGCTTGCTTGGCTTTGGTGGCCTGCGCACGGAATCGGTCGATATAGCTTTGCAGATGTGCCACGCGCTCCTGCTGGCTTTCGTACATCGCCTGTTGCTGCGCCAGACGAGTGGAACGCTGCACTTCAAACGCGCTGTAGTTCCCGGTGTATTCGAACATCGTTTGTTGTTCGATATGAATAATTTTATCGACCACTGGATCGAGGAAGTCGCGGTCATGAGAGATAAGGATTAGCGTGCCCTGATAGCTTTTCAGCCATCTTTCCAGCCAGATAACGGCGTCGAGATCGAGGTGGTTGGTTGGTTCATCGAGCAGCAGCAGGTCTGAACGGCAAATCAGCGCCTGCGCCAGGTTGAGACGCATGCGCCAGCCACCGGAGAAATCGCTGACCGGGCGTTCAAGCTGTTCGTTAGAAAAACCGAGGCCGTGCAGCAGGCTGGCGGCACGCGAGCGCACGGTCCAGGCGTCGATGGCGTCCAGTTTGCCGTGCACGGTGGCAATTGCATGCCCGTCGTTACGTTCGTTAGCCTCGTTTAACTGCGCTTCCAGTTGACGATACTCGCGGTCGCCGTCAATGACGTATTCCAGCGCTGGCTGAGCCAGCGCGGGCGTTTCCTGATTTACCCAGGCGAGCTGCCAGTTACCTGGGTATGTAAACCCGCCAGCGTCGGCGCTGATTTCATTTTTCAGCAATGCCAGCAGGGTAGATTTACCGCAGCCATTCTTACCCACCAGGCCCACTTTCTGACCTGGATTAATGGTGGCCGTGGCATTTTCCAGCAGGACGCGCACGCCGCGACGAATTTGTAACGAGGAGAAAACAATCATAAGGCGCCGTATGTTCAGACTATGTTAATTTATCATTATGATAATGTAATGTGTGGGCGGTTTGCCGCACCGAGGCGCAATGGTAGCCCAAAACGCCGACAATAGACAAAGACATAACCGGGAGGGGGATGATGTTCCAGCCAGCGAAAGTTTTGCTGCTGTATGCCCATCCGGAATCTCAGGACTCGGTCGCGAACCGGGTGCTGCTTAAACCGGCCATGCAGCTCAGTAATGTTACCGTGCACGATCTTTATGCGCACTATCCTGATTTTTTTATCGACATCCCGCATGAGCAGGCGCTGCTGCGTGACCATGATGTGATTGTTTTTCAGCATCCGCTTTATACCTATAGCTGTCCAGCGCTGCTCAAAGAGTGGTTTGACCGCGTGCTGAGCCGGGGATTTGCCAGCGGGTTGGGAGGAAACCAGCTGGCGGGAAAGTACTGGCGGAGCGTCATCACCACCGGTGAACCCGAAAGCGCGTACCGTTATGACGCGCTGAACCGCTATCCAATGAGCGATGTGCTACGCCCCTTTGAGCTGACGGCCGGTATGTGTCGAATGCATTGGATGAGCCCCATCATCGTTTACTGGGCCAGACGGCAAACGAAGCAGGAACTGGACAGCCATGCCAAAGCGTATGGTGAATGGCTGGCAAATCCAATCCCTGTGGGAGGCCGCTGATGGAAGGTTCTGATTTATTGACTGCGGGAGTGCTGTTCCTCTTCGCGGCGGTAGCGGCGGTGCCGCTGGCGTCAAAACTGGGTATCGGCCCGGTGTTAGGGTATTTACTTGCAGGGATGGCGATTGGGCCGTGGGGATTAGGATTCATCAGCGATGTGGATGAAATTCTCCATTTCTCCGAGCTGGGTGTGGTCTTTCTGATGTTCATTATTGGGCTGGAGCTTAACCCGGCCAAACTGTGGCAACTGCGGCGCTCTATCTTTGGCGTCGGCGCCGCGCAGGTGATGCTCAGCGCGGTGATTTTGGCCGGGCTGCTGATGCTGACCCACTTCTCCTGGCAAGCAGCCGTGGTGGGGGGGATTGGTCTGGCGATGTCGTCCACTGCGATGGCGCTCCAGTTAATGCGGGAAAAGGGGATGAACCGCAGCGAATCTGGACAGCTGGGCTTTTCGGTACTGCTGTTTCAGGATCTGGCGGTGATCCCGGCATTGGCGCTGGTGCCGTTATTGGCTGGCTCTGCCGATGAGCATTTTGACTGGATCAAAGTGGGTATGAAGGTGCTGGCTTTTGCTGGCATGTTGATTGGTGGACGCTATTTGCTGCGCCCCGTTTTCCGCTTTATTGCGGATTCCGGCGTGCGGGAAGTGTTCACCGCCGCCACGCTGTTGTTGGTGCTCGGTTCTGCTTTATTCATGGACGCGCTGGGGCTGTCGATGGCGCTGGGGACGTTTATCGCCGGTGTGTTGCTGGCGGAAAGCGAATACCGACACGAGCTGGAAACGGCTATCGATCCCTTCAAGGGGCTGCTGTTGGGGCTGTTCTTTATTTCTGTGGGGATGTCGCTCAATCTTGGCGTGCTGTATACCCATATCCTGTGGGTGGCGGTAAGCGTTATTGTGCTGGTGGTGGTTAAAGCGCTGGTACTGTATGTGCTGGCGCGCCTGAATGGCATGAGAAGTTCGGAACGGATGCAGTTTGCCGGAGTATTAAGCCAGGGGGGCGAGTTCGCGTTCGTACTGTTTTCAACCGCGTCCTCGCAGCGACTGTTTCAGGGCGATCAAATGGCGCTGCTGCTGGTGGCCGTCACGCTATCGATGATGACCACGCCGCTATTGATGAAGCTGATTGATAAATGGCTCTCCCGCCAGATTAACGGCCCGGATGAAGAAGATGAAAAACCCTGGGTGGAAGACGATAAGCCGCAGGTGATTGTGGTGGGATTTGGCCGCTTTGGTCAGGTAATTGGCCGTTTGCTGATGGCGAACAAAATGCGTATTACCGTGCTGGAGCGGGATATCAGCGCGGTGAACCTGATGCGTAAATACGGTTATAAGGTGTATTACGGCGATGCCACTCAGGTGGAACTGTTACGTTCGGCCGGTGCAGAAGCGGCACAATCGATCGTCATTACCTGTAACGAACCCGAAGACACGATGAAGTTAGTGGAATTGTGCCAACAGCATTTTCCTCATTTGCATATTCTTGCGCGCGCGCGCGGACGAGTAGAGGCGCATGAGTTAATACAGGCTGGTGTGACACAGTTTTCCCGCGAAACCTTCTCCAGCGCACTGGCGTTGGGGCGAAAAACGCTGGTGTCATTGGGGATGCACCCGCATCAGGCGCAGCGTGCCCAGCTGCATTTTCGTCGGCTGGACATGAGCATGTTGCGGGAGCTGATCCCTATCCACACAGATACGGTACAAATCTCTCGAGCCCGAGAAGCCAGGCGCGAACTGGAAGAGATTTTCCAGCGTGAAATGCAGCGAGAGCGACGTCAGCCGGACGGCTGGGATGAATTTGAGTAGAGGATAACCATGGCAATTCGTAAACGTTTTATTGCAGGTGCAAAATGCCCATCCTGCCAGGCGCAGGATTCACTGGCGATGTGGCGCGAAAATAATATCGATATTGTTGAGTGTGTTAAGTGTGGTCATCAGATGCGGGAAGCGGATAAAGAAGCCCGCGATCACGTTCGCAAAGAAGAGCAAGTGATAGGGATTTTTCATCCGGACTAGCGATATGCCGCAGCTTTTTTTAAGCTAGAGGGTACACAGGTGCAGAATTCCGCTACAATCTGCGCCACTATTCTTTCCATGCTCAGGAGATATCATGAAAGTAGCAAAGGACCTGGTGGTCAGCCTGGCCTATCAGGTACGTACAGAAGACGGTGTGTTGGTTGATGAGTCTCCGGTGAGTGCACCGCTGGACTACCTGCATGGTCACGGTTCCCTGATTTCTGGCCTGGAAACAGCGCTGGACGGTCACGAAGTTGGCGATAAATTCGATGTTGCTGTTGGCGCAAACGACGCTTACGGTCAGTATGATGAAAACCTGGTGCAGCGCGTACCGAAAGACGTCTTCATGGGCGTTGACGAACTGCAGGTTGGTATGCGTTTCCTGGCGGAAACCGACCAGGGTCCAGTACCGGTAGAAATTACCGAAGTGGAAGATGACCACGTCGTGGTTGACGGTAACCACATGCTGGCTGGCCAGAATCTGAAATTCAACGTAGAAGTTATCGCTATCCGTGAAGCAACCGAAGAAGAACTGGCTCACGGCCACGTTCACGGTGCAAACGGCCATGACCACGATCACGAACATGGTCACGATGGTTGCTGCGGCGGTCACGGCCATGACCACGATCATGGTCATGAACACGGCGGCGAAGGCTGCTGCGGTGGCGGCGGTAAAGGCAAAGGTAACGGCGGCGGCTGCGGTTGCCACTAATCGGTATGATTGCCTGATGGCGCTACGCTTATCAGGCCTACCGTAGGACGGATAAGACGTTTACGTCGTCATCCGGCACAAAAAAAGCGGGGAAACCCCGCTTTTTTTACGTCTTAATAATGCGGTGGTGGCGTCTCTTCAGACTGCGACGCAATATGGGATGGCTGCGTTGCTTTAAGCTTCTCCGTCAATAGACGCAGATGATCGCGCAGTTTGGCCATTTCCAGTTCGTGAGCGGTGACCGTCACGTTGAGTTCTTCAATGGTGATTTCCTGAAATGCCAGGCGACTTTCCAGCTCAGCCAGGCGGGTTTCCATCGTTGTATCCTGCATGATTCACCTCTTCTGTTATTTCCGGCAGATCGCGGACTGCGGCGAATTCTACTCAAATTTGCCTGTTTGCACAGCACTCATTCCTTCGCGACGAAACTAATTTAAACAAAAAGAGTCTGAAAAGTGGTGATAATAGGGCGTGCCTGTATGTTGATTTGTTCTACAACGCTTTATAGTACATTTTTGTGTTAGTTAACCCTGGGGTGAGATGCCCCGGCCCTGGAGAGATGGATGAAATCACTGTTTAAAGTAACGCTGCTGGCGACCACAATGGCCGTAGCTCTGCATGCCCCGATCACCTTAGCTGCCGAGGCTGCGAAACCAGCTGCTACTGCTGACAGCAAAGCTGCATTCAAAAATGACGACCAAAAATCTGCTTACGCGCTGGGCGCGTCTCTGGGTCGTTACATGGAAAATTCCCTGAAAGAGCAGGAAAAACTGGGCATCAAGCTGGATAAAGACCAGCTGATCGCGGGTGTTCAGGACGCGTTTGCAGATAAGAGCAAACTGTCCGACCAGGAAATCGAGCAAACCCTGCAGGCGTTCGAAGCGCGCGTGAAGTCTTCCGCTCAGGCGAAAATGGAAAAAGACGCGGCTGATAACGAAGCCAAAGGTAAAGTGTACCGCGAGAAGTTTGCTAAAGAGAAAGGCGTTAAAACCTCTGCTACTGGCCTGGTCTACAAAGTAGAGAAAGAAGGTACTGGCGCTGCGCCGAAGGACAGCGATACCGTTGTAGTGAACTACAAAGGTACCCTGATCGATGGTAAAGAGTTTGATAACTCTTACACGCGTGGTGAGCCGCTCTCTTTCCGTCTTGACGGTGTTATCCCAGGCTGGACCGAAGGTCTGAAAAACATTAAGAAAGGCGGTAAAATCCAGCTGGTCATCCCACCGGATCTGGCATACGGCAAAACCGGCGTTCCGGGTATCCCGGCAAACTCCACGCTGGTGTTTGATGTTGAGCTGTTGGACATCAAACCAGCACCGAAAGCGGATGCTCAGCCAACCGTTGCCCCGGCTGAAAAAGCTGCAGACAGCAGCAAAAAATAAGTTACCTAAAACCGCCGCCCACAGGGCGGCGGTTTTTTATTATCGACAGGATATAATTAATACTGGAAAGCGCCTTGTGCGCTGTATTACTTTAGATGCCCCTAATAGTGATGAGCCTGCCCTGACAACATAACGACAGGCTCCTGAAAAGGAGTGCTTTTTTTCATGTCCAGGTCGCTTTTAACCAACGAAACCAGTGAGCTAGATTTGCTGGATCAACGTCCTTTCGATCAAACCGACTTCGATATCCTTAAATCCTACGAAGCGGTAGTGGACGGGTTGGCGATGCTCATTGGTTCCCATTGTGAAATCGTATTGCACTCTTTGCAGGATTTGAAATGCTCGGCTATTCGCATTGCTAACGGTGAACACACGGGCCGTAAAATCGGCTCACCGATTACCGATCTGGCGTTGCGCATGCTGCATGATATGACGGGTGCGGATAGCAGCGTGTCGAAGTGTTACTTCACACGTGCGAAAAGCGGTGTCTTGATGAAGTCGGTGACGATTGCCATTCGCAACCGTGAGCATCGCGTAATTGGTCTGCTGTGTATCAATATGAACCTTGATGTTCCTTTCTCGCAGATAATGAATACCTTTATTCCACCGGAAACCCCAGAAGTGGGTTCTGCCGTGAACTTCGCCTCATCAGTGGAGGATCTGGTTACCCAGACGCTGGAGTTCACGATTGAAGAAGTGAATGCCGATCGTAACGTCTCCAACAATGCGAAGAATCGTCAGATTGTCCTGAACTTGTATGAGAAAGGTATCTTCGATATTAAAGATGCTATTAACCAGGTTGCTGACCGCCTGAACATCTCCAAGCATACGGTCTACCTCTATATTCGCCAGTTCAAAAGCGGCGATTTCCAGGGGCAAGACAAGTAATGCGCTTTGCTATCGTCGTGACTGGACCCGCTTATGGCACGCAGCAGGCGAGCAGCGCACTGCAATTTGCTCACGCATTGATTGAAGAAGGCTATGAGTTAAGCCGCGTCTTTTTCTATCGGGAAGGGGTGTATAACGCCAATCTGCTGACGTCGCCCGCCAGTGATGAATTTGATCTGGTTCGCGCCTGGCAACAGCTTAATCAACAGCATGGCGTAGAGCTAAATATCTGCGTGGCAGCGGCACTTCGCCGAGGTGTGGTTGATGAAACGGAAGCTGAGAGGTTGGCGTTGGCTGGGGCTAATTTACAAGCGGGTTTTAACCTTAGTGGGCTGGGTTCGCTCGCTGAGGCATCCCTGACGTGCGATCGCGTGGTGCAGTTCTAATGAATCGAATTGCTTTTGTATTTTCCACCGTGCCTCACGGGAGCTCATCGGGCCGTGAAGGTCTGGATGCACTACTGGCGACATCAGCACTAACAGAAGATCTCGGCGTCTTTTTTATCGGGGACGGCGTCTTCCAAATCCTGCCAGAGCAAAAACCTGATCTCATTCTGGCACGGGACTATATTGCGACCTTCAAATTGTTGGGGCTGTACGATATAGAACAATGTTGGCTGTGCGCTGCCTCATTGCGCGAACGTGGCCTTGATACGGACATGAAATTCGTTGTCGATGCGACGGTACTTGAACCCGAAGAACTGCGCCGTGAACTGGGCAACTATGACGTCATTATGAGGTTCTAAACGCGCATGCTGCATACTCTACATCGCTCAGCGTGGCTGACCGACTTCTCCTCCCTGCTGCGTCTTGTTGGCGCAGATGATGAGCTTTTATTGCTTCAGGACGGCGTGACTGCAGCCATAGAAGGCAGCCGTTTCCTTGAAACGCTGCAAAATGCCTCCATTAAGGTTTATGTACTGGAAGAAGACATTAAGGCTCGCGGGTTGGGTGGTCAAATTTCAGACAGTGTCGTCAGGGTTAGCTATACTGACTTCGTCAGACTTACGGTGAAGCATCCCAACCAGATTGCCTGGTAATTGCGGGATCGTTGTATATTTCTTGACACCTTTTCGACACCGACCTAAAATTCTGCGTCCTCATATTGTATGAGGTCGTTTTATTACGTGTTTACGAAGCAAAAGCTAAAACCAGGAGCTATTTAATGGCAACAGTTAACCAGCTGGTACGCAAACCACGCGCACGCAAAGTTGCAAAGAGCAACGTGCCTGCGCTGGAAGCCTGCCCGCAGAAACGTGGTGTATGTACCCGTGTATATACCACCACTCCTAAAAAACCAAACTCCGCACTGCGTAAAGTATGCCGTGTGCGTTTGACTAACGGTTTTGAAGTGACTTCCTACATCGGTGGTGAAGGTCACAACCTGCAGGAACACTCCGTGATCCTGATCCGTGGCGGTCGTGTAAAAGACCTTCCGGGTGTTCGTTACCACACCGTTCGTGGTGCGCTTGACTGCTCCGGCGTTAAAGACCGTAAGCAATCACGTTCCAAGTATGGCGTGAAACGTCCTAAGGCTTAATGGTTCTCCGTTAAGTAAGGCCAAACGTTTTATATTAATGTCAAACTAAACTCGTAGAGTTTTGGACAATCCTGAATTAACAACGGAGTATTCCCATGCCACGTCGTCGCGTCATTGGTCAGCGTAAAATTCTGCCGGATCCTAAGTTCGGATCAGAGCTGCTGGCTAAATTTGTAAACATCCTGATGGTAGATGGTAAAAAATCTACTGCAGAAACCATCGTATACAGCGCCCTGGAGACCCTGGCTCAGCGCTCTGGTAAAGATGGCCTGGAAGCCTTTGAAGTAGCCCTCGAAAACGTGCGCCCGACTGTCGAAGTTAAGTCTCGCCGCGTTGGTGGTTCTACTTATCAGGTACCAGTTGAAGTCCGTCCGGTTCGTCGTAATGCTCTGGCAATGCGTTGGATCGTTGAAGCTGCTCGTAAACGCGGTGATAAATCCATGGCTCTGCGCCTGGCGAACGAACTTTCTGATGCTGCAGAAAACAAAGGTACTGCAGTTAAGAAACGTGAAGACGTTCACCGTATGGCAGAAGCCAACAAGGCGTTCGCACACTACCGTTGGTAATCCCTTCGGAGTAATAGTCACCAGGCGGGCGCTTCTTGTAAGCAGCCCGCTTTGGGCTACTTAAATTGAACGCCTAAAAGATAAACGAGGAATCAAATGGCTCGTACAACACCCATCGCGCGCTACCGTAACATCGGTATCAGTGCGCACATCGACGCCGGTAAAACCACTACTACCGAACGTATTCTGTTCTACACCGGTGTAAACCATAAAATCGGTGAAGTTCATGACGGCGCAGCCACCATGGACTGGATGGAACAGGAGCAGGAGCGTGGTATTACTATCACCTCCGCAGCGACTACTGCATTCTGGTCTGGTATGGCCAAGCAGTATGAACCGCATCGCGTAAACATCATCGACACCCCGGGGCACGTTGACTTCACTATCGAAGTAGAACGTTCCATGCGTGTGCTTGATGGTGCAGTAATGGTTTACTGCGCAGTTGGTGGTGTTCAGCCGCAGTCTGAAACCGTATGGCGTCAGGCTAACAAATATAAAGTTCCACGTATTGCGTTCGTTAACAAAATGGACCGTATGGGTGCGAACTTCCTGAAAGTTGTTGGTCAGATCAAAACCCGTCTGGGCGCGAACCCTGTTCCGCTGCAGTTGGCTATTGGTGCTGAAGAACATTTCACCGGTGTTGTTGACCTGGTGAAAATGAAAGCCATCAACTGGAACGAAGAAGACGCAGGCGTAACCTTCACTTATGAAGATATTCCGGCAGACATGCAGGAACTGGCTGAAGAATGGCACCAGAACCTGATCGAGTCCGCTGCAGAAGCTTCAGAAGAGCTGATGGAGAAATACCTCGGTGGTGAAGAACTGACTGAAGAAGAGATCAAGACTGCTCTGCGTCAGCGCGTTCTGAACAACGAAATCATCCTGGTAACCTGTGGTTCTGCGTTCAAGAACAAAGGTGTTCAGGCGATGCTGGATGCGGTAATTGATTACCTGCCATCCCCAGTCGACGTACCTGCGATCAACGGTATTCTGGACGACGGTAAAGATACTCCGGCTGAGCGTCACGCTAGCGATGAAGAGCCGTTTGCTGCTCTGGCATTCAAAATCGCTACCGACCCGTTCGTGGGTAACCTGACCTTCTTCCGCGTGTACTCTGGCGTGGTTAACTCCGGTGATACTGTTTACAACCCAGTGAAATCGGCTCGTGAACGTTTTGGTCGTATCGTACAGATGCACGCCAACAAGCGTGAAGAGATCAAAGAAGTTCGCGCGGGCGATATCGCGGCTGCGATCGGTCTGAAAGATGTGACAACTGGTGACACCATTTGTGATCCAGACCACGTGATCATTCTGGAGCGTATGGAATTCCCTGAGCCGGTAATCTCCATCGCGGTAGAACCGAAAACCAAAGCTGACCAGGAAAAAATGGGTCTGGCTCTGGGCCGTCTGGCTAAAGAAGACCCGTCTTTCCGCGTATGGACTGACGAAGAATCTAACCAGACCATTATCGCCGGTATGGGTGAGCTGCACCTCGACATCATCGTTGACCGCATGAAGCGTGAATTCAACGTTGAAGCGAACGTCGGTAAACCTCAGGTTGCTTACCGTGAAGCGATTCGCGCGAAAGTTACCGATATCGAAGGTAAACACGCTAAGCAGTCTGGTGGTCGCGGTCAGTACGGTCATGTTGTTATCGACATGTACCCGCTGGAGCCGGGTTCAAACCCGAAAGGCTACGAGTTCATCAACGACATCAAAGGTGGTGTAATTCCTGGCGAATACATCCCGGCCGTTGATAAAGGCATCCAGGAACAGCTGAAATCTGGCCCGCTGGCTGGCTATCCGGTTGTTGATCTGGGCGTGCGTCTGCACTTCGGTTCTTACCATGACGTTGACTCCTCTGAGCTGGCGTTTAAACTGGCTGCTTCTATCGCCTTCAAAGATGGCTTTAAGAAAGCGAAACCTGTTCTGCTTGAGCCGATTATGAAGGTTGAAGTAGAAACGCCGGAAGAGAACACTGGTGACGTCATCGGTGACCTTAGCCGTCGTCGTGGTCAGTTGAAAGGTCAGGAATCTAACGCTACTGGTGTTCAGATTCATGCTGAAGTTCCGCTGTCTGAAATGTTCGGATATGCAACTCAGCTGCGTTCTCTGACCAAAGGTCGTGCATCTTACTCTATGGAATTCCTGAAGTATGATGATGCGCCGAACAACGTTGCTCAGGCCGTAATCGAAGCCCGCGGTAAATAAGCCGCAGGTTAAAAACCAAAATCCCGTGCTCTCTCTATAAGGGGAGAGCACTATAGTAAGGAATATAGCCGTGTCTAAAGAAAAATTTGAACGTACAAAACCGCACGTTAACGTCGGCACCATCGGCCACGTTGACCACGGTAAAACTACTCTGACCGCTGCAATCACCACCGTACTGGCTAAAACCTACGGCGGTTCTGCTCGTGCATTCGATCAGATCGATAACGCACCGGAAGAAAAAGCACGTGGTATCACCATCAACACT